>DHYP01000034.1:59931-66394 GCA_002414145.1 Methylophilaceae bacterium UBA5127 | reverse complement strand
TTATCTTTGGCAGTCCAACCTATATGGGTAGCGCTTCTGCGCAGTTTAAGGCGTTCATGGATGCCAGTTCTAAGGCATGGTACACGCGTGATTGGCAAGATAAAGTGGCTGCTGGTTTTACAACCTCTGCAAGCCAAAGTGGAGATAAGCTCAATACGTTAATTCAACTTTCGGTTTTTGCTGCGCAGCATGGCATGATTTGGGTTGGACAGGATTTATTACCTGGTAACAACAGTAGTACAGGTTCGGTCAATGATTTGAATCGCTTAGGCAGCTTTTTAGGTGCAATGGCGCAAGCCAATTCAGATCAGGGCGCTGATGTTGCACCGATACAAAGTGATTTGCTCACTGCGGAACATCTGGGTGAACGTGTAGCAAGCATTACCAAAAAATTAAAAGCGTAATAGTTCAATAAGGAGTTGTATATGAAAAAAGTATGGATGTTGTTAGGTATAGTTTTAACGCATGTGGCACATGCAGAAGTGGAAAACTATCGGATAGATAATACGCATAGTTTTGCTAACTGGACAATTCGGCATGTGGCCTCTAAAACTTCAGGCACCTTTAGTGATGTGTCAGGAAAAATCATGCTGGATGCAAAAGAGCTTTCAAAGTCTAGCATTGAAGCCAAAATTAACATGTTAAGTGTCAATAGCAGTCATGCCAAGCGCGACGAGCACATCAAAAAGGAAGAGTATCTAGACACAGCAAAATATGCTGAGATGACATTTATCAGCACCAAAATAGAAGCTAAAGGTGCTTCAGAGGGGGTAGTGACAGGTAACTTCACCATGCATGGTGTGACCAAAGAAATTTCATTCCCATTCAAAGTGTTGGGGTTTGGCAGTGATCCGTGGGGTGGCTACCGTACTGGCTTAGAGGCGCATACCATGATTAAAGCAAGCGATTATGGTTTTGGTTGGGCAACCAAAAGTGGCGCTCCTGTAGGTGATGAAATCGAGGTTACCCTTTTGATTGAAGGCGTAAGATTAAATCCAGAGCCAAAACTAAAATAAGGAAATCCTATGACAGATTTATTTAGCCCTATCAAGTTAGGCAGTATTGACCTTAAAAATCGCATTGTCATGGCACCTTTGACACGCAATCGTGCGGGTGAAGGTGGTGTACCGCAATCGATGAATGTGACCTATTATGAACAGCGTGCCACAGCTGGTCTGATTGTGACTGAGGCCACACCAATCTCTGCGATGGCACATGGCTCTCCTGCACTGCCTGGTATTTATACAGATGCGCAAGTGGCTGGATGGAAAAAAGTAACCGATGCAGTGCATGCACAAGGCGGTAAAATTGTGATTCAACTGTGGCATGTTGGGCGCATTTCTCATCCTAGTTTATTGCCAAACAACGCACAACCTGTTGCGCCATCCGCAATTAAACCAGCAGGTCAGGCGTTCACATATCAGGGTTTGCAAGATTATGTGGTGCCGCGTGCTTTGGTTGTGGATGAAATCCCCACGATTATTCAAGACTATGTGCACGCAACACAGTGTGCAATCGCAGCTGGTTTTGATGGCGTAGAAATTCATGCGGCAAATGGCTATCTACTGGATCAATTTTTACGCGATGGTAGCAACCATCGTACAGATCAATATGGCGGTAGTATAGAAAACCGCAGTCGCTTCCTGCTGGAAGTGGTGCAAGCCGTCGTCCGCGTCATAGGCGCTGATCGGGTGGGAGTGCGCTTGTCGCCCGTCAATCCATTTAATGATATGAAAGACAGTCAACCGCAAGTTTTATTTAATGCTGTGGCACAGTCACTTAATGCATTTGATTTGGCATACTTGCACGCAGTAGAAGGTGGAATTCATGGTGGGGGTGAGTCAGATCCTTTTGACTTTATCGCCTTCAGAAAGCTGTTCAAGAATGCATATATGGCAAATCTTGGCTACGATAAATTACGTGGTAACACCGCAATAGCAAGTGGGCATGCTGATGTAGTGGCCTACGGCGTACCTTTTATTGCTAATCCGGATTTGGTAGCACGTTTTGCAAAAGATGCTCCGCTTAATGAGGCGGATTCAACGACATTCTACGGGGGTAGTGAAAAAGGCTACACTGATTACCCGACGTTATAGGGGTGCGTTTCAAACTTGGGGCAGCGATATGCCCCAAGCTTTTACGCAAATATTGACTTTTTTAGACCTCGAACTGTTTCTACTAAGTTAAAGTACTTCAGCTTGTTGATTAGGCGATCTTCGTTATCTAATTTATCGACGTATTCCAGATGCGGTTTGCCATTTTTGGCAATCACTAAATGAGGCTTAGCAATGTATGGATCGATATGCTCGAGTTTCATGTATTCAATCACATATGCCCAACGGCTTTCATTGGTAATGTTGGGTGTGGTTGCATGTAAAGAAAATGATGAAAACAGCACAATATCGCCAATCTCAGCTGAAATAAACTCAGCGTTATCAGTATTGCCTTGGTNNGTAAGCCATGTGGCATCCCACCTTTTTGTGCGGCAGTATTTTCTTATGGCTGCCTGGAATAATCCAGATGCCACCATTCTCTTTAGTCATTTTTGTCAATGAAATCCAAAGTTGTAAATGCGGATCTTTTAATCGACTATAAGAGTTGTCCTGATGCCACGGAAACGTGTCAGCGCCAGGTCCTTTTTCTACGGCTTGATCCCATCTAACCCAAATGTTTGGCCCCATAAACTGAGTGAGTAGCGCCACCACTTTGGGCTGTGAGATAAACTCACGTAAAGCTTGGCTTTTGTGCATAATTAAACTGTTAAAGGTTAATTGCCCTAGATTGAGAATGTCTTTAGAAGTATGGGTGGATGACGTGGCTTGAATCTCTTGAATAAGAGTTTTTATTTCGTCTTCTGAAAAAAAGTTTTTAATAAAAACATAACCATTTTTATCAAAAGTTTCTTTTATATTTAGAGCAAGTTCCATGTGACTCTCCCTTGATATATCATAAACTTATTGTAATCAAAAAATGGGTATTGGGTCTAATTTATAGAATATTTATCACAAAATTGTTCAGTAATGACTGTTTGAGTCTGCTATAGCGGGATTAGTCGTTGATGCTGAAACGGCTCAAGCGTAGAATTGTGTTTGATTATTCAATACTAAAGTGTCATGAATGCCTAAAAACGTTTTAAAAAATGTATCACATACAGCTTCACATATCATAGTAGCCAACTGGAAAATGCATGGCAATCTTCAAAAAAATGCATTATTAATTCAGCAGTATTTAACGCAACTATCTGATTTAAAGAATACAAAAGTTGTAGTTTGTGCGCCATATCCGTATCTAGCTCAAGTGCAAACATTGCTGACAGGGAGGGGCATTGCTTGGGGTGCACAAAATATGGGTAAGTATGAGCAGGGTGCATATACAGGCGAAGTGAGTGCAGAGATGTTGTGCGACTTTGGCTGTCAATATGTCATTTTAGGACACTCGGAGCGAAGTACCGCTTATTGCGAGTCCGATGTGAATATCGCTGAAAAATTTATGTTGGCGAAGCAATACGGTATTACACCTATCTTATGCGTTGGGGAAACCTTGATAGAACGTGAAGCGGGTGTCATGGAAATGGTGGTAGGAAAACAGTTAGATACGATTATTCGTCTATATGGCGTAGAGGTGTTTGCTGATGCTATTATTTCTTACGAACCGATTTGGGCTATTGGTACAGGGCTAGCCGCAACGCCAGAGCAAGCGCAAGCA
Source organism: Methylophilaceae bacterium UBA5127 (assembly GCA_002414145.1). Lineage (GTDB taxonomy): Bacteria > Pseudomonadota > Gammaproteobacteria > Burkholderiales > Methylophilaceae > Methylophilus. Next base: position 62,689 of record DHYP01000034.1, on the reverse strand, counting down.
ATGCATGATTTTATTCGCCACAAGCTCTCGGCCTTGAATTCAGAGGCGATTGCTCGTTTAAAAATCCTGTATGGGGGGAGCGTAAATCCTCAAAATGCGGTACAATTGCTCACTGTAGATGGTGTGGATGGTGGGTTGGTTGGAAAGTGCTCACTCAATGCGCAGGATTTTATTAAAATTTGTCGTTCAGTAGATGGTTTGTCCTCGTAGTCTGACATGTCAGATTGCTGAATTTAAAGAAACGGTATGGAAAAATTTATTCTAGTAGTACATATATTGGCAGCAGTTGCTGTAATCGGCTTAGTTTTATTACAACATGGCAAGGGCGCCGATATGGGCGCAGCATTTGGTAGCGGCGCTTCTGGTAGTCTGTTTGGCGTATCTGGGTCTTCTAATTTACTCAGTAGATTGACTGCACTGTTTGTTGCCGTCTTTTTTCTCACCAGCCTAACATTGGCATATATGGCAAGCCATCGTGCAGGGAGTGGCAGTGTAGTCAAAGCGATTAATGCGCAAAAAATTGTACCTAAATCAGTTGATGTGAATGCAAAAGTCCCAGAGGGTGCAGATGCATCGAAAGCCAGTGAAAATACGGCTAAGGACGTCCCTAATTAATTTGGGTTGTATGTAAATATATAGCCGTCGTGGTGGAATTGGTAGACACGCAGCCTTGAGGTGGCTGTGACGAAAGTCGTGAGAGTTCGAGTCTCTCCGTCGGCACCAACAAACAGTTCAAAATAGTCCAATTTAGTACATAAATACATAAAATTCAATAGGTTGTACAAAAATAGCGTCTAGGTAGATGCTAATTATTCCAAATAAGTCCGTTTACAACTGGTATAAAAATTGGTATAAAGATATACCTTGAATATTTTTATACCAATTGTGCAAAAAAATCGTCCAGATTTGTCTAGTGGTGACTTAGTTATTAGAAATGCTCCTATTGAGGTTAAGCAGTACACGCTTACTGATTCTAGTTGCAAGGGGTTGTATTTACTCGTTCATCCGAATGGCAGTAAATACTTTCAAGCTCGTGTCAGCTTAGACGGTAAACGAAAACTTATTCAGCTAGGAAAATATCCAAAATTAACACTTAGCACAGCACGTGATTTGGCGCGCTCCGTAATAGATAGAGTGAAGGTTGATAAAGTTGATCCTATCCTAGACCGTAAAATTGCCAAACAGTTACGGCGTTCAGATGCAGAAAATACCTTCCAAGCTATTGCTGAAGAATGGCTAGAAATTAAGCAACGCAATCTTGCGCCTTCAACTCATCTTAAAATTAAGCAGACATTTAATGCGAATGTCTATGGTGTTCTAGGTAAACTTCCGATAAAAGCGATTGATAATCAGGTTGTGCGAAAATGCCTATTGATTATGCAAAAGCGTGGTGCGACAGAGCTCATGGAAAAATCACGCGGATGGATTAAGCAAGTTTTTGATTTTGCTTTGAGTGATAACCTCATATCCGAAAATCCAATCCCTGCAAAAGATGAGCGGTTAATCAAGCATGTTAGTGAGAAATTCCCACGATTAAAAAGCCGTGCTGATGCTGGCAAGTTATTACGCAACTTGGTTGAATACGCAGGTTCGTTTGAAGTGGCTACCTGTGTTTATTTACAATTACACTTTGCACAGCGGCCAAGCGAGCTAAGGTGCGCGAAGTGGAGTGAGTTTGATTTAGACAATGCAATTTGGACGTTACCTTTAGAGAGATCGAAAACACGCAAACATATGACTAAGCCACATAATGTGATGCTATCTAGTCAAGCCGTGGCAGCACTAAAGGAGCTATATACTTATACTGGACATAGTGAATATTTATTTACTACAAGACTTGATCACAAGCCTGTTTCTGAAGCAACTATACGTAAAGCCTTTAGATTACTATTTACCGATTATCATATTGTTCCTCATGGGTGTCGTCATTTCTTTAGTACCCAAGCCAATGAAAGCGGCCTGTTTAGGCGTGATGTTATAGAAGCAGCCCTATCCCACGGTAACGATGATGCGATTCGAGCTATATACAATGAAGCTACCTATGATGATGAAAGACGAAAATTAGCGCAATGGTGGAGTGATGAGCTTGATGTGATGCGTGATGGTGCAAAAATTATATCAATCGAGAGTGTTAAATCAGCCTAAAACAACTTGTAAATTATGTAGTAAACTGCCATACAAAAGTGCTTAGTAAACATTATTGAATACTATGTAAAGTGCTAAAGCAAATAAAATAAATGGGGCATTATGTCGGCATTACATGATTTACTCACAAGTTATAGAGCGTCATCCAAAACTGAGCGCGAAAAAGGCACTTACTTTGAGCTGCTGATTAAAGACTTTCTTAAAAACGACCCGACCTATTCCCCCAATTTTAGTGACGTATGGACTTATGCTGAATGGGCTGGTACACAAGGCTTTAACAATGAAGGGATCAATAAGCAAGATTCTGGTATAGACCTTGTAGCCAAGCTAGCTGAAGAAGATGGCTATTGTGCGATTCAGTGCAAGTTTTATGATGAAAACCACAGAATACAAAAATCAGATTTAGACAAATTCTTTACCGCTTCAGGTAAAAAAGAGTTCTCGCGTAGGTTGGTTGTAGATACCACCCGCAAAGAGTGGAGTTCATTGGCTGAGGAAGCATTAATAGGCCAAACCATACCCGTGCAGCGCATTGGTTTAGCTGAACTTGAGCACAGCCCGATTGATTGGAGTGTGTATCAACCCAATACCGTTAAGCTCAAAGCCAAAAAAC
>DHYP01000034.1:52027-59883 GCA_002414145.1 Methylophilaceae bacterium UBA5127 | reverse complement strand
GAGGCCGTTAAAAAAGGTTTGAGTGAGGCAGATCGTGGCAAGCTCATAATGGCTTGTGGCACGGGCAAAACTTTCACAGGACTTAAAATTGCTGAGACCTTGGCAGGCAGTGGCAAGCAGGTTCTGTTCTTAGTACCTTCTTTATCGCTAATGTCGCAAACCATTACCGAATGGACGATTGAAACCAGTACACCCCTACGCTCATTTTCTGTGTGTTCAGATAACCAGGTAGGCAAGCGCAAAAATGGTGATGATCTAGCAGACATCAACATACACGATCTAGCCTATCCCGCCACTACCAATGCAAAAATACTCGCTGCAAAAATAGCGCACCCGCATGATGGTGAAATGACGGTGATATTCTCCACCTATCAATCCATACAAGTGATTTCTGATGCACAAAAGCTGCATGGCTTACCCGCCTTTGATTTAATCATTTGTGATGAAGCGCACCGCACCACAGGGGCAACGCTGGCGGGTGAAGATGAATCTAACTTTGTCAAAATCCATGACCAAGCCTTTATTGCAGGCAATAAGCGCATTTACATGACAGCAACCCCGCGCATTTTTGGGGATGCCATTAAATCTAAAGCCAAAGAAGTCGATGCCACCCTCGCATCAATGGATAACCCAGCGTTGTATGGTGAAACCCTGTTTGAACTTAGCTTTTCTTATTCCGTGCAAAAAGGCTTGCTCACCGATTACAAAGTGTTGGTATTGGCGGTTGATGAAACAATTATCAGCACAGGTATTCAGCAGCGCTTAAAAGACAGCAATAGCGAGCTAGTGCTAGATGATGCTACAAAAATTATTGGTTGCTATCGAGCATTAAGCAAGATTGATGTAAGGGGTGAGGTGATAGCCGACCCGCACCCGATGAAACGCGCGGTGGCATTTTGCCGTGATATTAAAAGCTCAAAAAATATCAAAGCTGAGTTTGCAGCCGTTGTTAGCGAATATCTCAAAAATCAACCATTGGCCGAAGGGCAAACCGCCATTACTTGCGAGGTTGACCATGTAGATGGCACTTACAATGCCACCGCCCGTAACAGCTTGTTAAGCTGGCTGAAAGAAGATGCCCCTGAAAACACCTGCCGCATATTAAGCAATGCCCGTTGTTTATCCGAGGGCGTGGATGTACCCGCCTTAGATGCCATTTTATTTTTGCACCCGCGTAAATCGCAAATTGATGTGGTGCAATCGGTAGGTCGCGTGATGCGCCGTGCTGAGGGTAAGAACATGGGCTATGTGATATTGCCCATTGGAGTACCTGCTGGTGTAGCGCCTGAAGATGCCTTAAACGATAACGAAAAATATAAAGTGGTTTGGCAAATACTTAATGCTTTACGCTCACATGATGACCGCTTTGATGCCACCATCAATAAGATGGATTTAGGGGTGGATGTTAAAGATCATATTGAAATTATTGCTGTCAGCAATACCTTGCCTGAGAAGCAAGAAAGCAAAAAAGAAGGTATAGGCATTGGGGCGGGTGGTGGCGATAATGAATCATTCGATGGAAAGGGTGATAAACCCAAGTCTAGCCAAAGTAGCTTTGTGTTCGATGAATTTCAAAAAGCCATTTATGCAAAAATCGTACAAAAATGCGGTAAGCGCGATTATTGGGAAAACTGGGCAAATGATATTGCCCGAATTGCCCAAACCCACATCACGCGCATTACAGCCTTATTAGCCAATAAAGACAGTAAAGAATACAAAGCCTTTACTGAGTTTGTGGCTGAATTGCGTGATGACTTGAATGAAAGTATTACCGAGACTGAGGCCATTGAAATGCTGGCACAACACATTATCACCAAACCAGTATTTGATGCTTTGTTTGAGGGTTATAGTTTTACTAATCACAACCCCGTATCACTTGCCATGCAAGGCGTGTTAGATGTGTTGCAAGAGCAAAATTTAGAAAAAGAATCTGAGAGCCTGCAAAAGTTCTATGAGAGCGTCAAAATGCGTGCGCAGGGCATTGATAACGTAGCCGCAAAACAAACAATTATTAAAGAACTATATGAGAAATTTTTTAAAGGCGCATTTAAGGACATAACCGATCGACTAGGCATTGTTTATACGCCAGTTGAGGTGGTGGATTTTATTATCCATAGCGTCAACGATGCCCTGCAAAGTGAATTTGGGCAAACGCTAGGCAGTGATAACGTGCATATCATTGACCCCTTCACAGGCACTGGCACTTTCATCACACGGCTATTGCAAAGCGGCTTAATCAGCAAAGAGCAACTTGCCCATAAGTACCAGCATGAAATTCACGCCAATGAAATAGTGTTGCTGGCCTATTACATTGCCGCTATCAATATCGAGGCGGTGTATCACGACATCATGGGCGGTGATTACGTGCCGTTTGATGGCATTTGCTTAACTGACACCTTCCAACTGCACGAAAAAGAAGATTTAGTTAGCAACATGCTAGAGGCCAATAGCAGCCGCCGTAAAAAGCAAAAGGCGCTCGATATTCGTGTGATTATTGGCAACCCACCCTATTCAGCAGGGCAAACCAGTGCCAATGACAATAACGCCAACATTGCTTATCCATTGTTAGATGAAAGCATACGCAGCACTTATGCTGCCAAATCAAAGGCGGTGAATAAAAACGCTTTATACGATAGCTACATACGCGCTATCCGCTGGGCAAGTAACCGCATTGGTAATAGCGGTGTGATTGGTTACGTGAGCAATGCAGGCTTTGTAGATGCTAATACTGCCGATGGTTTACGACAATGCCTAGCTGAGGAATTTAGAAGCATTTATATTTTCCATTTACGTGGTAATCAGCGTACATCTGGCGAGTTATCACGGCAAGAAGGCGGTAAGATTTTTGGCAGTGGCAGCCGTGCCCCAATCGCCATTAGCATTCTGGTGAAAAATCCTAATGCTTCCGAGCATGGAAAAATAGTAATGCATGATATTGGTGATTATTTAAGCCGTGAAGATAAGCTTGCAAAAATTGTGGCGTTTAAGAGCATTAATGGAGTTGCTGAAGCTAATGGCTGGCAACCGATTAGTCCTGACAAGCATGGTGATTGGGTGGGTCAGCGTGATGATAGCTTTGCTGAATTTATCAGTTTGGGAGATAAGAAAGATAAAGATGCAGTGACGGTTTTTGAGAATTATTCAAGAGGGCTAGAGACTAATCGTGATGCTTGGTGCTATAACTCCTCCAAGAGCGAACTAACAACAAATGTAAATAGGATGATTGATTTCTATAACTCTGAAGTTAGACGTTATCAGTTGTTTTGTGCAAATAAAACGAAAGATGAACAGCCATCAATAGATGAGTTTATAAACACAGACACAACTAAGATAAGCTGGAATCGAAGTCTTAAAGCTGATTTGGGCAAGGGGAAGTTATTCAACTTTCGAGAGCTGTCAATTGTATCAAGCATGTATAGGCCGTTTAGCAAACAAATCGTTTATTTCAACCCGAATTTAAATGCTTATGTTAATCAAATACCCCGCATTTTCCCAAATGCAGAGGCTAAGAATCAGGTTATTTATTTGAGCGGTTCAGGAAACAGTGGTAAAGAGTTTTCGGCATTGGTAACAGATGCAATACCTGATTTGAATATGCAGCATTCAGGTGGGCAGGGATTTCCTGAATATATTTATGAAGCAGGCAATCAAATAGACAGCACAGCACAGCACAGCACAGCACAGCACAGCACAATTATACCCAAGCTGACCGAAGCTCAGGAAGAGAATCTAGTGATTTGCCTCTCGGTGGGGGCGACCAAGGGCTTTTCAGTGCTGATGACCAACACCCTGCCCGACCTGCACTTGATCGGGGATTCACAATGCTTTCCGATGTTTCTTTACGAGACAATGGAGGGCAAATAATGAACGCCAGTGGTACAAACGGCGAGTTATTTGCCACAGAAGTTCCCGCCAAAAGCGCTGGCACAACCCGCCGCCATGCGATTACCGATGCAGCATTAGCGCACTTTCAGGCTGCCTATCCAACTGAAACGATTACCAAGCAAGATATTTTTTATTACATTTACGGTTTGCTGCATTCTGAGGATTACAAAAAGTGTTATGCCGACAACCTCAGCAAAGAATTACCGCGTATTCCTTGCGTAAAAAAAGCCGCCGATTTTCGGGTATTTAGCCAAGCTGGGCGAGATTTAGCAGGCTTGCATGTCAACTATGAAAGCGTCACCCCTTCCCCCGTCAACTATGAAGGCGGTGCGTTATTCATGGATAGCTTTACCGATGCAGATTACCGCGTAGAGCAAATGAAGTTTGGCAAACAAGGCAAAGAAACCGACAAAACAACGGTGATCTATAACCACAAAATCACCATGACCAATATTCCACTAGAAGCCTACGATTATGTGGTCAACGGCAAACCCGCACTTGAGTGGGTAATGGAACGGCAAGCAGTCACCACGCATAAAGAAAGCGGCATTGTGAACGATGCAAACCTATGGGCAACCGAAACCATGAATGACGCAAGCTACCCGCTTAAACTTTTTCAGCGCGTGATTACAGTGAGCTTGGAAACGATGAAAATTGTAAGGGCTTTGCCGAGGTTGGATATTTAAACAGAGAAAAAGATATATGGAATATTTTGAGAATTTAGATTATTGGCGACTTTGTGATGAGTTAAGTTTAGAACAAGCTGCATGCCTGATAATTGGAATAAACCCTTCAAGTGAGGAGGGTTCAAATTGTCCAAGCTGGAAAGTACACGAACAACCGTTTGGTTATCATGCAGCACTTACTGCAATTACAAATGCATTAAGAAGAAAAACGATAAAAGGTATAGTCTCACGAGAAAAATTATATGACATCAATGGTAACCCTTATGATGAAGTTGAGGATTCAATAATAATTAGAGAATCTAAAGTTGATGTGGAATCGTTAAAGTTATGGTTAGTTTCTAGAGGCTTTAGAAAAGGATTTTTCTTTCCTGAACCAATAAGCGCTACTGATTATCTTGACCCTAAAAACCCTAGATATGCGCCCAAATTAGCTTTAGCTGTAGAGGCATGGCTTGCCGTGACCGATTCTGGTAAGAAAAGTCCAAAACAAGCCTTAGAAAAATGGATTAGAGAACACGCTGCCCAATTTGGGTTGGTAGATGATGAAGGTAAGCCAATAGAAGCTGCCGTAGAAGAATGCAGTAAGGTTGCAAATTGGAACCTAAGTGGGGGCGCCCCAAAGTCATCTAGTTAAGAACCCACCCACCCACTATGTGATTGATTTAAATTGTATATTTAAATTAGATCACAATTAACCTACCCCCCTTTCTGAAATAACTTCGATAAATAATCATAAAATACAGGGTAGGTAATTTAAAACTTATCCACTTATTAAGACAATAACTCGCTGCTTAAATAGAGCCATGTTCAACAACACCCTAGGAGGTGTAATCATGGCGATAACCATCCAAAGACTTATCAAAGCCAAAGAATCACTTGGCATTTCCCGTTCTACTTTCTACCTACAAATAGCTGAAGGTTTAATCACCAAACCTGTACAAATTGGTGCGCGTGCGGTTGGTTGGCCAAGCAACGAAATCGAGACCATTCTCAATGCACGTATTGCTGGCAAAACATCACATGAAATAAAAGCCTTAGTCAAAGAGCTTGAAAGCCTACGCGCAAACGTGGTGGACAAACAGCATGGGTGCTAGTTACGAGAAACAAAAAAAGTCCAAAACTGGCAAGTTGGATATTTCTGGCCGCTGGACAGCCTTGCCGCATGTGGTCATCCATAGCCAAGAGTATCGCAAACTTGGTTATGCTGCCCGTGCTTTGTTGTTTGATATTGCGGCGCAATATAACGCCTCAAATAATGGCAAGCTTGTGTGTTGCATGAAGTATTTAAAACCGCTTGGTTGGAACTCCAACGACACTATCACAAGAGGTCTTAGAGAGTTGATAGCTAGTGGATTATTGATTCAAACCAGACAGGGCATGATGCCGCCATGTAGTCAAGCAGCGTGGTTTGCTATTGGTTGGTTTGCTTTGGATGTGCGAATTGGTTTGGATATTGAACCAAGCAAATACCAAAAATGCAGACTCACCCAAATTAAAGCGACTTCACCGATTATCGGTACTAAAAAGCGAACAATCACACCGATTAACGGTAAAGCAAGTAACTGTGTAACACCGATTAACGGTGCGACAGAGGCTAAAAACAGTAAGCAACCTATACCGATTAACGGTGAGTTTATAGATTTACCATCTACCTACCCGATTATTCATCAACATTACACAAGTGAGGTAACAAGATATGACCACTAAAAAAGTCGCAACTAAAGCAGTATCAGCAAAGTCAGAAAAGCCTAAGCAACAAGGGCAAGCAAAGATGCTTAACTCTGCATCTATTATGAGTGCAGTCACTTCAGATGCCTTTTCTAAAAGCATGTTCCCTGATATGGAGTTGTCTGAATTGATTGACGACCTAAAGACTAAAGTTGAAAAAGTGCAGTCAGGAGATATGGCAGCGATGGAGGCAATGCTAGTTGGGCAAGCACATTCTTTACAAACAATTTTTGTAAGCTTAGCGCGTAGAGCCTCAAATCAAGAGTATTTAAAAAACTATGGGATGTTTATGAGCCTTGCATTAAAGGCACAAAGCCAAAGCCGTGCAACTATTCAAGCATTAACCGAGCTTAAATACCCCAAGCAATTGGCGTTTGTGAAGCAAGCCAATATCTCGCATGGTCACCAGCAAGTGAATAATGCAACCAATACGCACGCGCACGCGAGAGAAAATTCAAATCAACCAAACGAACTATTAGAGGTAAACAATGGCAGCCAGACAATGGACATTACAGCAGCGACAACGACAAGCAGAGATGATAAGGCAATGGCAGCCGTGGAAAAATAGCACGGGAGCTAAAACCGCTGAAGGAAAGGCCAAAGCTTCACGAAATGCATTTAAAGGTGGAGTGATGCAAAAGTTTAAAGAGCTTAGAAAGCTATTACATGAACAGAAAAAACAAATTGAGAATAAATAGCTAGTTGTAAACAGGAGTAATTTATCAAGCTAGCTAAGTGGTAGTTATTGCGAAGTAACAAAATGATTTCGCAAAATCATATTGTAGAACTAGATGATGTATTTCATTCTAATCAAATTGATTGTTATTGAAAATGACGGTTATGATGAAAGTAAAATTAATACAGAGAGTCAACTCTTAGAGGCTGTCATCAAAAATAGCAATATTGCAGGCAACTAGAGAGCATGGAAAGCGAACTTAAATTTTTCATATCCATATAAAATTATATAAATATTAACAAAGCACGCATTAAGCTCTTGTGTTTTATGTCATCATTATATTCATGAATTAGATGCTTAATTAATCCTAGCTAAATATTAAAAAATAAATCAGCGCAAATGAGCACGGTAATTGACAAACAAACAGCAATAGACGTTGCAAGGCTGCGTGAGCTATTTTCAAATAGCAAATCAGCATTGATAACCAGTACGTTGCTTGCATTTCTTCTTGCATTTGTTGAGCGAGGTGAAGTTTCGACTTCAGTTATCATTGCTTGGTTTTCGCTTATTGTATTAGTTAATCTGATGCGTGCAGTTTTAATTATTGCGTTTCAACGCTCCAAGATGGATGATCATCTATCCATCAAAAATCAGTTAGTCCAGTTTCGTTGCGGTGTCTTGATTGCAGGTGTGGTGTGGGGTTCAGTAGGTTTTTTATTTTTTCCATTCAACGATCAACACCATCAAATGTTTTTGATATTTATTATTGCTGGAATATCGGCTGGAGGAATGATTTCTTATTCGGCTGATATTATTTCTGCAGTTACCTATTCAATATCAATTCTTACCCCACTTATCATCAATTTATTTATTCAAACTGG
>DHYP01000034.1:47487-51970 GCA_002414145.1 Methylophilaceae bacterium UBA5127 | reverse complement strand
ATCATTATGAACTCACGCCAAATTAATTTTAGGTTAAATGAAAACATTGTTTTAAGTTTGGATGCTTTAGAGAAAGAGACTGAAGTGCGCCACCACGCTAACAATCTTGAATTGAATAATCAAATTCTTTCTTATATTAATCAAAACATGCCTTTGCCCTATATTATAAAGGAGCTCGTACTTAGGGTAGAAGCGTTGCATCCAAGCATGATTTGCTCTATTTTACTTGTAGACCAAAATGGTAAAACTCTACATACCGTTGCTGCGCCCAGTCTTCCAAACTTTTATAATCAAGCGATTGAAGGTTTGACAATTGGATATGGTGTTGGGTCGTGTGGAACAGCTGTATTTCTAGGCGAGCGTATTATAGTTGAAGACGTACAGCAACATCCATACTGGGCAGACTACCGAGATTTAGCTAGTCGTGCAGGATTGCGATCATGTTGGTCTGAGCCATTTAAAGACAAAAATGGACGCGTACTAGGAACCTTCGGAATCTATCATAATCAAGTAACACAACCTAATCAAAGAGAGCTGAATTTAATGTCGGGCTTTGCAATTTTAGCTCAACTAGTGGTGGAGAGCTGCCAAGCTCAAAACAATCTCAATATTTCTGCGATTGCATTTGAATCTCAAGATGGCATGGTGGTAACTGACACCAATAAAAAAATACTAAGAGTAAACCGCGCTTTCACTAAAATCACAGGTTACGCTGAGCAAGAAGTTGTAGGGGAAGTTTTAGGTGCACATGGTTTAGAAAAAGATGGGATGAATGTCTATTCTTCAACATGGAGCGACTTAGAGGAAACTGAAGTTGTCGAAGACGAAGTTATTAACATACGTAAGAGTGGTGAAACTTACACTGAACAAGTTTTCATCACAAAAGTAAAAGATGCAAATGGCATTACTAGCAATTTTGTCGCTTCATTCAGAGACATCACTATAAGTAAGAAAGCCACCGAAGAAATTCAGTATTTGGCGTATTACGATACGCTGACTAATTTACCTAATCGAAGGCTTTTAGTGGATCGTCTTAAAAATGCTTTGCTTAAAAGTCAGCGCACTGGCAGAAATGGCGCATTGCTGTTTATAGACCTTGATCATTTCAAAACACTCAATGATTCACTAGGGCATTATGTAGGAGATCTATTATTACAACAAGTTGCAGAGAGGCTTACTAGTATTCTTCGCGAAAGCGACACTGTAGCTAGATTGGGTGGTGATGAGTATGTAGTTATGTTGGAAGGATTAAGTGGTAATGTGGATGAAGCTGTGGCACAGGCTGGTTTTGTTGGCGAAAAAATATTAACTTTACTTAAAGAACCTTTTCAGCTTGATACCAAAGTTTATCAAAACACAGTCAGCATAGGCATTGCGCTTTTCAGCAGTAACTATCAGTCTTTTGAGGAAGTTCTGAAACATGCAGATATTGCTATGTATCAAGCCAAAAAACATGGCCGCAACTCGTTACGCTTCTTTGACCCTAACATGCAAATGGTAATACATGCACGTATGGAGCTAGAGTACGAATTGCGTAAAGCGATAGAATTGGAACAGTTTCAACTTTATTACCAAATTCAGATTGACCATTTGGGAAATCCGATAGGGGCAGAGGCTTTAATTAGATGGAATCACCCAGAGCAAGGTTTAGTCTCTCCGCTTCATTTCATTCCGCTTGCGGAAGAGACAGGGTTAATACTACCTATAGGGCAATGGGTATTAAAGGAGGCTTGTAAGCAACTTAAAACTTGGGAACAAACCGAGCAGACAAAGCGTTTTACACTATCAATAAATATCAGCGCCATACAATTTCATAAAAATGATTTTGTAGAAACTGTAGTAGCATGTTTTCAGCATTGTAAGATTGATCACAGTTTGTTGAAATTTGAATTAACCGAGAGTATTTTGCTTGAAGACATAGAGGATGCAGTTTCCAAAATGAATAGTTTAAAAAATTTAGGAATTCAATTTTCATTAGATGATTTTGGGACGGGTTACTCGTCTTTGCAATATCTAAAACTATTGCCATTAGATCAGCTAAAGATTGATCAATCATTTGTTCGTGATTTAGTTGAGGATAAAAGTGATAGAGCAATTGTGCGAACTATTATAGCTATTGCAGAAAGCTTGGAATTGAAAGTCATTGCTGAAGGGGTCGAGACAGAAGAGCAATTATCTCTCCTTGCGAAAAAGGGTTGCAAATACTATCAAGGTTATCTATTTGGCAGACCTGTGCCAATTGATGAGTTTAATAATTTGTTGAAAATAAAATCTATAACCGATCATCTGTAATTTGAGAGCAATTATCACTAGAAGGGTAAAGCGTATTTGCTATATAATTATACGTATTGGTTGGGTTAATGAAGCTAAATTGGTATAAAAAACGGTATAAAATTTAACTTGTATTGTGGTATTTTTTATACTAGGTAAAGGTTTCAAGGCGGAATTCGAGTCTCTCCGTCGCACCAAGGTGTAAAGTAGTAAAAGCGTTCTTTGTATGATTCGTTTGTATTGAATTGGTGTAAGTAAAACATTCTTGCAGATGTTTCGATGTTAATTAGCTTGGGGCAGTCTGGTGCTGGAAAATTATTTTCCAATTTTAATGTTCATCTTGGTTGGTTTGGGTGTGGGTCTAGGACCGCTCATTCTAGGTAAATTGCTATCGCCTAATAAACCTGACTCTGAAAAAAACTCTCCATATGAGTGCGGCTTTGAAGCTTTTGAAGATGCGCGCATGAAATTTGACGTGCGCTACTATCTAGTAGCGATTCTGTTTATTCTTTTCGATCTGGAAATTGCTTTCTTATTCCCTTGGGCTGTCGTGATTCAAGATATTGGCTTGGCTGGCTTCTGGGCAATGATGCTGTTCCTGTTTATACTCGTTGTCGGCTTTGTTTACGAATGGATGAAGGGTGCGTTGGAGTGGGATTGATGATTCTATTTAAACATGCTTTTTATCAGATGTATCTTGCTGTGCTAGTGATGTTGTATCTGATTTTTATTTTTGCCATGTCTGATGCTGTAGCGGAATCGAAAAAATGAGTATAGAAGGCGTATTGGAAAAAGGTTTTGTGACGACGACGCTAGATACCGTCATAAACTACACACGTACTGGATCAATGTGGCCAATGACTTTTGGTTTGGCCTGCTGTGCAGTCGAAATGATGCATGCGGGTGCGGCGCGTTACGATCTGGATCGGTTCGGAATAGTGTTTAGGCCAAGTCCTCGTCAATCTGATGTAATGCTCGTTGCGGGCACGTTGGTGAATAAAATGGCACCCGCTTTACGCAAAGTATATGACCAAATGGCGGAGCCGCGCTGGGTGATTTCTATGGGGTCGTGTGCAAATGGCGGTGGTTATTATCATTATTCATATGCAGTAGTACGTGGTTGTGACCGTATCGTGCCAGTGGATGTTTATGTGCCAGGTTGCCCGCCTACTGCTGAGGCTTTGTTATTTGGCATTATTCAGTTGCAAAAGAAAATTAAACGAACCAATACGATTGCAAGATAACTTTTTAAATTAAAAAATAATGTCAGCTAAATTAGAACACTTGTCTGCTCAGTTAAAACTCGCCTTAAGCGATTTACTGGTCAAGCATCACGTTGATTTGGGTGAAGTGAGTATTGAAGTGAAGTCAGAGCATATGCTCGAAGTCTGCCGTAAGCTCCGCGATCATGCGGAGTTAAAGTTTGAGCAGTTAATAGATTTGTGTGGTGTGGATTATTCCGAGTATGGTGATGGGCGCTGGGAAGGTGCACGATACGCAATCGTAGTTCACTTGTTGTCTGTTAGTTTAAATCAGCGCGTACGTTTAAGAGTTTTTGCTCAGGAAGATGATTTTCCTGTATTCCCTACCTTGATAGATGTTTGGCCAGTGGCTAACTGGTTTGAACGAGAGGCTTTTGATTTGTTCGGTATGATGTTTGAAAACCACCCAGATTTGCGTCGCATTTTGACTGACTATGGTTTTGTGGGGCATCCATTCCGCAAAGATTTTCCAATGATTGGTAACGTTGAAATGCGTTACGACCCAGTGCAACAGCGCGTGGTATACCAACCAGTGTCTATCGAGTTACGTAACAATGTGCCGCGTGTGATACGTGATGAAGGTGCGCATCATGGCTGAAATTAGAAATTACACTATGAACTTTGGTCCGCAGCACCCTGCGGCACACGGGGTTTTGCGTCTGGTGCTGGAGTTGGATGGTGAAGTGATTCAACGTGCAGATCCACATATTGGTTTGTTGCATCGTGCGACAGAAAAGTTGGCAGAAAACCGTACCTATTTACAAAGCGTGCCTTACATGGATAGGTTGGATTACGTTTCCATGATGGCGAATGAGCATGCCTATGTGATGGCAATTGAAAAAATGCTCGGCTTGGAAGTGCCGATCCGTGCACAGTACATTCGCGTCATGTTTGACGAAATCACGCGTATATTGAATCACTTGTTATGGATAGGTGCCCACGGGTTGGAT
>DHYP01000034.1:47107-47481 GCA_002414145.1 Methylophilaceae bacterium UBA5127 | reverse complement strand
TTGGATTTGGGCGCAATGACCATGTTTATCTATGCGTTTCGTGAGCGTGAAGATTTGTTCGATATCTACGAGGCGGTTTCTGGTGCGCGCATGCATGCCGCTTATTATCGTCCTGGCGGTGTTTATCGTGATTTACCAGATCAGATGCCTCAGCATGAAACTACGAAATTTAGAAGTGCCAGTGAAATTAAGAAACTCAATGAAAATCGTCAAGGATCTTTACTGGATTTTATTGAAGACTTTACCCGCCGCTTCCCCACATACGTAGATGAGTATGAAACCTTGTTAACGGACAATCGTATTTGGAAGCAACGTACAGTCGGTATTGGCGTAGTCAGTCCAGAGCGTGCGCTTGCCTTGGGTATGACGGGCGT
>DHYP01000034.1:46810-47060 GCA_002414145.1 Methylophilaceae bacterium UBA5127 | reverse complement strand
CAAACAACCTTACGAAGTCTATGCCAATTTGGATTTTGATATTCCTGTTGGTGTAAATGGTGACTGTTATGACCGTTATTTGGTGCGCATTGAGGAATTTAGACAATCTAATCGTATCATCAAGCAATGTATTGACTGGCTACGTAAAAATCCAGGTCCTGTGATTAGTGATGACCATAAAGTGGCACCCCCTAATCGTGAGGGTATGAAAACCAATATGGAAGACATGATTCATCATTTCAAACTATTT
>DHYP01000034.1:42997-46674 GCA_002414145.1 Methylophilaceae bacterium UBA5127 | reverse complement strand
CTGGGTTCGCTCATTTGGCGGCGTTGGATGAGATGACGAGAGGCCATATGATTGCAGATTTAGTGGCTATTATAGGTACCCAAGATATTGTGTTTGGCGAAATCGATCGATAATCACAGATTAAGCATATGTTAAGTAATGAAGCCATAGAAAAAATCGAGTATGAGTTGACCAAGTATCCAGCGGATAAGCGTCAAGCTGCGGTCATGTCTGCTTTGCGAATAGTGCAAATGGAGCGTGGCTGGCTGTCGAAAGAGAGTATTTCAGAGGTGGCTGAGTATTTAGGGATACCTGAAATTGCTGCAATGGAGGTCGCTACTTTTTACAACATGTATGACCTGTCACCTGTTGGTCAATACAAAATTACAGTTTGCACCAATATTTCTTGTATGTTGCGTGGTTCTGATGAGATTGTGGATCATTTAAAAACCAAGTTGGGTATAGGGCTGAACGAGATTACAGAAGATGGTAAGTTTTGTTTAAAAGAAGGTGAGTGCATGGGTTGCTGTGGTGGTGCACCCTTGCTACACGTGAACAATACGCAAATGCATGAGTTTTTAACGCCTGAGAAGGTTGATGCCATATTGAAGGACTTAAAATAATGGCGACTTCTAGTAAAAAATCAACGGCAAAACCAGTCATGACCAATCTGAATGGTCAAACATTATTGACGCTTAGAACACTCACTGAAAAAAATCCTGCCTCTCTGGAAACCTATGAGAAGCTCGGAGGCTACGCCGAGTTAAAGCGTATCGTGACAGAAAAAGTAAAAGCATCAGAAATTATTAATCAGGTAAAAATTTCCAATTTACGTGGACGAGGTGGTGCAGGATTTCCCACAGGGCTCAAATGGAGCTTCATGCCGCGTTACTATGACGGCATCAAGTATTTGGTGTGTAATACGGACGAAGGTGAACCTGGAACATTTAAAGATCGCGACATTATTCGCTATAACCCACATCAGCTCATTGAGGGCATGGCGATAGCTGCCTATACACTAGGCGCACGGGTTGGATATAACTATATTCATGGCGAGATTTGGCAAGATTTTGAAACGTTTGAGGCGGCCTTAAGCGAAGCAAGGCAAGCTGGCTATTTAGGTGAAAACCTTTTTGGCACAAACTTTAGCTTTGATTTGTATGCAGTACATGGTTATGGTGCCTATATTTGTGGTGAAGAAACGGCGCTTATCGAATCAATTGAGGGAAAAAAAGGTCAGCCGAGATTTAAGCCGCCATTTCCAGCAAGCTATGGCGTGTTTGGTAAACCTACTAATGTGAATAACACAGAGAGCTACACTTCAATACCGTGGATATTACAGCATGGTGGACAAGCGTTTGCTGACTTGGGTGTACGCAACTCTGGCGGCACAAAGTTGTTTTCTGTCTCTGGGCATGTGGAACTTCCCGGTAACTATGAAATTAAGATGGGCACACCTTTTAGAGAGTTGCTTGCGATGGCTGGTGGGGTATGGAAAGGCCGTCAATTAAAAGCAGTCATTCCTGGTGGGCCATCCACAGCAGTATTGCCCGCGAGTGCGATAATGGACGCCACCATGGATTACGATGGTTTAAGTAAAGTAGGTTCTAGCCTAGGTGCAGGTTCCATGATTGTCATGGATGAAACTACTTGCATGGTCAGAACACTTTTGCGGCTTAGTTACTTCTTTTATGAAGAGAGTTGTGGCCAGTGTACACCATGCCGTGAAGGTACAGGATGGGTGTATCGGGTTATTGCAAGAATTGTAGAAGGTAAGGGTAAGCTGGAAGATTTAGAATTGTTGACAGATATTAGTAATAATATTTCCGGACGTACTATTTGTGCATTGGGTGATGCAGCTGCAACGCCAGTACTCAGTTTCATCAAGCATTTTAGGCCAGAGTTTGAGTATTATATTCAGTATGGTAAGTCTATGGTGACAGGTAAATAGCAATGTTAAATATCGAAATAGACGGCAAAGTACTAGAAGTCGAACACGGCACCACCATCATTGATGCTGCAGATGCTGCAGGCATTGCGATTCCTCGTTTCTGCTATCACAAAAAACTTTCTGTCGCTGCGAATTGCCGCATGTGTTTAGTTGAAGTTGAAAAGTTTAAAAAGCCTTTGCCAGCATGCGCAACGCCTGTTGTTGACGGGATGCGAATTTTTACGCGTAGCAAAGAAGCCGTAGAAGCGCAGCAAAGCGTCATGGAGTTCTTGTTGATTAATCATCCACTGGATTGTCCCATTTGTGATCAAGGTGGTGAGTGTGATTTACAGGATATTGCAGTAGCATATGGTGCAAGCGGTTCGCGCTATGCAGAAGAAAAACGTGTGGTTTTTAATAAAAATATTGGGCCACTGGTGAGCACTGACATGACGCGCTGCATTCAATGCACACGTTGTGTACGCTTCTTGAAAGAGGTGGGCGGTATGCAAGAGCTCGGTATGGTCGGGCGTGGTGAGCATGCCGAGATTACTGCTTATGTTGATCATTCCGTTAACTCAGAATTAAGTGGCAATATTATTGATTTGTGCCCAGTGGGTGCGCTCACTAGCAAGCCTTTCAGGTATTCGGCGCGGAGCTGGGAGCTGGTGCGTCGACCATCGATCGCGCCTCATGATGGTTTGGGTTCGCATATCGAAGTGCACGTGAAAGACAACAAAGTGATGCGTGTGGTACCGCGCGAAAAAGAATCCATTAACGAGTGTTGGTTATCAGATCGTGATCGTTATTCGTATGAAGGTTTGAATAGTCCTGATCGACTAAAAGTGCCAATGATAAAACATGGCGGTCAATGGCAAGAAACTGATTGGAAAACCGCACTTGAATACGCAGCAGGCCAATTAAAAGATATTACAAAACAATATGGTGGCGACGCCCTTGGTGTACTCGTTTCGCCTAATAGCACCATGGAAGAGGGTTACCTAATTAAGCAACTTGCTAATGGTTTGGGTTGTGGCAATGTGGATTATCGTTTACGTCAAACTGATTTTAGATTAGATGGTAAGCGTGTGGGTACACCTTGGATGGGTTGTAATATTCAAGAAATTGAATCGTTAGATCGCATCTTGTTAATTGGATCTAACATTCGCAATGAGCATCCTTTGTTAGCACAGCGCTTCCGTAAGGCAGTGGCTAATGGTGCGGAATTGTCAATTGTCAGCCCGTTGGATAATGACCCCTTAATGGATGTTGCCCATAAAGTGATTGTGCGCCCTAACGATATGGTGAATGTGCTGGGACAGATATTGAAAGCGATGTCTGGATTACAGCGTTTGTCATTATGTTTGCCACCTTCACTGAATCAGTTGTTGGAAGAAATTAGAGTACGCCCCAATACGCAAGCCATGGCGGAGAGCTTGGTGGGTATGAGCAAAGATGTGTACTTGGTCGCGCCCAAAATTGGTATTTTTGTCGGCAATATGGCGCTGAGTGACCCGCGTTTTACCGAGATGTACAGCATGGCGGAAGCAATTGGTGGTATCTGTGGTGCTAAAGGTGGTATTTTGCCATCAGCTGCTAATAGTACAGGCATGCATTTGATGGGAGTGATGCCTTCACCAATGGGGATGCATGCACGTGCGATGCTACAGGTGCCACGCAAGGCTTATTTGTTGCTAAATATAGAGCCTGAACTTGACTGCCAGCATGCTGCTTTAGCCAAAGAAGCCATGGCGAGCGCCGAGTGTGT
>DHYP01000034.1:39813-42909 GCA_002414145.1 Methylophilaceae bacterium UBA5127 | reverse complement strand
CGCCATTTACTGAAACTTCTGGTACCTTCATGAGTATGGAGGGGCGTGTGCAAAGCTTTCAAGCAGTGACCAGACCATTAGGTGAGTGTCGCCCCGCATGGAAGGTGTTAAGAGTTTTGGCGAATACGCTAGGTTTGAAAGACTTTGAATATAACAGTACGGAAGAGATTAAAGACAAAATATTCAATGGAGAGAAACCTTCGGCAGTGGTTTGGCGTAGCTTGAATAACAATATGAAGGAGTTGGTTGAGATTCAGGTCAATATTAAAAAGGATGGTTTACAGCGCATTGGTGAGGTGCCGCAATATGAGTCTGATCCGATTGTGCGCCGCTCTCCGCCTTTGCAAAAAACTAAATACAATATCAGACCGATGGCTCGCATGTGTGCTGAGCAAATCGCAGCGCTGGGTCTGGTAGAGGGCGACATTGTACTAGCACGTCAGGACAAAGGCAGCGCTATCTTAAAAGTGAAGCTGGATAATCATGTGGCGAAAGGATGCGTGCGTGTAGCAGCGTCACATGAATTGACGACAGGTTTGGGTGATTTGATGGGTGATATCGCGATTGAAAAGGCTTCCCCAACAGACTACAAACCCTATGAAACCATGATGATGGAAGCTATTTAAACGTGGAATTTTTTGCGCATATCTTTGGTAGTTATTGGCCAGCAGTGCAAACTACAGTTTGGACGCTGATTAAAATCGTCGCCATTGTGTTGCCGCTAATGATTGCAGTGGCGTATTTAACACTGGCAGAACGTAAAGTTATCGGTTACATGCAAGTGCGCATTGGACCAAACAGAGTAGGCTATTGGGGATTGTTACAGCCAGTTGCGGATGGCTTAAAATTATTGTTTAAAGAAATTATTCTACCAACAGCATCCAATAAAACATTGTTTTTATTAGGTCCAGTGTTGGCGATTGCGCCTGCTTTTGCTGCATGGGCGGTGATACCTTTTGATGCAACATTGGTGCTGGCAAATATAGATGCTGGTTTGCTGTATATTTTAGCCATGACATCGGTGGCAGTGTATGGTGTCATTATTGCAGGTTGGGCATCCAATTCTAAATATGCTTTTTTAGGCTCTTTACGATCTGCGGCACAGATTGTGTCTTATGAGATTGCGATGGGATTTACTTTGGTAGGCGTGTTGATGTGCGCTAACTCATTGAATCTGGGTAGAATTGTCATCGGTCAGACAGGCGGCTTTTGGCAGTGGTATTTTATTCCGCTATTTCCATTGTTTGTAGTGTACTTTATCAGTGCTGTGGCAGAAACGAATCGTGCTCCGTTTGACGTGGCAGAAGGGGAATCTGAAATTGTTGCGGGTTTTCATGTAGAGTATGCTGGCATGGCCTTTGCCGTGTTTTTTCTGGCTGAATATGCCAATATGATATTAGTTTCAACGCTTGCCGTGCTGATGTTTTTAGGTGGCTGGTTGTCTCCATTACCATTTTTGCCTGATAGTATTTTATGGCTTTTTGCCAAAGTAGCTTTCATGTTGTTCCTGTTTTTGTGGTTCCGTGCAACATTCCCGCGCTATCGCTATGACCAAATTATGCGTTTGGGCTGGAAGGTGTTTATTCCAATCACGTTAGTGTGGATTGTTTTTGTGGGTGCAATGATGCAAACATCATTAGGATATTTATTCCATTAATATGTTTAAGACGATTAAAAATACATTCGGCAGTTTGATGTTGATTGAGTTGCTCAAAGGCATGATGCTGACGGGTCGCTATTTCTTTGCACGAAAAATTACCATTCAATATCCTGAAGAGCGCACACCACAATCACCACGATTTAGAGGTTTGCATGCTTTGCGCCGTTATCCCAATGGCGAGGAACGCTGTATTGCCTGCAAGTTATGCGAAGCAGTATGCCCAGCCATGGCAATCACCATAGAATCTGAGCAGCGTGCTGACAATACGCGTCGTACCACGCGATATGACATTGATTTAACTAAATGTATTTTTTGTGGGCTGTGTGAAGAGTCGTGTCCAGTGGATAGTATTGTTGAAACGCGTGTGTTTGATTATCACGGCGAACAACGAGGTGATTTGCTGTATACCAAAGAAATGTTGCTAGCAGTGGGCGATCAACACGAAAAGCAGATTTTAGCGGATCGTGCGCAAGATAAGAATTATAGGTAACGAAGATGGTATTTACTGATTACGTGTTTTATAGTTTAGCTGCCATTTTATTATTCGCAGGTTTGCGCGTCATTACTACAAGAAATCCAGTACAGGCTGCATTGTTTTTAGTCTTAGCGTTTTTTACTGCCTCTGGCATTTGGCTACTACTCGAAGCAGAGTTTTTGGGTATTGTACTGGTGCTCGTTTATGTAGGTGCAGTCATGGTGCTATTTCTATTTGTGGTAATGATGCTGGACATCAATACAGACCAGTTAAGAGAGGGATTTTGGGACTACCTGCCCATGGCAGGCTTTATTGGTGCTTTGATGGCAGGGGAGATGGTCTTGGTGCTAGGTGGTCCATATTTTGCGCCTAGTGAGAAAGTCAATCATGCAGAAGGATATAGCAATACCGCGGCGTTAGGCCACGTGTTATATACCGACTATTTGTTACCGTTTGAGCTTGCTTCCGTAGTGTTGCTCGTTGCTATTGTAGCGGCAATTGTGCTGACTTTGCGTGATAGAAAAGACAGTAAGTTTATGAATCCAGCCGAACAAGTCATAGTGCGCAGACAAGACCGAGTTCGCATGGTGACCATGCCCGCAGAAGTCGAACAACCTGTCAAAGCGGAAGCTTCGCCATTGGAGACCAAATAACATGGTAGGGTTATCACATTATTTAATTTTGGGGGCTTTAATGTTTGCGATTAGCGTGATTGGTATTTTCCTCAATCGTAAGAATGTCATTATTTTGTTGATGTGTATTGAGCTGATGTTACTCGCGGTCAATTTAAACTTTATCGCATTCTCACATTTTTTAAACGATATTGCTGGTCAAGTCTTTGTATTTTTTATCTTGACGGTTGCCGCGGCTGAATCAGCCATTGGTTTAGCGATATTGGTAGTGCTATTCCGCAATCTGCGTACCATTAATGTAGACGATTTGGATCATTTAAAAGGTTAGA
>DHYP01000034.1:39318-39632 GCA_002414145.1 Methylophilaceae bacterium UBA5127 | reverse complement strand
CTTACTGGCTTTACTTTAAACGAAACGGTGTATACATGGCTTACATCAGGCGATATTCGATTTGAAGTCGGCTTTTTAATTGATAACCTGACTGCCATGATGATGGTAGTCGTCACTTTTGTATCGCTGATGGTGCATATTTANNAAAAGGTTAGATCTAAGAATTTATGATGGCGATGTCTCAAATCTTATTGCTGATTCCTGTGCTGCCATTACTAGCTGCAGCAGTGGTAGGCTTATTCAGGAATCAACTACCGCGTGCTGCCGCACATGTCCTGACAATTGGTGCGGTAGGTGTTGCGTTTATACTCTCG
>DHYP01000034.1:32770-39185 GCA_002414145.1 Methylophilaceae bacterium UBA5127 | reverse complement strand
ATCGCTGATGGTGCATATTTACACCATTGGGTATATGGAAGAGGATTCTGGGTATAGTCGCTTTTTCAGCTATATCTCATTGTTTACCTTCTCTATGTTAATGTTAGTGATGAGTAATAACTTTATGCAACTCTTCTTTGGTTGGGAAGCAGTGGGCTTGGTTTCATACCTATTGATTGGCTTTTGGTATACGCGACCCACAGCCATTTATGCCAACTTGAAAGCATTTTTGGTAAATCGTGTGGGCGACTTTGGTTTCTTATTGGGCATTGGTATGGTGTTGTACTATATAGGCAGTGTGGATTATGCGACAGTATTCAAAGCTGCCCCTGCATTGGCCAATATGCAAGTGAGTTTAATCCCCAATACTTCTTGGTCACTGATGACCGTCATTTGCATCTTGTTATTTATTGGCGCGATGGGTAAATCTGCACAGGTGCCATTGCATGTGTGGCTACCAGACTCCATGGAAGGTCCAACACCGATTTCTGCATTGATACATGCTGCAACGATGGTCACAGCAGGTATTTTCATGGTGGCGCGCATGTCGCCGTTATTCGAACTTTCAACCACTGCTTTATCATTTGTGATGATGATCGGTGCAATTACTGCATTATTTATGGGGTTTTTGGGCATTATTCAAAACGATATTAAACGCGTCGTTGCTTACTCTACACTCTCGCAATTGGGGTATATGACAGTAGCATTAGGCGCATCTGCGTATTCTGTTGCAATATTCCATTTGATGACCCACGCATTCTTTAAAGCTTTACTATTTTTGGCAGCTGGTGCTGTGATTATGGGCATGCACCATGATCAAGATATTCGCAATATGGGCAATCTTAAAAAATATATGCCAGTGACATGGATTACCTCTCTCATTGGCTCACTCGCGCTAATCGGTACGCCATTTTTTGCAGGCTTTTACTCTAAAGACAGCATCATTGAGGCGGTTAAGTTCTCGCAACTTTCGGTAAGTGGTTTTGCTTACTTTGCAGTATTGGCAGGCGTGTTTGTTACAGCCTTCTACTCATTCAGACTTTATTTCTTGGTGTTTCATGGACAAGAAAAATGGCGTACTGTTGAGCATCACACGCATCATGAAGCCCATCATGATGAGCATCATCAAGGCCTAGCACCTGAGGATGATCCACATGAGCCAGGCTGGGTGGTGAAGTTGCCCTTGGTACTATTGGCCGTGCCTTCTTTAATTATCGGATATCTGGCGATTGAGCCTATGTTGTTTGGTCAGTTTTTTGATAGGGTGATTTTTGTCGATGCATCAATGCATCCTGCAATGTCACATTTGACACATCATTTCCATGAAATTTTACATAGTCCTGCAGGAATGGCTTTGCATGGCTTTTTCACCTTGCCATTTGCGTTAGCTTTGTCTGGTGTTGTGCTTTCTTGGTTTTTTTATATGAAACGTCCTGACATTCCTGCAGCCATTCAAGCAAAATGCAAGGTCATTTACCAAGTGCTAGAGAATAAGTATGGTTTTGATGCCTTCAATGAACGCGTGTTTGCAGGTGGCTCTCGTTTTATTGGTAATAAATTCTGGCAAATCGGTGATGTGCAATTGATCGATGGTGCTATGGTCAATGGGACTGCAAATTTAGTGGGTAAGATTTCTGCCAAAGTGCGTCACCTGCAATCAGGTTTAATATATCACTATGCATTTGCCATGATTATTGGCGTGTTTTTGTTTTTAACCTTCTTCGACAAAATAAATTAAATGCTTCAATCACATCTGCTCAGCTTTGCCATTTGGTTACCTATGTTAGCGGGGGTGCTTGTATTATTGTTAGGCAGCGATAACAAGCCAAGTATGACACGATGGCTGGCATTAGTTGGTAGCGCTTTGAGTTTTTTGGTGACTATTCCGTTGTTTACCCAGTTTCAAACGACTTTAACTGGCTTTCAGTTTGAAGAAAGTGTCGCTTGGATTCCTGCATTTAATATCCATTACCATTTAGGCGTAGACGGTTTTTCTGTGCCACTTATTCTCTTAACCAGCTTTACTACATTGCTTGTGGTGGTTGCTGGATGGGAAGTGATTTCCAAACAGATCGCGCAATATATGGCGGCATTCCTCATTATGAGCGGCTTGATGATAGGGGTATTTAGTGCATTAGATGGCATTTTGTACTATGTGTTTTGGGAGGCCATGCTCATTCCAATGTTTTTAGTGATTGGTGTTTGGGGTGGACCTAACCGCGTATACGCGACGATTAAATTTTTTCTGTATACGTTGCTTGGCTCTTTATTAATGCTTGTGGCGTTTATTTATCTTTATCATCAAACAGGCAGTTTTGAGATTACGGATTATTATCAATTGCCGATTAGTATGAATGCCCAAATTTGGATTTTTATTGCCTTCTTTATGGCGTTTGCTGTCAAGATACCCATGTGGCCAGTACATACTTGGCTACCAGACGCGCACGTAGAAGCACCAACAGGGGGCTCGGTAGTATTAGCGGCGATTGCGCTTAAGCTTGGTGGGTATAGTTTTTTACGTTTTGCGATGCCGATTGCGCCAGATGCAGCACATTACCTGTCAGGATTCATGATTACATTGTCACTTATCGCAATTGTCTACATTGCGTTAGTCGCATTGGTGCAAAAAGACATGAAAAAACTGATTGCCTACTCTTCAATTTCGCATATGGGCTTTGTGACCTTGGGCTTCTTTATGTTTAATCAAATGGGCTTAGATGGTGCAATGGTGCAGATGATTTCTCATGGGTTTATCTCCAGCGCCATGTTTTTGTGTGTAGGTGTGCTGTATGACCGTATGCATAGTCGTCAAATTGCAGATTACGGCGGTGTTGTAAATACCATGCCTGTATTTTCAGCTTTTGCGGTACTGTTTGCGATGGCCAATAGTGGCTTACCAGGCACTTCAGGATTTGTGGGTGAGTTTATGGTCATACTGGCTGCGGTTAAGTTTAATTTTTGGGTGGCTTTTCTTGCGGCTACTACTTTGATATTTGGCGCGGCATATACTTTATGGATGACTAAGCGTGTGTTTTATGGGGAAATAACGAATTCACACGTGGCAGAATTATTGGACTTGAATCGTAGAGAGTTTCTGATTTTAGCTACACTGGCTGTTTTGGTAATAGGTTTGGGCGTATATCCGCAACCATTGACAGACTTACTCCAAATGACCAGTCAGGCATTTCTCAAACACATGGCGAGCAGTAAGCTGCCAGTTGCAGGTCTGTAAGCATGGAAAATATTCACATTGATATGTTAGCGGCATTACCTGAAATCACTGTGCTTTGCATGGCGATGCTGATTTTGCTTACCGATTTATTTATCAAGCCTCAAAGTCGCTTCATTTTGTATGGACTTGCACAGATCACACTCTTTGCAGCAGCATTGTTTACATTCCAAACGCATGTGCCAACTGTGGGCTACGCATTTAATGACATGTTTGTGGATGATAGTCTGTCTGATGTACTTAAATTGATGACATACCTCGGCAGTTCGATAATGCTTGTTTATACACGTCAGTACATGCAGATACGTAATATGTATCGAGGAGAGTACTATGCAATGGTATTGTTTGCCATGCTAGGTATGATGATTATGATTTCTAGCTATCATATGCTAACGATTTATATAGGCTTAGAGTTGTTATCGCTCTGTTTATATTCATTAGTAGCGTTTGATCGAGACAACCCGAAAGCCTCTGAAGCAGCTATGAAATACTTTGTTTTAGGGGCATTGGCTTCTGGTATGTTGCTATACGGTATGAGTATGATTTATGGTATGACGGGTACTCTGAATATCGCTGAAGTGGCAAGTGCATTATCAGAAGAATCCAACTTAAAAAATCCTATACTGATTATGGGGTTGGTATTTGTAGTATCAGGGCTAGCTTTTAAATTTGGTGCAGTGCCGTTCCATATGTGGGTACCTGATGTTTATCATGGAGCCCCCACTTCGATCACTATGTTTATCGGTACGGTGCCCAAATTTGCGGCCTTTGCCATTACTACGCGCTTGTTAGCACAAGGTCTCGCATCTTTGGCTTTGGATTGGCAAGACATGATTTTGTTAATGGCAGTATTTTCTATTGCTATTGGTAACTTGAGTGCAATTGCCCAAACTAACTTAAAACGCATGCTAGCGTATTCAACCATCTCTCACATAGGTTTTTTAATGTTCGGTATTATGAGTGCCAATCTGAATGGGTTTGCCTCTAGCATGTTTTATATTTCTGCATACGTGTTGATGACATTGGCAGGCTTTGGCATGATATTGCTACTCTCTAAAAAAGGTTTTGAAGCAGAAGCGCTTGATGACTTGAAAGGCCTCAACCAACGCAGCCCATGGGCTGCCTTTATGATGCTAATCGTGATGTTTAGTATGGCAGGTATCCCACCAACCATTGGGTTCTATGCAAAATTCACTGTGTTACAAGCGGCTTGGCAAGCAGGATTTACGTTTGCGGTAGTATTTGCAGTTCTGATGGCAGTCATCGGTGCCTTTTATTACTTAAGAATTGTGAAGCTCATGTACTTTGATGAGCCCAAAGTGCTCGTTAAAACCGATGCACCTTTGGATATGCAATTAGTCTTAAGTTTGAATGCATTGGCATTACTGCTGCTTGGTATGTTCCCTCAGGTGCTAATGAGTGTGAGTGGCTTGGCGATTGCGACCAGTTTGCAGTAAAGAAAGCGGTATGTTTCAATGACACAAATAACGATATTGCTCATGGCGTTTTTTGCTGCCAATTTACCATGGCTCAGTCAACGCTTGTTTTACCTATTTCCAGTACGTGGTAGTCATGGAAAACATTTAGCTTGGTGCTTACTTGAACTGATTGTTTTATATTTATTGGTCGGGTTGATTGCTTGGTACGCTGAGTTTTCTACATTTGGACAGAGTACTCATCAGGGCTGGGAATTTTATACAGTGACATTTTGTTTATTCATTGTGTTTTCATCCCCAGGCTTTATTTATAAGATGCTGTGGAAATAAAAAGCGTTAGGTAATAAGCACTGGCACTCATTGCGTAAATGTATTGCAAGCAAGAATTAAAGGTTAAATAAAAAAAGCCATGCATTGCATGGCCTTTTTTATTACTCGAAGCTATCGACTGTTAATCGTTATAAAACCCAAACAACTCTTGACCATCACCTAAGTTAGGGCCACCGCAATCCATGTGCTTATGCATACAGTTATTAATGATGCGTTGCATGACGGTCTCATCCCAGCCGTTCATCCAGTCGCCATGAGATGAGTAGCCACCTGGGTAAGCTGAACTATAATTATCACTGGATAGACGATACTTAGCATTAGGATCCAAGTTTGCATAGTCCGCATTAATGGTGACTTGTGGAATTGCAATCGGATGTGATGCTGGGCAACCATTTGGTGTTGCTACGACATTGCCTGAGGCATCTTCACACTCGTCTTTACAGTGTTGAGCCATGTGCGATTTATGGTCTGGACTGTCTAGGTTTTTACCATCCCAACACGTAGGGAAGCTCACTGAAATCCGTAAACGCTGATCTGGGCCACCACATGACTGCAGATGGTTACCTTGCCAAACAATACCGTAATCAGGTGCGTTGTTTACGTATCTATGGTCTTGGCAATACATGTAGGCAGTAGAGTCTGCAAGACTCAATGGTTTAGAGTTGCCTGCAATCATGCGTAAACCTTTAGGTGGTACGGTCATATTTTCAGCATCTTTCCAACCGATTGATTTGTAGTATGTCACTGTGTCAATCGGTTGCATTGGCTGACCATTTGAGGTGTTAATCAATGATGGAATCCAATAGCCAGAACGGTTAGCAATGCCACCAGCACAGGTGGTGTTACCACTCGTTCTTAAGCTGTCGTTTGTGCTATAGGCGCTTACATCAACGTTACCAAAGAATGTGTGTAAATGCGATGCGCCAGGCACAGAGGGATATACAATCGGATCATCAGGAGCCATCTTGGCATAGTCGCAACCAATACGGAACTCACCACCTGCATTGAGGTTGGAGCTGCGGCTTGCTGGAATAGTCGCCGCACGAATTTTAAGTACGCCTTCACCCACTTTAGTCGCAGGAATCAATGCTGGGTCGTATGCAGGCATTAAGTTTTGGCCTTTGGGATCCAACACAGGCTGTAATAATGCTTGATCGACATAAAAACAACGTTTATAGGTCTTAGCATCTGGTTCACCTAGCACATCAGCACTACATGTAAAGCTACCAGACATCCCTGTTTTGCTTACCCATTTGGTTTGTGCTGCGCCAAACCATACTTTGGCAGTTATGCCTGCAGGGATTGTGCAAGTTTTGTTCAATTCAGCACAGCCAATGGCACTGGGTGGCGGCGCAAGCGACGCAGAGCTTGTGCTTGACCCAGTCGTCGTTGTAGTGGTGCCAGTCGTCGTACCTGTGGT
>DHYP01000034.1:23281-32615 GCA_002414145.1 Methylophilaceae bacterium UBA5127 | reverse complement strand
GTGGTGCCAGTCGTCGTACCTGTGGTAGTGCCAGTTGTGGTACTAGTCGCTAGTCTGGCAAACAGCCCTTTGCGCGTACTTGTCGTAGTGCCACTGGTGGTACCAGTCGTCGTGCCTGTGGTGGTGCCCGTCGTAGTACCTGTAGTTGTACCAGTCGTCGTGCCACTGCTAGTGCCACTACTAAGTTTACTGAACAACCCATTTAAGACCAACGGATCAGTGCTGGCTTTCTTTTTAGTTGGGCTTGGGGCGGCACATAAGCTATCACTTTTGATAATATTGCGTAATATGTTTTCAGATGACTTATTAGCGCTTTCTGGTGGTGGACGATCAGAGTATTGCATGACACCTTTACTATCTTTCCACCGATATATTTGTGCGGACAAGTCGTTGCTAGCGCTTAATATTCCAAGCATAAGCACAACAGACATCGTAATACGACTAGATAATTGAGCGTTTATATTCATATGATGATCCAATTCAGAAACAATGTGGGCAGATAAAGCCTGTTTTGATACTGCGGTATACATTAGTATACATCTTTATTGATGTCAATATATAATGTGTTAATTATTCATTATAAAATTGTTACAAAATATTACAAAAATTAACAAGTTATAATGTATCGCTCATAAAAATCTTAACATTTAGCAGGCTATAATGTTTAATCAGTTAAAAATTGGCATTTATTAAGAGATTTCATGCAAGCTCAAACATTTAAGCAACGGGTTATTAGTTCTAGTATCTGGACATTTGGTGGCAATGTTTTAACGCAGTTGATCAGGTTTGTCAGTAACTTAATCATGACCAGACTATTGGCACCAGAGATGTTTGGGCTGATGTCAGTAGCTGGTGTAATAATGTTTGGCTTGAATTTATTGTCTGACATAGGTTTAAGGCAAATCATTATACAGAATAAACGTTCTGATCCCGCGTTCGTGAATACAATCTGGACATTGCAAGTCATGCGGGGTTGGTTAATGTGGGTACTGTCTGTACTAGTTGCTCTAATCTTTGCATCGCTAAGTCATTTTAATTTTTGGCCAGAGGGGAGCGTTTATGCTGAGCCTATTTTTCCTTGGGTTGTTGCCGTAATCGGTTTTAATTCAGTGATAGGCGGTTACGAGTCAACAAAGATGGCGCACTCCAGTAGAGGCTTATCATTAAAAATAAATGTTTCGATTGGATTGGTGACTCAACTAATAGGCATTATTTTTATGCTGATATGGGCCTATTTTTATCCCTCAGTATGGGCGTTAGTCGCTGGATCTATGTTATCCACAACTTTATCAGTGCTAAGTAGTTTTTACCTGATTAAAGGTAGCCACAATTATTTTTGTTGGGATAAAGAGGTATTAAAAGAAGTTTTACATTTTGGAAAGTGGATATTTTTTTCTTCTATATTAGGATTTCTTGCTTCTAGTAGTGATAAGTTAATATTGGGTGGATTGGTTGATGCTAAATTAGTGGGATATTACGCAATCGCTGGCTTACTCGTAGGCGCAATTGGGCAGTTAATCACAAGTGTGATTCATTCTGTGGGTTTCCCCGCATTAAGTGAAACTTTTCGAGAGAATCCACAAAATCTAAAATCGGTTTTTTATAAGCTGCGGTTACCATTTGATCTGTTTTTAATTTCTAGCTGTGGTTTTATTTTTTCGGCAGCACATACGATTGTTTCAATCTTGTATGATTCACGTTATGAGTCAGTAGCATGGATATTGCAAATTATGTCTATAGGTTTGTTTGAGGTGCGTTATAGAGTAGCTGGGGAATGCTTCTTAGCAATGGGTAAACCAAAACTCCAAACCAGTTTGGTCTTTGTTGAGATGGCGTTTATGTACACAGTAGGAATTATGGCATACCAATTTTATGGATTTACAGGATTAATTTGGGCTGTTTCTTGCGCTGCATTGTCTGCAGTACCACTCAATTTATATTATATGAAAAAATTTGATTTGCTCGACTGGAAGCGTGAGCTAATGGTACTACCTATGATAGGAGTGGGATATTTTTTAGGGCTGTTTTTCACTTATTTGGTTAACACATTTATTTTAAAGTAGTGCAACCTTAGTTGGAGGCGTTATGCGTCTTGATGATCAGCAAGAAAGTAGCAATGTAGAGGATAGAAGAAGTGGTGGATTCCCAGTCGGGGGCAAAAGTATTGGCATAGGCACTATCGCATTGGCTTTGGTGGCGATGTACTTTGGTGTTGATCCTGCAGTCGTATTAAATATTGGTCAGGGGTTGCAGCAAAACGATCCAACAGAAATTGAGGCAAGGCCGATTTCGCAGAATGATCCAGATGCTGTTTTTGTTGCAAAAGTGTTGGGTAGTACTGAAGAAACATGGGGTAAGATTTTTCAAAACTCTGGACATCAATACCCAGCACCTAAGTTGGTATTGTTTAGTGGGCAAACCCCGACGGCCTGCGGTACAGGCCAAGCAGCTGCGGGCCCGTTTTATTGTCCTGGTGACCAAAAAGTCTATATTGATTTAAGTTTTTATCAGGAAATGAAAGAGCGTTTCCATGCACCTGGGGACTTTGCTCAAGCTTATGTCATTGCCCATGAAGTGGGGCATCATATTCAAAACCTGATGGGCACCTCTGATAAAGTGCAACAAGTGCGTCAAAGCGCGCGTAATGAGGCTGAGTCAAATGCATATTCAGTGCGGTTGGAATTGCAAGCTGATTGTTATGCAGGGGTATGGGCGCATCACGCAGACGGTGCTAATCGTATTTTAGAGGCTGGAGATGTCGAAGAGGCCATGACTGCGGCGGCGGCGATTGGTGATGATGCCCTACAAAAACAGGCACAAGGTTACGCCGTTCCAGATAGTTTTACGCATGGAACATCTCAGCAGCGCATGCATTGGTTTGATCAAGGGTTGAGCACTGGTGATATTAAACAATGCAATACGTTTACTGTGGCATCTCTCTAATATATGCACGATACTGATTTAGAAGAACACTGTATTAGTTCGGAAGTGATTGCTTCAGGTGGCATGCTTACCGTGAAGCGTGATCAAGTGCGTTTGCCTAGTGGTCATCAAAGCCAGCGTGAATTTGTTATTCACCCCGGGGCGGTGGTCGTGGTGCCTATTTTACCTAATGGGAATATTGTATTTGAGCGTCAATTTCGGTATGCGCTACATCAGGTTTTTATAGAGTTACCGGCAGGAAAAATTGATGCTAATGAGGATATTCTAGTGACTGGGCAGCGTGAGTTGCTAGAAGAAACTGGTTATAGTGCCCAGCACTGGGTTAAGCTCGGGCATCAGCATCCTTGTATTGGTTACTCGAATGAAGTGATTCATATTTATTTGGCACAAAATTTAACGCTAGGCCAGCATCAGCGTGATGAAGACGAGCACTTGGAAGTGTTTGAATTAAGTCTAGCGCAAAGCATGCAAATGATTTTAAATGGTGAAATTACAGATGGTAAAACCATCGTGGCGATGTTGTTCGCAGAAAAATACTTAATGCAACATGGCTAAAGTACTGTTGGTAGGATGTGGCAAGTTAGGTATGGCGGTTGCTTTAAATTTATACCGATCTGGTCATGAGGTCGTAGGGGTGCGCAAAAGTGCTCAAGCATTACCCATGGGGATACGTACTTTACAAGCCGATGTTACACAAACAGACTCACTTGCCTGCCTCAAAACGTTTCATCCTCAAGTGATTATTTACTGCGTTGCGGCGACCGCGCAGAGTGATGAAAATTACTTTCAGCATTATGTACTTGGATTAAAGAACGTTTTAGAGTCTCAACAAAATAACAAGCAACTTGAGCGTGTCTTTTTTGTATCCAGTACGCGTGTGTATGGTCAAAGTACGCAGGAAATCGTTGATGAGAAGACTCCAGCCATAGCTAGCGATTTTGGTGGGCAGCGTTTATTAGAAGCGGAGCGTGAGTTAAGTGCGCTTACTTGTGCGAGCACGGTATTAAGGTTGTCTGGGATTTATGGGGCTGGGCGCTTACATTTAATTAATCTTGCACGTGATCAATCACGTTGGCCAGCACAAAATCACTGGAGCAATCGCATTCACCAAGAGGATGCGGCTGCATTTATCGTCCATTTGATTAACATGCATGTACAGCAACAAGCTCTGGAATCGTGCTATTTGGTTACAGATGATTTGCCCACCCAACAGCACGATGTGCTTACTTGGCTAGCGCAACAAATGCATTTGGATGTAGCGCATAAGCATGTGCCAGAGCTGTCATATGGTAAAAAGTTAAGCAATCGGCGCATGCGTGACACAGGTTTTGTGCTGAAATATCCAAGCTATCAGCAAGGGTATGCTGCCATATTAGCGACATTGCCATGAGTATGCGTGTTTTATTTTTATGTGTTTTTTATTTAGCGAGCAGCCAAGTGTTTGCTGATGATAAGCAAGCTTTTAAACAATGGTTAAGCGCACTCAAGCAAGAGGCCATTAGTGATGGCATCTCTAAGAATACGGTTAATCTAACCTTTAAGAAAGCTAAACTCATCCCGCGCGTGATCGCGTTGGACAGGGCGCAACCAGAGTTCCTTTCTACTTATTTAGCTTATCTAGACAAACGCGTTAATACTGCCGTAGTAGAAAAAGGACGCATGTTGCAGCAAGAGCATGAAGTCATATTAGATGCGGTGCAGGCTAGATATGGCGTGCCAAAGCAAATCTTGGTCTCTTTTTGGGGAATGGAAACGCACTTTGGTCGCTCGCAGGGAGACTTTGATTTACCTTCTGCCCTGATGACACTTGCTTACGAAGGTCGACGTGCAGACTTTTTTCGGCAAGAGCTCATGCATTTAATGCATATTATTGATGCACATCACCATGCAGCTACTGATTTACGCGGCTCATGGGCAGGTGCAATGGGGCAGATGCAGTTTATGCCGTCTACCTTTTTAAATCATGGTGTTGATGCTGATTTAGATGGGCGTATTAACATCTGGACATCACTACCAGATGCTTTTAGTTCTGCCGCTAATTATCTCGCCAAGTCTGGATGGCATGCGGATGAGCCAGTAGCAATACAAGTCAAGCTTCCCAAAAACTTTAACTACGCATTGGCACAGCTGAATGTACGCAAATCGGTGGCGGCATGGTCGCAATTGGGTGTCGAAGTGCCCTCATTTTGGCTTGATATGGATAATACTGCAATATTGTTGCCGCAAGGCTGGAAAGGTCCCGCCATGATGGTGTTTGGTAATTTCGATGTGATTATGCAATGGAATCGTTCGGTTAATTATGCGTTGGCAGTCTCTAACTTTGCGGATCAACTCGCTGGAGAAGTGCCACTAGTAGTAGAAACGGATGTGGAAACAGATGCGCTGAGTTTTAATCAAATATGGGCATTGCAAGCAAAGCTGAACGAGTTAGGTTTTGCTTGTGGCAAGCCTGACGGCTTTCCCGGGCTCAAAACACAGGAGGCGATTCGTTTATATCAAGCTACGCAACAGTTGCCGCAAGATGGCTATGCCAGCCCTAGCTTGTATCATCGCTTGCTAGAAAATTAAAGCAAGCGCGTGCTACGTGTTCTAAACCAGCCTGTAACGCTTAATCTTTCTCTGTGTGCAGGTCGTACTTCATGCCAGAATCTGGCCGACAAAAACAAAACCATGCGTCCTGCATTGGGTAAGATATCTAGATGCTCATTTTCGTTCAGATAGAGCCTAAGCTCACCACCCAAGCTTTCATGCCAATCTTGGTTGAGGTATAACACTGCGCTTAATTGCCGATGCTGCAATTCTGGGTCGTTGCCATGACTAAACTGATCCAGATGTTTTTGATAAATGCTCCCGACAGGATAGTGTGCGATATGCGTTTCCAGCGCGTGCAGATTCATAAATAGTTGTTCGTTTAACAACTGTTTAAGCGTCTGCATTTTGTTAAAGTAGGCATTGATTGCAGGCTCTTGGTCATGTTCATCTAGCCAAGTAATATAATCTCCACGAATGGATTGGTTGGTGAGCGCGGATTTACCCGTTTTAGCTTTTGCTATATCACCACTGAGCCATTTTTTTTGAGCAAAAGCTGCAAGACTTGCAATTTCTGCGGGCGTTAAAAAATCATCTAAAACGGCATAACCATTTAGTACAATTGTATCTATGGCATTTGTTAACGCATCTGTAGAGGAGGTAAGCATATGCGTATTTTATCAAGAAACTCGCATATGCAAGCGTGTTAGGTGTGTGTTAAGTTGATATTGCTTGAATGCATTTATTGCCTAGACTATAATGCCAGCCTTCTTTAGGCGGTTAGCTCAGTTGGTTAGAGCGCTTGGTCGACATCCAAGAGGTCAGCAGTTCGAATCTGCTACTGCCTACCAAAAAATCATAAAAGCCGTCAAAATTAACGGCTTTTGTTGCTTTTAGATAGATAAATCGGACATGTTATGCTAAATATTCGACTGCCAGATGGTTCAGTAAGACAATTTGAAAATGCTGTGACTGTGGCCGATGTCGCCATGAATATTGGTGCGGGTTTGGCTAAAGCGGCACTGGCGGGCAAGGTCAATGGCAAGGTGGTGGATACCAGCTTTGTAATTGCGCAAGATAGCGATTTAGCGATTATCACTGATAAATCTGACGAGGGCTTGGAGATTATTCGCCACTCCACTGCGCATTTGTTGGCGTATGCGGTCAAGGAGTTGTTCCCCGATGCGCAAGTGACCATCGGCCCTGTGATCGACAATGGGTTTTACTACGACTTTAGTTATAAGCGTCCATTTACGCCTGAAGACTTAACATCGATTGAGAAGAAAATGACGGAGCTTGCTAAAAAAGACGAGCAGGTGACGCGTAAAGTGTTGCCACGTGATGAGGCGGTAGCGTATTTCAAAGGCATCAACGAGCACTACAAAGCCGAGATTATTGCGTCGATTCCGAGTAATGAAGATGTTTCGCTGTATACCGAAGGTAACTTTACCGACTTGTGTCGAGGCCCTCATGTGCCGAATACGGGCAAACTCAAAGCGTTTAAGTTGATGAAATTGGCGGGCGCGTATTGGCGTGGTGACAGCAATAACGAGATGTTGCAACGTGTGTATGGCACGGCTTGGCGCAATAAAGAGGAGTTGGATGCTTATTTATTCCAACTTGAAGAAGCGGAAAAACGCGACCACCGAAAATTGGGCAAGCAACTTGATTTCTACCACATGCAAGACGACGCGCCGGGCATGGTGTTTTGGCATCCGCGTGGTTGGGTGATTTGGCAAGAAGTTGAGCAATACATGCGCGCCAAGTTTAAAGAATACGATTACCAAGAGGTGCGCACGCCCACCGTGTTGGATAAAACCTTGTGGGAAAAGTCAGGCCATTGGCAAAACTACCGTGACAATATGTTCACCACGCAATCGGAAAGCCGTGATTACGCGGTGAAGCCGATGAACTGCCCAGGCCATATTCAAATTTTTAATAGCAGTTTGCATAGCTATCGCGATTTGCCTTTGCGTTTGGCGGAGTTTGGCTCTTGTCACCGTAACGAGCCTTCAGGTTCTTTGCATGGCTTGATGCGCGTGCGTGGTTTTACGCAAGATGATGCGCACATATTCTGTATGGAATCGCAAGTCGAGGCGGAGGTGGCGACCTTTATCAAAATGCTGTACGAAGTCTACAAAGACTTTGGCTTTGATGATGTGATCGTCAAACTCTCCACCCGACCAGAAAAACGCGTAGGGACAGAAGAAGCTTGGGACATGGCAGAAGCTGCCTTGGCCAATGCGATTAAAGCCAATGGTTTGGAGTTTGAATATCAACCAGGCGAGGGTGCATTCTACGGGCCAAAAATTGAATTTACGCTCAAAGACTCACTTGGTCGTATGTGGCAGTGCGGCACCATACAATTAGACCCAAACTTGCCTGAGCGCCTGGGTGCTGAGTATGTGGGCGAAGACAACTCTCGTCAACGTCCGATTATGCTACACCGTGCGATTGTGGGATCTATGGAACGTTTCTTAGGTATATTGATAGAAAACTATGCAGGCGCAATGCCAACTTGGTTAGCACCGATTCAGACAATGGTGCTCAATATTTCAGAAGGTCAATCACCATATGTGCTACAAGTGATTGAAAATTTAAAGAAAAATGGCATTAGATGCGATTTTGACTTGAGAAATGAGAAGATTACCTATAAAATACGCGAACATAGTTTGCAAAAGTTGCCTTACCTCGTCGTGGTGGGGGACAAAGAAATGCAAAATGGTCATGTAGCCGTGCGAACCAGAAAAGGCGAAGATTTAGGTGCTATGCCGCTGCAAACGTTTATAGAGCGTGTGAAAGCGGACATAACAGCTAAAGTTTAGCGGTTTGGTGCGCGGCTTTTATTATTGTTTAGGAGATAGTTATAGCTCAAGATAAAGAAACACGTATCAATGGTGATATTACAGCATCACAGGTACGTTTGATTGGCGTGGAGGGTGAACCACTTGGTATCGTTAGCTTAAGAGAAGCATTTGCCAAGGCGGAAGAAGTGGATATTGATTTGGTAGAGATTGCGCCTAATGCGTCTCCGCCAGTTTGCCGGTTAATGGATTATGGCAAATTCAAATACGCTGAAAGTAAGCGCCAGCATGAGCAAAAACTAAAACAAAAACAAGTACAGATTAAAGAAATTAAGTTTCGCCCAGGGACGGATGATGGTGATTACAACATTAAAGTGCGTAATATCATTCGCTTTTTGGGTGAAGGCGATAAAGCAAAAATTACGTTGCGTTTTAGAGGGCGTGAGATTACCCACCAAGAGTTTGGTTTGGCGTTGTTAAAGCGTGTAGAAGCAGACTTGGCTGAACATGCAGTGGTTGAGCAGTTTCCTAAAATGGAAGGCCGGCAAATGGTGATGGTGTTGGCACCTGCTAAAAAAGTAGCACCAGCTAAGAAGGCTGAAAAAACAGAGAAAGTAACAGAAAAAGCAGAATAGTTTTTTGTGGGTGATACGGCTAAAAGGCATGCCTAAGCACTCATTAATTTAACTCTTAAGGAGAACAAAATGCCAAAAATGAAAACAAAGAGTAGCGCCAAAAAGCGCTTTAAATTCTTGGGAAATGGTAAAGTGAAGCGTACGCATTCACATTTACGCCATATCTTGACCAAAAAAACCACCAAGCAAAAACGTAAATTACGCGGTACAGCGATTATCTCTGCTACTGATGTAAAACGCGTTCGCGCTATGATGCCAACACGATAAGGAGACTGAAATGCCTAGAGTAAAACGTGGTGTCATCGCTCGCGCAAGACACAAAAAAGTATTAAATGCCGCTAAAGGTTATCGCGGTCGTCGTAAAAATGTGTACCGTATTGCTAAGCAAGCGGTGATGAAGGCAGGTCAATATGCTTATCGTGA
>DHYP01000034.1:22779-23265 GCA_002414145.1 Methylophilaceae bacterium UBA5127 | reverse complement strand
AAACGTCAATTCCGTACTTTATGGATCGCACGTATCAACGCAGGTGCGCGTGAGTTAGGTTTAACATACAGCCGCTTCATGAATGGCTTGAGAAAAGCCTCAGTTGAGGTGGATCGTAAAGTACTGGCTGATTTAGCGGTATTTGATAAAGCTGCATTTGCTAAATTCGTAGAAATTGCAAAAACAGGTTTGAGTGCCTAAGTGAACCAATTAAAAAAAGAGGCTAAGGCCTCTTTTTTTATTGCTAATCAATGAGTTAATATCAATATATTTATTACTTTAAGTTAAAATAACGCATGGCTAATTTAGAATATTTAATTCCAGAAGCACAGTCTGATTTTGCAGTTTGTGAAGATATGCCATCGCTTGAGAATGCCAAGGCCAAGTATCTGGGAAAAACAGGTGCATTGACTGAGGCGTTAAAAGGTTTGGGTAAGTTAAGCGCAGACGAGCGTCCAGCTGCAGGCGCTGCGATTAATGTGGTGA
>DHYP01000034.1:14048-22760 GCA_002414145.1 Methylophilaceae bacterium UBA5127 | reverse complement strand
TGAATTGAGCAAGCTTTAAACGATAGGCGAGAAGCGATTCTATCTGCGGCGCAGGCTAAGCAATTGGCAAGTGAATCTCTGGATGTGACTTTGCCCGCACGTGCGCAGGCGCGTGGTGGTTTGCACCCTGTGACTTTAACTTTGCAACGCATCGAGCACTTATTCCATTCCATTGGATTTGATGTGGCTACTGGCCCAGAAATTGAAACCGATTTTTATAACTTTACTGCACTTAATATCCCGGAAAATCATCCTGCGCGCGCCATGCATGATACGTTTTATGTGGATACGCCAGATGGCAAGTTAGATCATGTATTGCGTACGCATACATCGCCAGTACAAGTGCATTACATGCAAAATGCCATGAAAGAAAAAAGCGGACCACCACTAAAAATTATCGCGCCAGGCCGAGTCTACCGCGTAGATTCTGATGCGACGCACTCACCGATGTTTCATCAAGTGGAAGGTTTATGGGTGGATGAACATATCAGCTTTGCTAATCTTAAAGGTGTGGTACAGGATTTCTTGCAAAAATTCTTTGAGCGTGATGACTTAACTGTGCGTTTTCGCCCGTCGTTTTTCCCATTTACCGAGCCTTCTGCAGAGATGGATATGAGTTGGAATGGTGGTTGGTTGGAGATTGGTGGCTGTGGTATGGTGCATCCAGAAGTGTTTAAACACGTGAATATTGATAGTGAGCAGTATCGTGGGTTTGC
This sequence comes from Methylophilaceae bacterium UBA5127, assembly GCA_002414145.1. Taxonomy (GTDB): domain Bacteria; phylum Pseudomonadota; class Gammaproteobacteria; order Burkholderiales; family Methylophilaceae; genus Methylophilus. The sequence continues at coordinate 22,044 of DHYP01000034.1, read as the reverse complement.
ATTTGGTTTAGGGGTGGAGCGTTTGGCAATGTTGCGCTATGGCGTAAATGATTTACGTCACTTTTTTAACAATGATTTGCGTTTTTTGCAGCAATTCATTAAATAATTCAAACAGTTAATATTTATTATGCAATTTTCAGAAAACTGGCTACGTAGTTTTGTAAACCCGCCGCTTGATTCAGAAGCCTTATGTCATGCGCTAACGATGACAGGTTTAGAAGTAGAAGAGGTGGTGCCAGTTGCACCCGCCTTCGACAAGATCGTCATTGGCGAAATTATGGAGGCGATTAAGCATCCTGATGCGGATCGTCTACAAGTTTGCAAGGTCAATGTAGGGGCAGAAGTCTTGCAGATCGTGTGTGGTGCAGCGAATGCTAGAGTGGGTCTAAAAGCGCCATGCGCTTTGGTAGGTGCTGAGTTGCCTGGCATTTCGATTAAGCAAGCCAAAGTGCGAGGGGTAGAGTCATTTGGCATGATGTGCTCAGCGAAAGAGTTGGGTCTTGCCGCAGAAGCCACGGGCTTGTTAGAGTTGCCAGCTCATGCACCAGCAGGTCAAGATATTCGCGAATTCCTTGATTTGAATGACCATTGCATCACCTTAAAATTGACTCCGAATCGTGCTGATTGTCTGAGTGTTTTGGGTATTGCACGTGATGTGGTGGCAATGACGGGTGCTCCTTTAAACACGCCTGTAGTGACCCCAGTAGAAATCACTTCTGGAAAGTCGGTAGACATTAAAATCGATGCGGCTGAAGCTTGTCCTGCATATTTTGGATGTGTCATTGAAGGTGTCAATGCGCAAGCAAGTACCCCTGATTGGATATCGCGTCATCTTGAGCGTAGTGGCATTCGTAGCATTAGTGCGATTGTGGACATCACTAATTACGTCTTGCTTGAACTCGGTCAGCCCATGCATGCTTTTGATTTAGCCAAATTACAAGGTGGAGTCAATGTGCGTTTTGCTCATGCAGGTGAAACGCTCAAACTATTAAATGACACAACAGTAAATTTGTCTAATGATGATTTACTGATTACAGATGATTCTGGCCCAATTGCACTGGCTGGTATTATGGGTGGTGAGCCTAGCTCGGTCACAGCGACGACGACTAGCATATTTTTGGAAAGCGCATTTTTCACTCCAGAAGCAATTGCTGGAAAAGCGCGCAGATTGGGTTTGAGCACAGATTCGTCTTACCGTTTTGAGCGAGGCGTGGATTTTGGCAACACGCAACAAGCATTAACGCGCGCCATTTCTTTAGTTTTAAGCATCTGTGGTGGGCATGCTGGTGCCGTGACACAAGTAGTGAATACGTTGCCAGTGCGCCAACAAGTTAAGCTACGCTATGCACGCTTATTGTCTGTGCTGGGGATTGAGATTCCCAAAGCGACTGTAGGTCAGTTATTGACGCAGTTAGGTTTTGCATACACTGAATCAGCCAGCGTATTTTCCGTACAAGCACCAAGCTATCGTTTTGATATTGCGCGTGAGGAAGACTTAATTGAGGAAATCGCACGCTTACATGGATATGACAAAATTCCTGCAATCACTCCACATGCAGAACTGCCGATGCTGGCAAGTACAGAGGCACAATTTAGCATAAATTGGCTCCGACAAGTGATGCAAATGCAAGGTTATCAAGAGGTGGTGACCTATAGCTTTGTGGATGCGTCATGGGAACGTGATTTGTTGGCTAACCCGACACCAATTGCACTTAAAAATCCTATTGCAAGCAATATGAGCGTAATGCGCAGTAGTTTGTGGGGTGGCCTTTTAGATACGCTAAGTTATAACTTGAATCGCAAACAAGAGCGTGCAATGTTGTTTGAATTGGGTAGCACATATCATCTAGTCGATGGACGCTATCATGAGGAGTCGCGCGTTTCTGGTCTATTTTATGGTGATTACGCTCCAGAGCAATGGGCTACAGAAAAACGTGAGGTCGATTTTTTTGATGTAAAAGCGACAGTAGCGCTACTTGCGAGACATCAAGCAGAGTTTCGTCAAGAAGCTCACCCTGCATTACATCCGGGGCAAACTGCAAGAATATACCTGCGCGGTAAAGCAATTGGCTGGCTAGGTAAGTTACATCCAAAATGGCAACAGCATTATGACTTGACCAAAAGCACATTCTTGTTCGAGCTTAATGTAAAGGATTTGTTGGATTCGCATGTGCCTGTATACCAGGAAGTGTCTAAATTTCTGCCAGTCAGGCGTGACATTGCAATTGTCGTGGATGAGAAAATACCAGTACAAGCCATTTTAGATGCAGTAGATCAGGCACAAATTCCACTGTTGCAACAAATACAATTATTTGACGTTTACCAAGGAAAAGGTATTACTGAAAACAAAAAAAGCCTTGCATTTCTTGTACTTATGCAAGATACTCATAAAACTTTGGTTGACATTGAAGCTGAAGAAGCGATGGCAAAATTGCTAAAATTATTAGAAAATAAATTTGATGCACAGTTGCGATAACTATTAAATGGTTAGTTAAGAAAAGTAAAAAGCGGCAAGGGGAAGTGAGATGACATTAACAAAAGCAGATTTAGCGGATTTATTATTTGAACAGGTTGGTTTAAATAAGCGTGAGGCTAAAGACATGGTGGAAGCCTTTTTTGAAGAAGTACGTACAGCGCTTGAAGCTGGTGATAGCGTAAAACTCTCTGGTTTTGGTAACTTTGAGCTACGTAAAAAGTCTGAGCGTCCTGGTCGCAATCCAAAAACTGGCGAAGAAATACCAATTACTGCGCGTAGAGTGGTGACATTCCACGCAAGTCAGAAATTGAAAAGTAAAGTGGAAGAACATTACGCTAATCAATAATTGAGTGTGAGTATATGCTAGAAGAAGCCCAGAAAACACAGTTACCACCTATTCCCGCTAAACGATACTTCACGATAGGCGAGGTCAGTGAACTATGCGGCGTTAAGCCGCACGTGCTGCGTTATTGGGAGCAAGAGTTTACACAGCTCAAGCCAGTTAAACGTCGTGGAAATCGTCGATATTACCAACACCACGAAGTCTTACTAATACGTAAGATTCGTGAGTTATTATACGAGCAAGGGTTTACTATCAGTGGTGCGCGCAATCGTCTAGATGATCAAGAGCACACCGAAGTCGTGGATTCAAGCACCACTCAAGTTGTGGTGGATAATGCCTTGCAATTACAATCCAATGTTGACTTGCCAGTGATACGTCAACGGCTTCAACAAGTCATCGCACTATTACGTTCGTAATTAATTTGTAACTTTTCATAGCGCGCAGCCCAGTCATGGGCTGTTTTCATTTATAATACGGCTCGTTGAGCAATCAGCAGTTCGGGGCGTAGCGCAGCCTGGTAGCGCACTTGTCTGGGGGACAAGGGGTCGCAGGTTCAAATCCTGCCGTTCCGACCAAATCACTCTTCCATTTCTATAAAATTTTTACGCTTAAAGCGAGAAGTTTTTCAAATAGTAATTAGCACGGATTTTTTCGTCTATAATTCTTTCAGACAGATAAGGAATGATAAGATGGAAATTCAAACAGTTCATACTCAACCGTTTTTAGACCAAAAGCCAGGCACCTCAGGCCTGCGAAAAAAAGTAAAAGTATTTCAGCAGCCACATTACTTAGAAAATTTTGTGCAAAGTATTTTTGATACTTTGGATATCCCGCAAGCAGCCGTACTCACATTAGGCGGAGATGGACGTTTTTACAATGCGCAAGCGATACAAACGATCATTAAGATTGCGGCTGCAAATGGTTTTGCTAAAGTGTTAGTCGGTCAGCATGGTATTTTATCTACGCCTGCTGCATCACATGTTATTCGTCAATATAAAACATTCGGCGGCATTATTCTTTCTGCAAGTCACAATCCAGGCGGACCTGACGACGATTTTGGCATTAAGTACAACACGCCTAATGGTGGCCCTGCCCCAGAGAAAGTAACAGATGGTGTTTTTTCAAAAAGCAAAGTGATTACACAATATAAAGTGGCTGACTTCCCAGAGGTCAATATTACTCGGGTGAACACAACAGAGTTTGATGGGTTTGTAGTGCAGGTGATAGATCCCGTAAAAGACTATGCTGATTTAATGGAAAGTATGTTTGATTTTGCTGCCATTAAGAAAATGTTGGCAGACGGTTTTAAAATTAAGTTTGATGGCATGCATGCTGTAACAGGGCCATACGCTAAAGAAATTTTGGTTAACCGATTAGGTGCCCCAGCAAGTTGCTTGATGAATTGCGAGGTCTCAGAGACTTTTGGCGGTGGCCACCCTGACCCAAATCTGACTTATGCTGATGAGTTAGTGAAAATCGTTTATGGTCAACAAGCGCCAGATTTTGCTGCTGCTTCAGATGGCGATGGCGACCGCAATATGATTCTAGGTAAAGGCTTTTTTGTCACGCCATCTGATAGTTTAGCGATTATCGCAGCGAATGCGCATTTAATTCCTGCATATCAAAATGGGATTAGCGGAGTAGCTCGCTCAATGCCTACTAGCGGTGCGGTAGATAGAGTTGCTGCGAAAATGCATATCCCTTGTTTTGAAACTCCGACAGGATGGAAGTTCTTTGGCAATTTAATGGATGCCGATAAGGTAACGCTCTGTGGCGAGGAAAGCTTTGGTACTGGCTCCAATCATGTGCGTGAAAAAGATGGATTATGGGCGGTACTGTGCTGGTTGAATATTTTAGCGGCTAAAAAGCAAAGTGTAGAAGCCATCGTTAAAGCACATTGGGCAGAGTATGGCCGCAATGTTTATTCTAGGCATGACTACGAAGGTATTCCTACTGAACAAGCGCAGGCGGTGATGTCACATATTAAAGACAGTTTTGATCTGTTAACCAATCAATCTTTTGGGCGCTATCAGATTGATGTATGCGACGATTTTAGTTATATCGATCCAGTCGACGGCTCTGTGAGTAAAGGGCAAGGGCTGAGGTTGCTGTTTAAGTGTGGTTCCAGAGTTGTGTTTAGATTGTCAGGTACAGGTACAGAAGGCGCAACGATTCGTATTTATCTGGAAGCGTATGAACCAGACATCAGCCAGCATAATCTTGATGCGCAAGTCGCTTTAGCTGAGATGATACAGATTGCGATGCAAGTCTCTCAACTAGTAGAAAAAACTGGTCGCGTTAATCCTACTGTCATTACATAGTTTTTTACATTTGGTGTCATCTGGTTTGAGACCGATATGGTAAATTTTCAGTCTTTGAGGAGAGCTTCGATGAAGCATATCAATATATTTGCTTTGATTTTGATCACAGCGATGTTGGTAGCATGTGGTACCAATCCTGTGACCAAAAAGAAAGAATTTCAATTTGTTTCAGAGTCCCAAGAAATTTCTATTGGACAACAAAACTACTCTCCTGCAAGACAATCACAAGGTGGCGACTACATTATTGATCCTGAGCTCACCACGTATGTACAATCTGTTGGTCAGAAACTGGCCGCAGTGTCGGATCGACCAGAGCTGCCTTATGAGTTTATCGTGCTCAATGACTCGATTCCCAATGCTTGGGCCATGCCTGGCGGCAAGATTGCTTTTAATCGTGGCTTACTGTACGAGCTCAATAACGAAGCTGAGTTAGCCGCGGTATTAGGCCATGAAATTGTACACGCGGCGGCAAGACATGGCGCAAAAAGCATGGAGCGCGGAATGTTTATTCAAGGAGCGATGATTGCAGTGGGAATTGGTGCGCAAAATAGTGATTATGCAAATTTGATAGTGGGTGGATCACAATTAGGTGCACAGCTGATTTCGAGTAAGTATGGTCGGGATGCTGAGTCAGAGTCAGACCACTACGGCATGAACTATATGAAAAAAGCAGACTATGACCCAATGGCAGCAGTTACCTTGCAAGAGACATTTGTGCGTTTGAGTGCTGGTAAAAATAGTGATTTTATATCTGGTCTATTTGCCAGTCACCCACCTTCTCAAGCGCGCGTAGATGCAAATAAAGAAACGTTGGCAAAGTTAGGTGCTGGTGGTGAATGGGGTAAGGAAATCTATGCGCAAAAGGTGGGTAAGCTAAAGGCCACGCAGCCAGCTTATAAAGCTTATGATGACGGTGTGGCTGCGCTTAAGAAGGGTGATGTTGCGATGGCAACTCAACTGGCGCAGAAGGCTATTGCAGGTGAGCCTAGAGAGGCCAGATTTCAGGAGCTGTTAGGAGATATTGCTTTTACCCAGAAAAAACCGCAAGAAGCACTTGGCTATTATGATAAAGCCATCAAGCTACAGCCAGACTATTTCAAACCTTATATACAAAGTGGTATTGCTTTATTTAATATGGGCAAAAAGAAAGAAGCTGAGCCATTCTTAACCCGTGCCAATGAGTTATTGCCGACTGCGCCAGGGCATGCCTTATTAGGACAAATTGCAGAAGAGCGAGGCGAAATAGACCAAGCCTTACAACATTATCAAGTGGCTGCAAGTTCTAATTCGGACATTGGCAAGGATGCTACGGCACGTGCTGTGAGGATAGACTTGCCACGCAATCCTGCAAAGTATCTTCAATCTGGACCAATGGCAGATAATAACGGAGATGTCTATGCGGTTGTACAAAATGCGACGAGCGTTCCGATGGGGCGTGTGCGTGTTCACGTAGTGAAATATGATGCTAAATCAGGTAGACCAATTGCACAAAGTGGATCCATGTTGATCAGTGGTGGGATTGCACCTGGTAAGCGCAATCAAATCGCGATCGGTGAGCGGGTGAATACACAGCAAGAATTACGCTTATACAAAGTAGTGGTGGATGCTGCCGAAGTTGCCAATTAGATTGTTGGTCATTTCAAATAATAAAAGCCAGCTAAGCTGGCTTTTATGACTAACATTACAACTAACGGTACAAAGATTATTTATTACCTAATACTTTTGCCGCCCATTCTTGTGCATCGAGTTGCTGGTCGTTTGATGTATCTAATTTAGCGAACAGTGTGCGGTGGTAATTGAGGAACTCTTCCTTTGTGACCAGATGGTTGCTGTCTGCATCCATCATTTTCATCATCTTCATGGAACGTAACTCTCGACTGTAGCCACCAGTAGCGATGTCAATTTTAGACTCCTTACTTGCACCTGCCCACTCTTTGGCATCAAGAGAGTCATCGTTGTCTTTATTTAGCGTATCAAAAATATTGCTATAGTAAGTATCAGCCTCTGCTTGCGTGACCATATGATCACCGTTGGCATCTAGCATTTTCATCATTTCCATCTTTTGTAATTGATGTGCATATCCACCTGTGCTTAGCATGGCATCAGCAGCCAAAAGTGGGGCTGATGTCGCTGCAAATAATAATGTTCCAGTAACCAATGTTGCTAATTTAAATTGTGTGCTCATGTAATTCTCCTAATAATGATTTTGTATAGTTGCTAGCTAGCAACCATTAGTCATCAGGATAAAAGAAAACTTACATGAATTTTAGAAATTATTAATTATTTTATTAAAATCAATTGGTTATGATTAATTTACTTGCTTGATTGTCATTTCGCCTTTGTATAAACGGACATCCATGCGTCCAAGATAGCTCATGCCAAGCAACACATCACCTTCTAGTGTGGGAGCAATCATTGCGGACACATTTTTTGCTTCAACACCACCTATTTTTACGGAGTTGAGTCTGACCATATAGCCTATAGTATCGCCATTAGCGGTGTATGTATTGACTGCAGTCACACTCTTGAGGTTAAGTTTGTCTGCAATTGCCTGAGAAATTGCAACACCAGTTGCGCCTGTGTCAATCAGCACATCGACTTTTTCGCCATTGATGAGAGCTTCAGTGCGGTAGTGTCCATCGGTGCCGCGTTTAAGCACTGCTGTGGCACCCGAGCCTACGGATTGTAAGGTGTTTGGATGCTGAATACGGTCTACTAGATAGTACACCACACTGGCAAGTGCCATCCAAATAGCAACAAGTACCAGTGAGTGCCTTGACATCAGAGCGTTACTTAAAAGGGTAGTGCCACATGGGGTGCAGCTTCCCAGATGATTTCTTTGAACTGATGTTGGCT
>DHYP01000034.1:6259-14028 GCA_002414145.1 Methylophilaceae bacterium UBA5127 | reverse complement strand
CTTTCATTATCTGCTTCAAAGCGTAGTACGATTACAGGGGTTGTGTTTGATGGGCGCATGAGTCCAAATCCGTCCGGATATTCAACGCGTAACCCATCAATAGTAATGACTTCTGTCGCACCTTCAAAATTAGCTGCCTTTTGCAGTTGCGCAATCAGTGCATGAGGTTCGCCCTCGTTCATATGAATATGTTGTTCAGGTGTGCTAATGCTGTCGGGTAGGTTGTTGAGTATTTCCGAAGGATTAGGAAAGCGACTTAAAATTTCAAGCAATCTAGCGCCAGAGTATAACCCGTCATCGAACCCATACCAGCGTTTTTTACCGTGTTTTGTATCATTAAAAAACACATGCCCGCTCATTTCGCCAGCGAGTGCCGCATTGGTTTCTTTAATTTTTGCCTTGACCAATGAGTGACCCGTTTTCCAAAGTATGGGATTTCCACCATGGCTTGTAATCCAAGGTGTTAAATTACGCGTGGATTTCACATCAAAAATAATATTAGCTTTAGGGCTGTTATTGAGCACATCCTCTGCAAATAGCATGAGTTGGCGATCAGGATAGATGATATTGCCATCTTTCGTGACAACGCCTAAGCGGTCGCCATCACCATCAAAAGCAAGGCCAATTTCAGCACGATTTGTTTTGAGTGTGTTGACGAGATCAGTAAGATTTTCCGGCACGGAAGGATCAGGATGATGATTAGGAAAGTGGCCATCTACTTCACAAAATAGCTCTTCCACGTGGCAGCCAATGGCGTTGTAGAGCTGTTTTGCAAAGGCACCAGCTACACCATTGCCACAATCTACTGCAATTTTCATCGGTCTGGTTAAGTTAATATCAGCTCTAATTGTGTTGATATAATCGTCAGCAATGGCATATTTGCGTTCTGTACCTTCGCCATAGGTCAATTGACTATTTTCAATACGAGACTTCAAACCTTGAATAGCTTCATTAGATAAGGTTTCACTAGCCAATACCATTTTTAGGCCATTATATTCTGGTGGATTGTGACTACCAGTGACCATTACGCCACATTGTGTCTTAAGATGGTAGGCTGCAAAGTAAACCATAGGCGTAGCGACCATACCTAGATTAACCACATCTATGCCTGCTTTACGTATACCAGCTGATAGTGCGGCTGCAAGTTTTGGCCCAGACAAGCGGCCATCGTAGCCGATGCAAATTTCAGACTGATTCCTGTGTCTGGCTTCTGACCCAAGCGCGTGGCCAATTTGTTCGACAATTTCTGTCGTCAGCGTCTTATCGACAATGCCACGAATGTCGTAGGCTTTAAAAATCTCTTTAGGTAATGGCGTAGTAGTTAAAGGCATAATAAATAATCACAAAGTAAGTAATATGGTGAGCGAGTTGATCCAAGCCAAGCAAAATCCAGAATCCATTGCTATTATCCGCCCGAAAGTTAAACTTTTTATTAATATTTAATTTCAGCCAGTCAATGTGATAATGTACGATGAAGTCAATAAGTGCATAAACAATGGCTGACTTTCCAATATAGTAAAACAGTACTAGGCCTGTTCCAACGCCATGTACTGCGGCGTGTGCAATACCGCCAGGATGAAAATAAATACCTTTGTTGCGATACATCCATGGTGAAGTCTGTAATGGAAAGTCACAGATAAAATGTTTTATAAACAGTAAAAGAAGCGCTTCAAACATAGGGTTAACTTGCTTCGTCTATCCAGGCTAATTGAATCGCCTCTAATATTTTTTCGCCACAACGCTCAGGTGCATCGTCAAACTCTTCTAACGCGAGCACCCATTCCATCAAATCAGTGAATCGAATGGTACTTGGATTCACTTCTGGATATTGGTCGTAAAGCGCTTCTGCAATACGTTGGCTATCAGTCCATTTCATACAGTGACCTTGGTGTTGATGTACATAGATTATAACTTGCTAACCAGAGCCAAGTCAGTAGCTGGAATGGGCTATTCAAAAATAGCGTCCAAAAAAATGCCCAACGTGGGATGTCGGGCTAAGGGGGAGCGATTTTGGAGATATGCGCTTGTTTATTAATTAGCAAAACTTGTGCCAATATTTTTTGTATATAAATCATGTGCTTAGTATTTTGTGGATACAATGCTCATGATGTGAACTAAGCAATTGTGGGTCGCGTGAACCAAAATAGTGCAAGTTGCACTGAGTTAGAATAAATTCAGTCTGTAGTTTATGCCTTAACGACAACATGTTAAAATTCAGCATTTAAAATTAATGTGTTATGGAAAATACTTCTCATGTTTAGTTATGCAAAAAATCTAAGTGTTGCAGATCCAGACTTATGGCAATTTGTTGAAGGTGAGCGTCTTCGCCAAGAGCAACATATTGAGTTGATTGCTTCAGAAAACTATACCAGCCCAGCGGTGATGCAGGCACAAGGCTCACAGCTCACTAATAAATATGCTGAGGGTTACCCCGCTAAACGTTTTTATGGAGGCTGTGAATTTGTCGATCAGGTGGAGCAGCTCGCAATTGATCGCTTAAAACAATTGTTTGGTGCAGAGTACGCTAATGTGCAGCCACACTCAGGTTCTCAAGCTAACCAAGCCGTATATTTTAGTATTCTAAAACCTGGCGATACCGTGATGGGGATGAATCTAGGTCATGGCGGACATTTAACACATGGATCCCCAGCTAATATTTCTGGTAAATTGTTTAATATCGTTGCATACGGCTTGAATGATCAAGAGGAGATTGATTACGATGAAATGGAGCGCATTGCTACTGAAACCAAGCCCAAGCTGTTAATTGGAGGTGCTTCTGCATATGCATTGCGTTTTGATTGGGCGCGTATGGCTGAGATTGCTAAAAAAGTGGGTGCCTATTTCATGGTGGATATGGCACATTACTCTGGCTTAATTGCCGCTGGTGTCTACCCAAATCCAGTACCGCATGCAGATTTTGTGACATCCACCACGCACAAAACTTTACGTGGCCCGCGCGGTGGCATTATTTTGGCTAAAGCCGAACATGAAAAAATGCTGAACTCCAACGTGTTTCCAAGCTTGCAAGGTGGACCATTAATGCACGTGATTGCAGGTAAAGCGACTGCTTTCTTAGAAGCATTACAACCTGAATTTAAAGTCTATCAAACACAAGTGTTAAAAAATGCGGATGTGATGGCCAAAACGCTGGCCGAACGTGGCTCGCGTATTATTTCTGGCCGTACTGAGTCACATGTGTTTTTGGTAGACTTACGTCCTAAAGGGTTAACGGGCAAAGCGGCTGATGCATATTTGGGTCAGGCGCATATTACTGTGAATAAAAACGCGATTCCAAACGATCCAGAGAGTCCATTTGTGACTTCAGGCATCCGTATTGGTTCTCCCGCGATTACTACCCGTGGCTTTAAAGAGGCAGAAGCTAGTCAGGTTGCACATTTGATTGCAGACATACTGGATAATCCCACCAGTGATGCAGTGATTGTTGCGACTAAAGAGAAAGTGCATGCACTGACGAGTCGTTTCCCTGTCTATGGAGCCTAACACTTGAAATGTCCTTTTTGCGGTGAAGATGAAACACAAGTGATTGATTCACGTGTGAATGAGGAGGGTAACTCGATTCGTCGTCGTCGTCGATGTGGTGCTTGTGATAAACGATTTACCACATACGAAACAGCCGAGCTGACAATGCCACAAGTGGTTAAACAGAATGGTACAAGAGAAGAGTTTAGCCGTGATAAGTTAAGAGTCTCCTTTACCCGCGCTTTGCATAAACGACCTGTGCCCACAGAGTATGTTGACCGTGCATTAGATAACATCGTGCAAAAACTATTGAATTTGGGTGAGCGCGAGATTCCTGCGCGTGATTTGGGTGAGAGTGTGATGCAGGAACTCAAGTTAATGGATAAAGTAGCGTATATTCGTTTTGCTTCAGTGTATCGAAGTTTTTCTGATGTAGGTGACTTTCATGATGTGATTCGCGATTTAGATCACCCACGCAGAAAGAATTAGCATTGAGAGAGATCGTTTGATGAAACTGATTAATATTGCCTCTATAGCGCTTGCAGTGTTTACTGTGTTGCTCACGATTGTTTTTTTTACATGGTGGGCATTCAAGGATCAGGTTGTGTTTGGTAATGAACAGTTTGATCAAATAAAATGGATGCAATACGCACCGAATCTGGATCGTGAGTGTAAGCGTGGTGACATGGCATATGATCTTAAAGAGCATATCTTAATCAAGGGTGCTAGACGCGAGGCGGTGATGGCGTTACTTGGCCGTCCCAGCTTGGAAGATGGCAATGCGATTGAGTATGATCTTGGTAAGTGCATGCATGTGTATCATGCCTTACGTGTTTACTTTGATGAGCAAGGTTTTTTAATACACAGTCGTATTTCTTCTCACTAACTATTACAATGCGGTAATGTTCACCGCCTCCGATTATGTTTATATGTCTCGCGCGCTGCAGCTAGCTGAGCGTGGTATGTATACGACTAGTCCAAATCCTCGTGTTGGCTGTGTGATTGTCAACAATGGCGCCATTGTTGGTGAAGGTGCGCATTTAAAAGCGGGTGAGCCTCATGCTGAAGTGTTTGCATTGCAACAGGCCGCACATCTCGCACATGGTGCTACCGCTTATGTCACACTAGAGCCGTGTAGTCATCATGGGCGCACACCGCCTTGCGCTACCGCTTTAGCAAAAGCGGGTATATCTAAAGTGATTGCCGCGATGGTAGACCCTAACCCTTTGGTGGCTGGGCAAGGTTTAGCATACCTGCAATCACTAGGTATAGTCACACAAAGTGGTTTGATGCAGGTGGAAGCACAAGCACTTAATCTAGGGTTTATCTCACGTATGGAAAAGCAAAAGCCATATGTACGCAGTAAAATTGCAGCCAGTTTGGACGGTAGAACGGCGTTGGATAATGGTCAAAGTCAATGGATTACCTCTCCAGCATCGCGTTTGGATGTACAACGTTGGCGCGCACGCTCCTGTGCCATCATGACAGGCATAGGAACGGTACTAGCAGACAACCCTAATCTAACAGTGCGCGAAATAGACACAACACGTCAGCCATTGCGGGTTGTTGTGGATAGTCAATTGCAAATGCCACTGGATGCTAATGTATTGGAGGGCGGCAATACAGTGATTGCTTATGCACATGATCAACATTGTCAATTGGCGCGATTACAAGACATGGGTATTTTGCTATTACATTTGCCTAATGATCAGGGTAAAGTATGTTTAAAATCACTGTTAAGCCATCTTGCCAGCATGCAAGTGAATGAGTTGATGGTAGAGGCAGGCCAAGGTCTGAATGGTGCATTAGCAGCTGAGAATTTGGTAGACGAACTGGTTATTTACTATGCGCCAAAAATCATGGGGAGTGCAGCAAAAGGGATGTTTGCAATTCCCAGCTTGACTAAAATGGGACAGGTCCTAGCGTTAGATATTGTTGATATTAGGCAGTTTGGGCAAGATATACGGCTAATGGCAAAACTGGTGAAAGCACATGTTGATTGATACCCATTGCCATCTGGATGCAGCAGAGTTTGATGATGATAGGCATGCGCAGATTCTGGCTGCGACACGAGCGGGCGTCCAACAGATGGTCGTGCCTGCAGTATCAAAAGATAATTTTCAAGCGGTGATTGATTTATCGTTACAATACACACAATGTAGCTTTGCTTTGGGTTGGCATCCGTTATATGTTGATGCTGCACAACCAAACAATCTCACTCATTTACGACAATTAGTTGCAGAGAGACAAAACAGTCCTGCTTTAGTCGCGGTGGGGGAAATCGGTTTGGATTTTTTTGTCCCCTCACACAATAAAGAAACACAAATTTATTTTTTTATTGAACAGCTTAAAATTGCGCAAGCATTTGATTTACCAGTCATATTACACGTGAGAAAAGCGATTGACGATGTACTAAAGTGTTTGCGCCGTTACCCAGTGTGTGGCGGTATTGCACATGCCTTTAACGGCAGTGTGCAACAAGCGGAAGCATTTACCAAGTTAGGGTTTAAACTAGGATTTGGTGGCGCGATGACTTATGATCGTGCCTTAAAAATTAGGGCATTGGCTACACAGTTAGATTTGAGCGCGATTGTATTAGAGACGGATGCGCCAGACATTCCCCCAGAATGGGTAGGTAACAATGGCAAAAATAGTCCAAAAGAGCTAGTTAAAATTGCACAAGTATTGGCGGATTTAAGAGGTGTATCTGTGTCCCAAATCATTGAAATTACTCGCAAAAACTCTACACATATTTTGCCTAAACTAGCCACTTTATGCACACCACTTGAAGTGTTACATTAAATAACGTCAAAAAGTGTTAATAAACAATAGGTATATTTTAAGCTATTGATTTTATTAATAAAAATAATAGATTAAAAAATGAACTTTTTGAAAAAACCCTTATAAAATGGTAAGTTACGCTTTTGAGACATGGTAATCCACAAAGTTATCCACAGATTTTGTGGATTGAAAATTTCAATATTATTTTTTAAAAAAAAGCAATATTTCTAATCAATTTTTTAACCAACTACGATCTAATGTTGTACATTATTTCTGAGAAAGCGGCCTGATTATTACATGATTGTGAATGAAGACTATTTTCGAGCTATTTGGCACGATCAACATTACGAATACGTTGAAATTATCGATCAAACTTTACTACCTTTTCAATTTGAAATTGTACGCATTGAATATGTGACGCAAATGGTGAATGCTATTAAAACAATGCAGGTCAGGGGTGCGCCATTGATAGGTGCAGCGGCTGCTTATGGTATAGCATTAGCGATGCGCCAAAATTCTAGTGATGAAAATCTTCTTATTACTAGGGACGCGTTAATACAAAGCAGGCCGACTGCAGTCAACTTAGCATGGGCGGTAGAGCGTGTTGTCAAGCGTATTCGTCAAGCGCCAATGACTGAGCGTATTGAGGTTGCTTGGCTAGAAGCCAAGCAAATCGCAGATGAAGATGTGGCTCAAAATCAGGCAATTGGCCAGCATGGCTTAACGTTGATTAAACAACTTCATCAACATCAACCTGTGAATATTCTGACGCATTGCAATGCTGGTTGGTTGGCTACCGTAGATTATGGAACTGCGCTAGCGCCCGTTTATGCGGCGCATGATGCTGGTATTGCTGTGCATGTATGGGTAGACGAGACACGCCCACGCAATCAGGGTGCCAGTCTTACTGCTTGGGAGTTAGCGCAGCATGGTGTGCCTCATACAGTGATTTCTGATAATGCAGGTGGTCATTATATGCAACACGGCTTGGTTGATATGGTAATCGTCGGCGCAGATAGAGTGACGAGCAGTGGCGATGTGTGTAATAAAATTGGAACCTATTTAAAAGCATTGGCTGCGTATGATAACCAAGTTCCATTTTATGTAGCAGTACCTAGCCCAACGCTTGATTTGACGATTCAGGACGGTTTAACCGAAATTGAAATTGAGGCACGCAGCGGTGACGAGGTGGCATATATACAAGGGCAAACTCACAATGGTACCTTAGAAACCGTGCGGCTGATTCCAGATAATAGTCGTGCAGCGAACCCTGCATTTGATATCACGCCTGCACGCTTGGTGACAGGCATTATTACTGAAAAAGGGATTTACTTACCAAACCAGTTAGCCCAATTGGCTTAATATATGATGCAAAAAGAACACACACCCGTAGCAGAAAAGTTATTTAATATGGCTAGGCAGCTTGTTTCAACTGGCTTGAATAAAGGTACTTCAGGCAATGTCAGTGTGCGAGAAGGCGACGGTTTTTTAATCACGCCTTCAGGTAT
>DHYP01000034.1:5883-6172 GCA_002414145.1 Methylophilaceae bacterium UBA5127 | reverse complement strand
AATAAGAAACCTTCGAGTGAATGGCGTTTTCATCGCGATATTTTTCAGGCACGGACAGAAGTCAATGCCGTGATACATACACATAGCATGTTTGCTACTACAGTGGCTTGTCTGCGCAAAGATATTCCGCCTTTTCATTACATGATTGCGGTAGCAGGTGGCAGCACTATTCGCTGCGCACCCTATGCATTATTTGGTTCGCAAACTTTGTCAGATTATGCGTTAGTGGCTTTGCAGGGGCGTAAAGCCTGTTTATTAGCGAATCATGGCATGATTGTATTAGGGCGAT
>DHYP01000034.1:5477-5753 GCA_002414145.1 Methylophilaceae bacterium UBA5127 | reverse complement strand
TTAAGGGGTATGGCAACTGGGAATGGAGTTAAGGTTAGCTAAAAATACAATAACGCTTGCTCATTTTATGTTGGTAATCCACTCACCATCTACAAATTTTTCTTGCACATTAAACTGTTGTTTGTAAGCCATCTTTTGGCTGTCCTGAATCCAATAACCAAGATATAGATAAGGCAGCTTGAGTGTTTTTGCCCATTCGCAAAGCCACATAATCGCGTAGGTGCCGTAGCTGGTTTTGTAGTCTCTCGCATCATAAAACGTATATACAGCGGAGAT
>DHYP01000034.1:0-5466 GCA_002414145.1 Methylophilaceae bacterium UBA5127 | reverse complement strand
GCACAATATCAATCACACTGACAATTTTGACTTGGTTTTCGGCATCTTTAAATTCCACCATGAGGCTTTCAACATTACTCTGACATAAAAATTGACGATATTGTTCTGGGTCTTCTTTTTCAGCACGTTCATGGTCAATACTATCGTGATGACGTAATGATTGGTATTCCGCATAAAGCGTGAAGTGATTGTTTTGGAAACCAACAGGCACAGTGCGCGCTGTTAAATAACTATGTTGCTTGAATGCACGTTTTTGGCTGCGTGTGGGGGTGAATTGGTTGATTAGAATGCGCACTGGTATACATGCTTTGCAATTTTCACAATGTGGTCTGTAAGCAAATTTTCCACTACGCCTGAATCCCTGTTGAATGAGTTCACTATAAACTTGGCTGTCTACCAAGTATTGAGGTGATGCAATCAAGCTTTGCGCTAGTTTATTGGGCAGGTAGCCGCATTGGTATGGCGTAGTCACATAAAACTGAAGTTTTTGTAGTGGAATTTCATTGGGTAGAGTCATGTGTTAACCAAGCGGCTAAGTAAGTCAATAAAAGTATTGCGTGGTATTTCACGTGCGCCAAAACTGGCGAGTAATGGTGTATTCATTTGGCAGTCTATCATGCCAATCCCTTGTGATTGCAGATATTGGACTAAATGCACAAAGGCTACTTTTGAAGCATTTGACACATGATGAAACATACTTTCTCCATAAAACATGCGGCCAATCCTCACACCGTAACAGCCACCTACAAGTTGATTGTTTTGCCAGCTTTCAACCGAAATTGTATGACCAATCTCATGTAATTGACAATATGCTTGAATCATTTTCTGATTAATCCATGTGCCATCTTGATCGGGTCTAGGTGTTTGACTGCATGCTTCCATCACTTGTTTAAATGCGGTGTTGATGCGTATCTCAAACGGTTGTTTCTGTATCGTCTTTTTGAGAGACTTCTGCACTTTAAGTTCATCTGGGAATAGCACCATGCGTGGATCAGGACTCCACCATAAAATGGGTTCCCCTGCACTAAACCATGGAAAAATGCCTTTACGATAGGCATCCAGAAGTCTTTTGGCGCTTAAATCTCCCCCTATTGCAATCAAACCATTGGGCTCTGTTAGCGCCAGCGATACGTCAGGGAAAGGGGTGTCGTGTTCAACAGCGAGTACAAAGCCGCCAGGAAGTTTGTAATAGTCATCAGCCATAAAGGATGATTTTATAATTAGAATCTAAATGGTGAGTTGGATTGTACCCATTTAGCGACTTTGTTTGCAGGCATTGGTTTTGCAATGCCATGCCCTTGCGCAAAATCACATCCAAGGTCAATCAGTTTAGTTCCTTGCTCTATGGACTCAATCCCTTCCGCAATCACACCCCGATTAAACTCTCTGCACAAAGTGATGATACTAGAAACAACCGCTAAATCATCTGCATCATTTAGCATGCCATGAATGAATGAACGATCAATTTTAATCATATCGACTGGCAATCTGCGTAAGTAAGTGAGGGATGAGTATCCTGCACCAAAATCGTCAATAGCAAAAGTAACGCCCAGTTTTTTACAATCGTTAATAATACGAGTAACGTTTTTAATGTCTCCGATGGCGGCGCTTTCGGTGATTTCAAAATTTAATTTGTCTGGGGAGACTTCAGGATACGTGTTCAGGATGCGTTCTAGGCTGCTAACAAATCTCTTGTCAGATAAATGTTGTGCAGCAATATTGATTGCTACATGAAAGTTGAGGCCTTCGTGTTGCCACAAAGCTATTTGTTTTAATACTGTGTCGATAATCCACTCACTCAGCGTCACAATTTGTTGGGTGTGCTCAATAAACGGCAAAAATTCGCTGGGGAGTAGCAGTTTGCGTGAAGGAAGCTGCCAGCGGATTAGCGCTTCCATACCAATGACTTCCCCTGTTCTGATGTTAATTTGAGGCTGATAATACATTCTTAGCTGTTGGCTGGCGAGTGCTTCTGCAATGTCGTCTTTGATTTGAAGCTGGTTGCGGAAAAGCTTGGCTAATTCTAAGTCGAAGAGGTGATAGTGTTTGCCGCCATGTGTTTTAGCATGGTACATCGCATGATCAGCATGGCGTAACAACGTATCAGGCGGATTATCATCAATGGGATAGATGGTATATCCGATGCTGGCGGAGACACACATGGTTTGATTAGAAATGATAAAAGGTGTTTCAATGCTGCTGAGTATTCTGTCTAACGTATTTGAAAATTCATTTTCCCCACGCTGACCGTTTAATAGAATTGCAAACTCATCTCCACCCAGTCTTGCCAGTGTGTCGTTCTTACGCAAATTTTTGGATAGCCGCTCAGCCAGCAGTATCAACAATTGATCGCCAACTTCATGCCCATATTCGTCATTGATGGGTTTGAAATTATCTAAATCCAAATAACATATTGCAATCATTTCTTTGTTGCGTTTGGCGCTAGAGAGAGACTTTTGTAGCTGGTTAGAAAATAAGGCTCTATTAGGTAAATGAGTGAGAGAGTCGTGATAAGCCAAAAACTCAAGCGATTTTTGTTGCTCTTTGGCTAGCGTGATATCAGAAAATAAGCCTACATAATGTTGAAATACTCCAGACTCGTCACTGACTGGGAAGATGTCTAGCCATGCTGTATACACTTCACCATTCTTGCGTAGATTCCAGATTTCACCACGCCACTCACCTTGGTGATCTGTAGATTCAAAAAACTGTGAAAAAAAAGCATCGATTTGATAGGCAAATCCCAAAGTTTCTGGCGTTTTTGAAATGGACTCTTCACGGCTATAGCCTGTGATAGAAGTAAACGCGGGATTGACCTCAATAATTTTAGCTTCTGAGTCTGTAATGAAAATGCCATCATGTGCATGTTGAAAAACACTAGAAGAAACACTCAGACGGTCGGCATTATTTTTAATCTCTGTGACCATTTCTCGCAAATGTTTGCGCATTCCAAGCATATTATCGATGAGGGTGTTGGGAGCCGCACGCACACCATCATCACTAAAGTCTCCTTGCTTGATACGACTCACAAGTGCAGAAGCGTATTCAGGATCGCCACCTAATGGGGCGAGCACAAATCGTTTGATTGCGTGCTGGGCTATGATAAATAGTGCGAAGCCAAATAAACTGCCTAAGAGCAAAATGGGATATAAATTACCAATGCTAATGAGGTAAGCTTCTTTAGCAGGATATGCAATATGTACTTCAAAATTCCAATCTGGGATGATCTTGTTAGCGATAATCCAATCTTTGGGTTTGTATTCTAAAATTTTTGCGCCTTTGGCATTGGAAAAGTGTTCAGAGATGAATCGGATGCTATGATTGTAATCAGTAATAGCCACAAAGCCTGTTTTTAAATATCCCCATTTTTTAATAGCTAAATCAATGGCCTGAACATCGACTTTATAGCCTACATACCATGCACCTATTACATTGCCACCTTGATCAAGTATGGGCTCATAACCAGAAATATAGGGATCTCCAAGAATATCGACAATGCCGTAAAAAGGCTTTCCCATGATTAGTTGTTTGATTGCTTTTCCTTTAGGGTCTAGCCTTGTGCCAATCGCACGTGTATTGGTTTTAGTTCTTACATTGGTGGCGATCCGTATAAATTCGTTATTATTTTTAACGAACAATGTAGCGGTGCCATTGCCTATGCTGGTGACTCCATCGACAAATTCTTCATTTTTTGTTTGAGATTCATTCCCTAGCATGAGGTTGGGAATGATTTCGTTATTGAGCGAAATTGTGCCATTGATGCTCGGTTTACCTTTGATGGCACTATTGTGCTTTAGTAGCTCCATTGATGAATACACGTGCTCGCCAACAAGACTTTTAGCCATCTCTAGTAAGTTGGCGATCTTGTTGGTTTCGTTAAATGCGTTGTTTTTAATGTTTTGCATGTTTAACGAAAACATGTAAATCGCAGTGGATAACACTGCGAGAACACCCACCAAGAGTAGTGGCATTAAAAAGCGGCTGAAAAAAGTAAGTCGTTTCATCAATAAGCGCTATCATCTATTTTAATAATTATTTTGAAATAACGGCTATGAACTGTATAGAGAATATACAGCTGTATAGGCTGAGTAATCTTATCATTTTGCAGTGTGAATTACTATAAAGACTGTAGCAAATTATGTGATTATTTTTAACAAATTGATACAAATTGCATAAATTATAAAAGGCTATAATGCTATGAGTGTGTAATTGCCAATTTTGGACAGCACTCGGTTTAAAGATGATAAGTCCACTTTGGGATTGATGAGCGTCGCTTGGGGTGGGTCAAGCGTTACTTGAACAGTATCTGCGAAGTGAAACAATGCATTTTTAACTTGGCTGACACATCCGCCACAATGCAAGCCAGCGACTTGATAGGTAATTTGATTCATCAGTAAATAATATGACGATTAAACTGGTAACGCAATCACAAAAATAGTTTTTTAATCAATTCATTAGCGCGTAAAATGCGCGAACTCAATATTTTTGGACTATTATTTAGCCCATCATGGAAATTTATACCAATAACCCAGCCAAACTTTTAACCAGCTATCGTCCCTATTGGGCGAAACGGTTTGGTGCGGCACCCATATTACCCATGACACGTGCGGAAATGGATGCGTTAGGCTGGGATAGTTGTGACATTATTTTGGTGACAGGTGATGCTTATATTGATCACCCGAGTTTTGGTATGGCTTTGGTCGGACGCTTGTTAGAAGCACAAGGGTTTCGTGTCGGCATTATTGCTCAACCAGATTGGCAAAATGCAAGTGCATTCAAAGCATTAGGCAAGCCTAATCTTTACTTTGGCATTACTGCAGGCAATATGGATAGTATGGTTAATCGTTATACGGCTGATCGTAAAATTCGTTCCGATGACGCTTATACGCCAGATGCGGCACCTAATAAGCGTCCTGACAGAGCGGTGATTGTCTATAGTCAGCGCTGTCGAGAAGCGTATTCTGATGTGCCATTGGTGATTGGTAGCATTGAGGCCAGCTTGCGTCGTATCGCGCATTATGACTATTGGTCCGATAAAGGACGTCGTTCTGTTTTGGTTGATTCTAAAGCGGATGTGCTCATTTTTGGCAATGCGGAACGTGCTTTAGTGGAATTGACGCACCGCATCGCTAAAGGTGAAAAAGTGAGTGAAATACAAGATATCAGAGGCACCGCTTTTTTGCGCAAAAATATCCCTGAAGGCTGGAGTGAAATAGAATCCACTAGATTAGACCGACCTGGAGTGATAGAACAGCCGATTGATCTATACGAGATGAAGATGGGAAAAAGTGATGCAAGTTGTGCCACAGATAGCTCCCAGTCTAGCTTGCCAGAAGGTGCTAAAACGATTGAATTCATACGCAAACCCAAAGCGGACAGAGCAAAACAAGTGGTACGTTTGCCAGCTTACGAAGTGGTTTCGCAAGACCCAGTGATGTACGCGCATGCATCGCGCGTGTTACATCT
>DHYP01000028.1:105345-105518 GCA_002414145.1 Methylophilaceae bacterium UBA5127 | reverse complement strand
TGCCTCCAGTCGATTCATTGCACGACATCCGCTCTGCGATGGTTCTGACACTGGAACAAATGGGCGTGCCTGTTGAAGTGCACCACCACGAAGTGGCTACCGCTGGTCAATGCGAAATCGGTACTAAATTCGCAACGTTGACCAAACGTGCTGACTGGACACAAATCTTGACA
>DHYP01000028.1:104902-105114 GCA_002414145.1 Methylophilaceae bacterium UBA5127 | reverse complement strand
CAACCCAGGTACAAACTCATACAAACGTTTGGTACCAGGTTATGAAGCACCTGTGAAATTGGCATACTCTGCTAAAAACCGCTCTGCTTCTATCCGTATCCCATTTGTACACTCAGACAAAGCGCGTCGCGTTGAAGCTCGCTTCCCAGACCCAACTGCTAACCCATACTTGGCATTCTCTGCCTTGTTAATGGCAGGTTTAGATGGCGTAC
>DHYP01000028.1:103663-104858 GCA_002414145.1 Methylophilaceae bacterium UBA5127 | reverse complement strand
AAAGACTTGTACCATCTACCTCCAGAAGAAGATGCACAAATCCCAACCGTTTGTTCTTCATTAGAACAAGCATTGGAATACTTGGACAAAGACCGTGAGTTCTTGACCCGTGGTGGCGTATTCACTGATGACTGGATCGATGCATACATTGCATTGAAAATGGAAGAAGTTACTAAACTTCGCCAAACGCCACACCCAGTTGAATTTGGTTTGTACTACAGCTGCTAATCATTCAATAGCATGCACTAAAACAGGGCAGCTAAGCTGCCCTGTTTTCTTTTCACAACAGCATAAAAATTGTCAACCAGAATTAGCAACACTTCGTTGCTTACTATAAGATTCTCATCTAAACTATTGGTATGAATAAACTATTTTCGCTGACATCTCTTTTACTGTTGAGTTGCTATCTTTCTGTTGCCTATGCTGAGATATACAAGCAAGTCGATGCGGACGGCAGAGTAACCTATTCCAATGTTAAGATTAAGGGTGCTAAAAAACTTGATTTAGAACCCGCAGACTCTAATTTTGGTACCACAAAAAAATCTGAATCCAAATCATCTAGCGAGGCTAAAACAGCTACGCCAAATAGTTTTCCTAAGGTCGACAAAAACACTCAAACCGAACGTGATGTAAAACGTAAGGAAATTCTAAAAGCAGAATTAGATCAAGAGAAACAAGCGCTTGAAAAGGCAAAACAAGCGTATGCGGAAGGGGCATCCAACCCTGAAGTATATAAAACAAAAGATGGAAAAACCTTACGTAACGTGGCTAAATTTGATGAAAAAATGAAGGCACTGCAAGCCGAGGTAGATGCGCATCAGCGCAATGTCGATTTACTCACCAATGAAATTGGCGATTAGAACACACTTCTAAATTCCGCCTCAAAGCTGGCTTGTCTTTTGCTTAAGTACAAGCAATATAATTATTGCTGTATTATTTTAACTAAATGGTCAGGCGCATCCCTTCAGGTTTTTCTGGTTTAGAGCATCTTGCTACTGCCGTCATGCTGTTAGACGACACTTTGCAAGTGATTTACACCAATCCTAGTGCTGAAATTTTGTTCGCCCTCAGTGGCAATCAAATTTACCGTAATCATATTTCAGAAGTTTTTTTAAACTGCGAAGTTTTGCAAAACGCGGTCGATAATGCCAAAAACTCCAATAGTCCCTATCGGGAACATGAATTTGCGCTGACT
>DHYP01000028.1:95955-103546 GCA_002414145.1 Methylophilaceae bacterium UBA5127 | reverse complement strand
CGCATTGCGCGTGAAGAACGCATGCTGATACAACAGCAAGCCAATTCTGAGTTATTGCGTAATTTAGCCCATGAGATTCGTAACCCACTTGGTGGTTTACGTGGTGCAGCCCAACTGCTTGAGCACGAACTGCCCCAACCCTCGCTAAAAGAATACACACAAGTGATTATTAAAGAGGCGGACAGGCTGCATAGTCTCATGGACAGATTGCTCGCCCCGCACCGCGTACCACAATATGAACCGACTAATATTCATGAAGTGCTAGAGCGCGTGCGCAGTCTTTTGCTGGCTGAATCCTCACGCAACATTAGAGTGCAGCGTGACTATGATACCAGCCTGCCTGAGCTTATTGGTGATCGAGAAAAACTCATCCAAGCGGTACTCAATATCGCCAGAAACGCTGTGCAAGCGATGCAGTCAAATAGCAAAGAAAACGCGCAAATCACTTTTAGAACACGTTCTGAAAGGCAGATAACGCTTGCCAGAAAGCGTTATCGCGTGGGGATAAGATTAGAAATTATCGACAATGGTCCGGGCATCCCTGCAGATCTTGTCGATAAAATATTTTACCCGCTTGTGTCCAGACGCGAAGGCGGCACAGGGCTTGGCTTAGCGCTGGCGCAAACATTTATCACGCAACATCATGGCATGATTGATTGTGAAAGCCAACCAGGACGCACTTGCTTTACCATATTGCTCCCCATTGAGAGCACCTTATTAAAACACGCCATGATTACACAATAAATGCGTAATATCATGATTAACAACAATAATTTAGTTTGAGATCGAGACACGTATGAAACCAATTTGGATACTGGATGACGATAAATCAATACGTTGGGTATTTGAAAAAGCACTGGCCAGAACAGACCTAGAATTCAAAACATTTGCTTCCACAGCCGAAGCGCTCAACGCACTGCAGCGCGATCAGCCGCAAGTGATTGTCAGTGATATTCGCATGCCCAATGGATCAGGCTTAGACTTTTTATCTGAAGTGAAACAAAAGTATCCTGAGATTCCAGTGATTATTATGACGGCTTACTCTGATCTGGAGAGTGCTGTAGCTGCCTTTCAAGGAGGCGCCTTTGAATATCTAGCCAAGCCTTTTGATGTCGACCAGGCCGTTGACATTATCAAACGCGCTGTGGATGAAAGCATGCGTCAGGCCGTAGAAAGTGTCACGATAGAAGAAACACCCGAAATTATTGGCCAAGCCCCTGCCATGCAAGAGGTTTTTCGTGCCATTGGCCGCTTAAGTCGTTCGCACTCTACCGTACTGATCAATGGCGAATCTGGCAGTGGTAAGGAACTGGTCGCAAGCGCGTTGCATAAGCACAGCCCGCGTGCAGATAAACCATTCATCGCAATAAATACCGCTGCGATTCCTAAAGATTTGCTGGAGTCAGAGCTGTTTGGTCATGAACGCGGAGCCTTTACTGGTGCAGCTGCAGCAAGGCGTGGACGCTTTGAACAAGCGGATAACGGCACACTTTTTTTAGATGAAATTGGCGATATGCCAGCTGACTTGCAAACTCGGTTACTGCGCGTGTTAAGCGATGGGCAGTTTTATCGTGTTGGCGGCCATCAGCCACTTAAAGTGAATGTGCGCGTCATTGCCGCCACGCATCAGGACTTGGAAGAGCGCGTTAAGCTCGGGCTATTCCGTGAAGACTTATTCCACCGACTCAACGTCATCCGTTTGCGTTTACCGCCCTTGCGTGAGCGCCGCGAAGATATCCCATTACTGACCAAACACTTTTTAGCACACAGCGCCAAGCAGCTTGGCGTAGAGCCTAAACAACTCTCACAAGCCGCATTGCGATTCTTGACGGCAGTCAACTGGAGTGGTAACGTCAGACAGCTAGAGAATGTCTGCCATTGGCTGACCGTCATGGCACCAGGTCAAAATGTTGATATTGCAGACTTACCCCCAGAGCTCAAAGAAGATGCCAGCAAACCAGCCGCCTCTGGCTCATGGCAAGAGTTGCTTGCCAAAGAAGTAACAGATGCCCTCAACAGAGGTGAAAGCAATTTACTAGAAACAAAGACTAAAGAATTTGAACGCACCATGATTACCAAGGCATTACAACATACTGATGGAAGGCGTATTGAAGCTGCCAATCAATTAGGTATGGGGCGCAATACGCTCACTAGAAAAATACAAGAACTAGGTATTGAAGAATAAGGTTATTATGACTATTCCTGCCTAAATGATTTTGGTAGGAATCAACCCACGCTCACTTAGGTAGGCAAGCACTTTATTGACACACGCATCCAAGGAAGCGTTGCCTGTATCTATCTCAAGGTCTGGATTCAAAGGTGGCTCATAGGGAGACGAAATACCTGTGAAATTTGGAATTGCACCTGCTCTCGCCTTTTTATACAGGCCTTTTACATCACGCTGTTCGCAGACATCCAAGCTTGCATTACAGTAAATCTCTATAAATGCATTGTCACCGACCAAACTACGCGCGCGCGCGCGGTCAGCGCGATAAGGTGAAATAAATGCTGTAATAGCAATCACCCCTGCCTCTATAAACAATTTACTCATTTCACCAATACGGCGGATATTCTCCTGCCTGTCTTCTGCGGAAAACCCTAAGTCTGCACATAGTCCGTGTCGGACGTTATCACCATCAAACACAAATGTCCTGCAGCCATTATCATACAAAGCTTTTTCAACGGCATGCGCCAGTGTAGATTTACCCGCGCCAGATAATCCTGTAAACCAGATGACAAAACTTTGATGCCCTGCTTGTTGTTGCCTGTCGTGCTGAATCACTAAACTTTGATACTTTACTAAGTTGTTCATATTGCCCTACAACGCATAAAATAAGCCAGCTTATGGCAAATACTGATATTTTTCAATAATAAAACGGCACCCCGAAAAAAAACGGCAACCTAGGTTGCCGTTTTTAATTATTGCTTTTAATTTAAACAGGCGAGGCCTGCATTAAACTAGAAGAATAAGATAGCGCCTACTGAGAATGTGTCAGCTTCGTTTTCTTGATCTAGAGTAGCAATCGTTCTAGATACTTCAGATTTAACATTTGAGTACTCAGCTACTAAGTTCAAATGTTTGGTCAATGGGTGGTAAACACCGATTGTCCACATTTCATCTTTCAACTCATCAAAGCCAACAGCAGCACGGTCAGCAGATGTACCTTCTAAGATAGACTCACCCCAGCTCGCGCCGATTTTTGTACCAACACCAGGAATTGTGTAAGTAGCTTGAATGTAGCCACCTTTTGAATCACGTGCTTTACCAGTACCGTCAAAACCTAAGTTTAATTGTACTGTTTGGCCGATACCTTCGCCATCATAGTAGTAACCAGTTAAACCGAAACCAGCTACGTTAACTGTTGCACCGATATCATAAGCAGTAGCATCTTCGCTAGTAGTAGCAAATTCCACTTTTTGATGTAAACCAGAAACCCACACTTTACCTGCGAAATCACCTTCCCATGCGTAGCTCGCTTTAGCTTCGAAAGCTGGGTTAGAACCACCGCGCTGTGTTGATGTAGCTGTTGGTAATGTTGACCCACCTGCTGTGGCTGTGATTTTATTACTTACAGCAATCGCATTCCAAGCTTGTGTTACACCTGCTGTAAAGTTGAAACCGCTCCAGTTTGGTGATGTGTAAGCGATTTGTGATTTCCAGTCAGCGTACATGAAACCTGTACCAATACGACCTGTAGTTGTCGTGTTGCCAGCTAAACCACCAGCACCAGAACCTACGCCTAACAATGTCATGTCGTTCAAGATTGCGTCAGAAGCGAAAATGCCTAAATCTTTACCCAATTTGATAGAACCCCATGAAGCATCACCGAATGTTAAGAATGCTTGACGGTTTTCTTGTTGCGGGCCTTGATAACCAGCACCTATTGTTGAAGCACCTGGGTTGATGCTGATAGTGAAACCAACATCTAAGTCATTTTGACGTGTTTTACCAGAAACTGATAAGTAGTTTGGTAACAAACCAGTTGTAATGTTTGAAACGTCATTTTTACCAGCGCCTTTACCCAAAGTGTTTGCTTGAGTATAGAACAAACCACCGTAACCTAATGTGTGTTGTACTTTATCAACATTAGTGTGTGTGTAGTATGCGTTTACCACGCCACCGATGTCTAATGTCCAATCGCCAGCTGGGATAGTGATACCAGCGTTAGCGCTTGAAGCTGCAGCTACTAGAGCTGATGCAACTGCTAAACTTAATTTAGTTTTCATTTGAATCTCCAAAAATAATGTTGCTTAAAATATTACTTGATTACAACTTAATTTCACCCTCATCTTTATAGCTTTTATTTTAAATCGCTAAAAAACAAGAAAGTTCGCGAACTTACTTTATAAACAAATTTACATTCATTTACTAAGAAGGTAGGCGTAGTATGCCAAACAATGGGATTTACGGGCAAGCTACTTTACAGATTTGTGGCATTTTATTCATAATATGTTGCAATTGTGCAACAAATACCCTGTCGCTCGCCTAACTGACCTCCTTACTTTCTACTTAATTTAAGGTAAACTCACGCCAACATCAATTCACACGATTCTTTAAGCTTGAAGCTATGAAACCTCTTTCCGTACAACAAAGTAATGCACTCACACAACAATTTCAACAGGGGCAACGCGCACTGCAATTAGGCGCTTATACGCTGGCTGAGCAGCATTTTTTAAATGCGCTGAAGATTAACCCTAACAATATCGAATCACGCGCTTATTTAGCTTTTGTTTACACGAGCACCAAGCAACTTGCAAAAGCGACGCTGGAACTCAAAACATTATTAAAAACAAATATTAATCTAGCCCAAACACACCATAATCTAGCCAATGTGTTGTTTGAACAGCAACTTTACAATGAGGCACTCAGCCATTATCAGGCGGCAATTAAGATTGATTCCAAACGGATTGAGTCATTGATTGATTGCGGTGTCTGCTATCATCGCATGAAAGACTACGAACGCGCGATTGACCATCTTGAACAAGCCTACAGCCTAGACAAAAACAATGTGCGGCTACTGCATATATTGGGCGTTATTTTTACCGAGTTAGAAAAGCATGAGCAAGCTTTAAACTTCTTGGAAAAGGCCACGCAACTCGCGCCCAACCAACCTATATACAAATTATGCTATGCCAATACATTGGAGCGCGCCACTTTTGTATCCGAAGCTGAGATACTCTATCACCAGACTTGTGAAAGTGCGCCTAATTATCTCGATGCCTTTTTAACATACGGCGAGTACCTATTCAAAAACCGTTTTTACGATGAAGCGTTAGAATGTTTTAAACATGCTGAGGCGTTAGCACCGCAGAATCTTAAGGTATTACGTCAACTCGGGCTCACCTACATGGGCATGGGCGATACGGAGTCCACAGAAAAGTACTTGAATCTGGCTTTACAGGTGGATAAGGACAATATCTCCACGCTTACTTCATTAGGACAGGCCTACATAGAGAGTGGCGACGCCGAAAAGGCACAAGAAATTGCGAATACATTAATTAAGATTGATGCCAATTCTCACCTTGGTTACACACTCCAATCAAGCGCTAAAAAATCCACACTATCAGACAATATTGCAGACAATTTATTAAGCTTGTTAAACAATACTAGCTTGAATCTCGAAGACAATATTAAGTCGTCTATACACTTTTCACTTGGTAAAGTGTTTAACGATCATAATAACTACCAAGAAGCGTTCAAACACTATGCGCTAGGTAATACACTCACTAATCAATCACTGGGCTACAACAAAGAAATTGACCAGACTAAAGTCTCTAATCTGATTGACATGTTTAACCCCTCTTTTTTCAACGCCCACAGTCATTTAGGGGTTGACAGCAATCTGCCTGTGATTATCGTAGGTATGCCGCGCTCTGGCACCACCTTAACTGAGCAAATCATCTCCAGCCATCCACAGGTATTAGGTGCTGGAGAAGTAATTTTCTGGGGGGGGGCACCTGCAATGATCCCCCTAAGACTCAAAACAGATACCCCCTACCCGCAATGCCTAAGTGAAATGGATGAAAGGCTTGCGCATGATATTGCAGGTTTGTATGAACGTGCTTTGCGCAAAACGGTTGGCTTAAATAACAACCCAAAACATATCACAGATAAAATGCCGCATAACTTTATGCGCATAGGGTTAATTGCTTTACTGTTTCCGAATGTAAAAATCATCCATACCATCCGCGACCCGATAGATACTTGCCTATCCATTTACTTTCAGAACTTTAATGCCAACGGACACCCATATGCATTTAATCTGGAAAATTTAGGATTTCACTATAAGCAATACCAACGTATTATGCGCCACTGGCATACAGTATTACCTGGCCGAATTATGGATATTCACTATGAAGACACCATCGCCGACCCTGAGTATTGGTCTAGAAAGCTGATCGATCATATCGGCTTGGAATGGGATGATGCTTGCTTAGCTCCACACAAGCTGGAGCGTGCCGTCAAAACGGCATCACATTGGCAAGTAAGACAGCCCATCTATAAAACTTCTGTGCAACGCTGGAAACATTATGAGGAGTTTTTAGGACCGCTAATTGAGGCGCTAAAAGACTAAGCCAGCGAGTTAACTCAAGCTAGACCTTGATTTAACTCTGGTCTTTAATTAACCCTGCTCTGGGTTATAAATACTCTTCAACTGCAAATAATCTTCGATGTTCACGTATGGCAAAACGATCAGTCATGCCAGCAATGTAATCTGCCACCGCCCTTGCACCTTCTTGCTTTGCCGCAATCTGGTGCTCTAAGGGCATGATTGTAATATCCTGCATAAAAGCTTGAAACAATTCACGAATGATGCGTTGCGCCTTGGCGCTCATGCGATTGACTTTGTAATGATGGTAAAGATTTTCGCGTAAGAATTGTTTTAGCTCTAAGTTTTTTTCTTTGGTTGCCTGACTAAAACCAATTAAATAGGGCGCTTGCCTAATTTCTTGTAGGTTCTTGGGATTTAATTGCGCAATTTTTTTTGCGCTGGTATCACATAAATCCACTACCAGCACATTGATCATGCGGCGTACAGTCTCGTGAATGAGTCGCTTATCTTCCAAATTACCATAGGTTCTTTTTGCTATTGCCATATTTTCTGCAAACAATGTGATTCCTTGCAATTGCTCAATACTGATCAGTTGCGAGCGCAAACCATCATCTACATCATGATTGTTATAGGCAATTTCATCTGCAAAATTAGTCACTTGCGCTTCTAAACTGGGGCTTTGCTTATTGACAAATCGCTCACCAACGTCTCCTAGCTCAAGCGCATTTTTGATAGAGCAATGTTTTAAAATACCTTCACGCAATTCAAAGGTCAGATTCAGCCCATCGAATTCAGCATAACGCTTTTCCAGCTTATCGACTACGCGCAGAGATTGTAAGTTATGCTCAAAACCACCATGTTCACGCATGCATTCATTGAGTGCGTCTTGCCCCGCGTGGCCAAATGGCGTGTGCCCCAGATCATGCGCTAAGGCAATGGCTTCCGTTAAGTCTTCATGCAAGTGTAATGTACGGGCAATTCCACGTGCGAGTTGTGCAACTTCGATACTATGCGTTAAGCGTGTTCTAAATAAATCG
>DHYP01000028.1:95530-95893 GCA_002414145.1 Methylophilaceae bacterium UBA5127 | reverse complement strand
GAACCGCCGGAAGGCTGTGGAATGAATGATTCTATCGCGATCACGCTGATAGGCATTACGTGTTGGCGACTCAGCTTCAGCAACTTTTCTGCCTTGTGAAGATTCAGGATTGGCTGCGTATGGCGCTAACATGCTCAAGCAATCGCCTCTAGCGTTTGAAGTAATTTTACTTTGTCATATTCGGCGGTAATGACTGCCTTGCCTATCGCTTTTTGTAATACAAGCCGAATTTGACCGTCCGCTACTTTTTTATCTAACTGCATCAGGGCTAAATATTTTTCAGTACCTAACTTAGGCGCATTCAATGGTAATTTTGCGGATTTGAATAGGGCATTCATGCGCGCAATTTCTTGTGTGTTTAGC
>DHYP01000028.1:92434-95442 GCA_002414145.1 Methylophilaceae bacterium UBA5127 | reverse complement strand
CCCATCGCATTTTCGATAGCGTGTCCAAAGGTATGTCCTAAGTTCAATAATGCACGCTCTCCTGTCTCATGCTCGTCTGCGGCGACCACTTCTGCCTTGTTCTGACATGAGCGATAGATGGCATAGCTAATTACTGATTCATCCAGCGCCATCAGTTTTTCCATATTGATTTCTAGCCAGTCAAAAAAGTCTGCATCGCGAATTAAACCGTATTTAATAACCTCTGCCACACCCGCTGATAATTCTCTCTGAGGAAGCGTTTTCAGTGTTTCAATATCTGCCAACACCACCTTTGGCTGATAAAATGCACCGATCATGTTTTTTCCAAGCGGATGATTGATGCCTGTTTTTCCACCCACGCTAGAGTCTACTTGTGAGAGCAATGTCGTCGGCACCTGAATAAACGGTACGCCGCGTAAATAAGTCGCTGCGGCATAACCCGTGAGATCGCCAATCACACCACCACCCAAAGCAATTAAAGTGGTAGTGCGTTCACAGCGATTTTTTAGCAACGCATCGTAAATCAAATTAAGCGTATCGCTATTTTTGTACGCTTCTCCATCAGGTAAAATGATTTCAATTACCGCCACGCCTGCTTGTCTTAGCGTCTCTGCAATGCACGCCATATATAATGGCGCAACAGTTGTATTACTCACAATGGCAACCTGTTTGCGTTTTAAATGCGGCAAAATTAATTCTGCTTGTTGAATCAGCCCGCTACCGATATGTATTGGATAACTTCTATCTCCTAGGGAGACTTCTAATGTTTTCATCATATTGAATTAAATGTCTGTTCTATTTGATTGAGGATATTAGCAACTGGCTGGCTACCTGTATCAATGATAAGTGAAGCGGTTTCAGTGTAAAGTGGATTACGCTCATGGTATAACTGCTCTAATTTGGCATGTACATCTACATTTTGTAGTAAAGGTCGATGTCTGTCATGGCGCATACGCTGCCATAAATCTTTGACGTTAGCGCGCAGGTAAATGACAAAACCGTGCTGCTTAAGCAAGGCTCTGTTTTCAGGTGCGATCACC
Source organism: Methylophilaceae bacterium UBA5127 (assembly GCA_002414145.1). Classification (GTDB taxonomy): domain Bacteria; phylum Pseudomonadota; class Gammaproteobacteria; order Burkholderiales; family Methylophilaceae; genus Methylophilus. The sequence continues at coordinate 94,402 of DHYP01000028.1, read as the reverse complement.
GCACCGCCTCCAGTCGCCATCACAACGTTATCCAACTGGGTTAACTCTTCTATCATAGCCAACTCTCTTTTACGGAAGCCGACCTCGCCTTCTAGCTCAAATATCGTAGATACTTTAACGCCCGTTCTTTGTTCTATCACTTGATCCGTATCGTAAAAAGTTTTTCCTAGATTTTTGGCAAGAATCTTACCTACAGTGGTCTTACCAGCACCCATCAAGCCTATAAAGTAAATGTTATTTGGTATGTTGTCCACAATAAAAATGCCCATCAGTAACTGATGGGCATTTTAAGCGAATATCGCGGTTCTGTCAGTGACGGATTTACAATTAACGCAAACCTAAGCTTTCATCCATGATTCTAGGCGTGATGAATATCAGCAATTCAGTTCTATCTTCCTGTTTAGTTCTACGTTTAAATGCATTACCGATAATTGGTAGATCTCCAAAAAATGGTACTTTGTTTACATCATTTCTTTGCGTTTCTTCATAAATACCACCTAACACCGCAGTCTCACCATTTGTAACTAGCACCTGCGTTTTAACGTTTTGTGTATCAATAGATGGCACCCCAGCTAACACTGTACCCACACGATCCTTTTTAATATCTAAATCCATGATTATTTTATCGTCTGGTGTAATTTGAGGTGTTACATCTAAACTTAGCGTTGCATCAACAAATGCAATATTTGTTGCTCCACTACTACTTGTTTGCTGGTAAGGTATTCTCGTACCTTGTGCTATCGATGCCTTTTGTTGATTAGCAGTTGTCACACGAGGGCTCGATATCACTTTACCGCGATTATCAGTTTCCAAGGCCGATAATTCAAGATTTAGTAGCGTATTGGCACCTATTCTAAATAAGCTCAATGCCACACTTCCAAAAGCATTACTTACTGGTAAGTTTGACATTAAATCTGGCTGTCCATCACTACTTGTAGTAACACTACCACCTGTAAGTGCGGTTTGAACTGAACCATTATGTGTACCCTGAGTTAATGTCTGCAACCCAGTTGTCGGATTTGTAGTAATTGCAGTAGGGCGATTACCTAAGCTACCACTTAGCGTAGTCGCGCCACTTGATGAGCTTCCAGTTTTTGTGACTCCAAACCGAGCACCTAAGCTTTTACTAAATTTATCGTCCGCAATCACTAACCTAGATTCAATCATCACCTGTTTAACTGGCACGTCAATTTTATTCAAGATAGATTGTATTTCTTCAAGTTTTTTGGTTGTGTCTTGAATAAAGATAGTATTCGTACGTGGATCCCAAACAGCACTACCACGCTTAGAAAGTATGCTTCTTCTATTGCTTTGTCCTCCACTAGGACTTCCAGCGTCTTCACCTGTTAATATCTTTTTAAAGTTCTCTGCTTTTTGATATTTAAGAGTAAATACCTCCGTATGCAAAGCTTCCAAATCCTCTATCGCGTTTGTAGATTCCAGTGCAGCTTTCTCTTTTGCAGCAATTTCTTCTGCTGGTGCAATAGAAATCACATTGCCCGATTTACGCATATCCAAGCCTCTGTTTTTCATAATCACATCCAAGGCCTGATCCCAAGGCACATCTTTCAAACGCAATGTGATGTTGCCTGTCACACTGTCGCTGGCGACAATGTTCATTCCCGTAAAATCTGCAATCACTTGAAGCACGGAGCGTACTTCAATGTTCTGGAAGTTAAGTGATAACTTTTCACCAGAGAACCCTTGTTTTGTGCCTTGCACCAGTTTGTTTGGATCCTGCACTACTGGCCTTACATCGACAATGAACTTATTATCAGCCTGATAGGCAGATTGTTCCCAATCACCTTTAGGCTCAATGATTATTTGACCATTTTTGCCTCTTTTAATCGTATCAACATATAGCACAGGCGTATTAAAATTAATCACATTGAGACGTCGTTGCAACTCGGCTGGCACTTCTGTATCAATAAAATCAATGACGATTGTTTTACCTTTGTTTTTGATATT
>DHYP01000028.1:90052-92406 GCA_002414145.1 Methylophilaceae bacterium UBA5127 | reverse complement strand
ATCTGCTAAATCAACGATAATGCGACCTTCTCCATTTTTACCTCTGGCAAAATCCACATTTTTAATTTCGTGGGCTACCGCTGTTGCGCGCCCTTCCGCAAAGTGTGTTTCTGCTGTAGCAGTGTTAGCCGCGGCCTCACTACCCTGTAAGGTAATGAGCACCTCATTTCCATTAATCGTTGTGTTATAACCCACATTTTTATTTAAATTTAACACCATACGCGTGCGATCTTTAGCCTGTGCTAACGACACGCTTTTGAGCGCGCCTTGATCCGCCGTTACTGTGTTTTTGTTCAGACCATTTGCCGTCTGAGGAAAGTCAAAGGCAATACGTGCTGGACTATTTAAGGCAAAACTAGGTGGCACTGCAGTCATTGGGCTCTTAAGCACCACGCGTATATTAATCCTGCCAGCAGAAAGCGCTGTAAAATCGACATTCTGAATTTCATTCGGTAGTGAATTTTTTTCCTCTGCCGCATGAATTGTGGAGGTTACCAGCCCAATCATGAATAGGACTAGCGCGAAGAAAAACTGATTAACTTTATTCATTTGGTTCATGTTTCCACCCTTATTCTTGCAAACTTAAGCTTGAGATACGCTCTACCCAATCACCCGAAAGGTCATCTTGGACAATTTCTTTTAGTACGACTTCATTATCATTGATAGCAGTTACAAGGCCATAATTAGTTCCTAGATAATTACCTATCTTGACTTGCTGAACAGTGTTATCAGGCGTTTTGACAAGCGCGTAGACAACCTTACCTTTACCCAACATTCCGACATATTTCAAGTTCTCTAGAGAAAATGACTCCAACGGCTCTTTAGGTCTGTTGAAATTGGGTTGAAAAGTACTATTACTCGCTACTTTTCTAGGTTTAAATGGATCAGACAACTTACCATCTGCGTTAAATTCAATCGGCACATAAGGTTGAACCTGTGGCAAGGGCTCTACCTTAGTACTCATTGTTTTATCAGCATCCGCCATAAACTTGTCAAGATCATCGCCCTCACCACTGCCGCAACCTGCTAAAAACAGTAAAGTTATCGCTAAACAAAACCATTTACATGTTGAATTCATTTCGCATGCACTTTCTTCGCATTGGATCTTTTTGCCTCAAGTTCCGTCGAATCTAAATACCGATAAGTTTTTGCAACAGCTTCCAATACCAATCGACCGCTTTTGACATCTCCGTTTAGTGGGGTCAGACTAATATTATTTAAGGTCACAATCCTAGGGAGTTTTGATACATCTGTGGCAAACGCACCTAAATCATGATAACTACCGAGCACTTTGATTTGAATCGGCATTTCAGCATAAAAATCTGCAACTGTTTCTTGTCCAGGCTTGAACAAATTAAACTCTAAACCCCGCCCTAAACCAGCTTGGTTAATATCGGTGAGTAAACCATCCATTTCAGATTTGTCTGGCAACTGCTTTAGCAAAGCACCAAACGTTCTTTCGATATCCACCATTTGCTGCCGATACGCATCAATTTTAATAGCTTGACTTTTCTTAGCTAGAAATACGTCTCTGAGCTCTTTTTCTTTTGCGACAGATTGATCTAAATCTGCCAAAGCAGGCTGCCACATAGACCAATAGCCCAGACCCAGCAGCAGCAAGCCAAGTACCAACAGTAGCACTGCCTTAACGGATGCTGGCAGACTACCTACATTTTTAAAATCTATATTGTTAAAATCTTCTAATTTCATCAATTAGCCCCTGCTTTCGCCGCTTGTGCGTTTTTTGTAGCATCAACTTGAGGTGCTTTCAAATTAACCGTGACTGTGAAATCATTTTGCTTAATATTATTCACCATATTGGCGGTAATCACCTGCAACTGAGGCGCTTCCATCCAGTTAGAAGTGGATAAATTTCTAACCAAAGTTGCCACGCGCGCATTTGTATCTGCAACCCCTTGTATTTCAATCACATTAGCCTGCTGCTTAACACTTTTGAGGTAAATACCATCTGGCAATTGACGCGCTATTTCGTCCAGTAATACCACTGATTGACCTCGATTAGTTTGCAGATTTTCAACAATCTGCTTACGCTCTAACACTGAATTGATTTGATCTTTTAAGGTTTTAATATCTTTGATTTCAACTTCAAGTTTGGCAATAGCATCATCCAGACGTTTATTTCGGCTGTCCTGTGCTTCTTTTTTTGCATTGATATACGACCAACCCATAAACACGATTGCAGAAGCTAATACCACTGTAAATAAGGCCATCAATCCAAACTGTCTTTGCCTCTCAGCCCGTTTGACCTGACGATGCGGAAGTAAATTAACACGTACCATTAATCCACTCCTCTCATTGCTAACCCACAAGCGATTAGCAGTGCTGGCGCATCT
>DHYP01000028.1:87833-90020 GCA_002414145.1 Methylophilaceae bacterium UBA5127 | reverse complement strand
TATTGCTAATTGCTGCTGTTTCACTCGTGTACCAATGCTCATTTTTTGAAATGGATTGGCTACGATTACATTGACTTGCGTTCTGTCTTGTACTGCCACATCAACGCCACGAATTGCAGCACAGCCTCCTGCCAGTACAATGTGATCGACCTTATTGTATTGTGTAGAGCTGGTGAAGAACTGTAATGCGCGCGCAACCTCTGTAGCCAATGTCAACACAAAGGGATTGAGCACTTCTTCTTCGTAACTATCTGGCAGACCACCTTTACGTTTTGCTATTTCTGATTCTTCTGTGGATAATCCAAATCGACGTTGTATCTCTTGCGTTAACAAACTTCCACCAAAGTTTTGCTCACGAATATAGACGGACTGATTATCATGCAAGACATTAATGTGCATCATGTTGGCACCAATATCCACAATCATGACTGTTTGGTCTTTACCGCCACTTGGTAGTTGTCCTGCAATAAGGGAGTAGGCAGCTTCTGTGGCATATGTCTCAACATCCATCACAATCACTTTCAAGCCTGCATCTTCAGCTGCTGCGACGCGATCTTCAATCTTTTCCTTGCGAGAAGCGGCGATCAACACCTCTACTTCACCAGGGTTATTAATGGCGGGACCAATAATCTGGAAGTCTATATTCACTTCATCTAACGAGAACGGGATGTACTGATTTGCCTCCGCCTCTACCTGAGATTCCATCTCATCCTCTCTGAGGCTTGCTTCCATAAACACTTTTTTGGTGATTACTGCAGCAGATGGTAACGCTAATGCGACGCGCTTCTCACGACTATTAAGCAACTTCCAAGCCATTCGAATAGACTCGGATACTTGATCCAGACCACTAATGTTACCTTCTATGATGGCATCTTTTGCAATCGAAGCAACAGAATAACCTTCCAGTCGATACACACCCTTAGCAGTTGACGACAATTCCACCATCTTAACGAGAGTTGAACTAATGTCTACGCCTATTAGTGGCGGGGTTTTTTCAGTAAAAAAGTCGAATTTCAAATTGAAATTCCCTTTCATTTATCGTTAGTTACGAACAATTGCAATAATTTACATTAAATCCTAACAACAACATTATGCACTGTAAAGCAATTTATTTATTGACCTGTATTTATTGTCTCTTTTTTGTTGAATTGTTAACAATTTACTACAGTCTAATCTGACTAAATTGCATTACAATTACACTAATGAATTTAGCAACACGATTAAGAAGCTATTTATGAGCCCAAAAAAGTGGTGGCATTTTTTATTTCTGTTTATTCTTGTGGGCACACTTGTTTTTTCTGCGTTAACCGCATTAGCCATTTCACTCGTCTACCCCAGCCTACCCACATTAGAAGCGCTTACAAACTATCGCCCAAAACTTCCACTGAGAGTTTACTCAACTGAAGGTGAGCTCATTGGCGAGTTTGGTGAGGAGCGTCGCGCTTTTGTCAAAATAGAAGACGTGCCCAAGCATATGAAAGATGCGGTGCTTGCTATTGAGGACAGACGCTTTTATCAACATAACGGCATCGATACGACTGGTGTGCTGCGTGCTATTAAAAATAATCTAACAGGAAAATCTCACGAGGGCGCGAGTACGATCACCATGCAAGTGGCTAAAAACTTTTTTAGCAAACCTGATGCCAAGCGTGACATGCTCATCAAAATCAAAGAGGCTTTGCTGGCAATCAAGATTGAAAAAACGCTCAGCAAAAATCAAATTCTCGAGCTCTATTTAAATCAGATTTATCTAGGTCAACGCTCATATGGGTTTGCCGCAGCATCTCAAGTCTACTTTGCTAAACCGCTTAAAGAGCTGAATCTGGCTGAAGCTGCTTTGCTTGCAGGCCTACCCAAAGCACCGTCTGGGTACAATCCTTACTTGCATGAAAAACGTTCCATTGAACGTCAGCACGAAGTCTTGCGCGATATGAATCGCTACGGCTTTATCACAAAAAATGAGTATGACGAAGCGATTAAATTTCCACTAAAATTCAAAGCCGCAAAAACCATCGGGAATCTGAATGCAGATTATGTGGCAGAAATTGTGCGCTTATCCATGTTTCAACGTTATGGTGAGGATATTTATCAAAGCGGATTTAAGGTCTACACAACAATCAAAAAACAAAATCAGGTCGCGGCTAGAGCGGCTGTGGTACAAGGCATTGTGGAATATGAACTTAGGCA
>DHYP01000028.1:77082-87812 GCA_002414145.1 Methylophilaceae bacterium UBA5127 | reverse complement strand
GGTTTCGTGGTCCCGAGAAAAATATTCAACTTTCTGCCTATCAGAATACTACGGAGTTGGTAGATAAAGAATTAGCGGATATAGAAACATACAATGGGTTTATGCCTGCCATCGTCATCAGCGCAGACAAAAAAACCGTCAAAGTCGTTTCCAAACAGGGAGAGACCATTGAAATTTCTGGCACTGGCATCGCTTTGATACAAAAACACTTACTCAATACCAATGAAACCAATCTCGCCGTTAAACCTGGCTCCCTCATCAGAATTGTAAAGCTGGATGGCAATTGGCAAGTTGTGCAGTTACCTAAAGTAGAGGCATCGCTCATTGCGATTAACCCCCAGACCGGCGCGGTGAATGCACTTATCGGTGGGTTTGATTTTAATCAGAATAAATACAACCACGTAACACAAGCCTGGCGTCAGCCAGGCTCTAGTTTCAAACCCTTTGTTTACTCCGCCGCGCTGGAAAAAGGCTTTACCCCTGCCAGCGTTGTAGAAGACGCGCCATTTTCATTATCCGCCGATGAAATCGGGAGTAAAGACAACTGGGAGCCACACAATTACGACGAGAAATATGCAGGCCCCATACGCTTGAGAACAGCGCTCACAGAATCAAAAAACATGGTGTCTATCCGTGTACTCCAATCGATTGGCCCGCGCTACGCACAAAACTACATTACTAAATTTGGCTTTGCTGCAAAAGATCACCCCGCCTACCTAGCCATGGCGCTGGGTTCAGGCTCGACCACCTCTTGGAATTTAGCCGCAGGCTATGCTGTGTTTGCCAATAGCGGTTACCAAGTAAAACCCTACCTGATCAGTAAAATCATTGATAGTGATGGTAAAGTCGTTGAATCTGTGAATCCAGCAGAGCACATTTCTGCTAATCGTGTTATTGACCCAAGAAATGCATTTTTGATGACTTCCATTATGCAAGATGTGATTAAACTTGGTACAGCAAGAAGAGCCAATGTACTTGGACGCAGTGATTTAGCAGGTAAGACAGGTACTACCAATAATCAGATGGATGCTTGGTTTGCAGGTTTTAACCCAAAAGAAGTCGCCATTGCTTGGATGGGTTATGACACACCTAAATCTCTGGGTAAAAATGAAACAGGGGGTAGAGCGGCACTCCCCATCTGGATTAAATACATGGAGTTTGCACTCAAAAATACTCCGATATTTCAATATAAAGTACCAGATGGTGTTGTGAAGCTAAAAATTGATGCTTACAACGGCACTTTAGCCAATGATTTTGATGATGGTATCTACGAATACTTTTACCAAGAAAATCCACCGCCCACCACTGCTGTAGACTTTCCTGCGTTAGAGGACTCTACTGAACCAAGTGAGATTGCACCCTCTGATAGTACAACCATGATCACCAACCCTTTGCGTGCAGAAAACACCGACAGACCTGCACCAAAAGCACACGCCCCAGCGCCAGCGCCTGTTGAAGAAGCTAAAATGAAGCCTGCCAATACTAACAAACCTAATCATGATAAAAAACCAAACAATACTGATCCGACAGAGTCAGCTGTTCGCATATTGAACCCTGATGGCTATTAACCATTTGAAACTAAAAAGATAGTTAAATGTATGGCACGAGAAAATTTAGATCAAATGCGACAAATGATTGCACAAGCTGCCGCACGCATGATGGCGGAAGATGGCATCCACGATTTTGCTTACGCCAAAAAGAAAGCGGGGCGTCAACTAGGGGTCAGTGAAAATAGCGCTCTACCAACCAATGCAGAAGTCGAAGAGGAAATCAGACTTTATCACCAGATTTATAGCGCAGACGAGCAGCCACAAGAACTCCACAAACTCAGAAGAGCAGCGCTGGCGACCATGCAACTGTTTGAGCGTTTTAACCCGCATTTAACGGGTAGCGTATTAGAAGGGACCGCTGGCAGATTCGGACAAACCGATATTCACTTATTTGCAGATAGCGCTAAAGATGTGGAGATCTTTCTGCTCAGCCAGCAAATACCGTTTGAAAGCAGCGAGAAAACTTATCGCTTGTCTGACAGACCCAGCAAAGACAAAAAAGACAAAGTCCGCAAAACCGTGCCTGTATTTACGCTAGAAACTGAATACGGCTTACAGAAGCTAAGCGTGTTTGAGTTTGATGACTTGCGTATTGCCACCAAAAGAACAGGGGATGGCAGCAGCGCAGACAGGGCAGATATTGCTGGGGTTCAAGTACTTTTGAACACTTAATAAAATGCTCTGCGGAAGCATAGATATTGATCTGCCCGCTGTTGAATTATCCGTCATACTGGCATAAGGCTGTATGAGACGAAGAACCCAATCATTAAGGCTTGAACAGCTCCAGTGTTACAGCCAGATCTTCCCAGTTTGGATTCGCCGCCTCGATTAAAGCAATTTTCTTCGCTCTCGAAATACCCTTTAATGATTTTTCTCTTGCGATTGCGCTTATCATATCCTCACACATTTCAAAATGAACCAGCATTTTAATGTCATATTTTTTGCTGAACCCTACGACTAATCCTTCTTTGTGTTGAAACACTCGTTGCGGCAAATTACTGGTCACGCCAATATACAAAGTACCGTTATATTTGCTGGCGAGTATATAAACGGCTGGTTGCTTACGCATAAAGATTAAGAAATAACGGAAAGTAATTTAACTTATTATAACTTCACTACTGTGCGTAGTCTCACTATCGTCATTCTGAGCATAGCGAAGAATCTAGTTTTTAGTTTTTTTACCAAATAGCAAAAAAGCTGGATTCTTCGGCTTACAGCCTCAGAATGACGGAATTTGAAATTTCAGCGATGTTGCTTAAAACCCAAGTCCTAGCATTCTCTCCGTCATTCCGTACAAGCGAGGCGCGATAGGGAGTCCATTTTGAATTTAAGTCAAAAGCAAAAGCTACTGGTTGGAGGAACATAATGTATTGGTATGTTGATTGCAAGACTAGTTATTTTTGTAGTTACTCTGTCATATAAATTCATTTTTTTGTTCGTCAGTTTTTAATATTGCTTGATTAAGATAGGTACAATTAAAAATCGGCAGTAAAAAATAAATGAATAAGTTATATAAGACAGCTTGCGCGACAGTGTGTGTTTTGTTATCAGTCGCCGCATTAAACATTGACACTGGTAATCATACTAATCAGGCGCTGTTAAAAGTGGAGCATATTGCCACGGCGGGTTAGTTTCGCGCTGAAAAAATAAGACTAGAAAGGCAAAAATGGCGCAGTGGCAATGCTCTGCATGATTCTTGAGATGAGGCGTTGATTTTTTTCTGCCAGCATAAATGCTAAGAGATCGGTGCGCCCTACCATTTTGCCAAATTCTCTTTCAAAGCTTAAGTTGCGTTCGCGCTCATTGAGTTCGTTACTGAGTAAATAAAGTTCACCATTTGCGTTACGGCTGCTAGATAGCTTCCATGCAGCAATTTCGATATTGCGCGCAACATTGTAGAGACTTTGTGGGTGAATATCGTCAGTGAGAAAAAATGCATCCTTACCGCCATGTGCTTTTTGTAGCATGGTGTATAAGCCAACAATAAAGGGTAGTACGCGGTCGCCAGTATAGTCTGCGTTAAACGCTAGATAGATGGCTTCGGTACCCTGTTTGTTCTCAATCTCTTTAAATTGCCAATGATGCTGAGTGCTTGCATCGAACACCCATTCCACCATTTTATCTGCACTGTCAGAAGTGCTTTTGGCAAGCTCCTTTGGGTTACGCTTATACAGTTTTAGCATGAGCGTTTTCAGACTTGCGGTGTTCTCAGCAATCTCAACATCTGCCATGCGATTCAAATCTGATTTGATGACCTGATTAGCTGCACTTTTGTCTGAGCGCTCTGGCATGGCTTTGCCTTCAGAGGCTGGGGGGGGAGGTGCGCTAGCGCAACTGGCTAGTATGATGATGCTGAAACTAAGTGTGAATAATTTCATGCAGTAAGAGCGACTTGTTTACGTAATATCCTTGCTTTGGGGAACTTGATGCTGAATGTACTACCCACACCAACTTCGCTTTCTATATGCAGTGTCGCTTGATGGCGGTTTAAAATGTGTTTGACGATAGATAAGCCCAATCCTGTGCCGCCCGTAGCGCGACTGCGGCTATTGTCGATGCGGTAAAAACGCTCAGTCAGGCGGTCAATATGCTGGGACTCTATGCCGATCCCAGTGTCTCTTACGCTAAACACAGCAGTATCTTCTAAGCGTTCCCATTTAATATAAATGTGACCACCTTCTGGCGTATAGCGGATGGCATTACTTACAAGGTTGCTGAATGCACTGTGTAGCTCATTATGCGCGCCGCTAAGATTAAGTGTAGGGTCTGTTTGTAAGTGAATTTTGTGTTTACCCTGACTAAGACCTTTGGCATCGTTATGCACCAGTTTTAGCATTTTAGCCATATCAATGACGCTGTCTTCAGTGTTTTTTGCGTTACTTTCTATTTGAGATAGGGTAAGTAAGTCTTCAATAATATGGCGCATACGATTGGTTTGTTCGTGCATCATATTGAAGTAGGGCTTTGCTGTTTCAGATACCTCACCCACCATATCTCCGAAGGTTTCTAAGAAGCCACCGATGACGGTTAAAGGTGTACGTAACTCATGCGAAACGTTGGCAATAAAGTCTCGACGCATGACTTCTGTTTTTTCCAGCGCAGAGATATCACGACAAATAAGCAGTTTTTGCTTGGCACCAAAAGCAACCACTTGAAGTTGTAGCGTGACATCAGGGTTGCGCCATGATTTAAGTTTGATTGCATTGTTGTATTGTTCAGATTGCAAATAACCAACGAACTCACTGTTACGTACTAAGTAGTTAATAGGTTGATTGATATCATGACTTTTATTAAGCCCTAAATACTTTTCTGCGGGATCGTTAAACCATTCGATTTCATTTTGGGTGTTGAGTACTACGACGGCATCAGGCAGTGCACTGGCAGCATGCCTAAATCGTTCTAGTGCACTGGTGAGCTGACTTTGATTCAATGAGTGCTTACGTTGCTCTTTATAGAGTAATGCAAAAATATCTTCCCAATAACCGTATCCGCCAGGGATTTGATTGAGAATTGGTTTTGTAAGCCATTTGGTGAGTTTGTCTATCCAATAAAGATGGCAGGCCAGATAAAACAGAACGCCTATATTAAATGCGAGTAGGGCGGAAATTGCACCAGCCATTGACCAGATCAGCACGCAGCAGGCGGCTAACGAAATAATGAACCAAAAGGCTTTCCAGCGAATATCTTGCACAGGCTTATAGTTTTAATATGAACGGTTAATTATAACGAGCTTTTGTTGTAATAGAGATGACAGTTTTTAAATTTTTTGATGATGGTTTTAGTTGGAGATTCGTTTGTAGGGTGTAGCTAAAGGCTCTCCAATAAATACACCCTGACTAGGCCATGCAACGCTTTTCCAATACGCTTCGATAAGTGATTCACCTAAAAGATAGTGCAAAAGGACGACTTGTGGGTTGGGGAACTTTTGCCAGTAGTTACAAGGTTCCGAAACCGTGCCGTAACTACCTGTGGCGCCAGCTTCAATCCACTTGGTACTGGGCATTTGAAATGCGCTGTCCAGATTGCCACCTGCTGAGGTGAGGTGGTCTGCGATTGCCCCAGGCAGAAAATTGAGCGTGTCTAAATGTTCAACTATCGCTTGACCCGTAAAGTAGAACATCACATCTTTTTTATCATGAATGGCATCCGCCTTGATCGTTCTGAGGTAGAGCTTGCGGTTTTCCACAGTGCTGAGATCCGATGGAAAAAACGGCTCTCTTGGTTTGCTTCTTGCAGCATCATTCGTTTTTAAAAAGTAACCCGTGCCCTCGCTTAAACTAAATGCACTCAACACACTGCGGTCTATCAACGATTTTGCGCTGGCAACGGAGTTCGTAGGGAGCAACATGGAGATTCTCATTTTATGATCATGATAGGGATGTAAAGACATACTATTAAAATAAGGGCTAGGTTTGCCAGCGCTACAAGTGTTTTCACATTGCTTGGCATCAAATCCTAGCGTCATTGCAGAGGTGATAGAGTTGCACCTCACAGCGTAAGGGGTAGTCCACACCATGAGGATGACATCAATATTGTCATCTAAATGACTCTCTACTTTTTGCTTAAAACTAGTGAATTCTTCAACGCTTAAATTGGCGGGGCTGTCTGTAGAAAATTTAACTGGAATGATATTTTTTTCTGGGATTTGGCGCGCAACTACATAATACTTGGCAATTTCTACGCTTTTAGCATCATTTTCGTTGTAGATCACTGCAACATTCTGCGGGGTGAGTTGTGACGGCCGATAACGTATCGCTTCGCTTAAATCTTTAGCACAGCATACAAAGGAAGCGCAAAAAAATAAAATAGTGGATAAAAGCAAATGTTTACGTAATGTCATTGCAACTGAATGTGGTTATGGATACTCTATGATAGCTTAGATTGATTTTTAAAGAAGGGTTCAATCAATGTCACAAACAAAAAATCATACACTACTGATTACAGGTGCTAATCGTGGGATTGGCTTGGAATATGTAAAGCAATATGCGGAAGCTGGCTGGAAAGTATTTGCATGCTGTCGTAATCCTGAAGAAGCAGAGGTGTTAAATGTTTTAGCAAGCAAGCATACTCAAGTATCTGTTTGTGCTTTGGATGTGGGTGATTTCGTACAAATTGAATCGCTGGCGAGAGCACTTGCGGAGCAGGAAATTCATCTGCTCATTAACAATGCAGGCGTGTATCCGTCGAGTCACTTTAAAGCGGTGGATTATGATGCTTGGGCGGATGCATTTAAAATCAACACCATGTCTACCTTAAAATTGGCAGAAGTGTTTATTCCACATTTGGTAAAAGCAGGCAATGCCAAACTGTTGGCAATGACCAGTAAGATGGGCAGTATCGATGACAATACCAGCGGCGGAGAATATATTTATCGTTCGTCTAAAACTGCGCTCAATATGGTCGTAAAAAGTTTGGCTATCGATTTGCAAAAGTATGGTGTGTTAGTCGCTGCATTGCATCCAGGTTGGGTGCGGACAGATATGGGTGGTCCTAATGGCTTGATTGATGTATCAACCAGTGTAAATGGCTTGCGTCGCGTAATAGAGCAATTAACGCTTGAGGAATCCGGCAAAATGATTGGCTACGATGGTAAAGTGGTCAATTGGTAGAACTTGATTTTTTAAAGGGGACGCGCTCCTCTAGCTCGTTGGTGTAGGCTGTGATGCCTTGCGCTTCCTGATGCAAGAACTGTTGAATCATTTTTTCAAACTCTGGGTGTGCTATTTTGTGATACGAGCACGTTGGTCTAGGTTCAAAACCTCTGGCTAACTTGTGTTCGCCTTGTGCACCGCCTTCAAAATATTGAATCTGATTAGCAATACAAAACTCTTGCGCTTCATAATAGCAGAGCTCAAAATGTAAGCCTGACACAAATTGTAGAGCGCCCCAATAGCGTCCATACAGTGTGTATTTATGATAAAAGTTAAGTGTGGATGCGATCGGTTTGCCATCAATTTCTGCAAAAATAAGCAAAATGTTTTGTGGCATGCGTTGCCCAATTTCGCTAAAAAATTTACGGGTAAGATAAGGCGTTGAGTGGTGTTCAAAGTAGGTAGTGCAATAGCAATGATAGAAAAAGTCCCAGTCACTTTCTGTGATGTCATTCCCTAAAATCCATCGACATTGCACACCACGCTCATATACTTTTTTACGTTCCTGCTTAATTTTTTTTCGCTTGTCATGACTCAGCGTGGCTAAAAAATCATCCATATGCTGGTATTGATGGTTGTGCCAGCCAAACTGCACACCAGGGCGTTTAAGCCAGTGGTTCGCAGCGAATAAGTCGCTACTATGTTGATCTGGGAAAAGAATATGCGCACTGGATAGGCGGTGCTTGGTTAAAAGGTCGGCAAGCGCTTTTATCATGAGTTGAGACACTTCGTCATGTTGGCTAAGTAAGCGCTTACTTGAAATAGGCGAGAATGGAATAGCGCTTACAAGTTTGGGATAGTAGGTGAGTTGATTTCTTTCATAGGCATCTGCCCAAGACCAATCAAATACGTATTCGCCGTATGAATGCGTCTTCAGGTACAGTGGCATAGCGCCAACTAAATCTTGGCTGCTGTTATAGACTGCCAGTGGATATGGGGTCCAGCCAGTGTTGATGCCAACCGAGCCTGAAGTTTCGAGTGCGCTTAAAAAGGCATGGCTTAACAGTGGGGTGCCATCAGTCAGTGAATCCCAAGCATCAGCTTCAAAAGCCTGCATACTAGCGTGAACGTTGATGAAGTAGTTAGATGCGTTTTCCATGAAACTACTTTAATTTATTCTATCGAGAAATGCCACCGAGAAATTAAAGTGAAGTAGTGAAAATTAACTTATGGAAGATCAGGGTCTCGTTAGCGTGAAATGCTGGAAACAATATTGGTTAAATACGCCACTCAAAGCTAAATGGGGCGTTTGCGTAGGCTTGATGCTTGTTTGTTAATGTTGACGGTAGGTTTGCTCTTATTTTTGATTTCTTCTTCTATCTGTTGAAGGCGCTGTGCTTCCATTTTTGCCTCAGCTGCTTTTTGCCGCTCAACAGATTTTGCTTGCGCTAACTCAAGTTCTTCCAGAGTAATCAGATTGTCTTCATCCACGTCTACATAGTTAAAATGTCTGGCGATTTGCGGGAGGCACAGGGTAGCTTCTTCACGGTCTAGTGTGTCGTCATTGTCTTTGTCGCATTCACTAAAGCGTTGTGCAATACTTTCTTTCATTGCTCTGCGTTTTTGTTCTATTTGGTTATGTTCGGGATCTGTATTTCTAGCATAATCAGACAACGCTTTACGCAGACGCGCTCTATCTTCTGGGCTAAAATTTTGCTCTAAGGTTTTTTCAAGACCTATTTCATCATTATCTGATTTGACTTGCTTTTCTTCTGAAATAGGTAATGCCAGTTTATTGTCTGCAGTAGCAGTAAATGTGAGTAGTAAGCCTGCTAGAATAAGTAGCCGATGAATTGAATTTAATGGTGTAATGTTCAAAAACATATGCTTTGTAATTGAGGCCCTAACTTAAGTTTCTATTTTTTTAAAGCTTGTCAGACTCTTGCTTTTTGAGAGCGTAATCATGAATTATGATTGTAAATCTATTGTTTCATAACGGGTTTCAATTGTAACTATTTGTAACTTAGCAACCTGATTCACCATCCGTATGAGCATACGAGAAATGCTAAAGTTTCACTGATGATAGATTTATTCATTTTTAGGTCATATACTTGCGTTTGGGGGTCAATATACTGACACAATTAATCTTTTAAAAGGTTATAAAATGCTTGATAAAACAAAGAAAATACTGATTGTTGATGATGATTCTCGCATGCGTGAGTTACTACATCGTTATCTAACAGAGCAAGGCTTTGGTGTCAAAACTGTGCATGACAGTAAAGAAATGGATTTGGCATTGATGGGCGATGAGTTTGACTTGCTTGTGCTAGATCTTATGTTGCCTGGTGAAGACGGCCTGACCATTTGTCGCCGCTTAAGAGGGGTTAATTTCACCACCCCAATTATTATGCTTACTGCGCGTGGAGATGAAGTAGACCGAATCGTGGGATTGGAAATGGGTGCCGATGACTATCTGCCTAAACCATTTAATCCTAGAGAGCTGCTTGCTAGAATTAATGCTGTGTTGCGTCGGCATGAACATTCACCTGAGTCTGAAAATGCTAATAAGTCTGAAGCGTTTAGTTTTGGCGAATTTGTGTTTGATGCCAACACACGAAGCTTGAGTAAGAGTGGTGCACCAATTACGATTACTAGCGGTGAATTTACTTTGCTAAAGGTTTTTACTGAGCACCCTAGACAACCTTTGTCGCGCGACCGATTGATGCAGTTGGCGCGGGGACGTGAGTTAGATGTGTTTGATCGCAGTATTGATGTGCAAGTGTCTCGTCTGAGAAGAATTATAGAGACAGATCCAGCGCATCCCCGCTACTTACAGACGATGTGGGGGTTTGGCTATGTGTTTATTCCAGATGGCGAGTCTAGCTAGTGATTCATAAGTATTTATTTAAGCGATTTCTTTGAGATTACTACCCCGTAAATTACTTTCCCGCTTGCTATTGCTGATTGCCATGCTACTGGCTGTCAGCATTTATGCTTCTTTAAAGATTTTCGATTATTTTGATCGAGAGCCAAGAGCTACAACGGCAGCGCTTCAGGCGGTTACCATCGTAAATTACACACGTGCTTCGTTGATTGCTTCTCATGAAAACAGGCGTTTAGCCTTGCTGTCAGAGTTATCTGGTCGTGAAGGCGTACGTGTATATGCGGCAGATTTTTTGGAAGATGTTGAGCCCTTACCTGAAGACCCTTTCATCAGTTTAATGGCGCAAAAAATTCGCGATCGCTTAGGTGAAGAAACGATTATTACGGTGAATCATTACGGGATTCCTGGGTTATGGATTAGCTTTAACGTCGGTCTAGATGATTTCTGGGTAGTCATTCCAAAAATTCAGGTGGACAGACCTTTCCCTTGGCATTGGCTGGGATGGGCTGCTGTGGTTGGTCTGCTTTCACTGCTAGGCGCCTATATTATTGCTTCTAGAATTAATCGTCCCTTGAATTTGTTGGTGCATGCGGCAGAGCGTTTGCGTAATGGTGAGCCTGCACCTAAATTACCAGAAGATAGCGTGGATGAACTACGTGAAGTCAGCCGTACCTTTAACGAGATGGCAGAGTCATTGGTACGGCT
>DHYP01000028.1:75715-77045 GCA_002414145.1 Methylophilaceae bacterium UBA5127 | reverse complement strand
CTCGCATGATATTAGAACACCGCTAGCAAGATTACGCTTGGCAGTAGAAATGTTGCCTGATGAATCCACCTACAATATGAAGCAGGGAATGATTGAAGATATCAGTGATATGGATAATATCATTCACCAGTTTTTAGATTTTGTGAGGGGGGTTGAAGGGGAGCCGACTAAAATGATTGATATTAACGAACTGCTGATTACCTTGGGGGAGCGTCAAGCGCGTGCAGGCCGTGAGCTAAAGCTTAAATTGACTTCCACTTACTTTGTGCCAATCAGACCATTGGCGATGCAACGACTACTGGATAATTTGGTAGGCAATGCCTATGCGTACTCTAAAGGCAAGGTGGAAGTGGAGAGTAAAATCACTGCGGAGCATATTATTATTAGTGTGATGGACAATGGGCCTGGCATCCCGCCTGAGCATGCAGAGCGTTTGTTGCGACCTTTTGAACGTATGGACAGCGCTAGAAATAAAAATGAGGGCGGGAGCGGCTTGGGTTTGGCAATTTGTAATCGTATTGCCAAGCTGCATCGTGGCAGTTTGGAGCTGATTAATCGTCCGCAAGGTGGGCTAGAAGCAAGATTGTCGTTACCTATCCTGCATTAGCGTGACCTACAGGTTTGCCTTCAATGCGATTGCGCCCATTTTGTTTGGCGTTATACAATAACCTATCCGCATGTATCATCATTTCATTGAGATTTTTTCTTAATAGATTCGTTGCACCGATGCTACAGGTATATTGAATAGTGTGCTGCTTGATTTGAATCTTTTGGCGCGCGATGTTTGCCCTGAAGGCGTCAATATGTTCAAAGTTATTTAAATAATGCGGTGATAAACTGAGTACCGCAAACTCCTCGCCACCGAGTCTTGCGACGATGTCGCTGCTAAAGTGTTCTTTGAGTGTTTTGGCGAAGTGTTTGATGACCTCATCTCCAGTGTCATGACCGTAGACATCATTCACCTTTTTAAAGAAATCAATATCCATCATCATGACGGTGAGAGTGATGTTTTCTGAAAGCGACTGGAATATTTTGTTGCCATATTCAAAAAAGTATCTGCGGTTATATACTTCACTCAAGTAGTCAATATTAGAAAGATGTTTTGCCACATCTACTGCATCCAACATGTCTAGATTTTGATTGATCCGGCAGAGTAGAATCTCGTAATTAAATGGCTTGGAGATAAAGTCATTTGCACCTGCTTTAAGAAATTTAACAGCAAGCCTAGGGTCTGCCGAAGTAGACAGTCCAATAATGAGCAATTGATCCTTAGGATAGGACTCTCGTGCCTTCTGCACAAACGATATGCCGTCAACGATAGACATTTGAT
>DHYP01000028.1:70875-75697 GCA_002414145.1 Methylophilaceae bacterium UBA5127 | reverse complement strand
AAACTAATTTGATGTCGCCATGTTGTTTTAGTAGGCTTAACGCATCTAAGCCATTATTGGCTTGGATGACTTCAAATTTTTGCAGACGTAACTCACGTGCAATGACGAATTGTGAAACTTTAGAATCATCGACGACTAAGACTTTAATGGACACATTTTTATGCACTCTATGTATCAGGTTGCGAATATAACTGGTATCAGAACCATGACCTTTAACCACATAATCAATGACATGGCGTTTGATTAACTGATCACGCATCTCATCTTCATAATGACTCACAATCGCGATGACAGGAATATCAAACTCGCCAAGAAGGTCTACCTTTTCAAATGCGTCAGAGTCCAGATTAAGTACGCTTGTGATACCTAAAAAGAATTTGTCAGGGTAGGCGGATAAAAGCGTTCGGGCACTGTCTAGTGTGCTGACAGTAAATACCTCTACTGGCAACTGGGATTCAATATCTACTTTTAACGCTTGAGAAAACGCTATATCTTGGTCAAGCACTAAAATATAGAAAAGTGCAGAAGAATCTCTGCTAGCATTACGAATATGTTGAATGGGCATTTTAGTAATATATGCTAGATATGTTCAGCTGGATTGTTCAAATTTAAGGTTTAAACCAATTTAATTTATCTCTTAGTAGTACCACTTCACCAATAATCGTTAAACAAGGAGGCTTTAAATCAGCGAGCATCACTTTTTCTGCAATGTCAGAGAGTGTCGCCGTAATCACACGTTGTCTTTGTGTGGTGCCTTGTTGGATGACTGCTACGGGCATGGTAGCGGAAACCCCACGTAAAATCAATTGTTTACAAATTTCAGCGAGCCCAACCAAGCCCATGTAAATGACCACGGTTTGATGTGGGCGCATCATCGATTCCCAATCTAAGTCAACAGTGCCGTCTTTCAAGTGCCCTGTGATAAACAAGCATGCTTGTGCATAATCGCGATGTGTGAGGGGAATTCCCGCGTAACTAGATACGCCATTCGCAGCTGTGATGCCTGGCACTACCTGGAACGGTATGCCGTGTTCCATTAGCGTTTCTATTTCTTCTCCACCACGCCCAAAAATAAATGGATCCCCGCCTTTGAGTCGTAATACGCGCTTGCCTTCAAGTGCGAGTCTAGCTAAAAGATGATTGATTTCCTCCTGAGGTAGCGTATGTTGATTGCGTGCTTTTCCAACGTAGATAAGCTCTGCATCGCGACGTACTAGCTCCATGACTTCTGGGCTGACGAGTTTGTCATACACGCAAACATCGCATTGCTGCATTAGACGTAGCGCGCGGAATGTTAATAAATCAGGCTCACCGGGCCCCCCGCCTACTAAGTATACCTCTCCCTTGGGATGTGTATTAGGCGTGTCAGTAAGTAAATCTTGTAATAGACCGCGAGCAGCAGCATCTTGACCAGCGAGTACGCGTTCAACTATGGGACCTTGCAACACGTCTTCCCAAAAGCGGCGACGCGCTTCTGTACTGGAAAATTTAGCTTTGACCTGATCTCTAAATTCGCCAGCAATGGCGGCTATTCGACCATAACTGGCTGGCAGCATGGTTTCGATTTTAGTGCGGATATAGCGTGCGAGCACAGGCGCATTCCCTTCCGAAGAGACGGCAATGACAACTGGGCTACGATCAATGATAGAGCCCATGGTGAATGTGCATAAACTGGGCGCATCGACTACATTTACAAGAATGTTCTGTTTTTGTGCTGCAACTGAAACCGCTTGGTTTACGTTTTCATCATCAGTCGCGGCAATTACTAGACACGCATCTGCTAGTTGTGCAGGCGTAAAGCAGTCTTGAATATATTGAATTTTTTGTGCAGAAATCAAAGCCAGAATGTCTGAACACACTGTCGGTGAAACAAGGGTGATGGCTGCATGTGCTTTAAGGAGCGCATTGACTTTACGTAAAGCGACATCGCCGCCGCCGATGACTACACAGCGGCGGTTTTTAATATTGTAGAAGATGGGAAGTGCTTGCATGTTGAAATTTTACTTTTAAATAAAGATACTGTCGCGTATAAACCTTTGAATTCTTGTCACATTTGGGGTGAATAATATCACCTGATGATGATTCGTTGAATTTGAGGATTAATCCTAAGTGTTTTAGTGGGTAGGCTGGGATTTTAAAGTATGTTAGTATTTTCTTGGATAAAATAATTAAGAGGTGTATGTGGTGAATAAGCAGACGATGTCAGTCAGTAAGCGAGCTTTGTTAAAGACATTAGCAGTTGCTAGTGCTTTTTATTTAAGTCAATTAACCATTTTTAAAACGAAAAGTCAGAAGCCATTAAATCACAAATCATTAGAGGGTGACTATATCATTGTCAATGGTTGGGTGATGTTGAAATCCGATATAACAGGTTAGGGTAGTTTGCATATGCTCATTGATTTAAATTTAGCTTCAATTACAGCCAACGTTAAACAGTATGATGTCTGCATTGCGGGGGCAGGTCCTTCTGGCATTACCATAGCAAGGATTTTAGCAGCGCAAGGTAAGCGAGTGGCCTTGCTAGAGGGCGGGGGATTAGAGTACTCCCAACAATCCCAAGATTTGTATGAAGGGAAAAGCATAGGCTTAAATTACTTTGATGCAGTTAAAAGCTGCAGATTAAGATATTTAGGTGGTGCTTCAAATCATTGGGGTGGCATGTGTTCGTTTTTTGAAGAGGCCGACTTTAAAAGAGAGATGAATGGCATGCCCGGGTGGCCTATCTCAAGAGATGAGGTGTTTAAATACTTTGATGCTGCCAAAGCTGTACTGGATTTGCCTAAAGATGCTTTTGCGCATAAAAAAGAGCTTGGCTTTACCAATTTTACGCAGTTTATGTTTAGCTTAAGTCCTCCTACCAGATTCAACAGTAAATACCAAAAAGAGCTCAAAGAATCCAAGCAGATCGACTTATATATCAATGCCAGTCTTACCAATGTGCTGTTAGATAATAGCCTAGATCATGTCAATCATTTGGAAATCACAAATGGCAATTTAGCAAAATTTAAATTTTCTGCCACGCAATATGTGCTGGCGATGGGTGCCATAGAAAATGCAAGGATGCTGCTGGCCGCTAATAGTCAAATTAAAACAGGTATTGGTAACGCAGGCGGTATGGTGGGACGCTGCTTTATGGAGCATTTCAATATTGGATATGGTCGGTTTGCGATTGACAATCCAACACCATGGAAGGGCGGTATTGCTATTAGATCTACCACTGCATTTTCGAGCAAAGCTAATGTGGGTTCAGGGCATTTGTTGTTTAGTCCCAACGAGACAATTATTGATTACGGTAGAACGGCTGCATTAAAGCATAAACTCCGTCAATTGGTATGCAAATCTGAGACGGCGACTGAGTTAACCAGAAAAATGATGGAGTTTGATTGTGACGGAGATGGTCTGATTACATCCATTATTGAGCAGTCGCCCAACCCCAATAGCCGCATCACTCTTGATACAGAAAGAGACAGGTTTGGTATTCCAAGAATAATCTTGAATTGGCAATATACGCAATATGATTTGAATACAATACGCACTTTAGGGATTGAAGCAGCAAAAGAAATAGCCAAGCTTGGATATGCCAGAGTGCATTTGCATGAGGATATCCTAGACAAAAGCATGGAAGTTAAAAATATTGGTGCACATTGTCACCAAATGGGCACAACAAGAATGTCCAGTACGCCTAAATATGGCGTAGTGGACGAAAACTCTAGAGTGCACGGCATGAAAAACCTGTTTGTGGCAGGTAGTAGTGTCTATGCTACTGGTGGTCCATGTAACCCTACATTTACGCTGACGATGTTAGCACATCGTTTAGGAGATCATCTTTTGACCGTTACCGCCTAGCATTTCTCCCGCATCTAGTAGGTGATTGCTAAACTGGGCAGGCACCTGTGCCCTTTTATAGGATTGGCGCCATCCGACGCTTGCTTCTTTCCTGATTAAATTCAAAGAGAATAGTATTGCGATGAGGTGACCTACGAATCTAATGAATAATTACAAGGTTCACTATCAAATACGTTAAAATTACGTTTTTAAATTAAAGAGTTAACGTTTTGAGTATACCTAAAAAAGTTTTTATTAAAACCTTCGGATGCCAGATGAATGAATACGATTCATTGCGGATGGCTGATATGTTAAGTAGTAGCGAAGGTATGGTAGAAACACAAACTGTAGAAGAAGCCGATGTGATTTTGCTCAACACTTGCTCTGTGCGTGAAAAGGCAGAAGATAAAGTGTTTAGTCACTTGGGTCGATTCATCCCGCTAAAAGAAAAAAATCCTAACTTAATTATTGGTGTCGGTGGTTGTGTGGCGAGTCAGGAAGGTGCGCATATTATTGAGCGTGCGCCTTATGTGGATGTGGTGTTTGGGCCGCAAACTCTACATCGTCTGCCAGAAATGATTCGAAATAAGCAAAGTAGTGGTCAATCGCAGGTGGATATTCGCTTTCCTGAGATTGAGAAATTTGATCATTTACCACCACCGCGCATCGACGGTGCATCCGCGTTCTTGAGCATTATGGAGGGCTGTAGTAAGTATTGCAGTTTTTGCGTAGTACCCTTTACGCGTGGTGAAGAGGTATCACGACCTTTTGCAGATATTTTGACAGAAGCTGTGCAGCTGGCAGCGCAAGGTGCAAAAGAAATCACCTTGCTTGGCCAAAATGTCAATGCGTATCGCGCTGAGTATGAGGGTGTAGAAGCCGATTTGGCGATGCTCATAGAAATGATCGCCGAGATTCCAGAAATCGGGCGCATTCGCTTTACCACGAGCCATCCCAATGAAATGAGTGAGCGACTCATCAGTTGTTTTGCGACTGT
>DHYP01000028.1:70519-70869 GCA_002414145.1 Methylophilaceae bacterium UBA5127 | reverse complement strand
TCTGTGCCAAAACTGGCTGTACAGTTGCACCTGCCAGTACAGGCAGGGAGTGATCGTGTATTGATGGCAATGAAGCGTAACTATACTGCACTGCAATATAAATCGATTATCCGTAAGCTTAAAGCAGTGCGTCCTGATTTAACATTTACTTCTGATTTTATTGTGGGATTCCCCGGTGAGACAGAAGTTGACTTTGGTGCAACGGTGAAGCTGATGCAAGAGGTTGGTTTTGATTATAGTTTTAGCTTTTTATATAGTCCGCGTCCTGGTACACCAGCTGCATTTATGAAAGACGATACGCCGCAAGAGCTAAAGCTTGCCAGATTATCCAAGTTGCAAGCGACTAACGA
>DHYP01000028.1:66726-70501 GCA_002414145.1 Methylophilaceae bacterium UBA5127 | reverse complement strand
GATGCGATTAGCCGTGCAATGTTAGGCACGGTGCAGCGCCTGTTGATTGATGGTGTCTCATGGAAGAGTGAGCATTTTCTGGCAGGAAAAACAGATAACAATCGCGTAGTCGATATTGCTGGAGGTGTGGGTTTGATTAATACTTTTGTGAATGTAAAAATTACAGACGTGAGTAACCCCAAACGCTTACAAGGTGAAATAATTTAAGCCATGGAAATTACACTCAGTCCTGAAGACAATATACGGCTTGCCAATCTATGCGGTGCGCTGGATGAAAATGTGAAGCAGATTGAAACTGCTTTGGATGTGAATATTAACCGCCGTGGTAGTACGTTTAATATTTCAGGCAAGCAAGATAATGTGCGCATGGCAGCACAAATGCTGGAAAATTTTTATGCGCGTGCTAAAAAGCCGATTGAGTTAGAGGAGATTCAACTAGGGCTGGTCGAAGTGGATAAGCTAAAGCCAGAAGACGTGAGCACTTCCAATATGCCAGTGTTGATGACGCGCCGTGGTGACTTACATGGCCGCACGCCTAGGCAAGTTGCTTATTTGCAGCAAATTCAAGATTTTGATATTACGTTTGGCATTGGCCCAGCAGGTACGGGTAAAACTTATTTAGCAGTAGCCAGCGCGGTGGATGCGATGACGCGTGACCGTGTCAAAAGAATTGTGTTAGTGCGTCCTGCGGTAGAGGCGGGTGAACGTTTGGGCTTTTTGCCTGGTGATTTGAATCAAAAAGTAGATCCGTATTTACGCCCACTGTATGATGCGCTATATGATTTGGCGGGCTATGATACTGTCAATAAAATGTTTGAGCGTGGTGCCATAGAAGTAGCGCCTTTAGCCTATATGCGAGGTCGTACGTTGAACCAGAGCTTTATTATTTTAGACGAAGCGCAAAATACGACTCCTGAACAAATGAAAATGTTTTTAACGCGCATCGGTTTTGGCACTAAAGCCGTCATTACGGGTGATGTAACGCAAATTGATTTACAGCGCCATCAAAAAAGCGGTTTGGTGGAGGCGCAGAAAATTTTAAAAGAGGTTAAAGGCATCGCCATGACACACTTCTTGAGTCAAGATGTTGTACGTCATCCTTTAGTACAAAAAATCATTAATGCTTATGAAAGCTACGAGCAAAAAAACGCACCTGAGTATTAGCTAATGCTTGGCGTACGGGTAAAAAGTAAACTGATTAATTAAGCTGGTTATGTAAGGCTAATCATCGATATGTATGAGTTGCTTGCAATTTAAGATGGTGATATTTCGGCGATTTCATATTAAGAGGACATCATGGCGCTAGTATCTTTGCGACAATTATTAGATCATGCGGCTGAAAACAGTTACGGCATCGCTGCATTTAATGTCAGCAATATGGAGCAAGTGCATGCCATTATGCAGGCTGCTGAGGCAGTTGATAGCCCTGTTATCTTGCAAGCATCGGCGGGCGCTAGAAAATACGCTGGTGAAGCTTATTTAAGGCACTTGGTGTTGGCTGCTATAGAGTCTCATCCCAATATTCCTGTTGTGATGCACCAAGATCACGGACACACTCCTGCGGTATGTATACAGGCGATGCGATCTGGTTTTTCCAGTGTGATGATGGATGGATCTTTGATGGAGGATGCAAAAACACCTTCAACATATGCGTACAATGTGGAGGCGACTAGAAATATCGTGGATTTGGCGCATGCCATAGGCGTGTCGGTTGAAGGGGAGTTGGGTGTGCTTGGCTCTTTGGAAACGGGCAAGGCTGGAGATGAAGATGGCTCAGGTGCTGAGGGGATATTGAATGAGGCTCAGTTACTTACTGATCCAGAAGAGGCTGCTGATTTTGTTAAAAAAACAGGGGTAGATGCGCTGGCTATTGCAATAGGAACCTCTCATGGCGCATACAAGTTTAAAAGTCCGCCTACAGGTAAAACGTTGGCAATTAGCCGCATTAAAGAGATTCATGCGCGCATCCCAAATACACACTTAGTCATGCATGGGTCTTCATCGGTACCTCAGGAATGGTTAAAAACTATCAATGACTATGGCGGCGATATTGGTGAGACTTACGGTGTGCCAGTGGAAGAAATTGTTGAAGGGATTCAATATGGTGTGCGTAAAATTAATATTGATACTGATTTGCGCATTGTGTGCACAGGTGCATTGCGACAATATTTAATCGAACAACCTAAAGAGTTTGACCCAAGAAAGTATCTGAAAGCTAGCACGATGGCGATGCGTGAATTATGTCAACAGCGTTTTGAAGCGTTTGGGTCTGCGGGGCAAGCCTCCCGCATTCAGCCTATCAAATGTGAAACGATGGCAGAGCTCTACAAGTCTGGAGCGCTACACCCAGTCATTAAGTAATCCCAAGACTGTCTATTTTTTTGATTTTTTGTGATAGGAAACGACTCTATCTACTTCGTTTTTGCTACCCATGATGACAGGGACCCGTTGATGTAATTGCCCTGGATGAATATCTAATACTCTCACTTTTCCTGTGCTCGCAGCACCCCCAGCCTGTTCAACAATAAAGCTCATAGGATTGGCCTCATACATAAGTCTGAGTTTGCCGCCTTGCTTCATGATTTTTTCGTCAATTGGATACATAAAAATACCGCCTCTGATCAAAATGCGATGCACTTCAGCCACCATGGAGGCGACCCAGCGCATGTTAAAATCCTTTTCACGTTCACCTTCCGCGCCCACCAAACATTCGTCAATATAGCGCTGTATGGGCGCTTGCCAAAAGCGGTAGTTGGACATGTTGATAGCAAACTCTTGCGTGTCATCTGGAATTCTCATGTTAGCATGTGTCAGGAAAAACTGACCTGATTCAGTGTCTAGTGTAAATCCATGCGTGCCATTGCCTGTAGTGAATACCAGCATGGTTGATGTACCATAAAGCGCGTAACCCGCGCAGATTTGTTGTGATCCAGACTGTAGAAAATCATTTAAAGTGGGTTCTGCATGCGTGCACTTTAAAATGGAGAAAATTGTCCCTACAGAAATATTGACGTTCACATTGGAGGAGCCATCCAGCGGGTCAAAAAGCAATAAGTATTCACCGTAGGGTCGACGATGTTTGCTAATCTCGATGATGGTTTCTGTTTCTTCTGAAGCCATGCCTGCGATAAAACCGCTTTGCTGATTGGATTCAATGAAAATTTCATTGCTAATCACATCCAGCGCTTTTTGTACCTCTCCCTGAATGTTTTCATTGGCTAAGCTACCCATGTTGCCTTCTAGCGCACCACTATCAATGGCAATGGCAATTTTTTTACAGGCATCCGCAATGTCATTCATGATCTTAGCTAATGCTGGACGTTGTGCGTCTGATAAATGAAGTGCTAAAAAGTCCTGAAGGTTTAGTGTGGCTGTCATGCAATATTCCAAAAAGTTAAGGTAAAGCAGAGCAAGGTATTTGTATTATTATGAGCTGAATGCCCAGTAAATTAAAGCGTCATGCGTTTATTAATTGGCTTGCTTAGCTCAAGCTTGGTTCGGTACAAACTTTTTGCCAACTTCAAACATCATCACGCAAATTGCACCTACCAGCAAACCAATAGTAGCGTCTATTATAATCGGCGAAATTGTGGCTAATATGCCGCCAAAAGTTAGTAATTGCTTTAAAGTTTCGGTAATGTGTTCGCTCATATGATGAATTGCAGGTATGTTGTGACTAATCATACTACCTCCGACCAAAAACATAGCCGCTGTGCCAAGCACAGAGAGCGTACGCATCAGATAAGGTGTAAGTGCTAATAGTTTTTCCCCGATT
>DHYP01000028.1:66333-66697 GCA_002414145.1 Methylophilaceae bacterium UBA5127 | reverse complement strand
CGCCTGACGGTAAAAGCTCGCACCTTTTTTAAGCATGAGGTGTAGCCCTAAATCATCTAGTTTGACAATGCCAGCCACTAAACCATACACGCCTATAGTCATGAGGATGGCAACGAGGGCTACTACAGTAAATTGCTTGGTAAATGTAGCCGTAGTGACAGTGCCAAGCGCAATAACAATAATCTCGGCCGATAAAATAAAATCCGTTCTAATAGCGCCCTTGATTTTGTTTTTTTCCAAAGCAACTAAATCTATATTTGTTTTTTCAACGGCTTGCTTTAGTGCAGCCTGGTGTACATTATCTCCATGTTTGTGTAAGAATTTGTGTGCAATTTTTTCAAAGCCTTCAAAACATAAAAAAGCG
>DHYP01000028.1:65940-66314 GCA_002414145.1 Methylophilaceae bacterium UBA5127 | reverse complement strand
CAATAGTGGTGTGATGGACCAAGGCGCAAAGTAACTAATGGCAAGTGCTGTAGGCACCAAAATCAGTTTGTTGATAAACGAGCCTTTGGCTACAGCCCATACGACAGGAAGCTCGCGCTCAGCAGATACGCCAGCCACTTGTTGTGCATTCAATGCTAGATCATCTCCCAAGACACCTGCGGTTTTTTTTGCTGCCATTTGAGTCATGACAGAGACATCATCCAAAATGGTTGCAATGTCGTCGAGTAATGCTAATAAACTGCCAACAGCCATGTGTGTTCCTATTGTAAGTATTTGATTGTTTGAATTTTACGCGATGCAGGTTAAAATGCGCTCATGATTTCACAAAAATTATTTCGCTGGATGCACAAAGC
>DHYP01000028.1:65299-65916 GCA_002414145.1 Methylophilaceae bacterium UBA5127 | reverse complement strand
CCCAGTATTTCGCACGCGTTAGCCAATCAAAGTAATGCAAAAGGATTTTTGCAAGAAGTCTGTAACGCCAGTGGTCAAAAATTTTATATTCAAGTAGTGACTTCCCAAGGGGAGCAACAGCAGACAGTTTTTGATGTAGAGTCTGGTAGTCAGCACCCCATTAGCTTCAGTCATCATATGGAGCATTGTCCGTTCTGCCATGCTGGCGGGATGGATGTGATGTTGCCAGCAGTAAGTCCCGCGTTTGCGTATTATCTTGAAAAGCAAGCAAGGCTAGCTCAAGATATCTATCAGACGCCATTTTTTACCACCCCTAGTTATCAAGCCCCTCTCACTCGCGCTCCTCCAGCACTTTAATCTCTCAATCTAAAGATTGGTTGGTGCTTCTTTGTAAAGTGTTGCTTTAACGCTAGCGCTAGTCATGCTCGTCGTACGTGCTTGCACATGGATTGCGTAAAGCCACCAACTAATCAATTATATTTTTTGATTTAAGTAATTGCTTAGGAGTACAAGATGAAATGTAAAAAAATGCATTTGATATGCATACCAACGTTATTGAGCTTATTGGTCTCAAATACAGTATTAGCAGAGCATTTGAAATTAGATGATATTGAAGT
>DHYP01000028.1:64866-65260 GCA_002414145.1 Methylophilaceae bacterium UBA5127 | reverse complement strand
AGGATTACGCTACTACAGCAGGGGATGCCGCAAAATTGCTGGAAAATGAGATGGGCGTGAGCTTATATCGTGCGGGTGGCGTATCTAGCTTACCCGTGATTCATGGCTTAGCAGATGATCGTATCCGTATTCAAGTAGATGGGATGGATTTGATCTCAAGTTGTGCAAATCATATGAATCCAGCACTTTCTTATATAGATCCATTTAATGTTCAAACAATTAAAGTGTATTCCGGTATTACTCCAGTCAGTGTAGGTGGAGACAGTATTGCTGGAACAATATTGATGCTTTCTAAGCAGCCTGAGTTTGCCATGGAAGGTGGTTTGCTAACGCATGCCACAATCAACTCGTTTTACAAAAGCAATAATGATGCACATGGTGTGAATCTCTCTGC
>DHYP01000028.1:64464-64819 GCA_002414145.1 Methylophilaceae bacterium UBA5127 | reverse complement strand
GAAGCAAACAATTACCGTGCAGGTGGCGCTTTTAAAGCTGCAGGCATTGCCGCCAATGGGCGCGGTTATCTTGGGGCAGATGAGGTAGGGTCATCCTATTATCATTCAGATAACCATGCCTTTGTATTGGGCTTTCATCAAGAAAATCATTTGTTTGAATTGATGCTAGGTTTACAAGAGATTCCTTATCAGGGATTTACCAATCAGCGCATGGATATGACGAATAATGAGAGTCAGCAGTATCGTTTTAAATATGAAGGCCACTATGACTGGGGTCTGTTAAAGGCAAGTGCTTATCACCAACGTACACGCCATAGCATGAATTTTGGGGATGACAAGCAATTTTTTTATGGCA
>DHYP01000028.1:62705-64414 GCA_002414145.1 Methylophilaceae bacterium UBA5127 | reverse complement strand
GGACAGAAGGCGTTACCACTGGCGTCAGTGTCGAAGCGGAAACAAGCATCTCCTCGCGTGACTTGTTACGTATGGGGGCAGAATATCAACGCTATCGATTAGATGATTGGTGGCCAGCTTCTGGTTCTGGCATGATGATGGGGCCTAATGTGTTTTGGAACATTAATAATGGTAAGCGTGATCATTTTGATGTTTTTGCAGAGCTAGATTCGCAGTGGAATCAGCAATGGTTTACGCAGGTAGGTATACGAGCAAGTCAACTGAATAGCGATGCAGGAAATGTGCAAGGGTATAACAATACAACAGTCGGTATGGCAGGATACGGCGCAGCTGCTAATGCATTTAATGCTTTGGATCACAGCAAGTCAGATCATAATGTTGATGTAACGATGCTTGCTCGCTATACGCCAGATCATAATAGTAGTGTTGAAGCGGGCTATGCCATGAAAACACGCGCTCCCAATTTGTATGAACGATATACTTGGGCGAATACGAATACCATGGTCTTGAACATGAATAATTGGATTGGCGATGGCAATGGCTATGTCGGAAATATCAATTTAAAACCAGAAACTGCGCACACGTTAAGTATTACTGGTGAGTGGCATGATGCGCAGAAGGAAGATTGGCAAATTAAAGTGGAGCCATATTTTACTTATATTACTGACTATATCGATGCAGTCAGTTGCGCTTCAGTGGGTAAGACCTGTGCAAGCAGAACAGACGGTTTTGTTAATCTGAGTTTAGACAATCAAACCGCGCAGCTTTATGGCATTGATATGCGTGCCAGAAAACGCTTGTCTGATGGACAGGGACTTGGGAGATTTACACTCACGAGTGCATTGAGTTATACCAGAGGCAGAAATTTGACAACCGACGATGATTTATATCAGATCATGCCATTCAATTTAACGTTGGGCGTTGAGCATGCTTATAGTGCATGGAAGACTAGGGTAGAGACCAAGTTGGTCGATGCTAAAAGTCATGTAGAAGCAATACGTAAAGAGAATATGACAGCTGGATATAGCCTTTTTAATTTGTATAGTAGCTACGATTGGAAGCATGCGCGCTTAGATATAGGTATCGAAAATCTATTTGATCGGAAATATGCGTATCCCTTGGGTGGTGCATATATCGGTCAAGGTGCCACCATGGGCACTGGAGTATTGCACGGCGTGCAGGTGCCTGGAATGGGGCGCTCTGTAAATGTGGGCGTGACTTTACTCTATTAGGGTGGTGCTTTCTAAAACATTACGATAGAATACGCAACACTATGATTTCTCAAAGATTATTTCGATGGATGCATAAAGTCGCATTGGTTGCGATGATTTTTGCATCGCTTGCGCCTAGTATTTCTCATGCGCTAGCAAGTCAAAATAATGCAAAAGGTTTCTTACAAGAGATTTGTAGTGCTAGCGGCCAAAGGCTTTTCATCCAAGTGGTCACTACGCAAGGTCAACAGTTACAAATGGCACTGGATGTTAAGCCTGATCAGCAACCCACCTCAATCAGTCATCATCTGGAGCATTGTCCGTTCTGTCATGCTGGCATAGCGGATGTGATGTTGCCAGCACCTAATGCAGAGATGATTGTGCGATTAGAAGTCATCGCACATCAGGTGGCACAGTACAGTACGCCCATTGTTTTTTCCACCAGTTACATTTCTCCGCCTAGTCAGGCACCCCCTACCCTTTAATCCACCTCGCTTT
>DHYP01000028.1:50123-62692 GCA_002414145.1 Methylophilaceae bacterium UBA5127 | reverse complement strand
GCTAATGACCATTTGCGCTTTCAAATGGTGGGTTGATTTTATTGTGTGCCTCCTCACAGAGGTTCACCAGTTGATTAAGGGGTAGTCCATGCGTTTTCTCAGAGCAGTTTTTGCTGCAATAAGCTGTGCGCCATTGTTGGCTGATGCCAGCTGTGGTAGCGCTTTTTGTAATTTAAATACCGATTGGGACATTCAAAGTGTCTCCGTTAAACAAGGTGTACGTCTGGATTTACGTGCTGAATACATCAAGCAGGATGCATTACGCCATGGCACACATCAAACGCAACCTGCGGGCGTGGTAGATGAACACGATGAAGTGCGTACGATTAATCGTAACTATCTTGCGACGGTAGATTGGAACATCAATGAGGATTGGGGCATTACTTTTAAATTGCCTTTCATCAGCCGATCGCATGAGCATATTTTCAATTTAGACAATGGGTTAGGCGGAGTTGATCCAGAGTTAGAGCAATGGAATTTTTCTGGTATTGGCGATATACAAACAACTGCGCGCTATCGTTTTTATCATGATGAACGCAGTAACGCTGGCGTGCGCTTTGGTCTTAAATTACCAACTGGGGATATTCGTGAGAAAAACAGTGCGGGCGAGCAGGCTGAACGAAGCTTGCAACCAGGAACGGGCAGTGTTGATACCATTCTGGGCGCCTATTACAACTACCATGAAGGGAATATTGGCTGGTTTGCTCAGGGCGCATGGCAGCAGGCTATAAACGAACGCGATCACTTTAAACCTGGATACAAAGTCAATGCAGATCTCGGTGTTAGCTATAGCGCCACACCCGATTTAAGCCTGATGCTACAGCTTAATTTACAGCATAAATCCAACGATACAGGTAGCAATGCCGAGCCAACAGAATCAGGTGGACATAGCCTTGGTTTAAGCCCTGGAATTAGCTATCGCATCACCGACAACACGCATGTATATGGCTTTGTTCAAACGCCTATTTATCTATTTGTACGCGGTACACAGCTCACCAGCGATTGGTCTGCTGCGGTGGGTGTTAGCACATCATTTTAATGATCAGCGAATTTGAGAAGGCTACTGAAATGAAAAGTATGACGTATTTTTTTAACTTAAGCTTATGGGCTGGCTTAATTCTTTTTACCTTGTTGAACACGCCATTAGCGCAAGCAGACCATTTGCAATTAGATGAAATTAATGTAACCGCAGATAAGCCGAGTGTGCCAGAGAATGCGCCCAACACAGTAGAAAGTGTCACTGCTAAACAAATTGATGAAAGCATTAACGCAGTCACCACGCCACAAGTGCTGCAATACTTGCCTAGTGTGCATGTGCGAGAACGCTATATTGGAGATTTTAATAGCGTATTGGTAATGCGTGTGAATAGCTCGATTTCAAGCGCACAAACTACTGTTTATGCGGATGACTTATTACTTTCTAACTTTCTCAATAATAGCTTTAGTACAGCGCCACGCTGGATGATGGTATCGCCCGAGGAAATTCAACGTGTGGATGTCATGTATGGGCCTTTTTCTGCTTTATACCCAGGTAATTCAGCAGGGGGCGTAGTACTGATCAAAACGCGTATGCCTGAAAAGTTTGAAGCGCATGCAAAATTTGATTATTTTGGTCAGAGTTTTAAGTTGTATGGCACCAATCAGTATTTTGATGGTAGTCATCTCAGTGCGTCAGTGGGTAATAAATATAATGACTTTTCATTTTGGCTGAGTGCTGATCATCTGGATAATCAAGGTCATCCTATGACATTTGTGGCGGCGACAAAAACGACAAATCCAGGGGTAGGCAATTCCACAGTCATTAATAGTGGGGCATATAGTGATATAGATACTTCTGGCAATGCGCGCATTACCACAGGCTCTGCAGGTATTGATAGTGCCGTTCAAGATAATATTAAGCTTAAAGTTGCTTACGATATTACCTCTAGTGTGAAAGCTACATACACCTTGGGCTATTGGCAAAATGATTCTGAAAAGCGCGGTGAAAGCTATTTAAAAGATGGTTTGGGTAATACGATATATGGCACTGGCGGCACGGGCGCTTTTAGAGCTTTAAATATAGGTGGGAATTATTACACAGTCACAGCGCCTGCTTCTAGCAATACAGAGCAGACGCATATTATGCATGGACTATCCGTTAAAAGTGATACTGGTGGTGTATTTGATTGGGATGTGATTGCCAGTTATTTTAATCAGAATAAAGACTTGATCCGCGCCTCTTCAGGTAACTTTGGGCTGAACGCAAGTGATGGTAGCGCTGTGGTTGGCGGGACGATTACCGATGCGAGTGGTACAGGCTGGAAGGGCATCGATTTGCGTGGAGATTGGCGTCCCGATGGCGATTTAAAAAGTGAACATCAAATAAGCTTTGGTTATCATTACGATAATTATGAAACCAAATCAGACCAATTTAATGTAGTGACAGGAACCGATTGGCGCAGTGGATCCAGAGGAACACTCAGCACTAATTCTAGAGGTGAAACGGAGACACAAGCATTGTATGTGCAAGATGCATGGAAGTTCTTACCAGATTGGCAATTGGTAGCAGGAGGACGCTGGGAAAAGTGGGATGCTTTTAATGGGAGTAATTTCTCATCTGGGTCCAACGTTAAATATCAAGATCGTACGGTGTATGCTTTCTCCCCTAAAGTAGCGCTTTCATTTCAGGTTTCTGATGATTGGTCATTACGCGGGTCGTACGGCAAGGGTGTGCGATTTCCTACCGTTGGTGAATTGTTTGCAAATGTTGGTATCAAAACAGCTTCAGGAGGAACGCCAACAGCAGGGCAAATTGCGGCATTGCCTGCGCCCTATAATGTAGCAAAAACGAATAATCCTAATTTACAGCCAGAAGAAGTCAACGCTTTTGAATTGACGACAGAATATAGTTTAGCGTCCGGCTTGTTGAGAGTTTCTTATTTTTACGAAGATAAGCATGATGCACTGATTTCACAAACTGATTTCACTACATTGCCAGGCTTTCAGATTAGTAGCGTGCAAAACGTGGATGAAGTACATACGCAGGGTGTGGAGACAGCATTGCAGCTCACTGACTTGTGGGTGCATGGTTTAGATTTAACAGGGAGTATCACTTATGCAGATTCTATTATTACAAGAGATAGTAAAAATCCAGGGCTAGAAGGAACAGATCAACCCCGTATTCCTCACTGGCGTGCGACGATGTTGGGTGTGTATCGCTTGAATCCTCATTTATCGTTTAGCTTGGCTGGTCGCTATAGTGGGCATCAGCATAATGCTTTGTATGACACTGTGAATAAGCGATATAACGATGTGAATCCTGATGTGTATGGTGCGGTCAGCCATTATTTTGTAATGGATGCTAAGGCTGTTTATCGATTCGCACCAGAATGGGAAGCGGCCATAGGTGTGAATAATTTAAATAATTTTAAATATTATGTGAACCCTAACCCATATCCACAGCGTACATGGTTTGCAACTGTGAAATTTGATTATTAGGGATTTAATGTTTGCGGCATCAGGCAGTGATAGCCTCTGGTACTGAGTCTGGGCTAATAAAATAACTCACATTCTTACGTGGAGAGATAAAGCTTAATACCTCAGGAGGCAGCTGGCTGGGTCTTAGGCAGTTAGTAATGCTGATGGTGGCCTCTTCACGTAAATCCAGAATGGTAGGTGAAAATGGATCGCTATCAGGTTTGTGCAACTTGATGTAAGGTCTCAACGGGTAGTTAGGGTTGCTAGAAACAACAGTTGCGTACTGGCTGTTTGACAGTTTGACGATGCTACCAGGCGGGTAAATGCCAAGTGATTTGATAAAACGCTTGAGTAAGTCTTCATCAAATCTGGCGCGTAGTTGAGAGTACATTACGCCTAAAGCTTCGTACGGTGTTTTGGCATGAAATAGGTTGCTCGGGTTGCATAAATTGTCATAAGTGTTGGTAATGGTAATAATTTTTGCAAGTAGGTCGATCTCATTAGAATGTAATCCTAGAGGGAAGCCTGAGCCATCGGCATACTCATGATGGTGTAACAATACTTTTGCAATGCGTGCATCCAAGCCTGCGTCTGTTGCCATGCGCGCACCTTTTGCAGAGTGTTCTTGGTAGTGCGTGAGTTCACTACCTGCAAGAGTGTCTTTGTTAATCAGGATATGTTCATGAATTTCCGCTTTACCAATATCATGCAGTAAGGCCGACATTCCAAGCAAGTGCGTTTCGTGTTCAGAAATGTCGATAGACTTAGCTAGCATTAGTGCTAGCACTGTCACGTTGAGTGAATGCTGATAGTGTAAATCGCTTGATTGATGGCCATTCAGAGCATGAATCGCAATGTCACCTTCCATTAATGCCGTCGTGACCATATCACTCACGATAGTTTTGGCTTGCTGCACACATTTCTTGGGTGCAGTTAAAATGTGTAGGTTAATGTCTTTGACAATGTTACTGGTTTCAACAAATTTCTTTTCGTTTTGACTAATCGTATGCTGCAATTGTTTGAGCCTTTCCTGTTTGGCTTCTGGCAACGTATGTTCAAACTTTTTAGTTGGCACCTGATGGGTACGTTTGGCTAACTCAACATTAATATCGCTCTTGATTGGGGTGAGCGATAATGGCGTGCAGTCACTGCGATTAGGGTCATAACGTAATTTTTTTAGGCCAATTTTTTTGATTTTATCTATTTGCGTGTCATTTTGAATCTTGAAGTTACTCAAGGTAAATGGATGATCCAACCAGCCTAAATCCAAATGAATATATAGACCAACGCATAACTGGTTAATATCGATAAAGTGTGCATGTTGTTGCATTTTATTTGCCATCCTTGATACTAGCTTGTGCTTTCAATAGCTCGATAAATTCTGAAGCAGTCACAGGCTTGCTATATAGATATCCTTGTGCCTCAGTGCATCCCATTTGTTTTAAAAACTGTTCTTGCTCAGCAGTTTCGACACCCTCTGCGATGACGGAGAAGCCAAGGCTACAAGCCATCGCATAGATTGCGCTTGCAATAGCCGCATCATCTACGTCGTGCGGTAAGTCTTGTATAAATGAGCGGTCAATTTTTAATGTGTCTAGTGGTAAGCGTTTTAGATTGGATAAAGACGAGTAACCTGTGCCAAAGTCATCAATAGCCAAACGTACGCCCATGTTCTTGATTTGATCAAAAGTGTTAATCACATGCTGCGTATTTTGCATGACAGTGCTCTCTGTGATTTCGAGCTCAAGTAACGCGGGATCACAATCAGTTTCGAGCAAAATGCCATAAACCGTATCAGCGAAGTTACTTTGCATGATCTGTACGCCAGAGACGTTAACAGCAATGCTTTTTAGATCGCTTGATTCATTAATCCATGATTTGGCATGCATTGCCGCTTGTGTGAGTGCCCACTCACCGATATGTAAAATAATGCCAGTTTCTTCTGCAAGAGGAATAAATTTTGCAGGAGAGACGATGCCTAATTCTGGATGATTCCATCGAATCAATGCTTCTGCCCCGATAATTCTTCTATTGGGCAATGAGACTTGTGGTTGATAATAAATTTCAAATTGTTTGCGCTCGAGTGCACGCCTCAATTGATTTTCAATCGTGAAGCGTTCTTCCACATTCTTACTTAACTCTTTGGAGTAAAAACAGAAGTTATTTTTACCCTTATTTTTAACGTGATACATCGCAATATCAGAAGCTTTAATCATGCTATCCACGTTTGTACCGTCTTGCGGAAAAATCGAAATGCCGATGCTGACAGTAATGAACAGCTCTTTATCATCAATTAAAAATTCTGACTGTAGCGCATGAATGATTTTTTGAGATTTTTCAGCGGCATGCTCAGTGCTTTGAATTGAATCCATGATGACTAAGAACTCATCCCCACCCAACCGACCCACCACATCAGAATCGCGGATGGTGTTTTTGATCCTTCTAGATACGGCGTACAGCAGTTTGTCGCCAGCAAGATGCCCTAAGCTATCGTTAATGGATTTGAATCGATCAATGTCGATAAATAACACGGCAATCAATCGTTCTTCACGTTGCGCGCGTTTAATTGCTTGCTCAAATAGCTCGTTGAGTAAGCGTCTGTTTGGTAGTCCAGTCAACGGGTCGTGATTGACCAAGTCGTATAGTTTATCTTGAGAGCGCTTAATTTCTGTGATGTCAGAAAACACTCCCACATAGTTTGTCGTTTGATGATCTTTGTTTTTAACGACAGTAATGTTGAGCCATTCATTATATTGCTCACCATTTTTACGATAGTTGGTCAGTTCGCCAGACCATCTTCCCTCTTTGGAAAGTGCGTTCCAAAGCGCATGTTTTCCCATCTGAAAAATGAGTGGCAGCACACCTAAGGTTTCTTCTTCACTATAACCTGTGATGGCGGAGAACCCTTTATTAATACCAATAATGTTGCCATTGGTATCCATAATCATGATGCCTTCACTGGCGCTATCAAATGCAATTTCAGCGAGGTTAAGATTTTTGCCAGTATGTTCACGTTGTATGGCTACACTGAGTGATCTGCCAATTGCCATCAGTGAGCCTAGCTCTTGCGATGTGGTTTTTTCAGAATCATAGCAACGCTCAATAATGATATTGCCCCACCACATTTTGTCGACAAATAGCGGCACAATGGCAATACACGTGGTGTCGTGCTGTTTTAATAATGCGCGTTCGTCTGGAGGTAAGTCGTTGATTTCACAAAAAACGGGGTTGCCATTTTCTAAGATTTCTTTCCAACGGATTAAGCGCGCATCATTAAAGTTGATGGATTCCAAATTGCGGCTGGGATTCACAAATCCAGCAATAGACCATTCATATAAAATCTTAGCACTAGGATTTTTTTGGCTGCTGGGCGTTAAAAATTTTAAAATGGCACCGCGCGTAAAGCGTAATGCCAAGCAAGATTGTTGTATGACTGCGCTGGCAACAGTGTGCCAAGAATCCGCAGAATGTAATAGCCAATCACAAGAAATCAAGGCATCCAAAATAGCACTGCGGTTCTGTAACTGGTTTTCGATAAACTTATGCTCGCTTACATCTCGTGCATACATGACTAAATGTTCGCGAATCGTTTCATCACTGAAACATGCTGTTTTGGTAACGTCTAAAATTTTTCCAGAGCCTTGAGGCAGATAAATGATTTCCTCGTTGCGGTATGGTTTTTGAGTCTGCCATGTGATTTCATCCGATTTTTCGGAGTACTCAAAAGCTGCTTTAAATACAGGGTGTATGGTTGTTGCAAGCTCATGCGTCGACCGATACGCATATTCATCGGTTTTAATTTGGAAGAGATTTAATAGCTTTTGATTTGCCTTTAACCAGCGATTATTGCCATCTTTAATACAAATGTAATCTGGGCTCGTATTGATAAGCGTCTGCAATATCGATTCGGTCTCACGCAACTTGGCCTCTGTATGCACTTGGCTTGCGTTGTCATACATATAAAATAGTTTTTGGTAGGCGTGGTTTTTGGTGTCTGTATTGACAATGACAAATGATTTCAGTGTGCGCAACTCACTGCCGTATGCGTATTGCAAGGTAAATTCTGAATGTAGCTTGCTGATTTCCGTTTGAATATGCTGATGAATTGCAGTGGGAAGTCTACCAAAATGTTTTTCAATTGGATTAAAAGTCAGTTGGAACGTTTTGCGGGCAAGCTGGTTGGCATAGCTGACGTCATCATTTTCATCGAGCGTGAAAATGGCCACATTTTCCAATGCGTCTAATATAAGCCAAGGAGTCACATCGTCGCCTAAATCAGGGATCACTTGATTTGGCTTCGATTTTGCTGATTGTAGTTTGGGTTTCTTGTACTGCACAGAAATATACTTCCTTAAGCTACATGCCATATCCATCAGCCTATTTAAAAATAGGGTAGAGATTATGGCTGTTTTTGTTAAACTGGTTATTAAGCTTATCGGCATAGATTGCGCTTAACTTTAGGAAATTTTTGGAAAAAATTGCTGACTAAAGGCTGAGGCAAATGACGCCTGAACCATGATGAATGGAGTAATGATGTTGCGCTTTAAAAATGTAATTTTGTGGATTGTGAGTGCTTTGTTATTGATGGGGATTGCATCTCATGCACATGAAGCACACACCCTTCAGCAATCTGATCAGTTGGCAATTAGTCTGGCGGCGGATCAAGCAGGTAGGCTATGGCGTGCCAGTGTAAAAGAGGGTGTTGTGTGGGTCGATAGCAGTGTTGATTTAGGCAAAACGTTTACAGCAGCAGTCAGTGTCAACATAAAACCGATGAAAATTGCAGCAGAAGGTGAAGCCAGACCTAAAATCGCAGTTTCAAAAGAAGGCAATATTTATGTGACTTGGACAGAATCGTTAAAAAAACCATATGCAGGCTATATTTGGTTTGCACGTTCTGTGAATGGTGGTAAAAGCTTTGATACGCCTTATATTGTGCATCAAGATCGTGCAGAAATCACCCATCGCTTTGATGCGCTTAATCTGGCACCTGATGGCAAAATGACAGTGGCTTGGGTAGATAAACGTGACTTAGTCGCAGCTAAAGCAGCAGGTAAGCCGTATGATGGTGCAGCGATTTATTATGCAGTCTCCAATAATCAGGGCAAAAGTTTTGAACCAGAAAAAAAGCTGGCAGATAGCAGTTGCGAGTGTTGTCGTATTGCGCTCACTAATAAGCCAGATGGGACGGTAGTCGCGATGTGGCGCCATGTATTTGCTGGTAGCGAGCGTGACCATGCCATAGCCGAAATCACGCCAGACAATAAGGCACCTGCCATCGTGCGCGCTAGCTATGGACATTGGCAGATTGATGGCTGCCCGCATCATGGTGGCGCACTGGCTTATGGGCAAGGGTTTGGCTATCACATGGCCTATTTTGATGGCGCAGGAGAAACGCCTAGCCTCATGGTTGCACGTATGGATGGGGAAGCATGGGTGACTTCGCCCCCTAAAAAATTTGGCAATATGAAAAACAATGCGGGGCACCCTGCCATCTATAGCCTTGGTGATCAGGTTTGGCTGGTGTGGCGTGAAACTGTTTCAGGTCAGTCAGAGATCTATAGCATGCGCTCTTTGGATGGAGGCAAACAATGGTCGTCGGCACAACGTATTTTAAGCGTCAATGACAAAGTGGATTATCCTCAGTTGATTGAAATCAAAGCAAAAGTGTATGTAGCGGTCAATACTGGTATAGAGGGCTTTAAATTGATTCCAATGACAGATTAATTTTTACTATTGAAAACCATCAAAACAGCCTCATTATATAAATAACTTAATTGTTTTTTATCAGGAGTCTTCCATGCGTTTTGATAAACTCACTACCAAATTTCAACAGGCGTTAGCCGATGCCCAAAGCCTAGCACTGGGTGCGGATAATCCAGTCATAGAACCACAACATTTACTGCTTGCCATGCTTAATCAAGAAGATGGCAGCACTACTGCTTTATTGTCGCGCGCAGGTGTGCAAGTGAACCCGCTTAAGAATAGCCTGAGCACCGCGTTGAGTAATCTACCTAAAGCTTCGGAAAGCAATGGCGATGTTGCGATTTCACGTGATTTGAATAATTTGCTGAATGTGACGGATAAGCTCGCACAAAAGCGTAATGATGCTTATATTGCCAGCGAAATGTTTTTGCTCGCCTTGGCAGACGATAAAGGCGAAGCTGCAAAATTACTTAAAGCGAATGGCTTAAGCAAAACAGCACTGGAAACAGCCATACAAGCAGTGCGTGGCAATGAAAATGTCAACAGTCAGGAGGCTGAAGGGCAGCGTGAAGCACTCAAAAAATACACGCTGGATTTAACCGAGCGTGCACGCATGGGCAAGCTAGACCCTGTTATTGGGCGTGATGATGAGATTCGCCGCGCGATTCAAGTATTACAACGTCGCACAAAAAACAACCCTGTATTAATTGGTGAGCCTGGTGTAGGTAAAACTGCAATTGTCGAAGGTCTGGCGCAACGTATTGTCAATGGCGAAGTGCCCGATTCACTCAAAAACAAGAAAGTGTTGAGTTTAGACATGGCTGCTTTGTTAGCGGGGGCAAAATACCGTGGTGAATTTGAAGAGCGCTTGAAAGCGGTGTTGAAAGAATTGGCACAAGATGAAGGTCAAACCATTGTATTTATTGATGAAATTCACACCATGGTGGGCGCTGGTAAAGCTGAAGGCGCCATGGATGCAGGCAATATGCTTAAACCTGCCTTGGCACGTGGTGAGTTACATTGCGTAGGTGCGACTACCTTAGATGAGTACCGTAAATACATTGAAAAAGATGCCGCATTAGAGCGCCGTTTTCAAAAAGTACTGGTGGATGAGCCAACCGTGG
Source organism: Methylophilaceae bacterium UBA5127 (assembly GCA_002414145.1). GTDB lineage: Bacteria > Pseudomonadota > Gammaproteobacteria > Burkholderiales > Methylophilaceae > Methylophilus. The sequence continues at coordinate 52,406 of DHYP01000028.1, read as the reverse complement.
AGGCCACCATCGCGATTTTACGCGGCCTGCAAGAAAAATATGAATTGCATCATGGTGTAGAAATCACTGACCCTGCGATTGTAGCAGCGGCGGAGTTGTCGCACCGCTATATTACCGACCGCTTTTTGCCAGACAAAGCGATTGATTTGATTGATGAAGCTGCAAGCCGTATCAAAATGGAAATCGACTCTAAACCAGAAGTGATGGATAAGCTGGATAGGCGTTTGATTCAACTCAAAATTGAGCGTGAAGCAGTGCGCCGTGAAAAAGACGAAGGTAGTAAAAAACGTTTTGAGTTGATCGAAGAAGAAATCACCAAGCTCGAAAAAGAATATGCAGATTTAGAAGAAATCTGGAAAGCCGAAAAAGCGGCGGTGCAAGGTTCTGCGCATATTAAAGAAGAGATTGAAAAAATCAAGCAACAGATGGAAGAAGCCACACGTAAAGGTGAATGGCAAAAAGTTTCTGAGTTGCAATATGGCAAATTGCCGCAATTAGAAGCACAAATGAAGCAAGCCTCTAAAGCTGAAGAATCTGGTAGTGAAGTTAAACACAGAATGCTACGTACTGAAGTAGGCGCTGATGAAATCGCTGAAGTGGTCAGCCGCGCGACGGGTATCCCTGTGAGCAAAATGATGACGGGTGAGCGTGATAAATTGCTTACCATGGAAAGTAAACTGCATGAACGCGTTGTCGGCCAGGATGAAGCGGTGCGCTTGGTGTCCGATGCTATTCGTCGTTCACGTTCTGGCTTGGGTGATCCAAACCGTCCATATGGTAGCTTTTTGTTTTTAGGTCCAACGGGTGTCGGTAAGACTGAGTTATGTAAAGCTTTGGCGGGCTTCCTGTTTGATTCAGAAGATCACCTAATTCGTATCGACATGAGTGAGTTTATGGAAAAACACTCTGTTGCGCGTATGATTGGTGCGCCTCCTGGCTATGTAGGTTATGAAGACNNTGAGTGAATACATGGAGAAATTCTCGGTTTCGCGGTTGGTTGGAGCGCCTCCCGGATATGTAGGTTATGAAGAAGGCGGTACGCTGACTGAAGCCGTTCGTCGCAAACCTTACTCTGTGATTTTGCTAGATGAAGTGGAAAAAGCCCATCCAGATGTGTTTAATGTGCTGTTGCAGGTGTTAGATGATGGTCGTCTTACCGATGGTCAAGGTCGCACGGTGGATTTTAAAAATACAGTGATTATCATGACCAGCAATCTTGGCAGCCATATGATTCAAAGTATGTCCGATCAAGATTACCAAGTGGTGAAATTGGCCGTGATGGGTGAAGTCAAAGCGCATTTCCGCCCTGAATTCGTCAACCGTATTGATGAAGTGGTCGTTTTCCATGCACTAGGTGAAGCGCATGTGAAATCCATTGCCAATATTCAGCTGCAATATTTGGCTAAACGTTTAACTGCAATGGAAATGCAATTGACACTTACCGAAGCCGCGATTGCAGAAATCGCGAATGCTGGCTTTGACCCCGTATATGGTGCAAGACCGCTTAAACGTGCAATTCAGAGCGAGATTGAAAACCCACTGGCACGTGAAATTTTAGCAGGACATTTTGTGGCAAAAGATACTATTGTGGTGGATTTTAAAGCAGGAAAAATGACTTTCACCAAAGGTTGATGTTGATAAAGCATGCAAAGGCGCACACACTAAACATATGAGTCATTCAAGATATGTGTATTTCGTCAGTTTTTTGATGGCGTTACTGGTGTGTGCGCCTAGTGCTGCTTTTACGCAGAGCCAATTAGAAACATTTGACAATGAACCGCCTGTGAATAGAGACCTATTGATGCAGGCGAGTTTATTGCTCGACAAAGATGGAGATGCAGACGCTGCATGGAAAGCCGCTAACCTGTATTGTCAGGCCACACGGTTTGGTAGTGCAGAAGGTGCTTATCGTTTGGGAATGCTCTATGCGGTGGGGCAAGGCGTGCCAGCAAGTCGCGAGTATGCAGCTAACTTGTTTAGCATTGCCTCTAATCAAGGGCATGTTGAAGCACAAAAAATGCTGGAAACGATTGAAATTAGCTCCAATGAAAATCCACCCTGTGTGCAACAGGATATTCTGCCAGAAAAATCTCCGGTAAAACTTCATGCACCCGTTTCTCCCGCTATCGATACCTATATTGCATCATTGCCTAAAAGCAAGCGCTGGCTCGTGGATTTGGTGGAAAAAGTCGCCAATTGGCATCAAGTTGATAGCAAATTAGTGTTATCGATTATCACAGCAGAGTCGAACTTTAAAACGAACGCTCTATCTAACAAAGAAGT
>DHYP01000028.1:49049-50098 GCA_002414145.1 Methylophilaceae bacterium UBA5127 | reverse complement strand
AACAGCAGAGCGTTTTAACGTTAAAAATGCGTTTAACGCCAGTCAAAACATCAAAGGTGGTGTGAAGTATCTGCGTTGGTTATTGTCTTATTTTAGAGGAGATGTGACCTTGGCTGTGGCTGCATATAACTCAGGAGAAGGTGCGGTGGATCGCTACAGAGGTGTGCCTCCCTATAAAGAGACGCGCGCTTATGTAAAAAAAGTGATGGCACTGTATGGACAAAATACGCACAAATTTGACGCTAACATGACCTCTCCATCGCCCACTTTAAAAGCGATGAAAGCTAAAAAGGCGAGAATATAATGAACCGAATGACACGCATATTAATGATCATGATGATCGCCTTAGGCTTGAATGGTTGCGCTACAACAGGTGTGGAGCAGACGCGTGCAGAAGTGCAGCGTATCTCACCTGAAGAACTAGCTAAGCTCATGGCTCCAGCAGTGGCTACTGTGAGCTTAGATGAACTGCTGGCAGATGCCAAACAAGGTAAAACGGCAGATGAAATTATTGCCAAAATCAAAGCGTCCAATTCTCGTTATGAATTAACCCCAACACAGAGTCTGGAACTCAATAAAAAGGGATTGGACATCAAGGTGCTAGAGTTTATTCATCAGGAAAATGAACGCGCAAAACAAAACGCGTTAGCGGATGAAATGAATAAACGCCAGCAAGCACAAGCAGAAAAAGAAAAAGCGCTCAAGCAAGAGCGTGATTTAGCACGTACGCAATATTATGATCCCTATTGGGGAATGTATTACGGCAGACCTTGGGGACCCTATGGCCCCAACCCCTACACCTTGCGTTATCGTTACTTAGGCCCAAAATTTGGTTGGGGTTTGGGTTACGGTTGGTAAAGAACAGCCCGCATTAAAAATTTAAGCAGTTGCACAATTACCCGCTAAGTCACATGGACTCGTCAGGCATGTCGTCTGGGATGGATGTGTTTTTAAATTAATCGTGTCTGACACCATTTATCCATGCAAGTATAGTGAGCGGTTGTGGAGTCGTTGGGCGTCAATAGCGCAGCGTATTGCGCCGAAGGAAG
>DHYP01000028.1:46345-48998 GCA_002414145.1 Methylophilaceae bacterium UBA5127 | reverse complement strand
AACATTCTCATGCGGCGGAATACATTTCATTATTCCGCCCTACGCGGGCTGATGGGTTGGGCGTAATATCAGATTCCATCAACAACATTTTTCACCCACCCATTGGGAAGCTGACATTCTTTCTGAGCATTGTTAATGGCTGTCTGCATTTCAGTAATAACTTTTGTGGCCTGATTAACTTGAGTAGAGACCGACTTGAATGAAAAATACTCGGCTAATGTAGCAATTGATTCCAAGTGGTACTGAACACCCCACAAGCAGATAAAAATACTAAAGCAATGTTTTTCTTCTTTGCGTCTATGCTCAAACTCTTCATTGTTAGATAAAGAACTGAGCAACCCATTAACAATATCTTCTGGATTTTGGTGCGGCTGACCACACATTGCACGATATACGGTTCTGTATTCAAGTTCCTTGTTAAGATCTTTGAATAGTTTTTCTGCGCTTACTGATGGCGCCTTTTCAGGCCACTTGCCACCCGCTGCTTCTATGAATATGCGGCAAATCTCTTTTGCATTTTTCTCGGTATCAGCTTTGTTTTGTATTAGCCTATCGTGAGGATGAATATCGTAACCATGGATTACTGATTGCCATTGCTTTGTTTTCCATGAGGACTCTGAAAAGTAGCTGGCAAGATATTGGGCAATGTTGTCTGGCACGTCCCCTTTGCTCAGATGCATAATTTTTAGTGCCGATTCCGCCAGAGAACGAGACAAGGACTCGGCTTCCTGAAGATGCCCAGAGGCAATTAAGGTAGCCATGCCTCCGAATACATTAGATGCCCTGTGTAGCATACTGATAAAAAAACCATCAAATGGGTTTTCTCTTGCCTTAAAGTCATTGGAATCCAAGCACTCTACAAGCAATAGAAATGGCGCATAAACTTCGGAAATTAATGTCTTTGAGTTCTCCATAAGGAGGTCATTCTGGATATTGTGCTTGTTGCAGAATATCCGCGCTATCTCGTTTCTAGCCTCTGTCTTCATGGGTGGGTCCAGATATTAGACTCATCGAGTAGCAGGTAACGCCCAACGTAATTTCGCTTACCTGCAAACGTTTTGCCAATGACCGTTTATTTGCATGTACTCGCAATGAGATGTGCCAAGCGGCGGCAACTCTATTGATGGAAGTGGCTTTAGGTCAGCGGATGGAAGCGGCCTAAGCGGAGCAAGTTCCACAGACGGTAAATCAAGCGTGCTGTCACAGATGTCTTGGACACGACAATTATTTCCGTAGTCAANNAAGTCATCGCAGACCTGCGATTTTCTGCACACTGCGTTTGCAATATTGGCGAAACCAACTACGAGAACGATCGCAATAACTGCTTTTGTGGCTATTTTCATAATGCTCTCCTTTTATGGACCTAACGGGGCGCGAGTTATGCGACAACCCGAATAATTAAAGATATGCGTAGCATAGCCCGCGTAGGGCGGATAAGTTTACGCAATCCGCCGCATGGAATCTTTATTAACATCACCTCCGACGGATAGCGCTACGCTCATCCGTCCTACAAAACCATACAATCTTCTCACTATTCTTACTAAATAATACATAAAAATCACGATTTATTCAGAATATCCTGAATATCAGTGTTAATCGTCTCGTAAGCGATGCTCGCTTGGACGCGTGTAGGTTCGGACATCACATTTTTAATTTTTCTATCGATGACATTGGGAATCAGTGGTTTTGCCAAAAATCCGTTGACGTTGAGCGTCATGGCTAGTCCAACTGCCTTTGTTTGTGTCAGCCCACTCAGTACAATAATGCGCGTATTGGGTTTGGCAAATGTTCTATCCGTTCTAATGCGTTTGATGAGTTCCAGACCATTGATGTCTGGCAAAAAAATGTCTGTAATAATCAGATTAAATTGCTCATCCTCAAATAGCGTGATTGCAGATTGCGCATCTTTAACTGCAGTTGTTTGTAAATAGCCTAAGCTATTCAGTATTTGCAGGATGGTATTACGTGTAAATTCATCGTCTTCTACGATCAGTATTTTAAATTCACTATTCGTTTTAGTGGTTGTTTTAATATAGTGATGTACTGCTGTGGGTGAAACCTCCAGCAACTGATTGCGATAGTTATCAATAAAGGTATAAAAATCCTCCGTGCTCATTGGTTTTGCAAAAAAGTAACCTTGCCCAATATCGCAATCCATTTTTCTGAGCATCTCCCAGTCTTCTTTAGTTTCAACGCCCTCAGCCACGCTTTTGATTCTAAGCTTATGTGCCATATCGATATTTGCGGCAACGACAATCAGCATGGCTTCATTGTTAGCAAATCCCTGTATAAAAGATTGATCAATCTTGAGTTCGCCGAACGCGATGCGTGTGAGTTGCTGTAAATTGGAGTAGCCAGTGCCATAGTCATCAATAGAGAGTGTAAAGCCATTCATATATAAACGTGCTAAGTTCTCTAGCGCCTGCGGTGCTTCCGTCATCGCCGCGGATTCAGTGATTTCTAGCGTGATGTATTTAGTATCGACCCCCGCTGCTTTTACTATAGTGGTAATTTTTTCTGCGATAAGTGGATCGGTTAAGGAGACTAATGAGAGGTTGGCGGCAATGTGCAAGGCGTGATTTTTGCCGAGTAACGTTCGACATATCAACGCAGATTCTTCTAACATCAAGAAGGTAAGTGAGTCTATTTCTCC
>DHYP01000028.1:42968-46323 GCA_002414145.1 Methylophilaceae bacterium UBA5127 | reverse complement strand
CTTCTTCTAATTTGGGGATAAATGCATAGGGAGAAACGATGCCATGTTGAGGATGCAGCCATCGTGCAAGCACTTCTGCGCCAACAACCTGCCCAGTTTGCAAGTCTACTTTGGGTTGCAAAAATGGTTTAAATTGTTTTTGACGGATGCCTTCAAGAATTTCTTCAACCGAAAAGTTGAATTGTTTAGGCGCTTCTTTTGGTGCGGGGTTGAGTGGCGCGTTGCCGCTTTTGGATAGAATTTGTTTGAGCTTTTGTAAACTGAGAGGTTTCTCTAATGCGCCTAGTAGCTTGATCTCATAAAGGCTAGAAACTTTGTTGACGACAGCCAGTAGTTTCTTATCCATCGCACTTAAAATCACAACCTCAACATGACGGATTTCTGTACCTAAGTGTCGAAGTAATTCCATGCCATCCATTTGAGGCATTTTGAGATCACAAAACAAAATGTTAATTGGCGGATTTGCATGACGAATCATATCGAGCGCTTCTACGCCATTACTAGCTTCAGAGATGGAATGCAGACCAAGCGACCGTAGCATTTCTACGACGATTGAGCGTTGCAAGCGGTCGTCTTCTGCAACTAATACACGCAAATCATGGATTGGCATCAACTATTACCTCTCAAATCGGTATTCATTTTTAGTGTTATTAGAATGATTGAGTTGGTGATGCATGTAAATCAAATACTAGGACTATTTGAATACTGCAAATAATGCCATATCTGATGCGGCAATGCTACCATGCTGTATTTACTTTTAAAATATGACGCATTAGACGATGCGCTCCACCAGCCGTATTTTAAATAAGCCATATTGTAAATAAACGCTTTTGTATATTTAAAAGACATTTATGAGTTGATAAATTAAAATGATAGTGCTAACGTCAGCCTATCTAATCGAGTGTTTATGCATCAATTTACGCAAACCATACAAGTCAAAGCGCAGGGTCGCCGCTTATACGACATTACACCCCAAGTGTTGCAGTGGGCGAGTGCACAGCATATTCAAACAGGTTTGTTAACTTTATATATTCAGCATACCTCAGCAAGTTTACTAATTAATGAAAACTACGATAGAGATGTGCTGGTGGATATGGAGGCGTTTTTTAACCGTATCGTGCCCGATGGCGATAAACTGTTCATCCATACTGTAGAAGGCCCTGATGATATGCCTGCGCATGTCAGAACTGCGCTGACGCAAACCAGTTTGTCGATTCCTGTGCTTGAGGGTAGTGTAGCGCTTGGTCAGTGGCAGGGCATTTTTTTATTTGAGCATCGACACATGCCAGCGACGCGTCGTATTTTAATGCACCTCATTGGTGAGCAAGCATAGGCGCGCACAGTGTTCAAGCAGGGACGCCCCTTAAATACGCAGGAGCGTGCATTGTTCAAACCTTATTTTGCTCACATAGTGATTGAACAGGCGCGTTTAATCGAAGGAAAAACACCCTTTTGGTTACGTCGCAGCATGTGTGCTGTGGTGTTATACAACCGCATTTATTTAAGACCTGGTGCGTATCAGTCAAATACTAGGCAGGGTGTGGCTTTGCTAGGACATGAGTTAACGCATGTTTCTCAATTTTTACACGGGATGACCTTACTAAAATATGTGTGGTCATGCAGACATGGCTATCGTAAGAGCCCATACGAAATAGAGGCTTACGCAAAAGGTGAGATGATTGCTTTAGGTTTCTCTACAAAGTGAGAGGGAACAATACGCAAAATCGGCTGATTGTTTAGGTCTGACGAACTGGCTTGGGTTTTGCTAGTATAATCTATAATCAACATAGCACGAAACTGATGCATTATTGAATATATTTATTGTTAAGGAGATTTTATGAGATATACCACCGTATTTTTACTGCCAGCGTTACTCACAGCTGCGTTATTGTCTGCTTGTGGTGAAAAGGCTGAAGCACCAGCGCCAGAAGCTGCGCCTGTACCAGCAGCAGTTCCAGCGGCCGAGCCAGCACCAGCAAAAGTGGAGCCAGGTGGCTATGAGCCAACGCCAGAAGAGCGTGTGCAAGGCATTACGTTAACGCAAGAAGAAATTGACAAAAAATATGCAGAAGCACGTGCCGCAACGCCGCAGCCAGTGATTCCTGGCGAGGCACCAGCAGCACCAGTTGCTGAGGAAGCACCAGCAACTGAAGCCAAGTAATGTCAAACAAGTAGTATCCATGCGCTTATAAAAAACAATTATAAAAAGCGCACTTAAGGTGCGCTTTTTATTGGATACGCATATTTGGATGGCGCAAGTTTAGCGTAGTGAGCTCCAGCTTAAAGGATCCAGTGGTACGCTGTTTTTGCGTAATTCATAATATAAACCGTTGGTTTCATTCCCGCCGCTATTGCCTACAGATGCAATAGTATCGCCACTGTTCACAATTTCACCAACGCCCTTGAGTAGCGCTTGGTTGTTGCCATACAAGCTCATATAGCCATCGCCGTGATCAACAATAATCAAGTTGCCAAATCCACGCATCCAATCAGCAAATACCACGCGCCCACTGGCGATGGATTTTACTTCGTTGCCTTCAGGTGCTTTGATGAATAGACCTTTCCAATTAACGCCAGTATCAGCACGGCTGGATCCAAACCGATTGATCAGTTCTCCGCGTACAGGCAGGCGTAACTTGCCTTTGAGGCTGGGGAAGCTTATACCAGAGGCACTTTCCTCAGGAAGTTGTTCGTTTTTGGCGATCGTATTGCTCTCATTATCATGCGTTTGTTTAGTTTGATTTTTTCTGGAGGAGGCTAGAGCAGGTTTTTTTGCTTTAGGTTTAGCAGCAAGCTTTGCTAAACGCTCAACTAAAGAGGAAAGGTTTTTTTCATCGCGTTTTAATCGACTAATTTCATTGCGCTGCATGGCAATTTTTTGTGATAACGATTTAACAATCTTGGCTTTTTCCTGCTTTTGCAATTCTAGTGCTTTTTTCTCGGCCATTTGCTTAGCTTTTAATTGCTCAACTTCTTGTAGTTTTTCAGCTGTTTCTTCATTAAGTGATTGAATTTTATGTAAGTTTCCTTGCATTTTTTCAATGAGTTCACTACGTGCCTTTGCAATGTAGCTATAGTATTTGGCATCTCTGGCAATCGTGTTAGGGTCTTTGCTTTGCAAAATCAATTGTGTATAAGTTTGATTGCCATGCAAATATTGTTGATTTAATTGCTGACTTAATTTTTGTTGTTGGTCAGCCAATTGTGTATTGACTTCCAGTGTTTGTTTTTTGAGATTCTCTAATGTGGTGCTGTTTTCTTTTTGTTTTTGATTGATTTGATGCAGTTTTTTTTGTGCTTGGCTGATAGCTGTTTCTGACTCTTTCAGCGCGTCAGACGCGTCTTTATGCGCATC
>DHYP01000028.1:42592-42949 GCA_002414145.1 Methylophilaceae bacterium UBA5127 | reverse complement strand
ATCTTTTTTAAGAGACTCTATTTTTTGCTGCACCTCACTCAGATTTTCTTTTGCAGCTTCAATTCTTTTAGCGGCAAGCGCAGTACTTACAAAACTGATTAGTCCAATGCCTATGACTATGCATAGCCTAAGCGCTAAACTTTTTGCCATCATGCGTTAAAATTGACCAAGCTAATTCCAGACATTTCAGCAGGTTGTGGAATGCCCATTAAGTGTAATAGCGTAGGTGCAATGTCAGAAAGCGCACCTGACTTTGCAAGTTTGGCATGACGGCCAATATAAATAAAAGGCACTAGGTTGGTGGTGTGTTGCGTATGTGCTTGCTTGCTTGCAGGGTCAAACATCATTTCTGCATTG
>DHYP01000028.1:35784-42570 GCA_002414145.1 Methylophilaceae bacterium UBA5127 | reverse complement strand
GAATGATGATTTCTGCACCTGTACTTTGCGCTGCTGCAACAACCCGTGCGATACAAGCATCTAGGGTTTCCACTGCTTTGATAGCAGCTGCCAAGTTGCCAGTATGACCTACCATATCACCATTGGCATAATTGCAAATAATCGCTTGATATTGCTTAGATTTTATCGCTTCCACTAATTTGTCTGTCACTTCAGGTGCGCTCATCTCAGGTTGCAAATCGTAGGTGGCCACTTTGGGAGAAGGAATCAGAATGCGGTCTTCGCCTTTAAAAACGGTTTCTTCACCGCCGTTAAAAAAGAAGGTGACATGTGGATACTTTTCAGTTTCGGCAATGCGCAGTTGTTTGTATCCATGTTGTGAAACATATTCTCCAAACGTATTTGGTACACTGAACGGAGCAAAAATAGGAATTGCTTTCTTTTGATTCTGATCGTATTGCGTGAGCGTGAAGTAGTAAGCTAGTTGTGGAACGCGCCGACGCTCAAAGCCATCAAAATCAGGATTGAGAATCGCATCTGTCATTTGTCGCGCGCGGTCACTTCTAAAATTCATGTAGACAATACAATCGCCATCTTCAATTTTGATAGGGGCCTCGTCTGGTTTGCGAATGACGGTACATTTAACGAACTCATCATTCTCGCCACGCGCATAAGCGTGTTCCAGCGCCTGCATGGCAGATGACTCACTATATTCCGCTTCACCCTCGACCAACATATGGTAAGCAGGCGCTACGCGCTCCCACCGTTTGTCTCTATCCATACTGTAAAAACGACCACTCACAGAAGCAATCTTGCCAATACCGATAGCTTGGAGATGCGCTTCTAGCGCTGCTATATAAGGAGCTGCACTCTTGGGCGGCGTATCACGACCATCCAGAAAAGCATGCACGTATACTTTTTGTAACTTGAGATTGGCTGCCATGGTTAACATGGCATGGATATGGCTTTGGTGGCTATGTACTCCGCCATCAGAAAGTAGACCAAAAATATGCAAAGCTTTATTGTTATCTTGGACTTCTTGTAATGCCTTCGTCAGCTCAGGGAGCTGGTAGAAATCACCGCAGGCAATGCTGTTGTTAATGCGCTCAAAGTCTTGAAAAACAATACGCCCAGCACCTATGTTTAAATGACCTACCTCAGAGTTTCCCATTTGACCATCAGGTAAACCGACATAATGTTCTGAAGCATTGATGAAGGTATTGGGGTAGGCTTTTTTTAGGGCATCCAAATGAGGTGTGCGTGCCTGTGCGATAGCATTATCTTGCCATTGATCACTATGACCAAATCCATCCAAAATCAACAAAATTACTGGGGTGATATTCATCTCGATGTCTTAATTTAATTCGTCTTTATCTATTATAATGGTGACTTGTGTTCAACGCATAGCGTCAAATAGCGGATTATTTCTAGTTTTGCTTGAAATCTTTCTTGCTATCACCATGTGAGCTTTGCAACTCAATTAAAAACTTAAGGATGTTACGTTGGAATTTATAAAAGAAAATGCCATGTTAATTGGCTTGGCAGTTGGTTCTGGTTTGGCGTTGATTTGGCCTATGCTCAATAAAGGCGTATCTGGTGTGCCAAGTATCTCGCCCACAGAGGCTGTGATGCTGATGAATCGCTCCAAGCCATTGGTCTTGGATGTGCGTGACGAAGCAGAATTTTTAGCGGGGCACATACAAGGTGCAAAACATATTCCAGTGAGCGAATTGGCTGGACGTATTAAAGAGATTGAAAAATACAAGGATAAACCTGTGCTGGTGCACTGTCGAAGCGGTATGCGAGCAAAAACAGCTTGCACGATTTTACAAGGTCAGCAATTTACAAAGCTCAATCAATTGCAAGGCGGTTTGGAATCGTGGCAAGAAGCTAAACTGCCTCTGGTGAAATAACTAAGAGAAGTGAAGTAACTGAGTAAAAAGATTATGGCTAAAATTGTAATGTATACCACTGCAGTATGTCCTTATTGCATTAATGCGGAGCGCTTGTTGCGAAGTAAGGGTGTGGCAGAGATTGAAAAAATCCGTGTTGATTTGCAACCAGATTTAAGGCTAGAAATGATGGAGAAAACGGGGCAGCGTACTGTGCCACAAATCTACATTAATGAGCGGCATATTGGCGGATTTGATGATTTGCGTGCGCTAGATTTGGCTGGAGAGTTAGATTCTTTGCTAGCTGCCTAGTGTTTTTTATATGAAGTTTTTATATATTTGTCATGTATTAGCGTTAAAATACCAGCTCAATCATGATTTAAATCTCTTATTTTTATAATTTACATATCAAATCGGGAACGAAATAATGGCACAAGAAGATAGCGCAAACCAAGCGACAGCAAACAATCAACCAGCTTTTGGTATTGAAAAGCTTTATATCAAAGACGCATCCTTAGAAGTGCCTAATGCACCACAAATCTTTACAGATCGCACTGCGCCACAAGTCAGTGTAGAGCTCGCAAATGCGGCACAAAAAATTGAAGATGGTATTTTTGATGTATCAATCAAAGTGACAGTGACCGCTAAAGTCAGCGAAAAAACTGCATTTTTAGTAGAAGTGACACAAGCAGGTATTTTTGTAATTCGTCATGTACCAGAAGAAAGCTTGGAGCCAGTGCTTGCTGTTGCATGCCCTAATATTCTATTCCCATATTTGCGTGAAGCAGTGTCAGATATGGTGACGCGTGCTGGCTTTATGCCTGTACTGCTTAATCCAATTAATTTTGAGGCTTTGTATATGCAACAAAAACAGGCTGATGAATCTGGTGCAAAAGCCAACTAAGTTATTTGCCAAATTGCTTGCAACAGGCTTAGGTTTTTTAAGCCTGTTTTGCGCGCTCAATGCGCATGCGCTAGACTTTCGTTCTGTGAGCGTGAATAAGGCGACTCTCTACGATGCACCTTCAGAGGAAGCTAAAAAACTTTATATTCTGACCTATGGCTACCCAGTAGAAGTGATTGTCAATTTGGGCGAGTGGATTAAGGTGCGTGATCACTTCGGCGCTTTAAGTTGGATTCAAGGTAAGCAGTTAAGCACAAAACGTACAGTATTAGTGGTGGAAAACAAAGCGGAGATAAGGCAACTGGATGATGAAAGCGCTGCTTTGCTTGCCACGGTTGAGAAGGATGTTCAGTTAGAGGTGCTGTCTACTGTTGCGAAGAATGGTTGGGTCAAAGTCAAGCATCGTGATGGAATCGTCGGATATATTCAAAAGTCAGTGCTTTGGGGTATTTAGTTTTTTCAGAGAAAGTAGCCCATGTCTAAATTAACAGGCTCAAAAGTTGCCGTATTGGGTGCTGGCGCATGGGGTACAGCGCTGGCGATGCATATTAGCCAACAGCACCCTGTATCACTTTGGGCGCGCAATAGTGGTCATGTCTCTGGCATGCGCAAAGCACATGCAAATCCCAAGTATCTTGGTGACTTCCCATTTAATGATCAATTGCAAGTAGAAGATGATTTAGCACAAGCGATTGCAGGTGCGGAGATTGTACTGTCCGTTGTGCCTACCGCAGGTTTTAGAGCAATACTTCAAGATCTTAAAAAAATAAATTTTACACAACCTTTGATTTGGGCACATAAAGGCTTAGAGCCTAATACAGCTATGTTGCCATTTGAAGTGGCCATTGAGGAGTTAGGCTCGGCGCATCACTGGGGCGCACTGTCTGGGCCTAGTTTTGCTGCAGAGCTTGTGCGCGGCTTACCCACAGCAGTCACGTTAGCTGCTAACGATCAGGCATTTGCAAGACACGCTTCCACTGTGATTCATGGTGGATGTTTGCGTGTTTATGATATNNACAGATGTAATTGGGGTTTCTGTAGGGGGTGCGATTAAAAACGTGATGGCGATCGCCGCTGGTATTTCTGATGGTATGGGTTTTGGCAATAATGCCCGTGCAGCGATGATTACTCGTGGGTTGGCTGAAATTACGCGGTTTGGTGTAGCGATAGGAGCAAAGGCGGAAACATTTATGGGCTTAGCCGGTGCTGGTGATTTGATTTTAACTTGTACGGGACAATACTCCAGAAATCGGGAAGTAGGGCTTCAGTTGGCTAGCGGTAAGGCGCTTGCTGATATTTTGCAAGGGTTAGGGCATGTGGCTGAGGGGGTCAATACTGCACGTGAAGTGATGCGACGTGCTGAAGCGATTGGTGTTGATATGCCCATTACATATGAAGTCAATCAGGCTTTAACGGAAGGTAAGTCGGCGCGCGATGCGGTGATGGATTTGCTCGGTCGAGAGCAGAAGCCTGAAGGTATTTGAAGTTAAGTCTATTAACGTGAGTAATTTGGTCTGTTGTAGTTTGGGAATAGTTGCCTAAGTGAGCTTTTTCTGCGGTCTTTAATGAGACGCTTTTCAGCATAAATCATTGCGCGTCTGTCATCTTTGCTTTGTTTTTCTCTGCGATCCCTACCTTCACGTCTGTCGTCAAAACGCAAAAACTGGCATTGGCATCTTACGACATCACAACCTGGCAGCGGTAAAACTGGTGCTTGATCTACTAAAATTGGTTTGTTTTGGTACGCGATTGCAAATTGACAAGCATGATTACCAGCATCAATCTTGACACATCTAAACAGTGATTTGGACAGTTTTGCTTCGGAATCCAGTAGTAACTGTTTTAGACGTAATTCAGATTGCTGCTGTTTGTACCACAAGAATGCTATAGCAATGACGAACGCGGGGATTAGGATAAAAAGTACCATACACTCAAACTAAATAATTGCAATTAGTCACAAGCGTAACTAAATTTAGCAATAAAATCAAATATTCAAGCTTGAATTTCGGACTATATTCTTAATATATTTTCACTCTGTGAGTTGAGGGTCGTCACAGAATTTAGTTTCCATTAATAAACCCAATTTGCCTCCACGCTTCATACAGAACGATTGCGGCTGAGTTTGACAGATTTAAACTTCGGCTATCTGCTAACATAGGCAAGCGTATGCGCTCAGCGGGTGCAAACTCATTACGAATATATTCAGGTAAGCCTCTAGTTTCGGGTCCAAACACAAAGACATCATCAGTTTGAAATTGCATGTCAGTATAGCGTGCGCTGCCTTTGGTAGTGAGGGCAAACATGCGCTTGCCGCTTAATGTGATTTTGCAGTGATCCCAATTCTCATATACCTGCATGGATGCATACTCATGGTAATCTAAGCCAGCACGTTTCAACTGCTTGTCATCCAAGCTAAACCCTAAAGGTTTAATCAAATGCAGTTGTGTTCCAGTGTTTGCACAGAGGCGAATAATGTTGCCTGTGTTAGGAGGAATTTCTGGTTCGAAGAGGACAATGTTGAACACGGTAACCTTAAATGTTGAAGATGAATCGGTATTGTCTATAAAGTACGCGCAACTAACCAACAACTAACACTTGCCGCGCCAGCATTTTTCAGTGTTTTAGCTAATTCATTCAGGCTGGCGCCAGAAGTCATGACATCATCTACAACCGAGATATGTTGATCTTGGTAGCTTTTAAGACAATTGAAAACGCCTTTAATGTTCTTGACTCTGTCTTTGAGGGCAAGGCTCGCTTGTGGTGGTGTATTCACCACTCTTTGGCAATGTTGAACATCCAGTTGTGTATTCAGATGCCTGGCCACGACTTTTGCAATTTCCAGAGATTGGTTAAATCCACGTTCTTGTAAGCGTAATGGGTGCAGAGGCATTGCAATGATGATGTCCGCATGTTGAAGTTTTACTTTTTCCGCTAATAAATTACCTAAAATTTGGCTGAGATGCAGCGCGCTTTTATATTTATAAGATTGTAATATGCGATCAATTGGGTAAGTGTAATTAAACACGGCATGTGTCTGGTCAAAATAAGGTGCGTGTTGGATGCAGTTTCCACATAGATTGCCAAAAGCCATCAATCCACATTGTGGGCAACATTGTGAGGAGTGCCAAGGCAGTGTCGATGAGCATGGCTTGCAAATAGCAGTTTCATCTGGCGCAGTTTCCCCACACAGCAGACATTGCTGCTGTAATACAAAGCCTCTAAAAGATTTTATATTTAACATTAGATTATTTTTTAATCAAATGTTAATGTATTGTCTTAAGGTATTAAACATCATATAATTGCATCAGTTTTAAATCTTAAATTTAAGTAAAGAGTAACCGCTATGCACACGCATCATCAAAGTATACAAGAATCTATTATCAATACAGATGCTTTAAGTGTAAAAAGCACTTGTGAGCATAAAACCATTACGCGTTGGTCTGTAGGTGAAATTGTAGCGCTTTTTGAAATGCCTTTTAGTAATTTGATTTATCGTGCGCAAACAGTACATCGAGAAAATCACGATCCGAATGCAGTGCAAGTCAGCACTTTAATCTCTATCAAAACGGGCGGATGTTCAGAAGACTGTGGGTATTGTCCCCAGGCGGCGCGTTATCATACCGACGTAGAAAATGAGCCTTTAATGCAGCTGGATGAAGTGTTGGCTGCTGCAAAAGTAGCTAAAGATAATGGTGCAAGCCGCTTCTGTATGGGTGCCGCATGGCGTGGTCCAAAGCAGAAGGATTTAGAGCCCGTGTTAAAAATGATTAGTGAGGTGAAAGCCATGGGGCTCGAAACCTGCGCAACACTGGGTATGCTAAAAGAAGGACAAGCTGAGCAGCTAAAAGAGGCTGGATTGGACTACTATAACCATAACTTGGATACTGCCCCCGAGTTTTATGGTGACGTGATTACTACTCGTACTTATCAAGACCGTTTAGATACTCTAGATTGTGTGCGTAGTGTTGATATTAACGTATGTTGCGGCGGTATTATTGGCATGGGGGAGTC
>DHYP01000028.1:35153-35739 GCA_002414145.1 Methylophilaceae bacterium UBA5127 | reverse complement strand
TGGAGCAGCCGCCAGAAAGCGTGCCGATTAATTTGCTAACTCAGGTGGAAGGCACACCATTGCATGGGACTGATGCATTAGATCCATTAGAGTTCGTGCGTACGATTGCAGTGGCACGTATTACCATGCCTAAGAGTTTTGTGCGACTCTCGGCTGGACGCCAAAGCATGCACGAGGGAATACAAGCATTGTGTTTTATCGCAGGCGCCAATAGTATTTTTTATGGTGAGAAACTGCTCACGACTGGTAACCCTGAGATGGAAACAGATCAACAACTGTTTGCAAAATTAGGCATGCATTCCATTTAAGATGTTGCAGGCATTACAACAAGCACTCGATAAGCGCAGAAAAGAAGGTCTGCTGCGGCAGCGTCGCCTGTTGGACTCACCGCAAGCTGAGTATATCGTTGCAAATGAAAAGCCTTATTTATCATTTTGTAGTAATGATTATTTGGGTTTGGCGAATCATCCGCAACTCATCGCTACAATGCAGCAAGCTGCGGGAGAGTCTGGGGTCGGAAGTGGTGCGTCTAATCTGATTACGGGGCATCACCGCTATCATGATACGCTAGAAAAGCAATTAGCTA
>DHYP01000028.1:33153-35095 GCA_002414145.1 Methylophilaceae bacterium UBA5127 | reverse complement strand
GGCAAACATCGGTGTATTAGGTGCGCTGGCAGGGCGGGATGACGCAATTTTTGCAGATAAATTGAATCATGCATGTTTGAATGATGGTGGCTATTATTCTTTGGCTACGTTCAATCGCTTTCCACATAATGACGTGATGGCTTTAGAAGCACTCTTGAAAACGACTCAGGCGAAGCATAAGTTTATTGCTGTGGATGCCGTATTTAGTATGGATGGTGATATTGCACCATTGGCAGATTATTTGGCATTGTGTGAGCAATATGATGCGTATCTGTATGTGGATGATGCGCATGGCTTTGGTGTGCTGGGGGCGCATGGGCAAGGCACGCTCAATCATCTTAATTTAAAGTCTCCACGGCTGATTATGATGGCGACGCTAGGTAAAGCAGCGGGTGTCGCGGGCGCATTTGTGGCAGGCGAGCAAGTCGTGATTGATTATTTGATTCAAACCGCCAAGAGCTATGTCTACAGCACGCCTGCACCGCCAGCCTTGTCTGCAACTTTGTCAGCTTCGGTGAAGTTGATTGAACATGGTGATGCATTACGTACGCACTTACAGGCTTTAATGATTGCTTTGAAGCAACATTTAAAAGTACATCGTTGGCAGTTAATGCCTTCGGAAACAGCTGTTCAGCCATTGCTGGTAGGAAGTAACCATGAGGCATTGTCGCTAAGTGAGTATTTACAGACAAGAGGTATTCTAGTACCAGCCATACGCCCACCAACCGTACCTGTGAATACCGCGCGTTTAAGAATTTCGCTTTCTGCGGCACATCAACTGCAGGATGTTGTAGCATTGGCAGAAGCGATTAATGAAGCAGAGGAAATCATCACACCATGAGTTGTCATGTGGAAATTGTAGGCCAAGGCCAACCGCTTGTTTTATTGCATGGCTGGGGTATGCATAGTGGCGTGTGGCAACATATGGTCAAAGCACTCTCAGAAAGTTATATGTTATATCTGGTGGATTTACCGGGCACTGGAAACAGTCGACCCATAGAGCCGTATCATTTACATGCAATTGCCGACGACGTAGCGCAAGTCATTCCTGGCGTAACCGATATTCTGGGTTGGTCATTAGGTGGATTGGTAGCACAGCGCATTGCGCTTAATCAGCCGGACCGTGTGCGTAGGTTGGTGTTGGTGGGCTCTACTGCATGCTTCATCTCAAAACAAGGTTGGCAGCATGGCATTGACCCTGAGCATTTTAATCAGTTTGCAGACAAGGTAAAACATGACTACAAAGCAGCGATGCTACAATTTTTAACCTTGCAATGCATGAAAGCAAGCGATGCGCGAACAACCATCAGACAGTTGCGCGCCAGCTTTGAGAGTAAACCAACGCCCACGCAGACAACTTTAAATCGTTCCTTGAATATTCTGCTTGATACAGATTTACGAGAGGATGTTTTAAATTTACGTAAGCCCGTGTTACTGATTCATGGAGATCGGGATAATTTGGCACCATTATCTGCCGCGCATTGGATGTCACAACATTTGCCTATTGCATATTTGCGCGTAATGTCAGGTGCGGCGCATGCACCATTTTTATCTCATTCAGAGCAGTTTATAGAAACGCTCAACCAGTTTTTAGAGCCATAATGCAAGATCAATATTCTATAGATAAGGCACGTGTACGTGCATCGTTTGATCGTGCCGCGACCAGTTATGATGCGGCGGCAGTACTGCAAAAAATGGTACGTGAAGAAATGCTTAGTCGTCTGGAGCTAATCAAGATTGACCCTGCTACGATATTGGACGCAGGCTGTGGTACTGGTCATGGAACGTTTGCATTGCAAAAGTGTTATCAGCATGCGCAAGTAATTTCTCTAGATTTAGCTATCGGTATGCTCAAACAAACGCATATGCAGGCACCTTTGCTGAAAAAAATTCTCGGCAAAAAAAACCTGGTATGCGCAGATATTGAATCTTTGCCATTGGC
>DHYP01000028.1:29777-33144 GCA_002414145.1 Methylophilaceae bacterium UBA5127 | reverse complement strand
ATTGGCTGATGCAAGTGTGGACTTACTTTGGTCAAACTTGGCTTTGCAATGGTGTGACGATTTAGACCAAGTATTAGCAGAAGTTAAACGCGTACTGACGCCCAATGGCTTATTTATGTTCAGTACGTTTGGGCCAGACACATTAAAAGAGCTGCGGATTGCTAGTCAAAATGGATATACGCATGTTAGCCGTTTTATTGATATGCACGATATCGGTGATGCACTTACACGTGCTGGAATGACCGCGCCTGTGTTAGACGTTGAGCGTTATACCTTGGTTTACGATGATGTAAAAGCGGTGATGCGTGATTTAAAATTAATTGGCGCACATAATGCAACCTCTGGACGTGCGCGCGGTTTGATGGCTAAAGGCTTTCTACAAAATCTGACGAAGTCATACGAACAATTTAGGCAAAACGGCAAGCTTCCAGCGACATTTGAAGTGGTGTATGGTCATGCGTGGAAACCTGAGCTGTCGTCAAAGTTAGAGCAGGGTCTCACGCCCATTCATTTTAAAAAGCGCTAAATGTTGATGGCGCGATCATTTTTTATCACGGGTACTGATACTGGCGTAGGCAAAACCTATGTGGCGTGCCAGCTTATTAGGCACTACGTGGCACAAGGTTATCAGGTGGTTGGCATGAAGCCAGTGGCAGCTGGGAGTGTATTGGTTGGCGGAGAATGGATCAATGAAGACGTTGCGTTGTTAAGCGCAGCAAGTAATGTCAAAGCCCCCAAGGCACTGGTGAATCCGTATTGCTTTAAAGCGCCTATCGCTCCTCATATTGCCGCGCATGATGAGCAGGTTAAGATTGATTTTGAGTTGATTCTTTCGGCCTATAATCAACTCACCCTGCTTGCAGATGTGGTCATTGTAGAAGGTGCAGGAGGATTGCTCGTGCCCTTGTCAGAGCATTCGACTATTGCGGATTTGATCAGCTACATGGACATCCCTACGGTTTTGGTCGTTGGGATGAAGCTGGGCTGCCTGAACCATGCCTTATTATCCAAAGAGGTTGCTATTAGCCGCAAGCTACCACTCAAAATGTGGGTAGCGAATACAATGAATCCGCCGATGCTGGCTTACGAGGAAAATCTTCGCACGCTAGAGCGTCTATTTCAGGAATTGGAGCGTTTGCAGTTTAATAATTGATGTCTTTTTTATGACAGTAAACAATTGTTAAAAAGTGCTAATCTACCCACAAGGACTATTGAGTCTAAGTAGTAAATGGCTATGATGGCGTTAACAGATTGAGAGCAGTTAATTGGGTGCAAACAAATTGTTGACTATTTTCTTAATGAGTACTTGAGGTTTTTGATCTAACTCACTGTTAAATATATAAAATTAGTATTAGAAAAAAGCTACTACCCATATGGGCTATTGAGTGTAATCGGTAACATGAATAGAATTGGCTCTAAGGATTTTTAAGCAATATTTTTTATAAAACAATTAAGGAGTTAAAATGAAAAAAATTTTATTAGCCGTATGTTTTGCTTTATCAGCAACGGCAGCACAAGCAGCTATTGTAAGTAATAATGGTTACTTGTCTTTGAATGACACAGGCACGGTCACTTTTGCTGGTGATAATAACGATGTAGTGCTTGGTGCGACAGGTGGCTACCTTGGTCAACTATCTGCAACACAAGATACCATTTTGGAAGTAACTTACCTTGGTAAAGAAGCTGCGAACCAAAACTTCTACGTACAAAGCAGCACAAACGTGTTTGATACAGATGCTTCATCTATCGGCAATAAACAAACTTTTGATATTTCAGCAGGTTTAATTGATTTTGGTTTTACAGGTACTGCTGGTTTGACAGCTAATAATGCGTCTGGCTTGAATTTGGGTCATATTGCATATATCGTAAATGCTGCTGATTACGGTATTGCTGGTTATGATTTTATTATTGGCTTTAATGACGCAGGTTCTCCAGACGGTGACTTTGATGACATCGTAGTGGGTGTGAACGCAGTGCCAGTTCCGGCAGCATTGCCATTGATGGCATCAGCACTAGGTATGTTTGGTGTAGCACGTCGTCGTAAAACTTTAGCTTAATATTTCATTAAGTAATAAAAAACCCACCTAGCGTGGGTTTTTTTATTGTCTGTCATACTTAGGCTTTGAATATTTCTTCGTATCAGAGGTATAGCTGATGTTGAATCATGTAGATAATCACAGGTAGCGGACTTAGGTAAATAGCGCTCTGACGCTGTTGGACTAGATGCCGAATCTGGCTAGAAGAAATCTCTAAGGCTGTAATAGCTTGCATGGTAATTAAACCTGCACGCATTTGAGTTAATTTGTGCGTGTCTTCTGTGTAATGCTCTCGCATAAAAGTCTCTAAAG
The DNA here is from genome assembly GCA_002414145.1 of Methylophilaceae bacterium UBA5127. GTDB lineage: Bacteria > Pseudomonadota > Gammaproteobacteria > Burkholderiales > Methylophilaceae > Methylophilus. The sequence continues at coordinate 30,796 of DHYP01000028.1, read as the reverse complement.
TCTTGTTCAAGCCTTGCTGGCTAGTACCTTGCGGGCGTTGCACTAAAATAATGTGGCAGTACTGGATAATTTCTTGCCAAAGATGCCAAGTGTCAAATTTCAAAAAGGCATCGCTCCCTAAGATTAAGCATAGTGCGGTATCGCTATGGTCTGCATATAGAGACTTTAGCGTTTCCACGGTATAAGAGACATCGTTACGTTCAATCTCGCGTGTGTCCAAGTTAAATAAAGGGTTGTCGGCAATTGCCAGTTTGATCATTTCAGCTCTTTGTATAGCAGAAACTTCTGGCGCAGGTTTATGCGGCGGATTGGCAGAAGGAATAAATTTAACCTGATCAAAATGAAGTTGTTCAGCCACTTCTTGTGCCATTCGTAAATGACCATGATGAATTGGGTTAAAAGTACCTCCCAAAACACCCATGAGTGGATAGTGTAGAGTTAAATTCATTGGATGGCGACTATGCGGCGTTTATGTTTGCGACGAAAATAAAATAAACAGAAAAGTCCAGCCACATTTGGAAGCCAGATATACCAGTGTGCCCAAGAAATGCCATTCACTTTAAAGTCTGAAATTGGCCATAAAATAGGCGTGGGGAAGTAAGTAAATGAATGGAATGGAAAATCCAGCACAATATGAAATGGCCAAGCTAACATGGCAAATGCAATCTCTTTTTTCCATAAAGCAGTCATACCAATCACAGCAAAACTAATAACAAAGCTATGGCCAACGTTATAGTTGGTAAAAAGCCAACTAGGTAGGTCTGCGATAGGCGGCGGACCAGGTTGCCATTGACCATGCAGGACTTGCAGTGCTAGATAAGCACCAAACGAGATAAGATCTGGCATCGCGCCAAAGAATAGGGCAAGTGCAGCATAACGTTTGTAGCCAAACAGCCCATAACCCCAAAGTGCGTGGCTGAATGTGTCCATGATTTAGGCTCTTACTTGCCCATCTCCCAGCACAATATACTTAAGTGAAGTGAGACCTTCCAAGCCTACAGGGCCGCGTGCATGCAGCT
>DHYP01000028.1:28494-29728 GCA_002414145.1 Methylophilaceae bacterium UBA5127 | reverse complement strand
AAGCCATCGGCAAAGCGGGTGGATGCATTTACCATCACGCTACTTGAATCAACCTCCCGCAAAAATTGGCGTGCTCTGGTATAGTTTTCGGTGACAATCGCTTCTGTATGCTGGCTAGAGTGCTCGTTGATATGCGCAATGGCTTCATCAACATTTTCGACTACTTTGCAAGAAATGATGGCATCTAAGTATTCGGTGTAATAATCTTCTTCGGTCGCAGGAATAGCCTCTTTAACAAGCGCGCAGGTTTCTTCGCATCCGCGGATTTCAATCCTGTGGGCTATGAGCATGTCCGCAATCTTAGGTAACACCGTTTTTGCAATACTACGTGCGATGAGTAGAGACTCTGCAGTATTACATGTACCCAAGCGCTGAGCTTTCGAGTTTTCTACGATACGAACCGCTTTTGCTATGTCAGCATCATCATCGATATAGACGTGGCAATTGCCATCCAAGTGTTTGATTACTGGAATGCGTGCATCATTACTAATACGCTCGATTAGCCCTTTGCCACCGCGCGGCACAATGACATCTACGTACTGCTTCATCGTAATGAGTTCGCCTACTGCAGCGCGATCTGTCGTTTCTACCACTTGTACCGCGGCTTGAGGCAAGCCTGCCTTTTCAAGGCCTTCGTGCACAAGTTTTGCTAAGGCTTGATTGCAATGGATGGCTTCTGAACCACCGCGTAAAATACAAGCATTGCCAGACTTAATGCATAAACCAGCTGCATCGACGGTCACATTTGGGCGCGCCTCATAAATAATGCCAATGACCCCTAGCGGCACACGCATTTTGCCAATCTGGATGCCAGAAGGGCGATATTTAAAATCGCTCATTTCACCGATTGGATCTGGCAAATTGGCAATTTGTGTCAGCCCTTCCGCCATCGTGGCAATGGATTTTTCGGTTAGTGTGAGGCGATCCAACATTGCAGCGTCCATGCCATTATTTTTGGCAGTGGTTAAGTCTTGCTGATTCGCGGCCAGCAAGCTTGCTTTTTCGCGAAGAATCGCTGCTGCGATAAAGCCCAGTGCTTGATTTTTGGTATTGGTATCCGCTTTTGCCATGGCGCGGGACGCTAGTCGCGCTTGGATGCCGATGTTTTGCATGTAGTTTTGAATGTTCATATAGCGTTATTCTACCTTGATTTGCGTTTGATGCGAGCAAGTCCAAAACACAGTCTTGAAATCTCTAACCATGCATCGCCTTGCTTGACACCTTTAGCAATACG
>DHYP01000028.1:25726-28486 GCA_002414145.1 Methylophilaceae bacterium UBA5127 | reverse complement strand
AAACGATCAATTTCAGAAAGTTTGCTTAATGACGCTTCAATCTGGCGCAAATTTAAACGCTCCAACGCATATTTCATCATCGTCTGGCGATCACCAAATATGCGTGCAACCGTCATTGCGTTCTGTAAATTTTCGCCTTGTGCTATTGCAAGCTCAAGCCGTAGTAATGGTCTGATTAACCAAATCAATGGGTTCATAATGGCAACGGGCTGTTCACCTTCATCACGAAGCCCTTGCAAAATGCGGACAGTCCGCTCGCTATCGCCTTGCAGCATCGCTTCGCCCAATTGAAACGCATCGAAGCGTGCTACATTGAGCACAGCATCTTTGATTTCAGCTGGGCTGATTTCGCCTTGTGGATATAATAATGCCAGTTTTTGAATTTCTTGATGGGCTGCCAGCAGATTTCCCTCAACTTGATGCGCAATAAACGCGAGTGAGGCCGCATCCGTGGTTTGATGTTGTCGAGCCAAGCGTTGTGCAATCCAATCAGATAGTTGATGGATGGCAACCTCCTTTAATTCAATGACTGTGCCATGCTTTAATAATGCAGCATACCATGCACTATTTTTAGCATCGCGCTCTAGCGTGGGGAGTATCAGAATCGTCGTAGTGTCTGGTATCGCTTGGCTGACAAGTTCTATGATTACTTTGGCACCGTCTACCCCAGGTTTGCCGCTGGGGATATCAATTTCTAAAATTCGACGTGAAGAGAAAAGTGAGAAATTTTGGCTGAATTGCGTAATTTGTTGCCAATTGAACTGACGTTCGACAATAAAATGACTGCGTTCTTCTGCACCTTGCTGGCGCGCAAATTGTCTGATTTGGTCTAAACATTCGGTTTGCGCCAGAGGCTCATCACCCACTATAACGAACAGGGAAGGGGACGAACTGGATAAATGTTTCGTCAGTTGTTGAGGTGAAATCAACATGTGTTTAGGGTTTCTTTAATGCTGCCAATCTGCGCATCAATCTTCCTAACACTTCCTTATGCATGTCTTCAACCAATAGTTTTTCTTCATCTTGTTTTGCAAGTAAATCAGTGTCGCTATATGAAAATTCGCGGCGTGCTTCTATAATTTCTGGCTTACTCCATAATTGTTCCGAGACTGGTTTGGTGCGGTAATGGATACGGTAGTAAAGTTCGTATTCGTTGACTTTACCAGTACCGCTGAGTGAAAGAATGCGCTTTTCATTTTCTTCTTTCAGCAGATCTACTTGTAAGTCAACATTTTGCGCATCAGCACTCACTGCGACGCCATTGCGTGTGAGTGATTTTTTAAGTGGCGTGGTAATTTGTGTCTGACCGCTAATCAGCATGCGCTGATAGCCAAACGCATTGGCTTCACGCAGGTGAATGCCGCAAGCGATGAGGTAGCTACTGCATATGAAGATAAGAAAATAGCGCATCAAGCCAGTCATGTTTTATCCTACAACAATATTAATGAGTTTATTGGGCACGACGATAATCTTACGTACACTTGCATTTTCTAAGTGTTTTTGCACAAAAGGCTGGTTGACCGCAGTTGCCTCAATTTGTGATTTTTCCATGCTCTTAGATAAGGTGATGCTGCCACGCAATTTACCGTTCACTTGTACTACGTATTCTACTTCATCTTGCACCATGGCAGAGGCGAGTGCTTCTGGCCAAGGCGCTTTCAGAATGTCTTCACCATAGCCTAACGTTTTCCATAGGGATTGCGTAATGTGGGGCGCGATTGGGGAAAGCAAGCGTAAAAGTTTAGAGAACCCTTCGTGCGCTACTGCTTGCCAATGTGGCTCTGCCTCTTTTTGCACTTTTTCGAGGGCATTGAGCATTTTCATCGCCGCAGATGCAACTGTATTAAATTGCTGACGTGATAGGTCAATGCCCGCTTGTTTGAGTGTGCTATGCACTTCGCGGCGTGTTTTAGCCAAGTTACCAGTTAATTTGTTAGGTAAATCTGCTTTTTCAACTTCTGATAAGAGGTAGCCTAAGTTCCATACGCGACGCAAAAAGCGATGCGAGCCTTCCACGCCACTGTCAGACCATTCAAGCGTTTGCTCAGGTGGTGCGGCAAACATCATAAAAAAGCGCGCTGTGTCCGCACCGTATTGCTCTATTAATGCTTGCGGGTCTACTCCGTTGCGCTTGGATTTAGACATGGTACCCATGCCTTGAAAGTCAACAGGCAAACCATCTTTAAGCGCTTTGGCACCAATAGTTTTTCCATGTTCGTCATGGATAAGCTCAACTTCTTCTGGGGCAAAATATTCAATACCGCCTTTGTCTGTGCGACGTGAGAAAATATGGTTGAGCACCATGCCTTGTGTGAGCAAGTTGGCAAAGGGCTCATCATAGTTCACCAAGCCCAAATCACGCATCACTTTGCTCCAGAACCGTGAGTAAAGTAGGTGTAAAATGGCGTGCTCTATACCGCCAATATATTGATCAACAGGCATCCAATAGTTGGTTTGTGCATCCACCATCGCATCATTGCTGAAGCCGCTAGCATAACGCGCATAATACCAACTCGAATCAACAAAAGTATCCATGGTATCGGTTTCACGCTTGGCGGGCTGACCGCATTTGGGGCAAGTGCAGTTGACGAAACTTTCTAATTTATTCAATGGGTTGCCAGACCCATCAGGTACACAATCTTCTGGCAATTTAACAGGCAATTGGTCATCTGGTACAGGCACGTCACCGCAGGTGTCGCAGTGGATCAGCGGGATCGGCGTGCCCCAATAGCGCTGGCGGCTGATGCCCCAGTCGCGCAG
>DHYP01000028.1:24797-25700 GCA_002414145.1 Methylophilaceae bacterium UBA5127 | reverse complement strand
GTTTGCTTTTGACCTAAGTTTTTTGCTTTAAGGTCAGCAGCAATCGTTTCTACTGCAAGCTCATAGCCAAGACCATTATAACTTCCAGAATTAATGCATGTGCCTTTAGATTTGTCACCATACCATTCTTGCCAAGTGCTCGTAGAAAACTCTGCATTATTAACACTAATCACTTGCTTAATCGGCAAGCTGTATTTTTGTGCAAAGCCGAAGTCACGCTCATCGTGCGCAGGCACCGCCATCACTGCACCTTCACCATACGTCATCAGTACATAGTTGCCGATCCAAACAGGGATTTGCTCGCCCGTCAACGGATGAGTCACAAACAGGCCTGTATCCATGCCTTCTTTTTCCATGGTCGCCATGTCGGCTTCCATCACGGAGCCTTGCTTGCACTTTTCAATAAAGGTTTGCAACTCAGGGTTATTTTGCGCGGCCAAAGTAGCTAGCGGATGTTCTGCAGCGACTGCGCAGAACGTTACGCCCATGATGGTGTCGGCGCGGGTGGTGAACACCCAAAGTTTGCCGTCGTCAATCAAATTGCCTGCGCTGTCTTTAATGTCGTGCGTAAACGCGAAGCGCACGCCCACGCTTTTGCCTATCCAGTTGGCTTGCATGGTTTTGACGCGCTCAGGCCAGCCAGGCAGTTTGTCTAAATCATCTAATAGTTGTTGCGCATAACCTGTAATGTTGAAGTAGTAGCCAGGGATTTCGCGTTTTTCTACTAACGCACCTGTGCGCCAGCCGCGCCCATCAATCACTTGCTCATTGGCAAGTACGGTTTGGTCTACAGGATCCCAGTTCACCACTTGGGTTTTTTTGTAGGCGATACCTTTTTCCAGCATGCGTAAAAATAACCATTGATTCCATTTATAGTACTCAGGTTGGCACGTGGCCAACTCA
>DHYP01000028.1:21551-24772 GCA_002414145.1 Methylophilaceae bacterium UBA5127 | reverse complement strand
CAATCGCAAAACCAAGTGATTTCAATTGCTTGCGCATATAAGCAATGTTGTCAAAAGTCCATTGTGCAGGCGGCACACTGTTTTGAATTGCCGCATTTTCCGCAGGTAAGCCAAATGCGTCCCACCCCATAGGCTGTAGAACGTTAAAGCCTTTCATGTGATGGTAGCGACTGAGTACGTCGCCTATCGTATAGTTGCGTACGTGTCCCATGTGCAGTTTGCCACTGGGGTAAGGGAACATGGATAAACAATAATACTTGGGTTTGTTGCTGGTTTGTTGGGCGACAAAGCTGTTATTAGCTTCCCAAAATGCTTGAGATTGCTGCTCGATTTCTTGATATGGATATTGCTGTTGCATGGTTACGCAATGTAGTGATGAAATAAAGGCGTATTATACTAGAAGCGCCTGAATGGTGCGGACTAAATAGACAGATTACTAATTGTTTAGTCGACAGCGTCTGCTTGCATATTTTGATGCGTTAACCATTGCTGATGATTTAATATGGTGAGTTTGGAAGAGCCTCTATAGATTTGGTAGAACTCAACTTGTTGTAAATCTATTTTTTCGCTGCCTTTAAATAACGCAATGATTCTGCCAGTTGGATGTTGTGCAAACCAGTCAGCAATCTCGGTTTGAGGCACGATTTCTGGGGATTGTGGTAATCGACCTAAAAAATTGAAGATACCAGGATATTTTGTGCCGATATAGGCAATGGGTACATGTTGTAGCTCTAAGTCGTACAGTTTCTTGCTGATAGGGCGCACGTCGTAGGCGCCATTTGAGGATTTCATCACAACAAACATTAAGCAAACGATAAGACTGACTGAAAAAACAGAGAGCTGAGTCACTGTTGCTGTTTGTGTTGCTTTGGGTAAAGCAAATACAGCAAGCCCTAAGGCAATAGTCAACCAGCCTAGCCATTGTGGTAATGTTTGTATCCATAGTGCGCTATTAGGATGCGATTGCAGGTGGCTAGGCAAATATACCAGCAATAACCCTAACGCAAGGGTCACGAGTGAGATAAGTAAGACTTGGCTACGTGAGGAACCATGCGTATTTTCGATTACGCGGGCAATCAGCAGGGCAAATGCTGGAAATAACGGCAATATATAATGTACCTGCTTACCGCTGATAAATGAGAACGCGATGAGTACAGGTAATAACCACGCCATGCAGAGTCGTATGCCCCAGTCATTCTGAGTACGTACTGTTTTGAGCAAGCCTTTCCAGAACGCCCCCCATAATAGCCATGGAAATAACAATACAGGGAGTAACATCAGGTACCACCAGATGGGGCGCTTATGTGCAAAAGAATCTACCATACGATTCGCAGTTTGCCCCCAGAAAATGGCATGTTGATATTCCTGTCCACCATGGATACCTGCGGGAATCGCCCATAAAAGTGCAATACTTATTCCAGCCAATACGGCATAGAGAATAGGTAAATACCAATGTTTAATGCTTAATCGCGCTTTACTTCCCCACCAGGTGGCTAGTAATGCCACGGGCAGAAGTTGAAATAGTATCGTTGGGCCTTTTGCCAGTAATCCACCTGCAATTGCGAGGGTGAATAATAACCAACCTTTTAGTGAGCGGTCTTGGTAAGCGATGATTAATCCTAATACGCCTAGCATGGTAAAAAATGCGATGAGCATATCAAACATGAGCGCAGTGGAATAAATCACCCATAAGCCACTGGCAAGTAAAATAAGTGCTGCATTGTGAGAAGTATTGTGCTGCTGCGGCCATAACCTAGCCGCAAGTTGGCGTGTTAAAAATACGGTGACAAGCGCAAATAAGGAAGGTACTAAGCGCGGCCACCAGTCATTGACACCAAAGACTGCCCAACCTAGGTTGATCAGCCAAAATAACATGGGTGGCTTGTGGCTATAGGCGACCCCATTCAAATAGGGGACTAAATAATCATGGTTAAGCCACATGTTCCATGCCACAGTGACATAACGCGTTTCATCAATCGGAAAGTAGGATCTACTTATCAAGCCGATGGTAACCAATGTTAACCAAATGAAGATGATATGCAGCGTGTTATTTAGTTTCATTGGGAGAGTGCCTTGAATCTAGGAATAATCCAATATTGCCAAAATGCAAATGCCACAAGGCCGCCAATGATGAGTCCGCCCAATACATCAAGAGGAAAGTGTTTTGCCAATGCGACACGTAATATGCCATTAAATATTGCGAGTGTGAAAACCAAAACACGCATCCATGTTTTGGGTAAGCACATGGCAAGAAAAATACAGCTGATAAGATAATCGCTGGTATGTCCAGATGGGAACCCATGATAACTTGATGCGATTGAGGGACCTACCCATGCGTCTAATGTACCATTGGCTAAATGGGCAATTTGGTCTGGGCGCGCATGCCCAAGGGTCATCTTTAGGATGCGTACAATCAGAACAGAGCCTATGAGTTGCGCTAATAAATAGCCCCATCCAATAATACGGAGAGCGGTTTGCTGACGATAATAACCCCAGATTAACATACCAACAAAAATGGCATAGAGTGGATACATGATGTTATCACTCAGCCATTTTAAAGATTCACGATGTTGTAAGACCCAAGGGTGTTGTGAGATGGCTTGCACATGCGCTAGGTCGCCGTAAAAATAAGTCCATGCCAGCGCAAACAAAAAATACGCAAACCACAATCTTAGTGTGAATTTTAGCCTTGCATGAAAATCAACATTGCGCCAGCACATGGTATTCTTTGAGTTCTATTTGAAAAGTGTGGTTGACTTTGCAACTGCTGGGAATGACTTTGTTGGGAAATGCGGTTGCTAAGTCACTGGTTTTGATGATGAGTAATGCATCAGGGTGTAACGTTGCCCAACTCTCTGCACTGGATAAATCCACTTCAGTAAATGTTCTGCTGGCATAATAGTTTAGAATGCCGCGCGTGACATTAATCACTGCAACAGGCTTTGTATTAGCTGCATGTTCTGACACCGTATGCGCGAGTGCGCGCGCAGAAAACAATGGGTTGAGCAGCGTAGTCATACCACCAAAGATTAGCCACGAAAATATCACAGAAGTCATACTAGTAGCATATAACCAGTGATTAAAATTAAAGCGTGTGGATATAGCACTCATGATGGCAAGTGTTGTGGTAGCCATTGCAATCCAGAGAGCATGGCTTGCAGTTTGATTTAAATAGTGCTGTGAAATGTAGATAATGAGCCCTGACATTGCCAGTAAATATG
>DHYP01000028.1:17180-21491 GCA_002414145.1 Methylophilaceae bacterium UBA5127 | reverse complement strand
GCCATTGCGCCAGCTACGCAGAGTGCGGGAACTAAGGGTTCCAAGTAAATAAATAGCTTTCCAGACACCAGTGAAATCCCTACAAGCGGTACCATTGCAAAAATAATGATTGAACGTGAAAGGGCATGGTCTTGTTTGAATGCCTTGGTCAAGCCACTTAAGATAGGTCCCACCCAAGGCATAATCAGGATAGGTAATAATAGTAAATAAAAATAGATCGGTTCTTTGTGGCTCCATGAGTTGATGGTGCGCCCTACCAGTTGCTGATGCCAAATGGTAGATAGATAAGCGCCTTGCCCAGATTGATATACGGCTAACACCCAAATCGCTACTAAGCCCAGGATTGCGAGTAAACCAATTATGGGGCGCAGTTTGCTGAGGCTGGCAACACCATTTTTGTTTATTATCCAAATGGCTCCAGGTAATAAAGTAAATAGCAATGAGATAGGGCCTTTAATCGCTAAGGAGAAGGCACATAATGCCCAAAAACCAAACAGCCAGCGTTTTTGCGGATTTCTGTCAAAATGCAATAACATCAGCCAACTAAAAATAGTCATGGCAGTGAGCAACATATCCATGCGCACAATTTGTCCGACGATGAGTGTGAGTAAAGAAGAGCCAAACAGCACGCTGGCCCAAAAACCACATTGACGCCCAGCGATAAAATTGCCTACTTGAAAAATGCCTATGCCAGCAAGTAGTGTGGCTAAAGTGGAGACGATTCTAAAGGCAAACTCACCCTGTCCGAGCAGTGAGCTGACGATACATATGATCCAAAAATACAGTGCAGGTTTATCTGGGTAGGGAGCGCCGTTCAGATGCGGTACCAGCCAGTTGCCTGTGCTGAGCATTTCACGTACAACTTCGCCATAGCGCATTTCATCTTGCACCCATAAGTCGCGTGGGAGTAGCAGGTTGACGCAATATGTAGCGAAAAATAAGAGCAACAGTACCAGCCAAGGCTTCTGTTCGATGATTGCTTTCAAAGAAAGATTGACGGTTTGTTGTGGGGTATTTATAGGCTGGTACATATCAATGGGAAGTGACTTATATGAAATCCAGCCTACTTTTGGCGTGTTGTAAATTCAACTTATACCAGTGCTGTAAAAATTTGGTCTCTAATCAGGCTCATGTCACCTAAGCCATTCACTTTGACGTATTTTGGCGCGCCACCGATGCCAGATTTAGCCCAGTCTGAATAATAGCCTACCAACTGCTTGGTTTGCGCATGGTAAACCTCAAGACGCTTTTTGACCACTTCTTCTTTGTCATCATCGCGCTGTACTAACTCTTCGCCTGTGACATCATCTTTTCCCGCCACTTTAGGCGGGTTGAATTTAATGTGGTAAGTGCGTCCGGATGCTGGGTGTGAGCGACGACCGCTCATACGTTCTACAATGGCTTCATCAGGCACATCAATCTCTACTACGTAATCGATGCCTACACCCGCTTGCTTCATTGCCTCAGCTTGTGGAATCGTGCGCGGAAACCCATCAAATAAAAAACCTGCCTGACAATCGGCATCTTTAATGCGTTCTTTGACTAAGCCGATAATTACTTCATCAGGAACCAGACCGCCAGCATCCATAAACTTTTTCGCCTCTAAGCCCAGCGTGCTGCCAGCTTTCACTGCTGCACGTAACATGTCACCTGTAGAAATTTGTGGGATATTGAATTTTTCTTTGATGAAAGTCGCTTGTGTACCTTTACCTGCACCAGGCGCACCTAATAAGATTAAACGCATAATCAGTTCCTTAACAGCAGTATTGAAGTGAGAAAACAGGCATTATATCAGGCTAAAAAGTTTGCAATAGCGACAAATTGCGCAACATGTAGATTTTCTGCGCGCAATTGTGAATCGATATTGAGTTGTTCAAAGTCCGCATCATTTAAAATGCCTTTGAGTGTATTACGCAGTGTTTTACGCCGCTGCCCGAATGCAGCTAAAACTACTTTAGCAAACAGTGTCTCATCAAGTGCTGGGTATGGCAGAGTTGCATAGGGAATGCAGCGCACAAAGGCTGATTCTACTTTAGGCGGAGGGTTAAACGCTTCTGGTGGTACAGTGATTAAATACTCCATTTGTAGGCGATATTGCAGCATCACAGACAGTCGGCCATATTCAGCGCTGGAGGGGGCTGCCACCATACGCTCTACCACCTCTTTTTGTAACATAAAATGCATATCAATGATTTGATTGACATTGTCTAAAAGGTGAAACAGGATAGGGCTGGAAATATTGTAGGGTAGATTGCCGACAACTCTAATTTGTTCGCCTATTGTCGTAAAATCAAACTTTAATACGTCTGAGTTGTGAATTGTAATCTTGTCTGGAGAGTAAAAGCCTTGCATCCACGTAATAATATCGCGGTCAATTTCCACTACATGTAGGTGATTTAAGTGTCTCACTAGCGGTTGTGTTAATGCACCTAAGCCAGGGCCAATTTCTACCATTAAATCATTGGCTTGAGGTGCAATGGCATTGACCAAGCTTGTGATAATCGCCTGATCGGTTAAAAAATTCTGGCCGAAACGTTTTTTAGCTAAGTGTTTCATGTGCGGTGTTTGCGCTTGGCTAAGTCAATGGCTAATTCAATAGCCGCGAGCAAGCTGCCCATTTCTGCTTTCCCACTGCCAGCAATATCAAGCGCTGTGCCGTGGTCAACTGAGGTGCGAATAATGGGTAAGCCTAAGGTAATGTTTACCCCTTCGCCAAAGCTGGCATGTTTGAGCACCGCAAGCCCTTGATCGTGATACATGGCCAAAAAAGCGTCTGTTTCTCGGATGTTTTTTTGCGAGAACATAGTGTCGGCAGGGAGTGCACCCACTAGATTCATCCCTTCCTGACGCAAAGACTCTAAAGTGGGATTGATAATATTTATTTCTTCACTGCCCAAATAACCGCCTTCGCCAGCATGCGGGTTGAGCCCAGCAACAAGGATGCGCGGACGCGTAATACCAAATTTTGTTACCAAGTCTGAGTGTAATATACGTATGGTATTGCTAAGGCTTTGTTTGGTAATGGCAGTGCTGACTTGGTTGAGCGGTAAATGCGTAGTCGCTAAGGCGACGCGCATGCCGCCACCAACCAGCATCATCACGACTTGTTTGGTTTGCGTGAGCTCCGCTAAATATTCTGTATGCCCAGTAAAGGCAATGCCTGCATCGTTGATAATGCCTTTATGTACTGGCGTAGTGACCATGTCATCAAATGTAAGTGTTTTGCAACCGTTGACTGCGGCTTGAAGTATGTTGAGCACATATGCGCTATTTTCACTATTGAGTATTCCCGCGACAACACTTCGCGCAACAGGTAGATGCAGTACCGATAGCGTGTTCTGCACTGTATCCGTTTGGGTTTGTGCGTACGGCTGAATGTTGAGTGGCACGTTTAACATGGCTGCGCGTGCTAAAAGCGCATATTGATCTGCGATGATAGTAATGTTGGCATCAAACCTATGTTGTGCAAGCATGACACATAAGTCCAAGCCGATACCAGCAGGTTCGCCAGCAGTAATGGCTATACGAGGTGGTTTATTCACGTTGTAGCGCTAGCTGTTTAAGGATTATGCCAAGATTAAAATTTGTCTTCGAGTCGTAATTCAACATAGGCGCGATCGCGTAATTCACGAACCCAATCGTTATAAGCTTCTTCAGCCTTGCGTGCACGAATTTCCTGACGCGCTTTTAGTCTGGCAGATTCTTTAGACATGTCTTGATCACGACGCTCAAGCACTTGAATGATATGCCAACCAAATGGAGTACGTACTGGCTCACTAATCTCACCCAAGCCAAGGCTCTTCATGTGTTTTTCAAAAGCGGGTACCGTGTCGCCAGGGTTGACCCAACCCAAATCCCCTCCGTTAGATGCGCTACCATCTTCAGAATATTGACGTGCCATCTCTTCAAATTTAGCGCCATGCTCTAGACGTTCTTTAATACTATCCATCTTATGCTTAGCATCATTTTCCGAAACAACTTCGTTAAGCTTAATTAAAATGTGGCGCACATGTGTTTGTTGCACTAGGGTGTTTGCATTGCTAGTACGTCTATCGGTGAGTTTAATCACATACACGCCATTGGGCGTGCGGAATGGGTTAGACACTTCACCTGGCTTCATTGCTTTAAGCATTTCTACAAATTGCCCAGGGAATTGACTGGCGTTGCGCCAGCCAAGTTTGCCGCCTTCTAATGCGTTGGGAGCATCAGAGAAGGTTGATGACGCTTGTTCAAAGCTCATGCCTGATGCCAGCGCTTTGAGCACTTCTTCCGTTCTGGCGCGTGCTTTTTGCAGGTCACTTGGTGAGGCAT
>DHYP01000028.1:16673-17081 GCA_002414145.1 Methylophilaceae bacterium UBA5127 | reverse complement strand
TGAGTGGTGAGGTAGTTATCTATCTCACCTTCAGAAACCACAACGCGATTTTCAATCTCACGTTCTTTTAGCCGAGCAATTGTAATTTCACTACGAATGTCTTCGCGGAATTTACTGAAGTTAACCCCGTCTTTTTCTAAGGCTTTTTTAAACTCTGCAATGCTCAGTTTGTTTTGATCGGCTATGCGCTCTATGGTTTTATCTAACTGACCATCATCAATTTTAACGCCAGTTTGCGCTGCATATTGTAGTTGCAGACTGTCAACAATCAGGCGTTCTAACACTTGTTTTTGTAGTGCAGTATCGGAAGGTAGCTCAGCCCCTTTTTTTTCTAACTGTGCGATTACACTTTTGGTGCGATCAATCAGTTCTTGTTCTGTAATCACAGACTGATCCACAATCGCAATA
>DHYP01000028.1:4956-16635 GCA_002414145.1 Methylophilaceae bacterium UBA5127 | reverse complement strand
TTTCAACTGGTTTTGCTAGTGTGATCGGTGCAGTTAGACCTAGGCAGATGAGTAGGCTGGTAAGTTTGATAAATGGGGTGAATTTCATTGTGCGTAATTTTGTTGTCTATAAAAATTGGGGATTTCTCCGCTACTTTGATATCCAGCAATGTCCCTGCGTAATAAGCTGAGTGGGTTAGAGCCTAGTGAGGCAAGACCACCCAGTTCTAGTTGAAAAAATAAAGCATAGTTGGTGTTTGCGGTTGCTGTTTTTAAGCGTTGTAAGACACTACGCGCACGCCAGCAGCCAGCGTCATATTCTACACCAGCTAGGCTCTCAATAAGATTGGATTCTCTTATCGAGTAGTTGTATCGACCCACACCATACCATCCTTTGCCTAAAGGCCATTGTCCCGAAATATCAATTTGCTCGAGAAAGTCTTCAGTATAACGATAACCCATGTTAATGAGTTTACCAGGCTCAGGATTATACCTTGCCAGTAAATTGGTGCGCTCAATGCTGGAAGCATCTGGATTGTATTGCCAAAACGCATCTACGTTCCATTGACTGGAAAGCCTTGCTGTAAAGCCTGCTACGATGTCCGACGTTTTTCTATTACTTGCGGTTTGATTGGGAAGCGTCACTTTTTGGTCGTCAAAGTAAAAGCGTTCGCCTATGGTGGCTGCAATACGTTCAATTCCCGTATCGCGGTCAATCAAGCGCGTGGTGAGTCCAAGACTGATTTGGTTAGCATTGTTAATGCGGTCTTGTCCTGTGAACTGGTTTTCGGTAAATAGAGTTGTTAAGTTTAAATCAGACAATCCCGAGTCAAATACGGGTAGGAGGCTCTGGTTCTCATAGGGCGTGTACACATAAAAAAGTCTAGGTTCAAAAGTTTGTGTGTAGTTTGTGCCTAAAAAGTTGTTCTCTGCATCAAGATAGAGCCCTCCATCTAAACTCACTACAGGCAATACTCTATCTTGGCTATTGTTGCTAATGGTTTGACTGTTAACAATAAATGTATTGTTGTTGAGTCGATACGAGGATGCGTGCACGCCGAGTTTGGGCGTTAAAAATCCATATGAGCGAGTAAATGGCATGCTAATGGAGGGGTAGGCGACAAATCGGCTGCCAGTGGCCGCTTTGGGCGCACTTTCATTGCGATCAAAGTAGGTCCATTGACTTAATAAGTTTAGATTGTAGTCACCATATTCCTTGTTGGCAGTTAATGTGAGCTCAGGTAATCGTTCATAGGTATACGAGGCGTTGTCTAGTGTTTGGTACTTTTGGACAAGACCTCTGAAGCGCCAAGTATCATTTTGAAAATCGACAAACCCGTCTTGTGGCAAATTTACACGGCTGGTACTAATGATTCTGGTGGATAAGTCAGAGAAGTATTGGTCATCAGACACACGCTCTATATTGTAGCCTGCTGTCCAGCCCCCACCAAAATTATGTCGATGCGACAGATTGTAGTAATACCTGTTTCTGCCATTCTGATCATCGTTATTGAGGTATTCTATACTATCAGTACCAGAGTAAGATTCGTCAAGGTATCTAAACTCCCCCCCTAATTGCACGCCACGCTTACTCAAATAGCGTGTAGATAAAGTAGCGTCCATATCAGGTCGGATATTCCAGTAGAATGGGGCCAATACTTCAAAACCACTCCGTGATGTAGTGCCCACAGTGGGGGCAAGCAGTCCTGATTTGCGCTGATTATTAAAAGAAAAGCTCATCCAAGGCGTGTAGATCAGCGGCACGCCTTTAAATTCGATATAAGCGTTTCTAGCTTCACCAGATTTGGTGGAGTCGTCTAGAGTAAGGTCTTGAGCTTTAATATACCAATCGTTTACGTCTGCCTCACAGGTGGTAAATCTGGCATGTTTGAGGTGTTTTTTATCTTGCCCTTCAAATAGAATTTGTGCGGCATCACCACGCGCACCTTCAAGTTCACGCTTGACATCCATATTGTCATCCAGCGTACTGTCGCTACTGCTGTAAAAATTGGGCTGTTGGATATTTTCTTTTGATGTGCTGGCTGAGTCTGCAAATGCGTCGTTGTCGATAGGTGTTTTGGTCTTGTTGTTTAGTACGATAGAAGCATCGCGCATCTCGCCAATACTCTCGCTGAGTCGCATGCGCAATTCTGGCCCTGTGATTCTGCTACCACCCAATTCAATTTTTGCATTGCCTTCTACATGCAGTTCATCATTGAGCGTATCGTATTCAATGTTATCTCCAGAAATCGACTGGTCACCTTTACGGATTGTGGCATTACCAGAAGCGCGCATTTTACGATCTAAATAAAGATCAAGTTTGTCGCCCTCTATTTCGATTGCATCCTCAGGCTTTTGTGTTTGTTCTTGAGTAGTACCTTCTAGCATTGGCTCAGTAGCCAAATCTTCTGCCAGTACAGGCGTGACAATGCCCAACGCGACTATCGCCAGAATAAACGTCATGCCATTATCGAGAATTTTTTGCTGGAGTGTTAACAAAGCGGGCGATTTAAAATAGGGAGTCAATTAATTTTTAAGAATAATACAAGTATTTCGCATGAGTGATAAAATCGCATAAAACCTCATTTTAATCAATAAAAAGTTGTATTTAAAACTGTCATTATAAGGCATGTAGGCTAAATACTAATCATCATTATCAAGGCAATTTGTGGATAGAAAACAGCAATTAGAAGCTTGGCTCAGTCAGGAGTTACACCAACATTACACGCTCACAACCGCATCAGCGGATGCAAGTTTTAGGCGTTACTTCCGCGTACATCTGGCAGATAAAACGTTGATAGCAATGGATGCGCCGCCGCCACAAGAAGATTGCAGGCCATTTGTGAAGGTCGCGCAACTGCTTTTAGCAGCGGGATTAAATGTTCCGCAGGTATTGGCACAAGACATTGAGCACGGATTTTTGTTATTAAGTGATTTGGGCGATGATACTTACCTTTCCCAATTAAGCGAGAAGAACGCATCTATCTTGTATGGCGATGCTTGCCATGCGCTCATTAAAATGCAGTTGGCCAGCCAGCCAGCCGTGTTGCCGCCTTATGACGAGGCGCTTTTAACGCGAGAGCTACAGTTGTTCCCAGATTGGTATATTGTCAAGCATTTAGGTGTGACTTTGGATAGTCCGCAACAGGCTGTGATAGAGAGTACCTTCAATTTGCTGAATCGCAATATATTGGCACAGCCTCAGGTTTACGTGCATCGCGATTATCATTCACGCAATTTAATGGTCACTGCAGAAAACAATCCGGGCATATTAGATTTTCAGGATGCAGTTTACGGCGCGATTACCTATGATTTGGTGTCTTTGTTTAAAGATGCTTATATCAGCTGGGATGAGGAGCGCATGATGGATTGGGTTGTGCGCTATTGGCAAAGCGCTAAAAAAGCTGGCTTGCCAGTCAGCGCTGATTTTGGCGAGTTTTATCGCGACTTTGAGTGGATGGGTGTGCAGCGTCACATTAAAGTACTGGGAATATTTGCAAGGCTTTATCATCGAGATGGCAAAGATGGCTATTTGAAAGATATGCCACTAGTGATGACTTATTTGCGTAAAGCCTGTGAGCGTTATTCAGAACTGAGGCCATTTTTGCGCTTGTTGGATGCGCTCGAAGGGCGTCATCCACGTCCAAAGTATGTGGTTTAAAACATAGAAAGCCACCTATGAAAGCCATGATTTTAGCTGCGGGTAGAGGTGAGCGTATGCGCCCGTTAACTGACCATACCCCTAAACCGCTGCTTAAAGTAGGTGGCAAGCCACTCATTGTTTGGCACATTGAGCGTTTAACTCAAGCTGGATTCAAGACATTGATCATCAATCATGCGCATCTTGGACAACAAATAGAAGATGCGCTTGGGTCTGGCAGCCAGTGGGGTGCGCAGATTCAATACAGTCCAGAAAAGATTGCGCTGGAAACCGCAGGAGGTATTGCAAACGCGTTACCTCTGCTTGGAAATGAGCCATTTTTAGTAGTGAATGGGGATGTCTTTACAGCGTTTGATTTTACACCGCTTAAGACCGCATTAAAGCCTGCGCATCTTGCGCATCTGGTGATGGTAAATAATCCAGCGCAACATCCGCAAGGAGATTTTGCTTTGCAAGAATACAAGTTGTATGCAGAAGGTGCGATTAAACTGACTTTTTCTGGCATTGGAGTCTATTCTCCTGCTTTATTTAAAGACATCGCACGAGGTCAGGCCGCAAAGCTTGCTCCCTTGCTTAAGGCGGCAATGCAGCAAAATCTGGTGACGGGAGAGCACTATGAAGGCATTTGGCATGATATCGGCACGCCGGAACGCTTACAGGCAATTGATCAGCAATTAAACTCGCCTAAGGTTTAGTGCGACCTAAAGTTTGATGTGGATATGCAGGCCAAATGCATCTTGACAGTTTTATCTTTGCTGAATAATCCAGAATAATCATTTTTTTAATAATTCTGAAATATAAACTTCATTTAATACCAATAGTGCCCATTCAATTTTTATGGAAGTTATCTTTTGGAAAATAAAATCAGCTTCAAAGATAGTATCGATCAAAAAGTTTTCAACGCTATTTATTCCCGATCACTCGTTTACAATACCTGCTGGGAGGATCCAGCAGTAGATCGTCAGGCGCTAAATCTCACAGCTGATGACGTAATGGTAGTGATTACAAGCGCAGGTTGTAATGTGCTTGATTACGCGCTGGAAGGCCCGAAACGCATTCATGCTGTTGATGCTAACCCACGTCAAACTGCGTTGCTAGAGCTTAAGCTGGCTGGTATCAGAAACATGGATTACCAAGACTTTTTTGCTGTATTTGGTGAAGGTTATCATCCGCAATTCCGTGAGGTGTATTACGATACGGTACGTAAAGAGCTAGGTGATTTTAGTCGAGACTATTGGGATAAAAACCTCAATTGGTTTGCAAGTCGCCGTGGTAGTTTTTATTTCCATGGGCTTTCTGGCTTTGTCGCTAAAATATTTAGCACGTATCTTGCGTTACGTCCAAATTTGGCTGAGCCAGTCAATGCGCTGTTTGAAACCACAAGCCTAGAAGAGCAGCGTCAGATTTACGACGAGAAAATCCATCCGCAAATGTGGGGGAAAGCCATGAATTGGGCAATATCACGTCAAATCACGATGAGCTTGCTTGGTGTGCCAGGGCCGCAGCGCAAAGAGGTGATTGCGCAGCATGAAGGTGGGGTGGCAGGCTTTATCCGTGCCTCAGTTGAGTATGTTTTCCGCCAGTTACCAATGTGGGACAACTATTTCTGGAGCGTATACATCCGTGGTAAATATGGCGAACATTGTTGTCCAGAATACCTAAAATATGACAATTTTTTAGCTTTGAAAAATGGATTGGCAGATAGAGTCAGTTTACACACTACAACCGTGACCGAATTTTTGGATCATACCGACGATCGAATCTCACGTTATGTGTTGTTAGACCATATGGACTGGATGGCAGGATATTATCCAGAAGCGCTGCGCGATGAATGGCGTGCGATTTTCGCGACGGCAACACCAGAAGCACGCATTTTGTTCCGCAGCGCACATGCAAAACCTGCTTATTTAGAAAAATTACAAGTGGAAGCTAAACAAGGTGGTTCGTTTGTTAGCTTGCGTGATCGCTTGCATTTTCATGATGAGCTCGCAATGAGATTGCAACGCCAAGACCGCGTGCATACCTATGCAGGTTTTCATATTGCGGATATTGCTGTATGAGTTTAGTGGCGGATGCACGCATTCTCTTCAAGCTGTTACGCGGCATGCCTTCAAGTGGTGAAGCGGCTAGTCGATTAGAAGGGTTTTATGCTGGGCAGGCAGAAGCGTATGATGCGTTTCGTGAGCGCTTGTTACATGGTCGCCAGGAACTGATTCAGCAGCTTCAATTGCCAGACAATGCCTATGTAGTAGAACTTGGCGGTGGTACAGGACGCAATATCGATTTTTTTGGCGACAAGCTGAATCAACTGCAACAATACCAAATCGTAGATCTTTGCCCGTCCTTACTCGAAGTGGCGCGTAAGCGCGCTAAGCAATACCCAAACGTGAGTGTAGCAGAGGCAGATGCCTGTACTTATCAACCACAATCGCCTGTAGATTGTGTGATTTTCTCTTACAGCCTCACGATGATTCCAGATTGGCAAAGTGCTCTCAACAACGCCCAGTCTATGCTCAAACCCAATGGCAAAATCGCGGTAGTGGATTTTACCTTGTCCAAGCAGCAAAATTCTTTAATAAGTGTGTTTTGGCGCAAATGGTTTAGCCACGATGGTGTCCATCTCAACTCTGACCAACCGCAGCGTTTGCAGGCGATGTTTCCACATGGGGAATACATCGAAAAGTTTGCAAAAGTGCCTTATTTACCATTCGTACGCGTGCCTTATTATTTGTTTATTGCTAATCAGTCATATTAAAGTTTCTTGCGTTTCTCTCTCTGATGTCATGCGTGTAAGGTCGTGCTATGTGGTCTACATTCACATGGCTTTTTGCATTCATCACCAAGCGATTGAACATTCCGTGTAAAATCATGGTCAACACTAAACCTGAGTTTTGAAGGCGGACGATGTTCGAGCTGAACGAATTTAAACAACGCAGAAATGCTTTAATCAACATAATGGGTAAGGGCATTGCCATTATTCCTGCAGCACCAGAAGTCGTGCGTAACCGTGATAGTCATTATCCATATCGCTTTGATAGTTACTTTTATTATCTCAGTGGTTTTAAAGAGCCAGAGTCACTGCTAGTACTCGTGGCTGGTGATGAGCCTAAGTCCATTTTATTTTGTCGTGACAAGGACTTGGATAAAGAAATTTGGGATGGTTTTCGCTTTGGTCCTGAGGCCGCCAAAGTTGAGTTTGGTTTTGATGAGACGTATTCTATCAAACAGTTGGATGAGGTGTTACCTAAGCTATTGGGAAATCAAGCCAAGTTGTATTTTAGCTTGGGTGCAGATCCACACTGGGATACTAGAGTGACAGGTTGGCTAAACCTGTTGCGTGAGCAGGTGCGGATGGGTGTGAGTGCACCCCATGAAGTTGTAGATATTCGCAGGCTGGTGGATCGGATGCGTTTGCTCAAATCACCTTATGAGCTCGATATCATGCGTCGTTCCGCAGCAATTGCTGCTGGGGCACATCTGCGTGCGATGCAAAAAACTAAAGTAGGCAAGATGGAGTATGAAATTGAGGCGGAGTTTTTGCATGAGTTTTATCGCAAAGGTGCGCAAGCGCCCGCTTATACCAGTATCGTTGCAAGTGGTGCAAATGCTTGTACCTTACACTATAACTTCAACAATGCTGTGTTAAAAGAGGGTGATTTGTTGTTGATAGATGCTGGTTGCGAGCTGGACGGATATGCCTCAGATATCACGCGCACTTATCCTGTCAATGGTCAATTTAGTGCACCACAAAAAGATTTGTATGAGCTGGTGCTTACTGCACAAGCCGCTGCTATCAGCAAAGTGAATATACACAATCACTGGAACGCGCCACATGAAGCTGCATTAGAAGTGTTGATAGATGGGTTTATTCACTATGGTTTATGCCAGGGCTCACGTGAGGAAGTGTTAGAAAGCGGCAGTTATCGTCAGTTCTATATGCACCGTACAGGCCATTGGTTAGGCTTGGATGTGCATGATGCAGGTGAGTACAAGGATCAAGCGGGTCAGTGGCATATGTTACAAGTCAACAATGTACTGACAGTAGAGCCTGGGTGTTATGTGCGCCCCGCAGATAATGTGCCAGCGCATTTTTGGAATATCGGAATACGTATCGAAGATGATGCTGTCGTGACTGAAACAGGATGTGAAATTATCACAGCCGCTGCACCCAAAACGGTGCAGGAGATTGAAGATGCGATGCATCATGGCTAACAGTATCATGCGTGAGAATATCGTTATTGTAGGAGGAGGGCCTGTTGGTGTAACGTTAGCTTTAGCGCTGGCGCAAGCTGATGTAAAAGCTACCTTGCTAGAGGCGCGCGCTAGAGGCGCGTTTTACCCTGATGGGCGTGCATTGGCGCTTTCGTACGGTACCAAGATGATATTGGAACGCTTGGGAGTATGGGCACAAGTAGCTCCTAAAGTGACTCCTATCAATACCATTCATATTTCGCAAAAGGGCAGTTTTGGTCGGACGGTGCTTAAAGCACAAGAACACGCATTACCATCGCTTGGCTACGTTGTCTCTTATGGCGCGTTGAGTGCTGCTTTGGATGAGCGCTTAGCAACAACTGACACGCAAGTTTTGTATGAGACAGAAGTCATTGCAATTGAACCGCATGCCACTAGCGCTGAGATTCGGTATCAGGCAAGAGGCCAAGCACACGTTATTAGCACGGCATTGGCCATTCTGGCGGATGGTGGGCGCAGTTTAAACGATATCGCTGGTTTAAAGCGCGAAATTAAAGAATATGGACACGATGCACTGGTGGCGAAGGTGCAGGCAGAGTGCCCGCATGACAATATCGCTTATGAGCGCTTTACTCCACAAGGCCCAATGGCACTATTGCCCAATGGATCGGAGTTCTCATTGGTGTGGACT
This sequence comes from Methylophilaceae bacterium UBA5127, assembly GCA_002414145.1. Taxonomy (GTDB): domain Bacteria; phylum Pseudomonadota; class Gammaproteobacteria; order Burkholderiales; family Methylophilaceae; genus Methylophilus. The sequence goes on along the minus strand of DHYP01000028.1, from coordinate 8,113 downwards.
GGATCGTCAGCCGAAATTCAGCCCTTATTAGCTTTGGATGACGCTGCTTTTTTAGCAAAGTTACACGCGCATTTTGGTGATCGCGTAGGAAAATTTGTTAAAGTGGGCAAGCGAATGACGTTTCCTTTGCGTTTAGCTACGCTTAATTCTACGGTTGTGCCGCATTTGGCGGTCATCGGCAATGCTGCACAGACCATGCATCCAGTAGCGGGACAGGGATTCAACGTCGGTTTACGTGATGCATGGACACTTGCGCAGCATATTGCTTCCCATCCTCATCAGGCAATTGGGGGTGAGGCAATGTTACGCATTTATGCAGAAGCAAGAGCAAAAGATACAAAGCGCGGATTAGAGTTTACTGATTTCTTGGTTAGCCTGTTTTCAAACGATTTGTTGGGAATGCATATCTTACGCAGCAAAGGATTGGCATTGCTGGATATGGTTAAACCAGCTAAAAACTTAGTCGTAGAAAAAATGAGCTACGGAAAGTAAACGCTTAGTGGAGATTCTGTATGGCTAAGTTGACGCAAGCAGATGTCGTTATTGTGGGTGCAGGTCTAGTTGGACTGACTGCGGCGGTCGCATTTGCGCAGCAAAGTAAAAAAGTGGTGCTGGTTGATGCCAAGCAAGCGACAAAGGTTGCGATAGAAAATAATTGGGATGCGCGTATTTATGCGCTTACAGAGGCCAGTGTGTATTGGCTGGAAAAGATTGGCGTTTGGGGGCATGTAAATCAGAGTCGAGTAAGTCCGATTCGGTCTATGCAGTTGTGGGCGCTCGATGCAGACTCTCCACTCGCGCTTGATGCTGATGATGCGCACCTGACGCAAATGGGCTGCATAATAGAAAATCAAAATCTGATGTCAGCATGCTGGCAAGCACTTTCCCAGATGGATGTGACTGTTGTTCAAGGGCTTGATTGTGATGCACTGCAAATTCAGTCAGATCAAGTCACGCTAACGCTTGCTAATCGTGAGCACTTATCTGCAAAACTGCTGCTGGCTGCTGATGGCACGAATTCATGGGTGCGAAGGCGGCTTAATATCGGGGTGCAATTTAAGGCATTTCACCAAACGGCAGTTGTCGCTAACTTTAGCGCAGAGATCCCGCATCTGGAGTGTGCAAGACAATGGTTTGGTGTGCATGAGACACTTGCTTTATTGCCTTTGCCAGAGCAGATGGTGTCTTTAGTGTGGTCACTGTCAACCGAACGTGCTCACAATTTGTTAAGGTTATCAGAGGGTGAGTTATGTGCTTTGGTACAGGAGCGTACTCAATACTGTCTGGGTCATTTAACACAGATAGGAAAGTCTGTTGGATTCAGTTTGAACCAACAAACTGCCCATCAATTGGTCTCTAGCCGTGTGGTTCTGGTCGGTGATGCTGCCCACCAAGTGCATCCAATGGCAGGTCAAGGCGTTAATTTAGGTTTTGGAGATGTCATGAAACTGACCGAGTTAACGACTAAACTGAATGCTATGCAAGATATTGGTGATGTTGGACTGTTACGTAAATACGAGCGTGCCAGAAAGCCTGATATTTTGCAGATGAATATGCTTACTTCTGGCTTAGATGCTATGTTCGCAAGTAAACTTGCAGTCCTTCCAAAAGTTGCTGGTTGGGGTATGCAAGTATTTAATCGGCATGACGTAATTAAAAAATATTTAATTGCGCAGGCTACTTTATAATTGAGATTGTTTTTTGAAACTGAAAGTTTAATATGAAACTAAAACAATGGGTTTTGGCAGCATTGATTACGGCTACAACGTTGAGCGTGAGCTATTCTTGTGTTGCTGATGAGGCCAGTCTTAAAAAGGCAATAGAGGCGGCTTATCCAAAATTTCAAGTGCAAAGTGTTGTTAAAACACCTTATGCAGGTTTGTATGAAGTGTTTATGGGTGGCCAAATTATCTATACGGATGAAAAACTGACGTTTCTCATCGCTGAAGGTCGCTTGGTCGATCCAAAAACCAAAAAAGATATTACTGGTGAGAGGTTAGAAGAACTGACCAAAATTGATTTTAATAGCCTGCCGTTAGATCAAGCGATTAAAGTGGTCAAGGGTAATGGCAGTCGCAAGCTGGTAGTTTTTTCGGATGTGGATTGTCCTTTTTGCAAGCGCCTTGAGCAAAATGAGCTAACGAATATTAATGATGTCACCATTTATACATTTCTGTATCCAATTGAACAGCTGCACCCAGATGCCGTTAACAAATCAAAAAGTATTTGGTGTGCGCCAAATCGTGTAAAAGCATGGCAAGACTGGATATTGAATAATCAATTACCCACGAGCACTGGCAAGTGTGACGTGCCATTAGAGCGTGTGGGAGAGTTAGCCAAAAAATATGGCGTGTCTAGTACGCCTACTATGTTTTTTGCTGATGGTAAGCGTATGTTAGGGGCTCAGCCCTATAAAGAGATTGAGCGTTATTTGCAAACGGCAAGCGTCAAGAAGTAGTGAAAATACTGAGACTTGGAAATTAAAAAGCTACCTAAGTAGTAGCTTTTTAATTGTGTTGCGGGATGTTAATTGCTTAGCCCACGACTTGACCAATTTTGAAGATGGGTAAGTACATTGCGACTACTAGACCGCCAATGAGTGTGCCTAGTATTACCATGATTGCGGGCTCCATCAGGCTGGAAATGGCTGCAACTGCATCATCGACCTCACCTTCATAGAAGTCTGCAACTTTTCCAAGCATTGAGTCTAAAGCGCCAGACTCTTCGCCAATTGCGGTCATTTGTAACATCATATTGGGAAATACGCCAGCGTTCTGCATGGCATTGGTTAGACTAGTACCTGTGCTGATTTCACTCTGAATTTTTTTAGTGGCATCATAATATACGCGATTGCCAGCAGCACCGGCTACCGAATCTAATGCTTCAACTAAAGGTACGCCAGCTGCAAACATGGTGGAGAGTGTTCTGGCAAAGCGTGCCATCGTGGCTTTTCTAATCAACTCTCCAAACACGGGTGCTTTGAGAATTAGCCTATCTATGGTGTCCTGCATTTTTTCAGAACGTTTCCAAGTATAGAAGAAGAACCATATGCCAAACCCTAGTGAACCAAAAATGGCCCACCACCAGTTAACAAAAATGTCGGAAATAGCCATAACAACCAGTGTAGGTGTTGGCAAATCTGCACCAAAGCTACTAA
>DHYP01000028.1:0-4936 GCA_002414145.1 Methylophilaceae bacterium UBA5127 | reverse complement strand
GGAATAACAAAAATCATAATAATCGCGGTGATCACAAAGGCAACTACTATAATTGAGGCAGGATAGACTAAAGCGGATTTAATCTTTCCTTTAATCGCCAATATTTTTTCCTTATATGTTGCTAGACGATCCAGTAATGTATCTAGAATACCCGCTTGTTCACCAGCACCTACTAGGTTGCAGTACAGATTGTCGAAAAAGAGTGGATACTTTCTGAACGAGGCGCTTAAACTGCTCCCAGTTTCGACATCTGCTTTAATATCACCTAATAGTTTAGATACGGCAGGGTTACTATGACCTTTACCTACAATATCAAACGCTTGAAGCAACGGAACACCAGACTTCATCATTGTTGCTAATTGTCTAGTAAACATGGTGATGTCTTTGTCGGTCACTTTACCCTTGGCAGCAAAACTGCTTTGTTTTTTGACTTTGCTAACGGTAATGCCTTGGCGTCTCAACGTAGCATTGACAACGGCTTCCCCTGATGCACGCATTTCACCTCTGATGATTTTGCCTTTTTTGTCTTTGCCCTCCCAAACAAAGGTGATTTGCTTGATATTTTTAGCCGCCATGAATTGATCCTTAGTTTAAATTGATGCGTACGCTAGCCGATTATTCGTTGGTCACAGCCTCTACTTCTTCGATTGAAGTGAGCCCTTGTTTTACTTTGAGAAGTCCAGACTCGCGCAAGTCTTTGACGCCTTCCTTTTTTGCTTGATCAGCAATGTCATGCGCATTGCCGTTGGACATAATGATTCTGCTGATAGCATCTGAGATTGGCATGACTTGATAAATACCTACGCGCCCCTTGTAACCGCCGTTACACATTTCGCAGCCACCTTCTTTATGTCCGTATAATTGCCAGCTTCCATCTAGCTCCTCTTCTTTAAATCCTACTCTCAACAATGCTTCTTTAGGAATGTTCAATGGCACTTTGCAATTTTTGCATAAACGTCTAGCCAATCTCTGCGCCGTAATGAGTGAAACTGCTGAAGCGATATTAAATGGCGCTACCCCCATGTTCATTAAACGCGTGAGTGTAGAAGGTGCATCATTGGTGTGCAAGGTGGAGAGCACCATATGGCCTGTCGAGGCTGCCTTGATTGCCATGTCAGCGGTTTCAAGGTCACGAATTTCACCAATCATAATGATGTCGGGATCTTGGCGTAAGAATGATTTTAATGCAGCGGCAAAGGTTAGACCTTGTTTGTCATTCACATTTACCTGATTAATTCCAGCCAAAGGAATTTCGGCGGGATCTTCTGCCGTAGAAATATTAACGCCAGGATTATTTAAAATATTTAAACATGTATAGAGTGAAACCGTTTTACCAGATCCAGTAGGGCCTGTCACCAACACTAAACCATAAGGCCGACCGACTGCGTACAGTAAGGATTCCTTTTGCTCGGGTTCATAACCAAGCGCTTCAATGCCAAGTGTCGCGCTGGTAGGATCCAAAATACGCATTACGATTTTTTCACCGTGAATTAACGGTAAGGTGCTGACGCGGAAATCGATAGTACGTGTTTTAGATAGAGTGAGTTTCATACGTCCATCTTGTGGGATACGTTTTTCAGAAATATCCAGATTCGAAATCACTTTAATACGTGAGGCCAACTTGTCTTTGATAGCGAGTGGCGGCTGTGCGATTTCTCTTAACACGCCATCAACACGATAGCGGATACGATAAAACTTTTCATAAGGCTCAAAATGCAAGTCAGACGCGCCCATATTAATAGCATCCAATAGCATCTTTTGTAAAAATTTAACAACTGGTGCATCGTCAACTTCTAAAGTAAGTTCAACCTCTTGTTCTTGCTCTGGACCTGTGTCCAGTTCAAAATCATCGCCGATGTCAAGATTAGACATGGAGGTATCTTTGGATTCAATCAGCTTGTCTATCCACTTACCAAGTTTGTCATCTTCCACAATCACAGGGGATAGCGTCATTCCCATTTGGAATTGCACGCTATCTAGCGCATGTAGATTAGTCGGATCAGAAATTGCGACAAAGAGCACATTGTTACGATTCTGTAATGCCAGTACGCGTTGCGACTGCATCAATTTTGCATCGATGGACTTGGTAGGTAGGTAGTCCACATTAAATGCGTCTAAGTTTAAGTGCGGGAAGCCAAAGGCGCGCGACGATGTTTCAGCTATTTTTTCTGCAGAAAGTTTTTTGTTCGCAATAATTTGCGTGATAAAAGCAACTTTTTGAATATTGGCTTGGTTTTGAATGTTATTGGCTTCATCTTCAGTAATGAGTTTTTCTTGCACGAGCATGCGCGCAATCCCGCTTAGCTTACTCAATGGTGCTGTAGTTGCCATTCGTAATGTTTCGCTTTTAGTCTCTAGTTTAATTCTTTGTTGTATAAGAATATTTTATCCTAAACTTAATAATGCACTTTAACTTTTTTTTTGTAAAGTTAATGCTGTTATTTTTACAACATTTATATAGATTTATGTACTAAGTCTTTGGTGTATAAGCAACAATATAAAAAAATCTTGACTTTTTACAATTTGTAACATATAAATCTCGTTGGCGTTTGGGTCGAGTGTTTTTAGCCGTCTTTGATTTAAGTTTTTTGAATCTAGCAAGATTTTAATTGTCTGTTTGGCGACTTGAGTTCTTGAGACAAACTTTTTGGGGTGCCCCCCTGTAATATATGTAAGGAAGTAGAAATGGCAACAGGTACCGTAAAATGGTTTAATGATTCAAAAGGTTTTGGTTTTATTACTCCTGATGATGGTGGCGACGATTTGTTTGCACACTTTTCAGCAATTGTAGAATCTGGATATAAAAGCCTCAAAGAGGGTCAGCGTGTGAGCTTTGAAGTGACAGAAGGCCCTAAGGGCAAACAAGCTTCAAATATTCAAAAGGCTTAAGTCTCAATATTGGAGTAACAAAATAGAATAAAACGGCTCAAACACTGAGCCGTTTCTTTATTTTGTTTACATGTATTTATTTACATGTTGTTGATGATTTCTTGACCGAACTGGGCGGTGCCCACTTGGGTTGCGCCTTCCATTTGGGATGAAAAATCAATCGTCACGCGTTTGCTAGCAATTGCTTTAGCGACGCCCCTAAGAATTAAGTCTGCGGCCTCTGTCCAGCCCAAATGGCGTAACATCATTTCGGCAGATAAAATTAATGAGCTGGGGTTTGCCATATCTTTTCCTGCAATTTTTGGCGCTGTTCCATGTGTAGCTTCAAACATAGCCACCGTGTCGGAAAGGTTAGCGCCTGGAGCAATGCCAATGCCGCCGACTTGTGCCGCTAGTGCATCGCTCATGTAATCGCCATTAAGGTTTAAAGCTGCCACTACATCGTAATCTGCTGGGTGTAGTAAGATTTCTTGTAAGAATGCATCTGCAATACAATCTTTAATCACAATGCCGTTGGGTAATTTGCACCATGGCCCACCGTCAATAGGTACCGCACCAAATTCTTCTTTGGCAAGCTCGTAGCCCCAATCCCTAAAGCCATCTTCAGTAAACTTCATAATGTTGCCCTTGTGCGTAATCGTCACGGATTTTCTATTGTTATCAATGGCATACTGAATTGCTTTGCGAATTAAGCGTTTGCTACCATCGATGGAGACAGGTTTGATGCCAATAGCTGAGGACTCGGGGAAGCGAATTTTTTTACGCACGCCCATATCACTGAGAAACTCGATGACTTTTTTGGCTTCGTCACTATTGGCCGCCCACTCAATCCCAGCATAAATATCCTCTGTGTTTTCGCGAAAAATGACCATATCAGTTTTTTCGGGATGTTTAACAGGGCTGGGTACGCCAGTAAAGTATTGAATTGGGCGCAAGCAAACATATAAATCAAGTTCTTGGCGCAGTGTGACGTTAAGTGAGCGTATCCCGCCACCAACTGGCGTAGTCAGCGGACCTTTAATCGAAATAACGTAATCCTTAAGTGCTTCCATGGTTTCTTTTGATAGCCAAGTGTCTTTATCGTAGATTGTGGTTGATTTTTCACCCGCAAAGACTTCCATCCAAGAAATTTTACGTTGATCGCCATAAGCCTTGCTGACTGCGGCATCCACTACTTTAATCATTGGGGGTGTAATATCAACACCAATGCCGTCGCCCTCAATAAATGGGATAATAGGCATGTCGGGCACGTTAAGTGTGTTGTCCGAATTTACAGTGATTTTAGAGCCTGTTGCTGGAACTTTAAATTTTGAAGCCATTGCTAATTTCCTAACATGTTGATTTTATTTAATAAACCTTTTAACGTCGTGTGCCAGTTTACACCTCATGACAAGCATGCCACGTTAAAAGACTATATTTCCATTCCGAATGTCTATGCCGCCGGTCGGCTAGATACCGATTCTGAAGGTTTACTCATTTTAACTGATGATGGTGCTTTACAACATCGTTTAAGTCATCCTAAGCATAAAGAAGTTAAAACTTATTGGGCGCAGGTTGAGGGTAGCCCTACACAAGCAGATTTAATGCCACTTTTGGCAGGAGTGGATTTGGGCGATTTTGTTACGCAACCGGCCCTAGTGCGTATTATGGATGAGCCAGATCACTTATGGCAGCGTATCCCGCCGATTCGAGAGCGCAAAGCGATTCCAACCACTTGGCTGGAAATCAAAATTAGTGAAGGAAAAAATCGGCAAGTGCGCCGAATGACGGCTAGAGTAGGCTTTCCAACGTTACGCCTCATTCGATATGCGATAGGGGAATATAATCTGGATGGAATTTTGCTTGGGCAATATACACAACTAGACATTAAAGGACAAAGATGAAACCAGTGGTCATTTTTCGCCACGCGCGTACAGAAGGTGCAGGTTACTTAGGCACATTTTTAGAGCAGCATGATGTACCTTGGTGCGAAGTGCGCATCGATTTGGGCGAGGTTTTGCCAGAATCCGCACTCGCTTATAGCGGCTTAGTTTTTATGGGTGGTCCC
>DHYP01000049.1:18484-19034 GCA_002414145.1 Methylophilaceae bacterium UBA5127 | reverse complement strand
TAGGGGTGGAGGCTACCGCTAGAGCCGCTAGATGTAGTGCACTTCAATCTGCTCATGCAGGTTGGATTTGTTTAGCTCATCATCAGGATGATCAGGCTGATACACTGTTGCTGCAGCTTGCCAGGGGTGCTGGTTCGAAGGGCTTGTCTGGAATGGCTGCATGGGATGTGTCAAATAAATTACTCAGGCCACTATTAGTACAGAGTCGGCAAGCACTCGTGTAGTATGCAAAGCAGCATCAGCTACGCTGGATTGATGATGAAAGCAATCAATGTCTTGAGTATGATCGTAACTTTATGCGTCACGAAATCTTACCAGCCTTAACAAGACAGTATCCTGCAATTACCAAAACATTAAGCCGTAGCGCATCGCATATGGCGGAAGTGAGTGTATTGCTATCAGACTTAGCTTGCATCGATGCACAAACCGCATTTAAGTACCAAAGCAAACATGAGATACAACTGGATTTAGGGCAGCTTGCCATGCTGAGTGAGGCCAGAGCCAAGAATTTATTGCGTTATTGGTTAGAACAGTATCAAGTATTAATGCC
>DHYP01000049.1:11068-18441 GCA_002414145.1 Methylophilaceae bacterium UBA5127 | reverse complement strand
TGGCAAAACCCAGTGCGAATATAAAGCTTAAAGTGGGGCAAGGGCTATCAATCAGTCGTCATTTGCAACTGGCTTATGTGGTTTCGGAGCATGCCGTGTTAGGGTCATATAATTTGTTATGGCAAGGGGAATCAGAAGTTTGGCTTTCACCCTATTCACAGCTGGTTTTTGAGAAAAGGCTGGGTCAAGGTATTGCATTGAGACATTTAGAGCATGCCAAGCTGAGAATTAAAAATCGGGAAGGCGGTGAACGATTCAGACCAGAGCAAGGCCGACCAAGTCGCACAATCAAGCGCATGATGCAAACGCATACTATTCCACCGTGGCAGCGTGAGCATATTCCTCTCATCTTTATGGAAGAGATTTTGGCCTCTATTCCCAATTTAGGGGTGGATGCCGATTTACTAGCTGCCCCAGACGAAATCGGTTTGGTCATTGCGTGGCATTATCAATCCCCAGAAACTGTAAACACACAAAACTGATCACGGTACATTAATCGCTAAAATGGTTGTAATAAACCATATTTGGTTGTAAATGGTGGTTGTAATAAACCATTTTTTGCGGGTAAAATCTGGGTTAGTTAACCTGTTGAAGGTTTACTCATTGATTTAAATAAACTTTTTTATGACGTACAATAAGGAATGTTTCTTGCATCATGTAGGGGTTGCGATAATAAACATTCAGGGGAATTTGCATGAAAAAGAGTTTAAGACCTAATTTAATTTTGATTGCCATACTAAGTGCCTACAGCGTCAATGTAAGTGCAGAAAATAAAGCAGAGGCACTTGAGTTAGGTACGATTGATGTGATTTCCACTACACCGTTGCCTGGTATCGGCACCACTTTAAATCAAGTACCTTCTAATGTGCAATCAGTAAAGTCTCAAGATATTGCTAAGCAACATACATTAGAACTGTCTGACTATATCAATAATAATTTGGGTGGTGTGACAATTACAGAAGGCCAAAGTAACCCTTATATGGCAGATGTTAATTTCCGTGGCTTCACAGCTTCGCCACTTGCTGGCGCTCCACAAGGTTTGTCTGTATTCCAAGATGGTGTGCGCATTAACGAACCGTTTGGTGATACCGTTAACTGGGGATTAATTCCACAAAGTGCAATTTCTAGCATTAATTTAATGCCTGGTTCAAATCCTGTGTTTGGATTAAATACATTGGGTGGTGCACTGTCTGTGAATACTAAGAGTGGTGCTACATACCCTGGTTTTGGTGCTGAAATAATGGGCGGCTCTTGGGGAAGACACGGTATTAATGCTAGTTACGGAGGCGTCGTAGGCAATATTGATTATTTTGTGACGGGCAATTACAACAAAGAAGATGGCTGGCGTGACTCTTCCAAAAGTGAAGTCAACCAGTTTTTTGGTAAAGTTGGCTGGCAAGACGATAAGAGCGACCTAGATTTGAGTGTAACCGTTGCGCATAATAATTTAAACGGTATACAAGCCTTGCCAAAAAGTTGGTTGAATACGCCAGAGCAAGCGTATACCTACCCTGATGCGGTGGGCAATCGTATGCAAATGATTAATTTGAAAGGTAGTCACTTCTTTACAGATGAGCATTTAGTCGGTGCTAATGTCTATCTGCGAAATAGCCGTATCAGCAATTTTGCCAGTAATACCAACGACTGTTTTGCCAGTGCAGAAACAGGGGCTGGCGAAGCGTGTGATCAGACATTAGCAGAGCCTGTAAGCCTTACCAATCAAGGCTCAAATGAGCAATCTAACACCAATCAGTTTGGATATGGCTTTGCTGCTCAGTATTCATATTTAGGTGATTTGATGAAGCATAAGAATCAACTGACCGCTGGTGTGAGTGCAGATATTGGCCGCACAAAGTACAAAACGCAAGAGCAGGAAACTGACTTTAGTACTAGCCGTGCCGCGGTTGCGACCGATGTATTTCAGGAAGATACTAATATCACTGCTAATAATGAGTATTACGGTTTATATGCCACTGATATTTTTTCTATTAATGATCAGTTGCATTTCACCTTGTCAGGACGCTATAACTACGTTGAAGTGCGAATTCATGATAATTTGGAAGCAGATCCAAACACAGGTAAGTTTGTTTCAGGCGATACCGATAGCATTAAACATAGCTTTAATCGTTTTAACCCAGCGATTGGTCTTAACTATAATCCGTCACAAACTCTAGGATTTTATGCAGGGTATAACGAAGGAATGAGGGCACCTACACCGATTGAGTTAAGTTGCGCAGACCCATTAACACCATGTCGTTTACCAACAGACTTTTTAGCGGATCCTATTCTTGATCCAGTGATTTCTAAGACTTTTGAGCTAGGTGCTAGAGGTAAATTAGGTACTAACGTGAGTTGGAACGCTGGTGTGTTTCACACTAAATTACAAGATGATATTCAGTTTATTAGTAGTAACAATAGTTTCAACTTGGGTTATTTTGATAATGTAGGAGATACGCAACGCGAGGGCGTAGAGTTAGGTTTGTCAGCGCAACTTAATAAGTTGCAATTGACCGCTAATTATCAATATTTACGTGCGACTTATTTAGGAAGCGTTACTTTTCATAATGAAAATAACTCATCAGCTGATGTCGATGGAAACTACACGACAAAGTCTGGTGATTATTTGCCTAACATACCAAAACATTCTCTAAAGTTACGTGTGGCTTATGATGTAATGCCTAATTTAACTGTAGGCTTGAATATGATTACAAGCAGCAGCGTGTATGCGCGTGGCGATGAAAATAACCAAGATGCTAATGGTAAAGTGGCTGGATATACCATTTTTAATGCGGATGCTAACTGGCGCTTTCACCAAAATTGGAGTGCCTTCTTGAAGGTAGTTAATTTAACGGACAGAGATTATGCAACCATGGGCATTTTAGGTACCAATGCATTTAATACCGCAGATAGAAGCTTTAATGCAACCCCCGCTTTGTGGCAAGCTGAACAGTTTCAGTCACCTGGTGCGCCACGTGCTGCATGGTTAGGCTTACGCTATGAGCTAGGCACAAAAAAATCTGCTGCCAATATTGATAACGATTAATCAAGATGGCGCTCACCGTGGCTAGCACTCTCATCCAACAGCTTCAACATACTAAAAAAATATTGATTGTTGAGGATGAGGTTTTGTTTGCGCGAGCCGTCGCCAAGCGTGTGCAAAAAGAAGGCTTTTCTTGTGAGCATGCAGCGTCTATTGCAGAAGGTAGCGCGTTAGCCAAGCAATTTCAACCAGATTTAGTACTATTAGACATGCGCTTGCCAGATGGCAATGGTCTGGACTTGTTGGCAGAGCTGGTTGCAAAGTCAATTCCCACCATTGTAATGACTGCTTACGGTGATATTTCTGATGCAGTAAATGCCATGAAAATGGGTGCGATTGATTACTTGAAAAAGCCCATTGATTTAGATGAGCTATTGCTTATCGTCAAGAAAAATGAAAAAACAAGCGCATTACAAACGAGCTTGGACTATGCAAGTCAACGCAATGTACATGCGGTCGACCATGTGGAGTTGATTGGTGACAGCCCCGCAATGCAAAGTGTACGCCAGCAGATCGGTCGTATTTCGCAACTAAGTGCGATGAGCAATACTGCGCCGCCAACGGTGCTGATTATTGGCGAGACAGGAACAGGCAAAGATGTCGTCGCCAGATATCTACATGCTGAATGCGTACGTAATGATAAGCCTTTTGTGCAAATTGATTGCGCTTCACTACCAGCAGAATTGATAGAGAGCGAGTTATTTGGACATGAAAAAGGTGCTTATACCAATGCCGTGGCATCACGCCCTGGGCTCATTGAATCTGCAGAAGACGGTACTTTGTTTTTGGATGAAATTGGTGAGCTGCCTTTAACGTTGCAGGCAAAATTACTGAATGTGTTAGAACGCAGAATTGTTCGCAGACTAGGCTCTACTAAAGAGCGCTCAGTACCTGCACGTATTATTGCTGCGACAAATCGTGATTTGCATGCGATGGTAAATGAAGGACGCTTTAGGTCGGACTTATATTACCGGTTGAATGTCATCACCATGATGATGCCTCCGTTACGTGATCGCGGCGAAGATATACTAAAACTCTCGCTTTATTTTAAATCAATAACTGAGAAGCGTTATGGTTTGTCAAAGCGTGCATTTAGTTTGCAAGCGATAGAGGCGATTCAGCAATATGCGTGGCCTGGTAATGTGCGTGAACTTAGGCATCAGATTAGCCGCGCAGTATTGTTGAGTTCGCAGTCAGAGATTACCGTCAGTGATTTAGCGTTACCAGCGTTACAAGTTGTCGCTACTGGTCATCAACCCGCAGGTGAAACACAAATGACTTTAGATGCCGCTGAAAAAGCAATGCTATTGAATGCGCTGGAAAGCACGCGAAATAACGTTTCGCAAGCCGCACGTCAGTTGGGCATTACACGCATGACTATGCGCTATCGTATGGAAAAACATGGCATACAAGTTTAGCGATATTCAAGTTTAGCAATATAAAAGTCCAGTGGGATTAAATAAAAACGGGCGCCTATGCGCCCGTTTTTACTTAGACTTGATTTTACTTAGACTTAAAGTGTATTAAGCTTGTTTACGGCGAGCTACAAAACCAATAATCCCCAAGCCAGCAAGTAACATAGCGTATGTATCCGCTTCTGGTACTGCTGCTGTCAGTACAATCAGTTGTGATTTTGGGTTAGGGTCAAGAGGTAAGTTGCTACCATCTTGAATTTGCTCGGCAACTAAGTAAATATTGCCTAAGCTATCCACCGTAACACCTTCAATCGCGTTGTGTGGCAGTACGTTAGATAAGTCAAAACTACTTTTTACATTGCCAGAGCGGTCAGCTGTAACTAATTTTCTTGAATCTAAACTTAGAATGAGTAAGTCATCACTGCCTAAAATCCCCAGTGTTTGCACATCAGATAGTGAGGCAAGTCCTAGTGATGATGGATTGAATAATGTAGTCATGGTAGAAACGCCGCCGCCAGTAGGTGATACGCCGTTACTAGGCAATGTAGCAGGCAAACCGCCTGTAGCTGCTGAAAAAGTGAGGCTACCAGCCAAAATATCTTCTGGTGAGATTTGCTTAACGCTTACAAATGTACCATTACGTGGGTCGTAACTAATGCCCTCCATACCGTTGTTACCAACGCTGGTGTTACTGATGGAGACAAAATTATTGGCCAATGTAGCAGTGCCGCCATTGCTATAGGTAAATTTATAAGCATCTTGTAGACGTTCTTCACCTACTACTAATTCCCCATTACCCAGATAAGTCAGCCCTTCAGTATCGTGTTTATTACTGCCTGTGCCAGTCCAGTCAAAGTACATATAACCAAGCGTTTGACCAGTGAGAGATACTTCAATGACACCAGTACCTTCGTCACCAACAAAAAATAATGAATTGCGATCAGCCGCATAAGTGACAGCAGAAGCTTCTAAGCCAGAAAGGGGGCCAGTTGTGCCATTAAAAATATCTAATGCATGCGTTGTGCTAACAGTGTAAGTGCTTAAATCAATGGTTGCCGCTTGAGCCAAGTTTAATGACAATGTAGCAGAGATTGCGAGTAAAATTTTAGTGAGTTTCATTGAGTATTTTCCTTAAATTAAGCTTGGCGTTTGCGTGAAGAAAAGCCAACAAGGCCTAAACCTGCTACTAATAATGCAAAAGTTTCTGGTTCTGGTACAGCTGCAATACGACCAGGTGAACCGATTTCGGTTGTAGATGATGCAGCGACAAAAGCACCGTTTACACCGACTTGACTCAATGTTGAAATGGCACCAGTTACACCAGCAGCATTATCAAAGGTTTGGAATGGAGAAACTGCATCTGATGCACCAAACGATACAGAAGCTTGAATCACACCAGTACTATCGTAAATATTGACAGCATCGGTGTTAGTACTCAAGCCAACACCAGAGCCACTGTAATATCCAATTTGTAGGCCAGCCGGTACGTTTGCACTAAACCATAGGCTGTTAAATGTGGTGCTTGCAGAGTTGCAGATTCAATAAAAATAACAGATTCGCCTGCATTGATTGTGGTAATGCCATTTAAAGCGACTGAAGTTGCAAATGACGGGGTGCTATCGTCCATCTTCCATCCTGAGATATTGACTGCAGAACTTCCGGTGTTGGTGAGCTCAAACCAGTCTTTAGCTAATGATGAGTTGCCGCTAGCCCATGGTGCGACTTCACTCACAATGATGGCTGCGTTTGCTGGAACAGCAGCTGCAGTAATAACCGATGCAATAATGCCTAATAAAGATTTTTTAATAATAGTTTCCTCCAGAGGTTGTGTGTCGAATAGTTGGTTACGGATGCCGTATGGTCGGTTACAGCTGGTGCATAGAATGCTTAAAAATTATGACAAGGTGAGATGCTGAATCTAGTTTTTTAGGACTAGTTCGGTGTGTGATTTGCAATGTAAGTTTGCATCATTACATATGCAATGAATGAGTACTTAAGTACAAGAGTTTTGTTTTAAATCATGCTGAAAGCAAAGTATTTGCGTAAGATAGGCTTTAGACGAATGTGCCTGCATGATAAACTTGATGAAATTTAAATGATGGAGTTTTATATGACGATAGGGTCGCCTTTAACGCCTTCTGCCACCAAGGTAATGCTGTTAGGTAGTGGTGAGCTTGGCAAAGAGGTCATTATTGCTTTGCAGCGTTTTGGTGTGGAGGTGATTGCAGTAGATCGCTATGAAAATGCGCCTGGCCACCAAGTTGCGCATCGCGCCTACACCATAGATATGACCAATGCGGAAACACTCAAAGCTTTGGTACAAAAAGAACAGCCGCATTTGATTGTGCCAGAAATAGAAGCATTAAACACACAAGCATTGGCAGATATTGAGCGTGAAGGATTGGTAACAGTCATTCCAACTGTTCGAGCAGTACAACTGACAATGAATCGGGAAGGTATCCGAAAGCTGGCTGCAGAAGAACTGCAATTGCCAACTTCACCTTATGCTTTTGCGCATAGCGAGGCAGAACTACAAAATGCAATCGATGAAGGGATTGGCTATCCCTGTTTTATTAAGCCGACCATGTCTTCCTCTGGCAAGGGGCAATCACGTATTACGCAAGCGTCTGAAGTCAAGCCTGCTTGGGATTATGCAGCAAGTGCTGGGCGCGTGAATCAAGGCGTGGTGATTGTAGAAGGTCAAATTGATTTCGATTACGAAATCACTTTACTGACCGTGCGTGCAAAAAACGCAAAGGGTGAAGTGCAAACTTATTTTTGTGAGCCCATTGGGCATGTGCAGGAAAAGGGAGACTATGTAGAAAGCTGGCAGCCTCAGGCCATGTCACCTAAAGCATTGATGGGTGCACAGGAAATAGCTAAGAAAATCACAGAGTCCCTAGGTGGCTTAGGCTTGT
>DHYP01000049.1:8910-11025 GCA_002414145.1 Methylophilaceae bacterium UBA5127 | reverse complement strand
AGTCTGGTTTTCAGAAGTGAGTCCCCGTCCGCATGATACTGGCATGGTGACTATGTGTAGTCAGCGCTTGAGTGAGTTTGAGTTACACGCGCGTGCGATATTAGGGTTGCCCGTTGACGTAGCAATGACGCGCCACGGCGCAAGCGCAGTCATTTATGGCGGCGTAGAAAGTAAAAATGTAAGTTTTACTGGCCTAGAGCAAGCGTTGTCTGTACCGAATAGTGAAGTACGTTTATTTGGTAAGCCTGAGTCATTTATGAGACGTCGTATGGGTGTAGCACTGGCTATAGCTGAAAACGTGACTGAAGCGCGCAAAAATGCAAAACTAGCGGCCAGTCTGGTCAAGCCAAAGGCCAATTAAATGCTGGATAATATTCAGGAAGTGGGTAGTAGTCAAACTACGTTTTTCGAACTGTTGGGTGGGCAAGCTTCAGGGGTCGAAAATATCCGTCTATTGGTAGAAACCTTTTACGATATTATGGACAGCGACCCTAAAGTAGCGGCGTTAAGAGCAATGCATCAGGCAGATTTAACTGAAGCACGTGAAAAATTATTTATGTTTCTCACAGGATGGACAGGTGGGCCGCAACTTTACATTGAACGTTACGGACATCCTATGTTACGCGCGCGTCATTTGCCATTTAGTATCGGTGATGCGGAGCGAGACCAATGGATGTTTTGTATGATTAACGCAATGCACCGGTTGAAGTTTGAAGAATCATTGATGATTAAGCTAGCGCAACAGCTATACGGTGTTGCAGACTTTATGCGTAATCGACAAGAAAATTAACTGCTCAATCAGCTGCGCTCGTTAAGGCTGGTTTTGCTCAAGCAGCACGCTAATTTCGTTTTAGACCACCCAGCAATGCAGCTACAGGTGCTTTCTTGCCTAAGTTGGGGCGATTGACGCTGGCCTTAGCGGCAATTGCGTTTGGCTCATAGGGCTTATTAAACCATGCATCGCCTGAAGACTGCTTTTTGTTTCTAATTGGGGATGCCATACTTTTAACAGATTTTTCGTAGTGTGTAGGCACTTCGTTTTTGGAAATCTGTACTTGCTCCCTTGTGATGCTCTTTTTAATCAGCTTTTCAATATCGACAAAATACTTCTCTTCTTCTTCACAAACTAGAGAAATTGCAATACCGCTTGCACCTGCGCGGCCTGTCCGACCAATTCTATGCACGTAATCCTCTGCTGCACTTGGGATCTCGTAGTTAATCACCATCGGCAATTCACTAATGTCTAAACCGCGTGCGGCAACATCGGTAGCAACGAGTACGGTTGTTTTCCCTTCTTTAAATGCATCCAGCGCTTCAATGCGCTCTTTTTGCGATTTGTCCCCATGGATCGCATCGGCAGAAATCTCTACTTTTTGTAGTGCGCGGCTTAAGCGGCTAGCGGTCATTTTGGTTTTAGTAAACACAATGACTTGATTAGTATGCTCTTTTTTGAGCAATTGAATGAGAAAAGCCTGTTTATCCGCTGCTTGAACGGCATAGGCTTTTTGCGTTACATTTTCATTTGTGGCGTTGCTTCTAGCCACTTCAATTAAAGTGGGGTTGGTTAAAAAGTCATCCGCAAGCTTTTTAATCTCATTTGAAAAGGTTGCAGAAAACATCATGTTCTGACGTTGTTTGGGTAGCAAAGCCAAAATGCGTTTTAAATCAGGCATAAAGCCCATGTCCAACATTCTGTCAGCCTCATCTAATACGAGTATTTGTACTTGACTCAAGCTTAATGATTTTTGTTCTACATGATCTAGCAAGCGACCTGGAGTCGCGACCAAGATTTCAACACCACTTTTAAGTTGTGGCGTTTGTGTTTTGATGTCGACACCACCGTAAACGACCAAACTACGCAAAGAGGTATGCTTGGCGTAAACCCTAATACTGTCCTCTACCTGAATCGCAAGCTCGCGTGTAGGAGCCAACACTAGCGCACGTATCGGATGTTTTGCTGGCGAGGTGCTGCTACTTGCCAATGGCAACAACTTTTGTAAAACGGGTAGTGCAAAAGCAGCGGTTTTGCCAGTACCTGTTTGCGCACCAGCCATTAAATCCAATCCTTCTAAAGCCAAGGGAATGGCTTTAGCTTGAATTGGTGTGGGCGTGGTA
>DHYP01000049.1:2381-8787 GCA_002414145.1 Methylophilaceae bacterium UBA5127 | reverse complement strand
AACTACGTGTGCGTTTAGGCTTGCTATCACCACTAAAGCCATTCCCATTGCTACGTGGCTGGCCGTTATGTTGTGGGCGAGGATTACCAAACTTTTCAGCCGTATTTGCTTTGTGGCTAGGGCGTGCGTCACGTGAGTTTTCAGTACGTGCTTGAGCAGGTCTGTCATGACGACCGCGACCACCAAACTCTTGGCTTAATGCACGCGCAAACTGGAAGTCCGTATCTTTGTTGTAACTTTTGCTGTTACCATTCACTTCACCACGAGGCCTAGAATCTGTATTTTGTACTTCAGCATCGCGACTGCGAGGGGCTGGTCTAGCAGCGCCACGATCACTCATCACGCGGTCACCAAAGCTAGAGCCACGTGTGTTATCCCGTGATTGATAACCACCGCGCGCACCCGGTTTATGCGCATTGCTTCTGTCGCTGTTGCGGCCACGTTTACCAGCCGGCGCTTCTGTTTTCAAGGGGCGTTTTGGTTCAAAGCCAGCAATCACGGCAGCTTCTAATTTCTGACCAGTGTATTGTTCAATCTTGCGTAGTAAATGACGGTCTACGTTAGACGCGAATGAAATAGCGATACCTGTGTTATTGGCACGGCCAGTACGTCCAATACGGTGCACGTAATCTTCGGCAAACTTAGGTAAATCGTAATTAATGACGTGTGAAATACCTTGGACATCAATACCACGCGCAGCGACATCAGTCGCTACCAGCACTTTAACATCGCCATGACGTAATTTGGTTAATGTACGGTTACGCGCGCTTTGTGTCATGTCGCCATGTAATGCAGCTGTTTTGTGTCCTGCTGCATATAAGTCTTCTGCTAATAAATCTGCATGACGTTTGGTACTTGTGAAAATAATCGCTTGATTTACTTCTGGCGCAATTAAAAGATGCTCAAGAAGTTTGTTTTTATGATTCATGTCATCTACAAAGTGTAAACGTTGCTCGATATTAGCATGTTTTTCTTTTTGACCAGCCACCTGAATCGTGATTGGATTATTTAAAAACTGTTTGCCGATGTGCATAATGCCATCAAGTGTGGCTGAGAATAATAGTGTCTGACGTTCTTTAGGTAATGCTTCGCAAATACGCTCTACATCTGGCATGAAGCCCATATCCAACATGCGATCAGCCTCGTCTAGCACCAACATTTGTAAACGGCTTAGATCAATACGGCCACGTTCCATATGGTCAATAAAGCGACCAGGAGTCGCGACTAAAATGTCTAAAGGCTGTGAGAGCAGTTTGTTTTGTAGTGGGTATGGCATGCCACCCACGATACTGACGGTGCGTGCTCGGATATATTTGCCGTATTTACGTGCTGCCTCGTTGACTTGTGCAGCAAGTTCGCGCGTTGGAGTTAACACTAAAATGCGTGGGCCACGGCTTTTGAGCGGGTGTGGGGTTGCTAATAAATTAAGCGCTGGCAAGGTAAATGCAGCTGTTTTGCCTGTGCCTGTTTGAGCAGAGGCCATAATATCACGGCCTTCTAATGCAGCTGGAATTGCTTGTGCCTGAATGTGAGTTGGCGTGTCGTAGCCAGCCTCTAACACAGCACGTAAAATGGTTGGGTCTAGATTTAATGATTCAAAAGACAAAGTATGTCCCTTTCTAATAAAAACAAAAAAGGGCGCAAGCAAAGCTAAACAGCAAAACATATTCAGCTAAGTATACTGAGCTAAACACGCATTAAGCAGCAAAATTAAGATGCTTTTTACCAGCGCACGGGCATAGCCGCTAACCAGTAAAAGATAGATAAGTTGTTATCTAAAAGATTGCTACTTCAATATTTCACGAGTAGCTATTGGGTCAGGGCAATGAGTCTAAAACCTAAGTCAAAATTGCTAGATAAGTTTTAAGTTGTGCGCAGTATAACCATTTCATTTTAAATGTCAAATTAAAATTCAAGTTGTCAAATCAGTTTCATCATAAATGTGTTAAAATCGCGCCCTTCCAAACAATTGGCAGTTCTCATGGCTCGCAATCTCAGAAATATCGCAATTATTGCTCACGTTGACCACGGTAAAACCACCATGGTTGATAAACTCTTACAACAAGCAGGTACATTCGCCTCGCACCAAGCGGTGACAGAACGCGTCATGGATAGTAATGATCTTGAAAAAGAACGTGGCATTACTATTTTGGCCAAAAATACTGCTGTGAATTTTGAGGGCACACATATTAATATTGTGGATACCCCAGGGCATGCCGACTTTGGCGGAGAGGTTGAGCGCGTATTAGGCATGGTGGATGGTGTGGTGTTGTTGGTGGATGCAGTAGAAGGCCCTATGCCACAAACCCGCTTTGTGACTAAAAAAGCATTGGCCCTAGGCTTAAAACCAATTGTGGTGTTTAATAAAGTGGATCGTCCAGGTGCGCGCACGGATTGGGTGATTAATCATACTTTTGATTTGTTTGCCAATTTGGGTGCTACCGATGAGCAATTAGATTTTCCTGTGGTATATGCCTCTGCACTGAACGGCTATGCAACGCTGGACATGAACAAGCCTAGTGATACCATGCGCCCATTGTTCGAAACCATCTTAAAGCATGTTGAATCGCCAGCAGGAGACAGTGAAGCGCCTTTGCAGCTGCAAATTTCCGCTTTGGATTACTCTACTTATACAGGTCGTTTAGGTGTGGGGCGTGTGCGCAATGGCCGTATTAAACCAGGTCAAGTAGTGGCCGTGATGCGTGAGGATGAGCAGGTAGCGCAAGGGCGCATTAATCAGGTATTAGGCTTTAAGGGCTTGGAGCGTGTGCCAGTAGAGGAAGCGGAAGCGGGCGATATTGTCATTATCTCTGGCATAGAGGAGATTGGTATTGGTTTTACCATCTGTGACCGTGAAAAACCAGTTGGTTTGCCACATTTAGGCGTAGATGAGCCAACCTTGACTATGGATTTTATGGTAAATACGTCACCATTAGCTGGTACAGAAGGTAAGTTTGTGACTTCACGTCAAATTAAAGACCGTCTTACTAAAGAGTTGTTGGTGAATGTGGCTTTGCGTGTGGAAGATACAGAAGATACAGACGTGTTCCGCGTATCAGGTCGTGGCGAGTTACATTTGACGATTCTTTTAGAAAATATGCGTCGTGAAGGTTTCGAAATGGCTGTGGGCAAGCCGCGTGTGGTCTATCGTGAAATCAATGGTGAAAAATGTGAGCCATATGAGATTCTTACTGTGGACGTGGAAGATGAAAACCAAGGTGCTGTGATGGAGGAACTGGGTCGCCGCCGTGGTGAAATGCAAAATATGGAGTCTGATGGGAATGGTCGTACCCGTTTGGAATACAAAATTCCAGCGCGTGGATTGATTGGTTTTCAAGGCGAGTTTTTAACACTGACACGTGGTACGGGTCTAATGGCACATATTTTTGATGAATATGCGCCAGTTAAAGCAGATATGCCAGGCCGCCGCAATGGCGTGCTGATTTCAGCAGAACATGGTGAAGCCGTAGCCTATGCGTTATGGAAGTTGCAAGATCGAGGCAAAATGTTTTCTGTGCCAGGTGATAAGTTGTATGAAGGTATGGTAATTGGCATTCACAGTCGCGATAACGACTTGATTGTAAATCCGATTAAAGGTAAACAACTCACCAATGTGCGTGCTTCTGGTACCGACGAAGCCGTACGCTTAATTCCACCCGTTGCATTGACTTTAGAGAGCGCGGTGGAATTTATTGATGATGACGAACTGGTAGAAATTACGCCTAAGAACATTCGTATCCGCAAGCGCTTCTTGTTAGAGCACGAGCGTAAGCGCGCTGCAAAAGAGTAACCTAGTAATTTGCATCAAAAAGCCGCTGAAAAGCGGCTTTTTTAATGTGTGTTTTGTAAGAAAACACGTAAGTGGTTGGGTTTTAAGTACACAGTTTCACCTTGTACTAATTTTAGAGCATTAAACCGCTCGCGTGAGAGTTCAACTTCTATCAGTGTTTTTGTGTCGGCACGTTCTAATTCCAAATGTACGGTGGATCCCACTGCGTGAATATAATTAATTTTTCCTTTAAAGCTATTTTTTTCATCAGCGATGCGTAGTACTTCAATATCATGTGGCCTGATGTAGGCTGAGGCAGAAGTGTCTTGTGTATCTAGATGATCATTAATAGCGATTTCGATGTCACCAATCTTTGCATAGCCAGCATTGACGCGACTTTGCAGTAAATTAACATTTCCCAAAAACTGATATACAAAGGGTGATGCAGGATGATCGTATACCTCTTGTGGGCTACCAATTTGCTCGACCATACCTTTATTCATAACTACAATTCGATCCGCCACTTCTAACGCTTCTTCCTGATCATGTGTCACAAACACGCTGGTGATATGAAGCTCATCATGCAAGCGACGTAACCAACGACGTAAGTCCTTACGTACTTTGGCATCTAATGCACCAAATGGCTCATCAAGTAGTAACACTTTAGGTTCAACTGCTAATGCACGTGCTAAGGCAATACGTTGGCGTTGGCCACCAGAAAGTTGCGGTGGATAGCGGTCAGCTAGCCAGTCGAGTTGTACTAGGTTTAGCAATTCGTGCACCCGACGTTTGATCTCTGCCTCATTGGGTCTGGTGTGCTTGGGGCGCACACGCAGTCCAAATGCTACATTTTCAAATACGGTCATATGGCGGAACAATGCGTAATGCTGAAATACAAAGCCAACCTGACGGTCACGCACATTTCGCCCTGTGGCATCTTCACCATAAAAGTGAATGCTGCCAGAGTCTGGCGTTTCTAGTCCAGCAATAATGCGCAATAAAGTCGTTTTTCCGCAACCTGATGGGCCAAGTAAAGCAACGAGTTCGCCTGTTGGTACACTAAGCGACACATCATTTAGTGCGCTAAAGCTACCAAAATTGCGTTTAATATTCTTAATTTCAATACTCATAGTGATTTCCTAAGGCTTATTCTTTAGTTTCGTTTTCGAGGTCTGCCGCATTTTTGGCGGATTGCCACTCCACATAGCTTTTAAGTGCTAAGGTGAGTAGCGCAAGTAAAGCAAGTAGCGATGCCACGGCAAACGCCGCTGCATAGTTGTATTCGTTATATAAAATTTCAACATGCAAAGGCATGGTGTTAGTGAGCCCACGGATATGACCAGACACTACCGAGACCGCGCCAAACTCACCCATTGCTCGAGCGTTACATAGGATAACGCCATATAACAGACCCCATTTGATATTGGGTAATGTCACACGCCAAAACATTTGCCAGCCAGATGCGCCTAATACCAACGCGGCTTCTTCCTCTTCTTTGCCTTGTGCTTGCATTAATGGGATAAGCTCTCTTGCTACAAATGGGAATGTAACAAATATCGTGGCTAATACAATTCCTGGTATCGCAAAAACTACTTTAAAGTCGTGTTCAGATAACCACCCCCCAAGCCAGCCTTGTAATCCAAAAATCAATACATAAATCAATCCAGCGATGACGGGGGAAACAGCAAATGGCAGGTCGATTAACGTGATTAAAAAGCTTTTCCCTTTAAATTCAAACTTGGCGATTGCCCATGCCGCGGCTACACCAAAAATGAGGTTGAGCGGTACTGCAATCCCAGTTGCAATGAGCGTTAATTTGATTGCTGCAAGAGCATCTGCCTCAGTAATAGCAGCAAAATAGGTGTCGATCCCTCTTCTTAATGCTTCTGTAAATACAGCAGCTAGGGGGATAAATAAAAATAGGCTTAAAAATAACAAGGTAATAAAAATCAGGGTGTATCGCACCCAAAGTGCTTCAGAAGTGGCGCGGCTTTGCGCTACCCGATGGTTATATTTTGTATATTGCGAAACGATGGCAGACATGGTATTCCTTATAACTTTCTAATTCTTTACATTAAGTCAGGCTATTTTAGGTGCCCGAATTTGCGATTAGACCACCACTGAAAACCATTAATGGCAAATAACAAAATAAATGAAATTACTAGCATGACAGATGCAACGGCTGTTGCTCCTGCATAATCGTATTGCTCCAGTTTGGTAATAATAATCAGTGGTGTGATTTCGGATACCATCGGCATATTGCCTGCGATAAATATCACGGAGCCATATTCGCCAACAGCGCGTGCAAATGCTAAGGCAAAGCCTGTAATCAACGCTGGCCAGATGGCAGGCAAAATGATTTTGTAAAACACTTGCCAGCGATGTGCACCTAAGCTCGCCGCGGCTTCCTCTGCTTCCGCACTTAAATCCTCTAGTACAGGCTGCACAGTACGTACGACAAAAGGCAAGCCGATAAATGTGAGTGCTACCACTACACCTAGGGGATTGTAGGCGACTTTAATGCCAAGAGGCTCTAATAGGCTACCAATCCAGCCATTGCTGGAATAGATTGCAGAAAGTGCAATACCTGCGACAGCGGTAGGTAGTGCAAAGGGAAAGTCGACAAAAGCATCGATC
>DHYP01000049.1:0-2356 GCA_002414145.1 Methylophilaceae bacterium UBA5127 | reverse complement strand
ATTCATATCGCGTCAGTACCCATGCTGTGAGCAGACCAAATACCACATTTATGATTGCGCCAAGTAAAGATGCGCCAAATGTCAACTTATAAGATGCGACTACGCGTGGAGAAGCTACAGCCTGCCAAAAATCATTCCAACTCAATGTAAATGTCTTAAAATTGATAGCTGACAACGGAATTAGCACGATTAAGCTTAAATATAAAATGGTGTAGCCAAGAGATAGATTCAGTCCTGGAAGTACATTTTTTTTATTTGCCATATTGACCCACTAAAAACTTTATTGCGCAAACTTTACCAATATTTTATATAACATTTAAATACTATATATTAATATTAATATATTTTTTAATTATTTATTGGGTTGATCAAGCCAGCTTCGCTATAGCCCATCTGTTTTGAATTAAGTCAGATGCTTGTAATTGTGAGACGGAACCCGCTTGACCCAAAAAATTACCTTGAATAAGTGAGATGTTGTTATTGAGAGCAATGTCTATTTGCGCTTGCGTCTCTACACCAGTGATGATTGGTTGAGCGTTGAGTTCATGTATCAGATTAGACAGGCCCTTTAATGAGTTTTTCAGTCGAGGTTCTTGCTCTGCGTTTTTAATAAGGCTGGGGTCGAATTTAACGTAATCTGGGGCAAGTTTCCATAGTCGGCTAACAAGAGAGTGTTGATTCCCAAAATAATCAATTGCAACTTTGTAACCAAGCGCATGGTAGTTTTCTATAGCGCTTGCTAATTGTTTTTCATAGGTGATTAGATTTTCTATCTGCTCAGTTGTACTGTAATCACGAATTTGAATAATGACGCGCTCAGTGGGTACTGAATGTGCATGCAGAATACGTTCAAATACTTTGCCGTGCTGGTTCACGCTCATTAATAAATCAGGTTGAACGCTTAAAAATAATAAACCTTTTTCTTGGAAAATTTGATGGTAATTCAGTACGTGTAACGTTCTGCTTACTCTATCAAATTTTACTAATTTCCCGGATGCCTTAGCATAAGCATAGGCAAATTCTGGAGTTGCTTCCTGAATATCTCCTAAACTTGGTTTTAGAATAGCTTCATAGCCAAGTTAATCGCCTTGATGAATATCGTAGATTGGCTGGAATGTAGACTTTAAACCGATGCCAACAAACTTGCTAACATACTCATTGGTTTGATTGATTTCGAGTGCAAACTCATCCAAATCTAGCGATAACGATTCTTTGAGTTGTTCTTTTAATATACTTAAATTGGCGTTGTATTGTGCTGTTTTTGTCATAGAGAATCCTTTTTCTGATGTGTCTATTTGGTGTAAATTTGGTCAAATAATCCATCATCAGCAAAATGAATTTTTTCTGCCTTATCCCAGCTACCAAAAACTTCGTCCACTTTAAATAAGTTAAGTTGTTTAAATTTTGATTGATATTTGGCTATAGAACTTTCTGTTTGTGGTCTTAAATAGTGGCGCGCCGCAATTTCCTGACCTGTTTCAGAATAGTGAAAGTTTAAGTAAGCTTGTGCTAAAGCACGTGTTTTATGGGTGTCGACTACTTTATCTACCAAAGTGATAGGATTTTCAGCAAGTACGCTTATTGATGGATAAATCACCTCAAATTTATCATCTCCCAGTTCTTTTTTGATCAGATATACTTCGTTTTCGAATGTCACAAGTACATCACCAATATCGCGTTGAGCAAACGTGGTAGTCGCACCGCGGCCACCAGTATCTAACACGGGTACATTTTTAAATAGTTTGGTTACGAACTCTTTTGCTTTAGCGTCATCGCCACCGTTTTTAATAATATAACCCCATGCGGCAAGATAGGCGTACTTACCATTTCCAGAGGTTTTTGGATTGGGAATAATCACTGAGATATTCGTTTTTACTAAATCATCCCAATCATGGATTTTCTTTGGATTGCCTTTTCGTACTAGGAAGACTGAGGTCGAGGCTGTAGGAGCGCTCGCATTGGGCAAGCGACTCTGCCAGTCTGCAGGAATCAGTTTTGCGCGTTGGTACAGAATATCAATATCAGGAGCACGGTTCATGCTAATGACATCTGCGGGTAACCCATCGGCCACGGCACGTGCTTGTTTACTAGATCCGCCATGCGATTGATTGATACTGACAGTCTCACCCGTTTTATTTTTCCAGTATTGAATAAATGCGGCATTCAGCTCTTTATAATACTCACGAGAAACGTCGTATGAAACATTGAGCAGTGATGCGTCTCCAGCTAGTGCTATATTCGAAAAAAGTAAGCTGAGTAAAATGAGTGTTTTAATCATCATTAAGTTTAAATTTGTATTTAAAGGTTGCACTATATAAAATACTTTTAATAATGTAAAAGAATAATAAATAATATT
>DHYP01000037.1:40031-44586 GCA_002414145.1 Methylophilaceae bacterium UBA5127 | reverse complement strand
CTATTTATAAAAATGCCAAAATTCCCGCATGGGAGATGATACGTTTTAGTGTAAATATTATGCGCGGCTGTTTTGGTGGTTGCACTTTTTGCTCTATTACCGAGCATGAAGGCCGTATTATTCAAAGCCGTAGTGAAGCTTCAGTGTTGAAGGAAATTGAAGAAATCCGCGATAAAGTTGACGGGTTTACTGGAGTGATTTCTGATCTAGGTGGCCCTACGGCAAATATGTATCGTATCGCGTGTAAATCAGAAACAATCGAAAAGGCGTGTCGCAAGCTGAGCTGTGTCTACCCTAGTATTTGCGAAAATCTGAATACCGACCACAGTGCTTTAATTCAGCTATATCGGAAAGCACGCGCCATTAAAGGGGTAAAGAAAATCCTCATTGGTTCTGGTTTACGCTATGACTTAGCGGTGAAATCTCCAGAATATGTGAAAGAGTTGGTGCAGCACCATGTAGGTGGCTATTTAAAAATCGCACCAGAACACAGCGAAGAAAACGTCCTTTCTAAAATGATGAAGCCAGGCATGGGTGCGTATGATGAATTTAAAGCGATGTTTGAAAAATTTAGTGCAGAAGCAGGTAAAAAACAGTATCTCATCCCGTATTTTATTGCAGCGCACCCTGGTACGACCGATGAAGATATGCTCAACCTTGCGCTGTGGCTCAAAAAATATGAGTTCAGGTTAGATCAAGTTCAAAACTTTACCCCCACCCCCATGGCGATGGCGACAGCGATGTACCATAGCGGTAAAAATCCGTTGCGTAAAGTGACTGCAGATTCTGAGGAGGTGCCTGTACCTAAAGCTGGTGGTGTGCGCAGATTGCATAAAGCGTTTATTCGTTATCACGACCCTGCAAATTGGCCGATGTTACGTGAAGCACTGAAAAAAATGGGTAGGGCAGATTTGATTGGCCCTGGTAAAAAGCATTTGGTACCTGCTTTTCAGCCTGCTGTGATTGGTACGATTAGGCAGTCTGATGGTAGCGCGTTTAGACCTAACAAGCTTAACGCTGCAAGGTCGCTACCCAATGCTTTTAATAATATGAAAAATATGGCCAGACCCGTGCGCAAAAAATAGTGTTTGTTTCATGTGTTTAGCTAGCGCACGATTTCATTAAATTATCATTCCTGATCGTTTAGATATTCAATCATTTGGTGATATTCTTAAAACTCTAACGATTCAAATGAGGAGTAGTTGTGCAAATCTTAAAATCAGCAAACAATATGCGATGCATTTGGCACAGTTTGGCTCGTCAATGGATGGTGCTAGCGCTACTGTTAGGATTCACACAATTAGCACTGGCGACTGAAAAAGGGATATTTTGGAAGTTGGAATCTCCTGCAGGCATCACCAGTTACCTTTTCGGCACGATGCACACGGATGATAATCGTGTAACAGACTTTTCTCCCAATATATTAAATGCCCTCAATAGCGTAGACCTCTTTATGATGGAGGTACAGCAAAGCAGGGATACCAGCGCTTTGATGCTTAAAGAAGGTAATCTTGCACAACTTTTGACAGATAAAGAGTTTGAACAAGTGCGTGCATTGGCAGACTTTCATGTGATGCACTTGGGTGCGACTCTGCAAATGAAACCATGGTTATTAGCAGTGATTTTTGATCTGCCAAAACCGCAAACGCCGTTTGCACAAGACAATTTATTGATGACCAAGTCGGAGGAGTTGCTTAAAGACGTGGAGGGGATTGAAACTTCAAAAGAGCATTTTGGCATCATGGACAGCTTTAGTATGGAAGAGCAAATGATAATGTTGCGTGCAGTGTTACAACGGAGCCAAGAGCAAAAAGTAAGAGATTTTGAAAAATTAATATCAGCTTACTTGGCTGGCAATTCAGACAAGATTACAAAATTGGATGAGAAAATTACAGGTGGGATGTTGCCTAATGACATATGGAAAAAAATGCGTCAAAAGTTATTGGACGACAGAAATGTGGTAATGGCAGAGCGTACCATCGCTGCTGCCAATCAGAGACCCACCTTTATTGCAGTAGGCGCCTCACATCTATCTGGTGATAATGGCTTAATTGCTGCCTTTAAAAAGGCAGGGTTTAAGCTCAGCCCTATCCGTCAATAGTAACCCAAGTTATTAGCAGATTGCTCAAGACTGGCTTAGTGTTTAATCATGAGGTTAGCCAAAATGGCTGTCCAGGCTAAACTCCATACGATGACTGCGCCTGTGGGTAGGTCATAAATGGCAGAGAAGGCTAACCCCACTAAGTAAGCCACTATACTCATACCATAACCACCAATAAGCTTGCGGGATGCTGACCAGTTACGCACAGCGATTGCAGGCATAATCAGTGTAGAAAATACCAAATATACGCCGACTAACTGCACTGAAGCGGTGACCGCAATTGCAAAAAGCATGTAAAAACCAGCATGTCCTAAGCGCTCTTTTAATCCAAACCAAATGCCAAGAATAAGCAGTGTGGCTAGTACCGCAGGCACTAGCTGTGACAGACTTACCCACAATATCTGACCAGCTAATAAATCCTTAAGGTGCTCACCACCATGTGGGTTGTTGGATAGTAAGATAATGCCTGCACTCGCTGCCAGCACAAATAATGCGCCAATTAGCGCTTCCTGTACTTCTGGCCAGCGCTTTTCTGTCCAAGTAAGCAATATAGCGCCTAGCATTGCCGCAGTAATTGCTGCGATTTGTACTTTAATACCTTGTGGCTCCCATCCCATAGCATCTGCGGTAATCACTCCTAATGCAGCAATTTGTGCGACAGCTAGGTCAATAAATACAATGCCACGTTTAAGGACTTGTTGACCTAAAGGCACATGAGTCGCAATCACTAGCAAGCCTGCAAGCAATGCAGGCCCCAAAATGTTGAAGTTAAGTGCGTCTAAACTCATTTGATGGCCTCTAATAAGCGCTGTATTGTGTCGTCAAACAGTGAAAACAAGTCTTTAGCCTGAGGTGTTCCACCGACGCTATAAGGCAGCGCAACAGCTTGAATCTTTGCATTTTCGGCTAACCAATGTGAGGGTTTTTCACTATTATATGCTGCACGAATCACCATTTTTGCAGGTTGGTTTTTGAGCTGATTAAGTACCTCTGCCAGATGTGTGCTGGTAGCTTCTACGCCTGGCTTGGGTTCCAAGGCAGCGACTTCATTCAAGCCTAGCCAGTTTTCTAAGTAGGGAAAACCTTTATGCTGCACCACAATGTTGATGCCTTTGAGAGGAGTTGCTTGGTTTTCCCAACGTTTAATGGCCGATTGCCAACGTTGTGTAAAGTCTAGATGGCGCTCTTGATAAAATGCAGCGTTTACGCTATCTATCTCAGTAAGACGTTGTGCCAGAGCATCGCTGACATTAGCAATATTTCGTGGGTCAGTCTGAATATGTGGATTGCCGCCTGGGTGTACGTCACCATCTGCACGATCCAAGCGCGTTGGAATCTCTAGCATACGCACGTAGTGCGCTGCTTCAAAGTTGCCCACTTTGCCCGATTGTATATTTGGATTTCCTGCTTGTCTGATCAACACTGGTAGCCAGCCGATTTCTAATTCTGCACCTGTGCATACGAGCAAATCTGCTTTACGTAACTTAGCGACTAAACTTGGTTTAGCCTCAATATGGTGGACATCTTGCAAGGCATTGGTTGCGATGAATACAGAAACTTTATCGCCCCCTAACTCCTGAACGAGCGCACCCCATTCAGGCTCACAGGCAAACACATTCAGTGTGGCTTGTGCGATAGAAATATTTGAAAGGCAGAATAGCAAACCTAAAAATTTAATGATGTTTTGCATATGAGCTCCTTAATATTGGTGAGCGCCATGAGCACCTAGGCTCATTTGGTACTGTATAAATAGTTGATTGTCTGGCAACTCTTGACGTGATTCATCTCTGGCGAGCTGTAGACGTATCCGTGAGAATTCACTTGGACTGTAATCCAGCATCCAGCTGATGCGGCGTGGGTTGTAGTCGTTTGCAGCAAGGTTAGCAGCGTTGCTGCCATAATCGACATTACCGCTGTCCAGTTGATCGTAGCGTAATCCTGTGCGCCAGTAAGGCAAGAACTTGTATACACATTGCAAATACCATCCATCTTGAGATGCGGTGTAATGACTCGAACTGCTTGCGTTGTATGTCAGGTTGCCAGATTCGCTACGATGCAGATACTCGCCTTGTAGTTTTAAGCTGGTGTTGTTGCTATTGCCATTAGGTGCCCATTTCCACACAAAATCGGCAAGCCACATTTGACTGTTACCAGTAAAACTATTGATAACAGTATTGCCTGCGGTATCTACATCTTGTGACTCACGACTCTCTGGAGAGACGCTTAAATATGACAAGCCTGCCCGCCAGTTATTACTTACGCCGACATCTCCACCCAAGTGTGCAAATATAGCCCCTGCACCGCCTTTGTTCTGGTCACGGCCTTCGGTTTCGGCAATGCGTCCTCGTCCGTATTCTGCACCCACTTCTAAGAATAGATCAGTCGGTGCCAGCCAGGTGAGTTGTACACCATCATCCCCAAACTGCGTGCCTAAAAATGCTTGATAGGCAAGCG
>DHYP01000037.1:39585-39995 GCA_002414145.1 Methylophilaceae bacterium UBA5127 | reverse complement strand
GTGCATGTTGTGCATTGAGATAGCCAATACCTGAGTAAAAGCGCCCAGCTTTTAAAGTGAGCGCGGCTGGCAGCGAAGTGGTTTGCACAAATGCCTCTTCTACACTCACACTATTATCGTTAGCCAATGCGAGATTCAATCGACCATAAAATTTATCATCCACGCTGGCGGCAATACCCAGTTCAGATTCGCCTAGATTAAAACCTCGTGTTCCTGGACCAATCTCACCACCAGATTGAAAATTGGTGATGTGATAGTCTGAGTTTTGAGCGCGGTGTGCGTAAGTTCCGCTTAGGATGAGTGCAATATCAGGGTTCAGTGCATTGCTTGAAATTGGTGCTTTACTTGCTTGTACTGACGCCGCTTGTGCATTTTTATCCGCGGTATTCGCAATAGACTCGGTTTGCTAA
>DHYP01000037.1:39363-39526 GCA_002414145.1 Methylophilaceae bacterium UBA5127 | reverse complement strand
CAAGCGCTTGAATGCGCGCTTCGTAATTTTGTTTTATTTGTTGTAATTCCGCACGCAGACTTTCCATCTCCACATTATCGTTGGCGTGTACTACGATAGGAAGCAAAAACATGAGCGCGATATAGCGCGCTATTGGTTTGTGTTTAAACATATTTACCTCACA
>DHYP01000037.1:35166-39339 GCA_002414145.1 Methylophilaceae bacterium UBA5127 | reverse complement strand
ATTATGGAATAAGTCTATTTAGAAAATCATATGTGGCTAGGTGGGGCGCGTGTACGGTAAGCTAGAAAGTGTGTTATTGCAATACTGGGTAATACAAATACATCACAGAGCACTGAGGCTGATGATGTGTGTAAGACCAGTACTTTTAAAGCGACTGCGCTATC
Organism: Methylophilaceae bacterium UBA5127; assembly: GCA_002414145.1. Classification (GTDB taxonomy): domain Bacteria; phylum Pseudomonadota; class Gammaproteobacteria; order Burkholderiales; family Methylophilaceae; genus Methylophilus. The sequence goes on along the minus strand of DHYP01000037.1, from coordinate 39,175 downwards.
CACCCCTGCGATGGCCATACATTGGGTGCAGTTTCCTGAGTGGGGTAGTTTGTCTTTTTGATTAACTGGTTGATTGGTTGAGCTTTTTTTCCAGTCGGTAAGGTGCTCATATGGGTGCAGTAAAGCAAATTGCTGCACACAAGCGAGCAATATTGCAAACAGCCACGGCATGATTAATCGATAAACCATGCGTTAATTATAACAGCCTAAAAAGACATAGGTATGACCAAATAAGGATACTTGAGCAAATTGACTTTACGAGCATAGCTTACTTGTGACGACGCACCAAAAATCTATCCAGTTGTGCCGCAAAAGCTTGACGGTCGCCATGGTTAAACGTGCTGGGCCCGTTTGTTTCAATACCACTTGCACGAAGTGTGTCCATCAAATCGCGCATGGTTAGACGCTCCTGAATATTTTCAACGGAATAGAATTCACCACGCGGATTCAATGCATGTGCTTGTTTGGAGATGACTTCTGATGCTAAAGGAATATCAGCTGTCACGACTAAATCGTCAATCTCAAGCAATTGCACAATCGTGTTGTCAGCCACATCAAAACCTTTGGCAACCTGTTGTGCTTTGATATAAGGTGAGAAGGGGACGCGCAGTAGGCGATTGGCTACAAAGATGGTGAGCGTTTCTGTGCGGTTTGCTGCACGATATAAGATTTCTTTGATGACGACAGGACAAGCATCAGCATCTACCCAGATTTTCATAATTTTGATAGGGTTAGTCGGTACTATTGCTAATGCCGAGATGCCAGAGCGTATCGCAGTATTTACAATATGCAGAGTGGTAGTCTGGCAATAAAGGGTGCTGTTTAAATGGCTGGGTGAGTTGCTGACAATTTGGGCACTTTAGGCGTTTGAGCGACCACCAGACTGAAACAAAAAAATAAATGAGCAAAACCCATATAGTCGTAAAAAAGATCAAAAAATAATGGTTGGTTTCAAAGTCTGGAATCATGTGATTGCCATAGATGCATAACAACATCAGTATCCAAAATGCAATAAATGTGATGGCAAAATGCCATGTTAGTTTTTTGCTAATAAATGGGTGAGGTTTGATTGTAGACACAAATATGACCCTTAATCATTTTAGAGTTGAGTTAAGCATGCTAAATCCTCTGCGCTTAACCATCGCCATTCACCACTATTTAAATCATTTGGTAAATCCAGTTTACCTATTCTAATCCGTTTTAACTGTTCTACGCGATTACTTATGGCGGCAATCATGCGTTTAACCTGATGATATTTACCTTCAGCCAAGGTCATGTGAATGATGCGCTCGGAGATTTGTTTTACAGCTAATGCGGCAATCGTTTCATCTTCATCAATCAGCTTAACACCGCTAAGAAGCGCATGAATATTGGCTTGCGAGACAGGATGTTTACAAGTGACCTCATAAACCTTGGGGACTTTGTGTTTGGGAGAGCTCATGCGGTGGATAAACTGACCATCATCCGAGATGAGTATCAGGCCTGTAGTGTCTTCATCTAGGCGACCGATGCACTGTACCCCCCTTGCTACAAGCGGGAAGGGCAACAAGCTATAAATCGTAGGGTGATGCTGGGTTTTATGTGAGCACTCGTAGTTGCTGGGCTTGTGCATCATGAGGTAGGATTGTTCGTGATACGCCCACGGCTCGCCTTTAACGGTGTAGCGGAGGTTCTCTAATGTAAACTCTGCATCGGGGTCATCGCACATTTCACCATTCACGGTGATTTCTTCATTCGTAATCATAATGCGGCAAAGTTTACGTGAGCCAAAGCCTTGTTTATGTAATATTTTTTCTAAGCTTAAGGTGCGTGCTGTATCAGGTTTTTTAGTCATGTCGCTATTATAGCGGCTACATAAAAAAAGCCCACTTGTCGTGGGCTAAGCTTGGGAGATTATTTACTCTTTATTAATATATTGATACATCACTGCACCAATGACTGCGCCAACGATAGGGGCAATCCAGAATAGCCATAATTGATCCAGCGCAATGCCGCCTTCTAACAATGCTGGGCCTGTACTGCGTGCTGGGTTAACGGAAGTGTTGGTCACTGGGATACTAATCAGATGAATCAGTGTCAGCATCAACCCAATTGCCAATGGTGCTAAACCAGCAGGTGCGCGTTTGTCGGTAGCACCCATAATGACGAATAAAAACATGGCAGTCATGGTGATTTCCGTGATTAAAGCAGCCATCATGCTGTAACCATGCGGTGAGTGTGCGCCAAAGCCATTACTTGCTAATCCGCCGGCATATCCTTCGGCACCGCTTGCAATTGTGCGGATAAGCAATGCTGCTAAAATGGCGCCTAATACTTGGGCAATAATATAATAAGGTAATTCAGCGGCTTTAAATCTGCCACCAGCCACTAACCCAATCGAAACTGCTGGATTTAAATGGCAACCAGAAATATGGCCAATGGCGTAAGCCATGGTGAGAACGGTTAAACCAAATGCAAGTGAAACTCCCAAGTAACCTAAGCCCAAATCTGGAATGCCTGCCGCAAGCACAGCACTTCCGCATCCGCCCAATACTAACCAAAATGTGCCGATAAGCTCTGCAAAAGCGCGTTTCATTAATGACATGATATATTCTCCTCACAGTATTGATTTAGAATGAATGTTTCAAATGATGCGTTAACGTTAATATCATAAGCGGACTCAGTTAGAATGCATGTTAATCATTGTAAAATTTAATCAAAATGAGCTTTAAACATATTATTTCGCGCGACAACCCAGTATTTAAGCAACTGAAGCGCATAGCAGAAAATACACGGGATCGCAAGCGCGAAGGTGTGACTCTGTTAGATGGCGTGCACTTGATAGAAGCTTACATTCAAATATTTGGTGAGCCAGAGTTGCTGATTATTCCTGAAGGTAAAAGCACGCATGAAGCGATTGCACTTGTACAGCAACTGCAGGAAGTCAATACCGTGATGTTTCCTACACTGATGTTTTCAGAACTCACGCCTGTGGCAACCAGTACAGGCATTTTGGCTTTAGTGAAAGTGCCAGCATTGCAGTTACAAGAACAGATCAGCTTTGCATTAATGGTAGAAGATATTCAAGACCCAGGAAACCTAGGCAGTATATTGCGCACCGCTGCGGCAGCTGGGGTTCAGGTTGTGTATCTCTCTAAAGGATGCACGGATGCATGGTCGCCCAAGGCATTGCGTGGTGGACAGGGTGCGCAGTTTGTATTGCCAATAGTAAGTGATGTCGATTTAGCACAAGTAGTACTAACGTTTGATGGTTTAAGTTATGCGCTCGCCATGCATGGTGAATAGCNNNATCAGCAGGACTTAAATGCTGCATGCTTGTTTATTGTTGGGAACGAAGGCGCTGGAATATCATCCAGCTTGCTTACTTCCGTAAGTAAAGTGGTTTCGATCCCGATGGCGCAATCAAGCGTACTAGCTGTAGAGTCATTAAATGCGGCTGCAGCCACAGCAATTGCCTTATTTGAGTGCAGAAGACAAAAATTATTAGCGTAAAACGCTGATTTGCTAGCTAACTAGTGCTTGGTATGTATTGCTGTTGCATGAAATAGTCCTGAGGCTTCATGTTCGTCAAATACATAAAGTTTATTGCAAAAGTCGCAGTTGATTTGGATGCTACATTGCTCTTCTATAATGCTATTAACCTCTGGCTCGCCTAGCATTTTCAACATGTTTGCGACATGTTCGCGCGTGCAGCTGCAATGTGCTTTAATTTCACGTCCTTTGAATAAGCGTATTTCTTCTTCATAAAATAATCGTTGCAATAGCACTTCTGGCGTAAGGGTATTCAACTCTGTGTGAGTCACTGTATTAGCCAATTGGTTGACACGATTCCACGCATCGGGATCTTGTTTCTCCTGAGCATGATCCGCCTGATTCGGCAGTTTTTGTAATAACATGCCTGAGGCATTTTGCCCATCGCAATGCAGCCAAAGCGTAGTGTCAATTTGTTGAGAGCGTTGCATATAATGTTCTAGCATTTCTGCGATAGACGAGCCTTCTAATGCGACGC
>DHYP01000037.1:33525-35153 GCA_002414145.1 Methylophilaceae bacterium UBA5127 | reverse complement strand
ACGATACCTTGGTAAGGCTCGCTATTTTTAGGTGTGAGGGTGATGACAAACTGCCCATCTGCAACAAGCTCTAGAAAGCTTTGTGATTGGATTTCCCCAGTCCATTTTGCCGTGGCTTTCAATTCGAGCTCAGAATTACATTCCACCACAAGTAGTTTTAGTATTCCTTTACTTTGCAATTGAAGAATTAGCGCACCTTCCATTTTGAGCGTAGAAATCAGCAGTGCGCTGGCGACCATTAACTCACCTAAGGCCTGTTTGAGTGCTGGTGGCAGGGCTTGATGCTGTAAAGCTTCTTGATAGCTCTGTTGCAGCGTTGCCAAGTTGCCACGGATAGCGGTGTGTTCAAAGATAAAGGGGTAGAGTGCGTCTTTATTCATACATTAAGTGGGTAGTTAAGAGGGCAGACGTTCTGCCTGCTGTCATGGATTATAACATCTCAATGTTGGAATTTTATGGCTAAGCTCATTGCTGATGGTGTCTCAAGCAGGCGCAAATTATCAGAACTGAAGTTGTTTTTCTGCAATTTTTTTAAAAACATGCTTTAAAAATTAAATATTGCTTGCAAATCTAAATGAGAAACAATATCATTTGCATTAACAAGTGTCGATTGAGGTGTGAAAATGAAAGCAATATTTACTTTGATGTTATTGATTCCTATGGTTGTGATGGCTGCAGATGATGAGGTCACTATTACCATTAGTAATCATCAATTTAGTCCAGCGGAAGTTTCAGTACCCGCTGGAAAGAAAATTAAATTGCTGATTGAGAATAAAGATGCGACACCTGAAGAGTTTGAGAGTCACGAGTTGAACCGCGAAAAAGTGATTGCAGGAAATGGGCGCGCTACAATTTATATCGGACCGTTAAGCGCAGGGCGCTACCCATTCTTTGGCGAGTTTAATGAAGCCACCGCCAAAGGCGTGATTGTAGCGAAATAACTAAAGGAAATACTATGTTGGCGACTGCAATTATTGTGTTTAGAGAAGTATTAGAAGCGGCATTGATTGTAGGTATTCTTGCGGCAGCAACACGTGATGTTCCTGCGAGAAACCGCTGGCTAACAGCAGGTTTGTTACTTGGGTTATTGGGTTCAGCAGTGGTTGCAGCCTCGACAGAAGCTATTGCCTCGTTTGCTAGCGGCATTGGTCAAGAGCTGTTCAACGCCATCGTTTTGGGTATCGCAATCGTGATGTTGGCTTGGCATAACATCTGGATGTCGGTGCATGGTGCAGAGCTCGCCAGCCATGCACGTGACGTTGGCGCAAAAATACGTACGGGCATCAGTGAAACCTCAATCTTGTTAGTGATCGTGGGTTTGGCGGTGTTGCGTGAAGGTTCGGAAACTGTTTTGTTTCTATACGGCGTGGTGGCCTCAGGTGGATCAAGCACAGTTTCCATGTTGATAGGTGGTTTAGCTGGCATGTTAATCGCCATTTTATTGGGTTATGGCATCTATGCAGGGCTATTACGCGTACCAATACGCTGGTTTTTTAGTGCCACGAGTCTGTTGGTCATGTTATTAGCGGCAGGAATGGCTTCGCAAGCGGCTAAATTTTTAATTCAGGGAGACTTGATTCCGAGTCTAGGTGACCAGTTGTGGGATACCTCAAACATCGTATCAGAGC
>DHYP01000037.1:31254-33519 GCA_002414145.1 Methylophilaceae bacterium UBA5127 | reverse complement strand
CAGAGCAAAGTATTTGGGGCATGTTACTGCATAATCTGGTTGGTTATGACGCCCGTCCATCAGGCATTCAGGTGCTGTTTTACGTGGCGGTGATAGTCATTATCAGCCTTGGCATGAAATTGGTCAGTCAAAAAACATTTTCTAAGAAATCTACAGGAGTTGTTCAAGGTGCGTAATTTAAATCAAACATTAAGTAAGCTACTGATTTGTATAAGTGCTTGTTATTTCAATACCGCATGGGCAGGGCCAGCCGATTATGTGTATACGCCGCTGGTAGAGCAAGGTGAAAAAGAAATCGATTTCAAATTTGGTACAGCTAAAGGACAAGATGACACCCGCAAAACGGTTTACTCATTGGGCTTAGGGTACGGCGTGAGTGAATACTGGTTTACTGAGGTCTATCTGAAGCGTGAAAGAGAAGGTAGCGAAGGGCTGACTATTGGGGAATGGGAAAATAAATTTCAGCTGACGGAAACAGGAAAATATGCAGTAGATGTGGGTTTAATTACTGAAATAGAAGCACCTTTAAGCAACAGTAAGGAGCCTTGGGAATTTAAAGTTGGTCCGTTATTTCAAACAGAATTTGGTAAGTTGCAACTGAATGGTAACGTGTTGTTTGAGCGCACATTTGGTGGCGATAATGTTGAGCATATCACCGAAATGGGTTATCAGTGGCAAGCCAAATATCGCTGGATTCAGGAGTTTGAGTTTGGCTTGCAGGGCATGGGCGAGATGGGGGAATGGGATCATTGGGAGGACTCTGACGATCAAAACCATCGTATAGGCCCTGCGGTATTTGGTAAGCTGAATGTCGGTCAAAAACAAGCGATTAAGTACAACGCAGCATTATTGTTTGGCGCAAGCGATGCAGCACCTGATCATACTTTTAGACTTCAAGTGGAATATGAGTTTTAGTTTTTGTTGTTTGTTAAATATTATCTAAAGAGATTAATATTTTTGTTATGGGGCACCACTAGGTGTTCCAATTGATAGATAAGTTGGGTGTTTTAGTTACTTTATGGACGGTTTGAATTCATCAAAGACAACAGTTGAACATATATAGTTAATTTTTTCTTTTTTCATATAAATAGATTTTAAATTTTCACAATGAGTTGTCGCGTACTTACCGTTTTCATCGTTCTTATTTATAAAATAAACAACACTGTTTCCTGACTCTACCGAGTTTCTATACAAGACGACCAATTGGCTTTTTGTATCATTACCACATGAGCTCAATAGTGTGGGAGCCAAAATCAATATACATATAAAAACTCTCATAAATCCTCGTATGTCTAGCAGTAAATGTAAAGATTCAACCTTCTGTTAGATTGTAAACCATTCTCTTTTTATTTACATTTTTAGTAATTCAGTCACTTGTGGTTTTCACTGGCGCAGACGCTGGGTAGCCTATTTGGTAAGTATGGGCATTGTATTCGCGTATTGTTTAGGTATCAGAGCGAGAGACCAATGCGTTATCGCCCATTGCCAAATGCTTGTGATGCTTTCATATTGAAGTTCATGTGGTAGGTTTTGCCCGAGAAACTTTAATGCCAAATACAGTAGCTGATTGGCTTGCTCGATTTCAACAGTTTCTGCTAATGTTTGCTTGCTAAGCTTTTCTCCATGTTCATTGACGACAATGGGAATATGCGCATAGCAAGGTGCTTTGAATCCCAGTAATTGCTGTAAGTACAGCTGTCTAGTTGTTGAATTAAGTAAGTCTGAGCCACGTACAATATGCGTGATGTTTTGGTAAGCATCATCGACCACCACAGCAAGCTGGTAGGTAAATAAGCCATCTGCACGCTTCAAAACAAAGTCACCAATATCTTGCGCTAGATTTTGATGAATCACACCTTGAACACGATCCACAAATGACAATGACCTATTTTCTGTCATGATGCGGTAGGCCATATTTTTACTGGCTGTAGGTGGGTGTTGCAAACAGCTTTTAGGATAGATCACGCCTTCAATACCTGTGCGTACTGCAGAGTCGGCAATTTCTTTACGGCTACAGGTGCAGCCATATGTTTTGCCCATCTCCTGTAGCAGAACAAAGGCTTCCTCGTAGGCTTGAGTGCGCTGACTTTGGTAGATAATTGAGCCATCCCATATAAATCCAAACGCTTCTAATGTACTTAAGATAATCTGACTTGCGCCAGCCATCTCTCTTGGCCTGTCTAAGTCTTCGATACGCACCAGCCATTGCCCCTCATTTGCTTTAGCATCGCAATAACTTGCAACTGCAGTGACTAGTGAGCCAAA
>DHYP01000037.1:28139-31241 GCA_002414145.1 Methylophilaceae bacterium UBA5127 | reverse complement strand
GAGTGGCCCAGTGGGGGATGGCGCAAACCGACCGACATACCCACTCATGATTAATTAACAGGCTGTAAGTAGGGAGGAATATGCCAGCTTATGAGCTGATCACCAAGTAATTGCAGATGACATTGCATGCGCTCTGTGCCATTTGCCGTGACTTCAAACTCATAGAAACGCTGGAATTGTGCGTGACCTCGACTATCTCGGCCTACGCTCATTTTTGTGCATGCAACTGTTTCATCTAGCAATTGCAATTGACAGCGATTCGCCAGAGATTGACCAAAATTGACGGCGATTTCACGTTTTGCGACACTGTCTAGCCAAAACCATGCGCCAAGTATTAAAATGATGAGTAAAATGATTTCCAAAAGTAGCCTTTTAATGTTAGTTTAAGGATTGAGCAAGGCAGTTGAGCACGAGGAATTTTAACATTGATCTGCGACAATTAAATTAACTAAATCCATATTAACCCAGTCATCTAAAAAATCGTCTACATGGAAAATACAAGAGAAAGTGATGCAGTAGCAGCATATCTTAAGTTGCTTAGAAGTAAGGGCGGAGATGATGCCAGTGTGCGGCAAAGAGATGTTTTCTTTGAGCAGTTTATACCTTTTCTAGTCGGAAAATCATGCGACGGTTATGAATACAGAATGGCCGTTGAAACGCTGATGGAAAATCAGGCAGCTAGCTTTTGGCCACCCAATTTGGTGATTGCGCGTGAGTTTTTCCCATTCTGGATTGGTGACTTCAAGGCGATTAGTCATCTGACTTCTGAAATCGGGTTTGATTTCCATCCGGTTGACTGGATGCCGTTAGAGGTTTCTCTGTCGGAGATGTGGACAAACATTGATCAGGAGAAGTTCTCTACAGCCGAAAGTTGGGCAATTAAGGCATACGAAAAAGCCTTGGATCGCGAACATGCACCTCTAGAAGTGATTGATGTCCGCCTTAAATTCGCAAAGATATTAGTAGTGCGTTTGCGCGATGCACCCGTGACTCAAAAAAATGCTTTCCGTATTGCGGTTGACGCTACTGTACCTTTATTTGAACTTAAAAAGACACGCCAGTTATTTTTAGTTGTAGTGCGGGAATTTTATAATTTCTGGTCAGGCAATCCAGATGCGCAAGAGCATGTCTTAAAAGTCAGCAAGGTCAGTATCTTGTAATCATCAATTTGCACAGTAAATGTGCAATGCACTTTATGTTGCACTTTAGTGGTGCAAAATTCCAAGTAAGCATATTTTAATGCGTTTAAAAACAATATGTTGTGTATTGGCGTATTATTTGCTTCCCATTTTGGGTTTTATCATTAAAAACATAACAGATGGGGGGATTTATGGAAGCGTTAGTTTCGGCTAATGATGTGTTGTTTGTATTATTGGGCGCTATTATGGTGCTCGCAATGCATGCAGGTTTTGCATTTTTGGAAGTGGGTACGGTACGAAATAAAAACCAAGTGAATGCATTGGTAAAAATCATGGTGGATTTTTGTGTTTCGACTATTGCCTACTTCTTTATTGGTTATTGCGTTGCCTATGGTGTCACTTTTTTTAGCGGTGCTGAGGTGTTAGCCGCTAAAAATGGATATGAGTTAGTCAAGTTTTTCTTCTTGTTGACGTTTGCAGCGGCGATTCCTGCGATTGTTTCTGGTGGTATTGCCGAGCGCGCAAAATTTAACTCTCAAATGGCAGCGACATTTTTGTTGGTTGGTTTTGTTTATCCATTTTTCGAAGGGATTGCCTGGAATAAGCATTATGGTTTTCAAGAGTGGTTAATAGCCACATTTGGCGCGCCATTTCACGACTTTGCAGGTTCTGTAGTCGTGCATGCAATGGGTGGTTGGATTGCATTAGCTGCTGTGCTGTTGCTGGGTGCACGTACAGGTAGATATAGTAAAGATGGTCGTTTACATGCTTATCCACCTTCTAATTTTCCATTTTTGGCTTTAGGTGCGTGGATTCTGCCAGTTGGCTGGTTTGGCTTTAATGTGATGTCGGCACAATCGATACAAGGCATTTCTGGTTTGGTGGCTGTCAACTCCTTAATGGCTTTGGTCGGTGGTACTTTGGCAGCATTGATATTTGGTAAGAATGACCCAGGCTTTGTACATAATGGCCCACTCGCAGGTCTGGTAGCGGTATGTGCGGGCTCAGATATTATGCATCCATTAGGGGCATTAGCGACTGGTTTGGTGGCAGGTGCTTTATTCGTATGGGCTTTTACTTTAACGCAAAATCGTTTAAAAATTGATGACGTTTTAGGTGTTTGGCCATTGCATGGTTTATGTGGTGCTTGGGGTGGCTTGGCCGCTGGTATTTTTGGCTTAAAAGCGCTAGGTGGTACCGGGGCGGTAAGTGCTGGTGGTATTAGCTTTATGTCACAATTAATAGGCACGGGTTTGGGCGTGGTGATTGCTTTTACAGGTGGGGCGATTGTGTATGGCTTTCTCAAAAAAATGGTGGGCATACGTTTAGATTTAGAAGAAGAATTTAACGGTGCGGATTTAAGTATTCACAAAATTAACGCGACTGCAGAAGATTAAATTCAGCGTTGCATTTTACTTAGAGCGCCATGCTAAAATACGGCATGGCGCTTTTTCATGTAATTATCCCAGCCGCGGGCAGTGGCAGTCGCATGGGGGCAGATGTCCCTAAACAATATCTCACACTCAATAGTAAGCCTTTGATTCAACATGTCATTGAGGTGTTTGAGCAAGCTACCCTAATTCATTCTGTTCATGTGGTGTTATGTGAGCAAGATGCGCATTGGCGCAGTCACTACATAAGTGCATGTACTAAAGTGCAAGTGCATTATTGTGGTGGTGATAGCCGTGCGCAGACGGTACTGAACGGTTTAAGCGCAATTGCTGATATGGTTGCGGCGGATGATTGGGTATTAGTGCATGATGCTGCGCGTCCAGGTTTGACAAATCAGCTTTTAGACCAGTTTACGAGTGAGCTGGCATATGATGATGTCGGCGGTTTATTCGCTTTGCCAGTTGCAGATACGTTAAAAAAGGCGGATAGCCAAAGTCGTGTCGCCCAAACCATTTCGCGAGAGCAGCTTTGGCAAGCGCAAACCCCGCAAATGTTTAAGTATGCTACATTT
>DHYP01000037.1:25525-28123 GCA_002414145.1 Methylophilaceae bacterium UBA5127 | reverse complement strand
AGCTTTAACGTGTTTTAAAGGTACGCCCACCGACGAAGCGGAAGTCATTGAGGCGCTTGGCCTCAAACCTAAGTTGGTGACTGGGGCATTGCGTAATTTAAAAGTGACGTATCCACAAGACTTAGCGGTTCTATCTGCCTTATTGAATGTAAATTGAGAAAATCATATGACGACCATTAGAATTGGCCATGGTTTTGATGTGCACAGATTAGTGGCAGGCCGCCCTTGTGTACTTGGTGGCGTACATATTCCGCACGATCAAGGATTGGATGGGCATTCTGATGCAGATGTACTACTGCACGCGATATGCGATGCGTTGCTTGGCGCAGCAGCGTTGGGGGACATCGGCAAGCATTTCCCCCCTAGCGATATGCGTTACAAAGGCATTGATTCACGCGAGCTGCTTAGACATGTGATTACTTTGCTGGCTGACAAGGGCTTTACCGTAGGCAATATTGATGCCACAGTGATTTGCGAAGCGCCGCGTTTAAGCGCGCATACTGCACAAATGTGTGCCAATATTGCAGAGGATTGTGTAGTCAATATTTCTCAAATTAACATTAAAGCCACTACCACAGAAAAACTAGGTTTCACAGGACGTGGTGAAGGCATTGCGGCTGAGGCTGTGTGCTTGATACAAGCAGAATAATCTATGTTCCGTTGGTTTGAAAACCTAGTCCATCCTTTTCCTGAAAAAGAATTCAGTACGCCCCCAAAAAGCTTCTGGGCGTTTGTCTGGTCATGCACTGAAGGCATGCGGCCTTATATTTTGTGCATGACCATCTTGACTGGTTTTATTGGTGCGTTTGAGGCGTTATTGTTTGCCATGATGGGCAAGGTGGTAGATAGACTGTCGCAGATTGTGCCGCAAGTGCTTTGGGAGTATCACCTAAAAGATTTAATGTTGCTCGTAGGTATTTTATTGTTTAGTACAGCAGTAATCTGGATACAAACGCTACTTAAACATCAAACCTTAGCTGGTAACTTTCCGATGCGTTTGCGCTGGAACTTTCATCGACTGATGTTAGGGCAAAGCATGAGTTTTTATCAAGATGAGTTTGCTGGCCGTGTCGCCGCGAAAGTGATGCAAACTGCACTAGCCGTACGCGATGTCTGGTTTATCGTGTCAGATATTATGGTGTATGTGGTCATTTATTTTGTCACTATTGTCACCGTGGTGGGTAACTTTAATCTGATGATTATATGGCCATTTTTGATTTGGCTAGTATTGTATTCCTGTGCGCTGTACTATTTTATTCCAAGGTTAGCTAAAGTTTCGCAACGTCAGGCTGATGCGCGTTCGCTGATGACGGGTCGCATTACCGATGCCTACACCAACATCAGTACGGTCAAACTTTTTTCACACGCAGGGCGTGAAGCGGGTTATGCAAAAACTGCCATGCAGGAGTTTTTGGTCACTGTGAAAAAACAAATGCAAATGGTCAGCGGGGTGGAAACCATTAACCACTTGCTTAATATGTTATTGATTATTGGCAGTGGCGGCGTGGCTTTGTGGTTATGGAGCAAAGGGCAGGTTGGCGTAGGAGCTGTAGCGGCTATCACCGCCATGTGCTTACGTCTAAACGGAATTTCTCATTGGGTGATGTGGGAGATGACTTCACTTTATGAACAAATTGGCACGGTACAAGATGGTATGAACACGCTGACGACGCATAATAAAATTGTCGATGCTGAAAATGCCAAGCCCTTACATGTCACACACGGCGAAATTGTGTTTGAAGATGTCGATTTTAGTTATGGCAGAGCTTTGCAAGCAGATGCTGACGGCCATAGGCAATTGCTGCATGCGCTTAATTTGCATATCAAAGCGGGTGAAAAAGTAGGGCTTGTCGGACGCTCTGGCGCTGGAAAATCTACCATTGTGAATTTGCTGCTCAGATTTTATGAAGTAGAAGCGGGTAGTATTCTGATTGATGGTCAAAACATTAATCACGTGACACAGGTGAGTTTGCGCGAGCATATTGGTATGGTCACGCAAGACACTTCTCTGTTGCATCGCAGTGTACGCGACAATATTTTATATGGTCGTCCTAATGCAACAGAAGCTGAAATGATTGCAGCAGCTAAGCGTGCAGAAGCGCACGAGTTTATACTCAACCTGCAAGATGCTAAAGGTCGTACTGGTTATGATGCGCATGTAGGTGAGCGTGGGGTAAAGCTTTCTGGCGGGCAGCGTCAGCGTATCGCAATTGCACGTGTCATGCTCAAGGATGCACCTATTCTGCTGTTGGATGAAGCCACCAGTGCGCTGGATTCAGAGGTGGAATCAGTGATACAAAGCAGTCTGTATCAACTCATGGAAGGTAAAACCGTGATTGCCATTGCCCATCGCCTTTCTACCATCGCTGCCATGGATAGACTGATTGTGCTAGATGACGGCAAAATTATAGAAGAAGGTAACCACAAAAAACTGCTCGACAAGAAAGGCTTGTACGCTAGCCTTTGGGCACATCAAAGTGGTGGTTTCCTTGGAGAATAAGTAACTGTTCACGTAATTGTTTATTTTCCGCCAAAATGGGTTGCAAGACGTGGTCTACCTCAGTTTCAGAATACCTAGGCGTAATGTGTTGTGGGCAG
>DHYP01000037.1:23880-25508 GCA_002414145.1 Methylophilaceae bacterium UBA5127 | reverse complement strand
CCACTCTATTGCCTCAACATGAATCACAATGCCACGCTCAACCCGTGCACGATATCCCGTCATTTCTAAACTCGCAATTAACGCTGGATCATCTGTCTCATGCATAATACTCGTTGTTCCCCACAACTTTAGGCGGCGGCGGTTAGGGTAGTCCATTAAAATAAGCGAGGTACGTGCATTGGCATACAAGTTGCCGACGCTCAGATACTGTCTGTTGCCTTTAAAATCAGCAAAACCAATTGTACGATTATCTAACACTTGTAAAAACCCCGGGAGGCCACCGCGATGTTGCACATATGGCCAGCCGTCCTCAGTTACTGTCGCCATGTAGAAGCTATCACGTGCTCGTATAAATTCAATTTCAATTTCACCTAGTTGATTTCTAGGATCGTCAGAATTTTCAAATCGGAGATTGCTTTCGCGGCTGCCGTAGCGAGTTTGTGCTGCTTTCACGCTTTCAGTAAAACTAATTGTAGCAAATGCATTTGGCATGTTTTTGCTCCTTTCATTTGGCTGACAGTTTTTACTGTCAGCCAATTACTTTGTATCAGTTAAAAGGTGATAACAGTGGTTCCAAATTTTACTAACTTTCCCAATCCCGCTAGACCAGTGGTACCAGGCACGAGGTTTTCACTCAATATAGGCATGCCACAAGTCTCTGCATCTTCTTTAGCACCAAACACATCTGCACAGCCGCAAGATACTCCAGCAATGCTACCTTTTACTAGGTTGTATAAGCCATGCAAAGGGTGATCTACTTGGGCGATTAGGGCGGGCCAACGCGTACCTGTACCTTGAAATGTAATCGATACATCACCCCCAGACTGTTTAATGTCATAAGCTGCAGCTAATCCATTAAATGCACGGCCTAATGCTTCTTCACCATTTTTTGGATCAGATAAAATAAAAATTGCTGTTTTGTTCATCATAAACTCCTGAATATTATAAATGATAGTTATTACTGTACCGAATGTTCGGTATATTGACAATATAACGAACGTTCGGTATTGTGTCAACAATATTTTTAAATTAGGTCAATATGGCACAGCAAACAAGTGATAATGTCCTTCTGATAGAAGCGTTGTTTGATATATTTCGCAATCATGGCTACGAGGGAACTACGATTTCGTTGCTTTCGGAAGTCACAGGACTACAGAAATCAAGCTTGTACCACCATTTTCCAAAGGGTAAAGAGGATATGCTTAAGGCTGTTGTAAACTATGTCAGCATGCAAATTCATCAGCACATCATCACGCCCTTATTAGATACGCAAGTAAAACCCGAAAAACGATTCAGCAACATGATTACAACCATCAAAGCGTTTTATAGTGATGGTCGAAAAAATTGCTTACTGAATGTACTTAATCTTGGTGATACAAAGCCGGAAATCAACAAACTACAGAATGATGACTATTGTGCTTGGCTAGAGGCTCTTACCCAATTAGGTAAAGAAGTCGGTATGAGCAAGCAAGAGGCAATTGAGTGGTCAGAACGTTTTATAATTATTCTTGAAGGTACGCTTGTAATACAACGCTTGACCAATAATAAGCTGACTTTCGCGAAGCAAATGGAATATGAGCAAAAGCTACTTCATAAATATTTAGTTCAATAAAGGAAAATTTGATGAC
>DHYP01000037.1:23477-23851 GCA_002414145.1 Methylophilaceae bacterium UBA5127 | reverse complement strand
AGTCCGCCCACCCGTCCCACCTTTTACTCGCGAAACTGCCATACAAAAAGTGCGCATGGCAGAGGATGGTTGGAATAGCCGCGATCCGCAACGTGTATCTTTAGTTTACACACTTGATTCACAATGGCGTAATCGTGCAGAGTTTCCACGTGGAAGACAGCAAATTATTGAGTTCTTGACGCGTAAGTGGGCAAAGGAATTAGACTATCGGCTTATTAAGGAGCTATGGGCGTTTGATGGCAATCGCATTGCCGTACGCTTTGCTTATGAATGGCACGATGACGCAGGAAATTGGTTCAGATCTTATGGCAACGAGAATTGGCAGTTCGATGTAAATGGCTTAATGGAACTACGTTACGCCAGCATTAATGATT
>DHYP01000037.1:19805-23450 GCA_002414145.1 Methylophilaceae bacterium UBA5127 | reverse complement strand
TTCAAGTTCTTTTGGCCGCTTGGTCGCAGACCAGACGATCATCCAGAGTTGTCCGCTTTAGGCTTGTAGTTTTGTCTAGCAAGAATCTAATTCGGCTGCATAAATCCGCTAAACAACAAGTGGTATTAATGTACCAATCTAAATCTCGTGCTATTAGTTGAAAGTATTACTGCCTTGGCGGTGCTAATTGTTAGATTGTCTGTGAGGTTAGATTGAAACTGGAAGATTAAAATTTGTATGATTTGAAGTGATTCACTTGACATTATTTCTATATTTATGGAAATATAGAAATAATGGAAACTAAATCAGCCGTTTTATTACTTTCATCTCTAGCACAAGAAGCGCGTTTAGAAGTGTTCAGACTATTAGTACAGGCTGGACATGAAGGGCTATCTGCTGGGAGTATAGGCGAACGGCTTAAAATTCCGCCGAGCACATTATCATTTCATTTGAAAGAGTTAAGCAATGCGGGGCTCATTAATGCAAAACAAGTCACTCGTTTTATTTATTACTCTGCTAATTACGATGCCATGAATGACTTATTGGCATTTCTCACAAAAAATTGTTGTATGGGTATTAAAGAATGTAATGTTGAATCAGCATGTATTACGAAGTAACCAATCAGGAGCAGTTTTATGAAAAGAATACATTTACATCTCTCAGTAGAAGATTTGGGCAAAAGTATAAGCTTTTATAACAGCTTATTTGGCGCATTGCCCACAGTCACAAAACCTGATTATGCGAAATGGATGCTGGATGACCCCTTGGTCAATTTTGCAATTAGCCAACGTGGCACTCATATAGGGTTGGATCATATTGGTATACAAGTAGAAAGTGAAGCAGAACTCTCAGAAATTAAAGAGCGTTTAGAGTTGGCAGAAATGCATATGCTTACGCAAAAGGAGACTATTTGCTGTTACGCTAAGTCAGATAAACACTGGGTACAAGATCCAACAGGGATTGCATGGGAAACTTATCGTACACTTGACAGTGCGCCGACTTTCAACGGGAGCGAAGCTCAAGCATCTGTCTCAGCATGTTGTGCGCCAACACCGCAAACAATTCAATTTGCTACTAGAAAACCTTAGGTGGATTCATGTATATATTATTTTTATGTACTGGCAATTCATGCCGTTCAATATTGGCCGAAGCAACATTTAATGCTTTGGCGCCAGAGGGGATGCGCGCTATAAGTGCTGGCAGTAAACCCACCGGTGAGGTACATCCCCGTTCTATCGCTTTATTGAAACGGAAAGGTATCGCCACAGAGGGATATTACAGTAAGTCTTGGGATTCTTTACCTGTCACGCCTGATGTTGTGATTACAGTGTGTGGTAATGCTGCTGGTGAAACGTGTCCAGCCTATTTAGGCCATGTTGTAAGAGCGCATTGGGGTGTGGATGACCCTGCTAAATCAACTGGTACAGATGCTGAAATAGACGCTGCTTTTGAAAAGGCGTATTCAACATTACGTAGAAGAATCGAGTCTTTTTTGAGTCTGGATATAGTAGCGTTAAAAAGCCAAAACAAACTTAATAAAACATTGCAAGAAATTGGTTTAATTGAGTAAATTTCAATCACTGCCCTAGCAAAAATCTAGCTGAGAATACTGAGTGTTTGTGCTTTACGTTAAGGTGAAGAGCAATCAGACTTGCATGTTCATGATGTCTTGGTAAGCATTCACCAGTTTGTTGCGTACTTGTATCGCGGCTTGAAATGAAATGTTGGCTTTTTGCCCAGAAATCATGACGTCTGACAAGCTTACGCTGTCATCTCCCATCGCAAAGTTCTTGCCTAATTTTTCTGCCTCTAATTGGCTTTGATTGACTTGATCAAGCGAAGCCTTGAGCGCATCTGTAAAGCTTACCTTAGAGGCGTTTTGTTGATTGCCTATCGCTTTTAATCCGTTACCACCAATAGCATTGGCAGCAGCATTGGATTGTACAGCAGGTTTCTGCGCGGCGGCTTTAAGCTGTGCAAGCATAGATTCTATTCTAGAAGCATCTATTCCACCAGTTTTCATGTATGTCCTCCATTCTTCGGCTTATCTTCTGGCTAGACTCAGAAAATTAAATCCTTTTTTGACTTATGCACAGTGTATTACTTCTGATTTTTATTGAGTGTGGAAATAGGAGAGTGAAAAGTGCTTTATTCGTAAATTTGAAAATACGCGAGACGGGCATAATAGTGCTTAATCGTATGAGTAGTGTGATGGTATCCAGCCGATAGACTACTTAATAACTTGCTAATTTGATGTTTTGGAGGTTTTACAATGGCAGCAGCAAATGACGCCGCCCTGATGAGTGGGAATACAATGCCAATATCTGCACAATTGGGTAATAAGCTATTGTTACTGGCTGGGGTTGCCGCTGTAATCGCTGTGATGGCTGCATTTTGGATGTGGAGCCAAAAACCAGATTATCGGATTTTGTTTTCTAATTACTCTGATAAAGATGGCGGTGCGATTGTCGCCGCGCTGGAAAAAATGAATGTGCCTTATCAGTTTTCTGAAAGTGGTTCGGCCATTCTAGTGCCAGCAGAGCATGTGCATACTGCAAGACTTAAGTTAGCATCTGAAGGGTTGCCTAAAGGCGGCAATATAGGCTTTGAGCTTTTAGAGAACCAAAAATTTGGTGTTTCCCAATTTGTTGAACAGGTAAATTTTCAACGTGCGTTAGAAGGTGAGCTGGAGCGCAGTATTCAAGCAATTGATGCAGTGCAAGTGGCACGCATTCATTTGGCGATTCCTAAACCTAGCGTGTTTGTGCGCGATCAACAAAATCCAACCGCTTCTGTTTTACTCAACTTACATGCGGGCAGAACATTAGATGCACAACAAGTAGCGGCAGTGGTGCATTTGGTTGCGAGCAGCGTGCCTAATTTACCTGCGAGCAATGTGACCGTAGTAGATCAGAATGGTAACTTGCTTTCTGATACTTCTAAAAAGACAGCGGCGAATGGTTTGGATCCTACACAAATGAAGTATGTAGATGATATACAAGCCAGCATTGTAAAACGCGTGGAATCTATTATCTCACCGATTGTGGGGTTGAAAAATGTGCGTGCTGAGGCGAGTGCTGAGATTGACTTTACAAGTAGCGAGCAGGCAGCAGAAAAATATAAACCTAACTTTAAGCCAGATGAAATGGCGATTCGCAGTGCACAGGTGAATGAGTCAAATAGCGCTAACGGTGGTGATGCGTCTGGTGTACCTGGTGCACTTTCTAACCAGCCACCAGCTAACTCTACTGCCCCAATTGAATCCAATGCTAATGCTACTTCAACAGCAACAGCTTCTGGTGCGCAAGCAAATACTCAAAAAAATTCAACCACCAATTATGAGTTAGATAAAACAGTCAGCTATGTGCAGCAGCCTATGGGTGGTGTTAAACGCATACAAGTCGCAGTGCTTGTTAACAATATGCCTGTTAAAGATAAAACTGGAAAAGTGACTTATCGCCCGTTAACTGATGCAGAGAAAAAACAAATCAACGATTTAGCTATGCAAGCGATGGGTTTCAATAAAGAAAGAGGCGACTCTTTAACGGTCGTCAATACACCATTTGCAGGTGAGCAAACTGAAGTATTACCCGACGCACCTATCTGGAAAAATCCTGTTGCGATTGAATATGCTAAGGATATTTA
>DHYP01000037.1:14129-19793 GCA_002414145.1 Methylophilaceae bacterium UBA5127 | reverse complement strand
ATTTATTGCTGGGATTGTGGTGTTGTTCTTAATCTACAAACGTATTTTAAAACCGATGATGAGTAAGCTAACCACCTTCTCTACGCAGCCCAAAATGATTGGACAAGCACAGCAAGAGAATCAAGATGCCGTTGTCAATATTGGTGCTGGGGCAAAACAAGGTCAGCTACCAGCATATGAGCAGAATTTAGGTACTGTGAAACAGCTCGCTAAAGACAACCCAAGAATGGTCGCAAGTGTAGTGTCAAGTTGGACAAATGGAAATGAGTCATAAATATGAGTGATGCAGGCGTAATGAGAAGTGCGGTGTTGATGCTTACTTTGGGAGAAGATGAAGCCGCAGAGGTGATGAAGTATCTTAGCCCGAAAGAAGTACAAAAACTGGGTGCTGCCATGGCAACCTTAAAATCGGTAGGACGTGAGCAAGTTGAGAGTACCGTAAGTGAGTTTTTAACAGAAGTTGAACAGAGCAGTACTTTTGGTTTGGATTCTGATGAATATATTCGCTCAGTATTAACCAAAGCACTTGGCGATGATAAGGCTTCTAATTTGTTAAATCGTATTTTGCAATCTAGAGATGCCAGCGGGATTGAAAGTTTGAAGTGGATGGATGCATATACCGTTGCGGAATTCATTAAAAATGAACATCCACAAATTATTGCCACAATTCTTGTGCACTTGGAGCCAGATCAAGCCTCAGAAATTATTGGACATTTTACAGATAGATTGCGTCAGGACGTAATGTTGCGTATTGCAACTTTAGATGGCGTAAAGCCTATTGCATTAAGAGAATTAAACGATGTCATGACTAAGTTATTGACTGGTAATGAAAATATTAAAAAACAAACCATGGGCGGCATTAAGGTGGCGGCAGAAATCATGAACTTTATGAGCGGTGATAATGAAGCCAGCGTGATGGAAGGTTTGCGTAGTTACGATGATGAAATGGCGCAAAAAATCATGGATGAGATGTTTGTCTTCGACAATATCATGGATATTGATGACAAAGGTATTCAAGTGCTATTGCGAGAAGTGCAGTCAGAAATGTTGATTGTTGCGCTTAAGGGTGCCTCAGAAGAAATGCGCGAAAAAATATTTAAAAATATGTCTTCTCGTGCAGCAGAGATGATGAAAGAAGACTTGGAAAGCAAAGGGCCAGTCAAACTTTCTGAAGTTGAAGCACAGCAAAAACAAATCTTGCAAATTGTCCGTAAATTATCGGATGAAGGTCAGATCATGCTTGCTGGTAAAGGTGATGATGATAAATATGTATAAGGATTTGCAAAATGTCTAGTGTCGCAGTACCAAAAGAACAACAATCGGCTTATCAACGCTGGGAAATGTCTAGTTTTGCCGAAGGCAAGAGTGGTACTGGCTCTAATAAATTGAAGGTTAAGGACACCAAGCCTGACAATTCGCAGTCTGTGAATTTGATTTTAGACAACATTCGTAAAGAAGCCTATACCAAAGGCATGCAAGAAGGTTTTATCGTAGGCATGGCCAAAGCGAAGGAGCACGCACAAGCAGAGCGCGCGCAGTTGGCGCATTTGATAACAGGTTTTAACACAGCATTAGAGCGTGCAGACGAGGCTATTGCAGAAGATATATTGTCATTGGCGATTGAGATTGCCAAATCGATGCTTAAAGTAAAACTAAACATAGATGCCGCTGCGGTGATTCCAGTCGTGGTAGATGCTATTCACTATTTGCCAAATGTACAAAAGCCTGCACGTATTCTTGTGCATCATGAAGACGCACATATTCTGCGAGAGTATCTGGCAGAAGAAATTGCCAGCCAGCAATGGCAAATTATTGAAGACAGTAATATTGAGCGCGGAGGCTGCTTGGTGGAGACTGGTGCGAATCAAATTGATGCTACCAATGCTGTGCGCTGGAAAAGAATCACAGAGGCACTTTCTAAACATGATGATTGGTTGTTGCCATGATGACGACTGATACATTGTCTGTACATGCACAAAGGTGGCAGAGTTATATCGGTGACTGCAAAGAAATACTCAAGATCGTCGAGCCATTAGAAATTGCTGGCCGTATTACCAAGTTAACGGGGTTGGTCATGGAAGCAGCAGGGATTAAGCTGCCGATTGGTAGTGCATGTTATGTGCCGCTATCTGAAGGTACAAGGGTCGAAGCGGAAGTGGTTGGATTTGATGGAGAGCGTTTATTGCTGATGCCACAAAGTAGCGTTGATGGTGTTGTGCCAGGCGCTAAAGTATTTGCGATTGACGTATCAGAAACTTTACCTAAACCACAATATGGACGCCCACCGAGAAGAAGAGCGAATGACCGTGCACGGCATTTACCTGTTGGAGATGGTTTGCTAGGTCGGGTTGTTGATGGTGCAGGAAATCCACTGGATGGGCTAGGTAAGATTGATGCATCGCAAAGTGCACCGTTAAGCGCACGTCCAACCAACCCACTTTCCAGAGCGCCAATAGAAGAAACACTGGATGTAGGCGTGCGTGCCATCAACAGCATGCTGACAGTAGGACGTGGACAACGTATGGGTTTATTTGCAGGCTCTGGGGTTGGCAAGAGCGTACTATTAGGCATGATGGCACGCTATACCACGGCAGATGTCATTGTGGTTGGGTTGATTGGTGAACGTGGTCGTGAGGTCAAAGAGTTTATTGAGCAAAGTCTGGGTGCTGACGGCTTGGCGCGATCTGTCGTCGTGGCGGCACCTGCAGATGCTTCAGCTTTAATGCGATTACAAGGTGCAAATGATGCAACAACCATCGCAGAAAGCTTTAGAAATCAAGGAAAAAATGTATTGTTAATTATGGATTCACTCACGCGTTATGCGATGGCACAGCGTGAAATTGCCTTAGCGATTGGTGAACCACCGGCTACCAAGGGTTATCCCCCTTCTGTATTTGCTAAATTACCAGCCTTGGTAGAGCGTACAGGTAACGGCGCACGCGGCGAAGGCTCTATCACTGCATTTTATACAGTGCTGACAGAAGGCGATGATCAACAAGATCCGATTGCTGACGCAGCGCGTGCCATTTTAGATGGACATATTGTACTGAGCCGTAGTCTGGCAGAAAGCGGGCACTATCCCGCCATTGATATAGAGCAATCGATTAGTCGAGCTATGCACAATATTACGAGTACTGAGCATCAAAAATTGGCGCGTAAATTAAAGCAATTAAATTCTAGATATATGCGCAGTATTGATTTGATTAGCGTAGGGGCTTATGAAGCGGGAGCTGACCCTGTGTTAGATATTGCCATTGAAAAGCACCCTCAAATAGAGGGGTTTTTACAACAGGATATTGCTGAACGTGCCAGCATGGAAGAGAGCGTGAATCATCTGGCTTATTTATTAGTAGATTAGTGCAGTTATTCAAATCATTTTAATTATAGGTGTGGTGGTATATGGCGACAGGTTCAATAGAAATAATCAAAATGTTAAAGGAAATCGCTGAAAAAGAGGTGAACTCTGCAACAGAAGCACTTGCTGATGCCATGAAAGTCGCGGATGAAGCGCAGTCTAAATACGATATGTTGGTGGAGTATCAAAAAGACTATGGTAAGAATTTAAAGAAAAGTTTAGAAACAGGGATAGGCGCGCAAGCCTATCAAAATTTCCACAGTTTTTTTAGTAAATTGGATCAAGCAGTCAAGGGACAGCTTGAGATGCTTGAAACAGCAAAGCGTCATGTGCAATTACAAAAAAGACATTGGAAAGAAAGCCAGCGTAAAAAACTTTCGTATGAAGTGCTGGAACAACGCCAGGATACAAGGCAAACAAAACAATTGTTAAAAAAAGATCAGCAGTTAATGGATGAGTTCGCCATGCGGGTAGGCCGCAAAGCGCAGAGCAATATAGAAAAACGCTAACATATCAGTGAGTTAAATGTTTTTGGAGCAATATGATGCAAAATTTATCATTACAGTTACCACAAGTCACGGCTTTGAGAAATAAGATGAGCAACGAAAGTGCATCCACAAGTCAGGGTGGGGTTGATGACGTGTCGGATAGCCCCAACAAGTTTGCTGAAATGCTGAAAACGCAAGTCACTCAACAAAAAGAGCACTCACACAAAGACAAGCTAAATATAGAAAACGAAAAATCAGCAGATACCACTAAAACACAGTCAGACTCAGTGACTGAGAGTTTGCCATTAAATAATAATTTTGATGCAAAGCCGTCTATTGCCAATGCTAAACTAAACCATAAAAAACTGCCAAAGAATGAAGGTGTGGTGGCTTCTGATGCGGCGCAGGTAATGGTGGCAACCTTGCAAAGTGCAGCAATGATTCAAAATGGAAATATACAACCTTCAGCTGAGAAAAACACAGAAGAGGTGACAAGCGAAATAGCGGTAACGATTCAAGAGGCTAAGAATCAAAAGGTTAAAAATCCAAAAGAAGCACTAAAGTTGGAATTAAATGTGGAAGGTGAAGCTTTAGAATCAGCTTCAGCATCAGAGTTAAAGGGTCATGATGAAGATGGCAAAGTGCTAGAGCTGAGTGTTAAAGGGACTAGTGCGGGCGCAATCAGCAAGTTGGTGGGCAGTGAAAAAAAATCAATTGACACTCATTCGGGTGCAGACAATAAGGGAGCAGAAGTCTTGATAGCAGATCAACCTGCGCATGATAAAACGATGAGCACTTCACTTGAAAAGCTTGCGGGTGAGTCTGCTAAGCTGGCTTTGAAAGAAGGCGCATCAGCCACAAAGTCTGCGCAAGAGGCTGGCATTGAAGTGAGTACACTTGCACAAATTCAAACCAATTTGGTCTCACAAAATAATAATAACCTTGCACTGCAACAAACAGTGCTAACTCATCCAATTGATGCATACTTTGGAAAGACTGAGTGGAATCAAGCAGTCAATCAACGTGTGGTATGGATGGTGGGAGCAGGTGAGCAGACAGCCACTTTAACCTTAAATCCGCCTGACTTAGGGCCGTTGCAAGTGGTGATACAAGTCGATAATAATCAGGTAGATACGACTTTTATTTCAGATAACCCTACGGTCAGACAGGCTTTGCAGGATGGTATGGTGATGTTGCGTGACAAGATGCAAGAGTCTGGCATGCAATTGGTGAATACCAATGTGAGTTCAAATGAGCAATCACAGCGTGATTTTCAGCAGGCAATGCAACAGCGCCCTCAACAACAGCTTTTAAAGTCTTCAGAGCACACGCCAGCAGAACCCGTAGTTATGCAAAAAGTCATTTCAACTAATAATTTGGGTTTAGTAGATACTTTCGCCTAGTGTGTTAGTGCTGAAACTAACTCATTTTTTGTAAAGCCTGATTAGACGGTCTTTTATACCTCTTATCTGTGCATATTCTCAGGACTTTTTTTCTCATAATAGAGCCATCATAAGCTTAGCAATAAGCTTCAAAAGATTGGTGATATTGTTAGAGAAAGGTTTTAAAGATGGCACAAGAACCTAAGCAAGATGCAGGCAAAGAAGAGGCAGCAGCTGAGGCACCAGCCAAGTCTTCTAAAAAGAAATTAATCATTATCATTGCGGCAGCCTTGCTAGCCGTAGGAGGTGGCGGTGCTGGCTGGTATTTTATGCATCAAAAACCAGCGGGTAAAGTAGAAAAAAAACATGAGGAACCTCCGCAAGCACCAGTGTTTGTCGCCTTAGAAACATTTACTGTGAATTTGCAGCCAGATCCTGA
>DHYP01000037.1:12689-14098 GCA_002414145.1 Methylophilaceae bacterium UBA5127 | reverse complement strand
GACTGTGCAAGTGGCTAATCCAGAAGTCGCAGAACATTTAAAGACACAAATGCCAGCAGTGCGTAATCGATTGTTGATGTTGTTGACCAGCAAGAAAGCTTCAGATGTTTCTACATCTGAAGGTAAAACTGTGCTCAGTGACGAAATGCTGGCAGAGTTGAAAAAGCCTTTTGCTAAAGGTGAAAAGCCTTTGGAAGTGAACAGCGTGCTATTTACTTCTTTTGTCATCCAGTAACGCATTTCAAGCTTTATTATGACTGACAAGTTTTTATCACAAGACGAAATTGATGCTCTACTCAAAGGGGTAGAGGGGGAACAGGGTGAGGAAAAGTCTGATATAGATCCTAGCTCCGCCCGTCCATATAACTTAGCGACGCAAGAACGTATTGTACGTGGCCGTATGGCGACGCTAGAGATTATTAATGAGCGATTTGCCAGACTGTTACGAATCGAGTTATTTAACTTCTTGCGTCGTACCGTAGAAGTTTCAGTAGGTCCTGTCAGAATCGTAAAATATACCGATTTTATCCGTAATTTAGTCGTGCCCACCAATCTTAACTTGGTGCAGGCAAAGCCTTTGCGAGGCACTTCTTTGATGGTGCTGGATCCTACCTTGGTATTTTTGGTGGTAGACAATATGTTTGGCGGCGACGGCCGATTTCACACGCGTGTAGAAGGCCGTGATTTTACCCAAACTGAACAGCGCATTATTCAACGCATTTTAGCGATTGTATTTGAAACTTACGCAAAATCATGGGAGCCAGTGTATCCACTCAACTTTGAGTATGTTCGTTCAGAAATGAATACGCAATTTGCCAATATCGCTACACCAAATGAAGTGGTAGTGGCAATTACTTTTAATATTGAATTGGGTCCAGCTACGGGCGAAATGCACTTCTGGTTCCCCTATTCTATGCTTGAACCCATTAAAGATTTGCTGACATCGCCATTACAGGGTGAGGTGTTAGGTACAGACAAACGCTGGGTTAAATTGATGACGCAACAAGTACAAGCGGCAGAGGTGGAAATTGTTGCAGATCTTGCTAAAACCAAAGTACGTTTAGAAGAGGTATTGAATTTAAAGGCAGGCGATGTGATACCAATCAGTATTGAAGACTCTGTAGAAGCGCATATTGATGGTATCCCAGTGATGCTTTGTAAATATGGTCTATTTAACGGGCAATATGCATTGCGTGTGGAAAAGTTACTGAGATCGAACTCAACGGAATATGTTAAAGGGGAACCCTATGGCGAGTGATCCAATGGCAGCAGATAATCAAACAGAAATGGAAGACAATATGGCGCAAAACACAGATGTAGAAACGATTGCAGAAGATGATTGGGGTGCCGCAATGGCGGAACAAGCTTCCGCCGAATCTTCTGTTTTGCAAGACAGCAATGTACAAAAA
>DHYP01000037.1:12307-12656 GCA_002414145.1 Methylophilaceae bacterium UBA5127 | reverse complement strand
CCTCAAATAAACTACATGATACGCAAAATGACATTGATTTTATTCTAGACATTCCAGTACAGCTGACGGTGGAGTTAGGGCGCACTAAAATTGCGATTAAAAATTTATTGCAATTAGCACAAGGCTCTGTGGTTGAGCTAGATGGCATGGCTGGTGAGCCCATGGATGTACTGGTGAATGGCTGCTTAATTGCACAAGGTGAGGTCGTTGTCGTGAATGATAAGTTTGGCATACGCTTAACTGACATCATTACGCCAGCAGAGCGTATTCGCAAGATTAATCGTTAATGTGTTCTATGTTTAGCCAATTAAAGAGCATGATGAATATCGTTAAAAATATATTGTGGATG
>DHYP01000037.1:11867-12247 GCA_002414145.1 Methylophilaceae bacterium UBA5127 | reverse complement strand
AGAAACCACAACGTCTTCGCCTGGTATGAGTTTGTTTAAACTATTTTTAGGTTTGGGCGTGGTGTTGGCAGTAATGGCTTTAGCGGCATGGGGCGCTAAAAGAATATTACCTGGCGGAGGTGTACAGGCTTCTGCGGTTAAGGTGGTCGGTGGAGTCAGTGTGGGCTCACGTGAGCGTGTGGTCGTGCTAGAAATTGCTGGACGCTGGATTGTTGTTGGCGTAGCGGCGGGACAGGTGAGCGGTATTGCAAATTTAGAGCCAGACGAGTCAACTCCACTGACAAGTCATGATCAATCCTCACACACAGGGTTGATACAAAACAGTTTGGATAAAACCGTACAGCCTTTTGCAAACTGGTTAAAACAATCGATGAATCAAA
>DHYP01000037.1:5232-11778 GCA_002414145.1 Methylophilaceae bacterium UBA5127 | reverse complement strand
TCATGCTCTTGCCTACACATGCTTGGGCAGAAAATGGCATGCCATTGATTAATGCAACGCCAAGCGCGGGGGGCGGGCAAAATTATACGCTGAGTATCCAAACACTTATTTTGATGACTTCGTTAACCTTTCTACCAGCAGCAGTGCTGATGATGACTGGGTTCACACGTATCATTATCGTATTGTCATTATTACGTCAGGCTTTAGGCACACAATCTGCGCCCTCTAATCAAGTGTTAATTGGCTTAGCACTATTCTTAACATTTTTTGTGATGAGTCCAGTCATCGATAAAATTTATGCTGATGCTTATCAGCCGTTATCCGAGAATAAAATTACCATGCAAGAAGCATTAGACAAAGGCGTAGATCCACTTAAAGGCTTTATGATGAAGCAAACCAGAGAAGGGGATTTGGCTTTATTCGCTAACATGGCACAAGTCAAAGATATTCAAACGCCTGAACAAGTGCCGTTAAGAGTCTTGGTACCCGCTTTTATGACCAGTGAATTAAAAACAGCATTTCAAATTGGCTTCGCAATCTTCATTCCATTCTTGATTATTGATATGGTGGTGGCGAGTGTGCTAATGGCAATGGGTATGATGATGGTGTCGCCAGTCATCGTGTCATTACCCTTTAAACTCATGTTGTTTGTGCTGGTAGATGGATGGCAACTCATACTCGGTTCGTTAGTACAGAGTTTTAATTAAGTCAATAGAATAGGAAATACCATGACACCGGAAAGCGTGATGACAATAGGCAGTCAAGCCATGCAAGTAACTTTGATGGTTGCTGCGCCTATTTTATTAGTTGTGCTGTTGATAGGCTTGTTGGTGAGTATTTTTCAAGCGGCTACGCAGATTAATGAACAAACATTATCGTTTATCCCAAAGCTGGTCGGTGTCATTGCATGTTTGGTGGTTGCAGGTCCTTGGATGTTGACCACCATGGTGGATTATATGCGTACCGTATTTACCAGTATTCCTGCAATGGCAGGCTAAAATAAGCCGTATTAACGCATTAATTTTGCCATGATTACAGTCAGTAGCGATTTAGTTCAGACTTGGATTGTAAGTTTACTTTGGCCTTTAACACGCGTGTTGGGCATGATTGCCAGTGCACCTATTCTGAGTCACTCAGCAGTGCCTAATCGTATTAAATTAGGCTTAGGCATCATGCTTACTTTGATTATCATTCCGACTTTGCCTGCGATACCTAGCTTCGAAATTTTTTCATTTAAAGGTTTGTTGATTCTAGCGCAGCAGCTTATGATCGGGTTGGCGATCGGTTTTTGCATGCGATTAGTGTTTAGCGCTATTGAACTTGCCGGGCACATGATAGGCATGACGATGGGCTTAGGTTTTGCTAGTTTTTTTGATCCGCAAACCAGTGGGCAAACAACTGCGATTAGCCAGTTCCTAGTCATTTTGGCTATGCTCATTTTTTTGAGTTTAAATGGGCATCTATTAATGGTCTCTGCCATCGCCAATAGCTTTACCAGCATGCCGATTGGCGTGGAGACTAGCAGCGTTGACTATATGAAAATCGTACAATGGGCGGAAATGATTTTTACTGCTGGCATGTCACTGGCACTACCAGTGGTGACCGCATTGCTGATTACCAATATGGCTTTGGGTATTCTCACCAAGACTGCACCACAACTCAATCTATTTGGGATAGGATTTCCGATTACCATCAGCGTTGGTTTTATCGTGCTGGCGGTATCGTTATCCTCTATTGAAAAGCCTATCGAAAACTTGATTGAGCTCGGCACCACTCATATGTCACAAGTGGCTAAATAAAGTACGGAAAAAATCTAAGTATTTTACAAATGTAGCAACTAGTATGCTGCTACTTAAATAAAATTAAATAATGATAGCTTGGTCGTTGCTACAAAAGATTTTTGTGCGGCATCCATAATCGTTTGGTTTTTACTTAAATCGGATACTGCTGCGGCGTAATCCAAATCCTGTAAGTTGGAGAGTGCTTTATCATACTGAAGGTCGCGGTCTTGACCAGCAAGGTTTAGTGAGTCCAGTTCATTTAATTTTGCACCAACAGAAGCACGCGCATTGAGCACATTATCCACGGAAGTTTTCATGCCATCAATTGCCGTGGCTAAACCACTGGTAAAAGCAGCCTGGGTGGTGGCATCGGTAATTGGCGTGTTGAGTAGATTGACGATATTAGTGAGTGTAGCAAATACATCTGCGCCACCTGCCTGAAATACTGAATCGCCAGGCACGGAAACTTCCATCTGACGTTGTGAATCCACTTGCAGTAGCTGAACATTACTGTCACCAGAATAGCTGGCACCAGTGGCATTGGCGACAAAAGCTGGGGCATCAGATTTAAAACCGGCATACATATAATTGCCGTAAGCATCTTTTGCATTGGCCATGCCCAAGAGTGCATCTAATGAGTTTTTGAGTTCTTTACCTAGATTGCTTCTTTCAGCATTAGAATAAGCGCCATTGCCAGCAGCTACTAATGTTGACTGTGCTGAAACAAGCAGATTGGTAATGTTGCCAAGGCTGGATTCCAAAGTTTCTAGATTGGTTTGCGCTGTTTTGCGAACATCAGCGTAACTATTGTTGAGCTCTTTATTATGCGAGACTTCAAGCACACGTGCCGCTGCGACAGGATCATCAGCAGGTGTCACAAAGCGTTTACCAGTAGAGATCTGACCCTGCAGTCTGGTTTGATCAGCCTGTAAATTGGTAATTTTACTAATACCGCTTTGATAAATCGTGTTTGTGCTGATGCGCATACAATCAATCCTTTAACCTAATTAATTACTTCCAAGATTTAACAGCACGTTAAATAAGTCACTAGCGATTTGCATCATTTTCCCTGCCGCTTGATAGGCTTGTTGATACCGAATTAAGTTGGTGGCTTCTTCATCTAAGTTAACGCCAGACTCAGCTTCCATAGAGGCTTTGACGGAGTCGAGTGCTTTAGCTTCTGCTTGACTAGTGACATTAAGCTCGCGCGCTTTACTACCAACACCGCTGACCATTTGCGAGAATGCAGTGGCGTAGCTGTTTTTAGTATTGCTACCGATTAGGGCGACATTATTACCGGTCTGCAGATTGGCTAATAGCAAGCCATTTCTATTATCACTAGGGCCAGTGTTTGCACTGGTAGTCGGGGATATACTAAAAGTATCCCCATTAGCAGGGGTGCCCGATAAGACAACACTAACGCTGCCTACAGCCACAGTTGCACCAGAAGTATAAGTGACAGGCGATCCAGCAGGGTAAGTGGTGCTGACACCGCCATATGTAACAGTGACAGGTAATGTAGAGGGTGCAAGTGTCAGCGTGTTAGGTAGACCACTGTTATAGGTAAAGCTCAGCGTACCAGTCAGTGGGCTGCTTGTGTATGTGCTGCCTGCAGTAAGGGCGCTCATGCTTCCTGAACCAGTGTTACCAGCGCCAGCAGCAGAGCTCAAAACAGACCCACCCACAGCGAGTTTATTGACATCTTTAAATGCTAAAGTCATTGTGCTTGCAGCATTTTTAGTGGGACTAATTAAAAAATCGTCGTTATTGTTCATCGTGCCACTGGCTTGGGAGATGCTTAGCCCATCAACAGTTTGTGGCAAGCTGGAGAATGTCTGCACATTTTGGTCGCTCACACGTGTCACTAGATAATTGCCACCCACATACTGCACACGATAATCGCTGCTAGTAACAGCACTTGGATCTACTATGCTGGTAGTGAGTACCCCTGACCCAGTGTTTTCGCTACTGCTTGTGGTGACTGGCGCAGGAATATTAAACAACGCGCCACCAGGGTTGCCATTTTTATCAAGGCCTTGCATATGTTGCTGATTAAACGTACCAGCCAATGCCACAGCAATTTGACCTATTTGATTCTGTACTTGATCTAAAGACTCGTTTCTAAATTGAATCAAGCCGCCAATCGTGCCACCAGCCAAGCTGGAAGCCCCCAATATGGTTGTTTTTGAGGTGGTTTGGTAGGCGACCTCTACGCGAGTCGGATCAGTAGGAGAGGTAACCGTAGTGAGATTGTAAGTATCTTTTCCCACGACCAATGGTAAACCATTGCCGACAAAAACGTTATAACTGCCCTGACCTTGGGATACCACGGTGGTTTTAATTTGCTTACTAAGCTCAGTGATTAATTGATCACGTTGATCCATTAAGTCATTGGGGGTGTTGCCAGTGGTGCTAATGGATTTTTCAATAATATCATTCAGGCTGGCAATTTGTTTTGCATAGGTATTCACAACGCCGACACTATTGGAAAGTTGTGTGTTCACACCCTCTCTGATTTCATTCAGACGCCCATCAATACTATTAAAGCGATTAATCAGGGCTTGCGCATCTGCAAGCACTGTTTGACGCGTTGGGATATCGCTCGGTTTGGAGGCAAGCTCTTGCAAGCTCCCAAAAAAGTCACTCATAGCGGGATTTAGGCCAGCGGTAGTATCAGACAGCATGTTATCAATAGAGTTAAGTTGCGCACTATAGGCATCATATGCCGAGCTTGCGGATTGCGTACTGATGACTTGCTTTGCCAGAATCTCGTTATAAACACGTTGAACGCCAGTGACTTCCGCACCTTGACCTACAAAACCATAGCCAAAATTTTGCGCTTGCGCAGCTGCCTGAACCACCACTTGTCGGTTATAGCCAGGTGTAGAGGCGTTCGCAATATTATGCCCAGTGGTACTGAGCCCGATTTGCGCTGCGTTTAGCGCACTGGAACCTATACTTAGTATGTTAGATGCCATGATATTACTTTCTATTATGCTTATCTATATGTGGCGTAACGGCATATAAATCGAAAACTTTAATCATTATTTTCATATTTTTAAGCGGACACAATTTTATGGATCACGCTGGATAATTTTTTTGCGTATTGCGGATCTGTCGCATAGCCAGCATTTTGCATGGCTTGCGCGTAACCTTTTATGTCATGAACATTGGCAATCACGTGCTGATAGCGTGGATTATTTTTCATTAAACTAGCAAAGTCTTTAAATGAATCTGCATAGCTATCATAGGCGCGAAATTTTTCGATACGATTTTGTTTTACGCCATTGATGTATTCTGTAGTCATAGTCTCTACTGTTTTGCCTTTCCAATTTGCATTGGCTTTAATGCCGAATAAATTGTGGCTTGGCGTTCCGTCTGCTGCTTTAATTTCTCGTTTACCCCAGCCGCTTTCAAGCGCAGCCTGACCTAGCATCAGATGTGTGGGTACACCAGTGCTATTGCTAGCGTCTTTGGCATGATGCAACATTTTGTCTATAAAATTGGTAACACTTTCGCCAATGCTGCTACTTTTGGCTGGTTTTACTGCACTATTGCTTGGCGTAGTAGCATTAGGTTGAGTGTTGGAAGCAGGTGAGAATAGATTTTCTAAAATATGTTTAGAAGTATCAGTAATCTCTGTTGCACCTTCACTAAGTGCTTTTTGTGTAGCATCAACTGCGGTTTGTGTGGTTTTGCTGAGTTGTCTAACCAGTACGTCGGCTAGACCCAGGCCTTTAGCACTAAGGTTGCTGGTAAGCTGCTGATCTAACATTGAAGTAAACATACGGCTTTGTTCGTTATCAAACTCACCATCTTGTGGATTTGCCTCGCGCATGCTTTTCAGCATCATGTTCATCAAGATGCCTTCAAATTGTTTAGCCACTGTTTTGAGTGCTTCTGGCGAATTTTCCTTAGCCGCTTGTTTCAGGTTGTTTAAACTATTGGCATCAAAGGCCACTTTGCCAGATAAGTCAGCACTATTAATCATGATTATATGACCTCGAGTTCAGCATGTAATGACCCAGCTGCTTTCATTGCTTGCAGAATGGCCAGTAAATCTTGGGGTGTTGCACCAATAGCATTCAACGCTTTCACCACATCAGAAAGATTGGCACCACTATTCAGTTTAAGCACTTTGCCAGGCTCTTTTGTAATGTCTACTTGTGAAACGGCAGTTGAGATGGTTTGTCCATTAGAGAAAGCACCGGGTTGGCTAATAACAGGTGAAGTATTAATTACCACTGATAAATTGCCATGCGATACCGCACAACTATCAAGCGTCACAGCCTTGTTCATCACCACTGAGCCAGTACGCGCATTCAGAATAATTTTGGCAGAGGTGGCAGCAGGGGCAATATTAATCGATTCTAATGCAGCTAAAAATGCGACGCGACTAGAATTAGTAGGTGCATTAACTTTGATTACGCGGCCATCTTCTGCAAAAGCCGTGTTTTGACCAAAACGTTGGTTGATCGCATCAACGACTGAGGTAGCTGTTGAAGAGNNNAAATCACTTTCTTTGAGCTCAAGATTAAAACTGCCGTTTTGGCTAATCGGGTTGGGCAGCGCACGTTCTACTGTAGCGCCATCTGAAATACGGCCAACGCTTAGGTGGTTAATTTGAGTCTGTGCACCATTGGCAGAAGCACCAACTCCGCCCACTACCAAATTACCTTGTGCGATAGCATAAATTTGACCATCAGCACCTTTTAGCGGTGTCATCAGTAATGTGCCGCCACGTAAGCTTTTGGCATTGCCAATA
>DHYP01000037.1:886-5175 GCA_002414145.1 Methylophilaceae bacterium UBA5127 | reverse complement strand
GTTGCGCAAAAGCAGGAAGACTGCTGGTAATCATCACGGCTGCCACATTTTTAAGCTGTAAATTGGTTCCAGGAGGTAAACTCACCCCCATTTGTTGCATCATGCTGATGATGCTTTGTACGGTAAAAGGGGTTTGCGTGGTTTGATCG
The DNA here is from genome assembly GCA_002414145.1 of Methylophilaceae bacterium UBA5127. GTDB lineage: Bacteria > Pseudomonadota > Gammaproteobacteria > Burkholderiales > Methylophilaceae > Methylophilus. Next base: position 5,026 of record DHYP01000037.1, on the reverse strand, counting down.
CCTGTACCATCCAACCCAACGACTAGGCCATATCCAATCAGCTGGTTGCTTCTTACACCTTGAATAGAGGTAATGTCTTTTAAGCGTTCAGCGTTTGCACTTGGAACAAGCATCACGCTCAATAGAAGTACAAAACATAGAATCTCATATGGATTATGTTTAAGCTTTGATAGACATTGTTGCAGATATTTCAACATGTTTTAATGTCCTATAAGGTCGCCATGCTTAAGAAGAAGCGAGCAAACATGGAAGCAATTTCTGCTGCATCAATCTTGCTGTTGGTGCGATATTCAATACGCGCATCTGCCACTTTGGTTGAGATCACGACGTTGCCAGTGGTGATGGTGTCAGGATTAATCACGCCAGAAAATCGAACAAACTCTGTGCCTTTATCCAATGAAATTTGTTTTTCGCCGCTCACCATCAAATAGCCATTGGACAGCACCTCTGTCACTGTTGCGGTGATAGAGCCATTGAATGCGTTACTTGAGTTTGCTGCAGCCTTGTCCTCATACGAGCTAGAAGCACTTGCAGACATGGTAGCCTTAGGAATGGCTTTACCTAGGAAGGCATCCACACTGCTATCCACTTTACCGTCTTTGCTACCAGAGCTACCACCTGCTTTGGTGGCGGTGGTATTTTCTACGATATTAATGGTCACAATATCGCCTATGTAGCGTGGACGTCTATCTTCAAATAGTGGGCGGTATGCAGCATTATTGAAGATAGCACCACTCTTAGCGGGCGTACTTGGCACTGCTGCTGGTCTCGCAGTATTGGGTTGTTTGGTAATTGTGTCTGGTGTGATTGCACATGCGCTAAGCATGAGCATCATCAATGACAAACATAATCTTAAAGCGTTATTTTTAAACTGAGCACTTAACATAAATATTCCAGCCGTTACCTTACATTTGCGATAATTTTTGCAACATTTGATCCGAGGTGGTAATCGCTTTACTGTTAATTTCGTAAGCGCGTTGTGTTTGGATCATATTCACTAACTCTTCTACCACGTTGACATTTGAAGTTTCTACATAGCCTTGAGAAAGAATGCCTGCGCCATTAGCGCCAGGGCTATTCGTACTGGCGTTACCAGAAGCCGTTGTCTCTACAAATAAGTTTTCACCTTTAGCCATTAAGCCAGCCGGATTAATAAATGTTGCCAACTGTATAGAGCCAATTTGTGTTGCTGTGGTTGAGCCTGCGGTAGTCACAGAAACGACGCCATCACGACCAATCGTTAAACTTTGCGCATTCGCAGGAATGGTAATAGCCGGTGTGACAGGAAAGCCACTGGAAGTCACTAACTGACCTTGACTATCCATTTGGAACGAGCCATCACGCGTATAAGCTGTAGTGCCGTCGGGTAACTGTACTTGAAAGAAGCCAGCCCCTTGAATCGCCACATCTTTGTCATTGCTGGTTTGTTGCAAGTTGCCTTGTGTGAAAATGCGCTCAGTCGCCACAGGTTTTACACCAGTGCCGAGTTGCAAGCCTGAGGGTAGTTGTGTTTGCTGTGAAGATTGTGCACCAGGTTGGCGAATGTTTTGATAAAGTAAATCTTCAAATACTGCACGAGAGCGTTTAAATCCGCTAGTACTCACATTGGCTAGGTTGTTTGCAATCACATCCATTTGTGTTTGCTGTGCATCTAGCCCTGTTTTGGAGATCCAAAGTGAGCGTATCATGATGTATCCTTTCACATAGTAGCTTAAGCATTTTGCTTAAAGATAACCTCATGTTAATACAGAGATGCTTAACTCATATTGAAGAGTTGACTGGCTTTATTGGCGTTATTCTCAGCACTCTGTACCAGTTTCATTTGCATTTCAAATTGTCTGGCAAGACTAATCATATTGACCATGGCATCCACCACGTTGACGTTACTACTTTCTAACGCACCACCAACGACTGAGACATTAGCATCCGCAGCAGGTTGGCTGCCATCAGTGGTTACAAACAAGCCTTCCTCTGATCTTTTGAGTGTAGACTCCTCTGGATTCACCAGTTTTAAACGCCCGATGATGTTAGAAGCACCAGGGGCGGTATTGTTAGAAACAGATGAAATAGTACCGTCTTTGGCAATCGTGATAGCAACATCCGGTGGGATACTAATCGGGCCACCGTCTCCCATTACGCTCATCCCATTGGTGGTTTGAAGTACGCCATTTTCGTTGATCTGAAGTGCGCCGTTACGCGTATAGCCTTCGGAGCCATCTGGACGTTGGACAACCAGCCAGCCTTTGCCTTGTACGGCAACGTCTAACTCTCTGCCAGTATGTTGTATCGTGCCAGCATTGAAATCGGCACCTACTGTAGAGTCGACTACAAATGTTCTGGTAGGCAAACCTGGACCGATAATAGGTACCGCTCTGAATGAGTCAACTTGCGCTTTAAAGCCAGTAGAAGTGGCATTTGCCAAGTTGTGGGCAGTAGTCGCTTGTTGCTCCAGAATGTGCTTTGCACCCGTCATGGCGGTATAAATCATGCGATCCATTAGAGGTCTCCTGTCCTAGATTGATATGTTGTTATCGTAAGTTCACCAGTGTTTGTAGCACTTGGTCTTGGGTTTTAATGGTTTGCGCATTTGCCTGATAAACACGCTGAGCAGTAATCATATTCACTAACTCTGCTGTTAAATCTACGTTTGAGTCTTCAATGGCTGAAGATTGTAAAACCCCTAAACCACCAGAGTTGGGCGCACCAACGAGAGGTGTGCCTGAATCAGCACTGTCTGCCCATGCGTTGCCGCCCAAAGATTTTAATCCGTTTGGATTCACAAAACTGGCAAGTACTACTTGTCCAAGAGCTCTTGATTGTCCGTTGGTATAGCGTCCAATAATGGTGCCGTCAGAGCTTGTATTGAAGCCTGCTAGGCGGCCAGACGAGTAGCCATCTTGTGATAGTGCGTTAATGCTAAAATTGGAGCCAAATTGTGTACTTTTGCTATAGTCCAAAGTAAATGAAACCGCATTAGCACCAGTGGTTGGTGCAAACCCTACAGTAGGTAGCGCAGGAACAGAAGTAGGGGAAGTACCAGTGCCGCCAAACGTTAGTGTTGCAGTGGGTGTAGGTAATGTTGTGGTAGATACGCCGTCTGCAGTGGTGAAGACATCCCAAGTACCAGCACTTGTTTTCACAAAGTAGCTTTGAATATTATGTGAGTTACCAAGACTGTCATAGATAGTCACTGCACTGGAGTTGTGATAAGTACTCGGATCTGTTGGATCGAAACCAGCAGCAGTCAGTGCACTGTTTCTTGAGTCTAAGTTAAAGGTACCTTCTACAGCTGTAGTGGTAGAGGGTTGCAAGTCAGAAGTGTTAATACTAATGTCTGCAGGCGCACCTGTCGATAGTACGCCAGCCGCATTGGCGGTGTAGCCAGTGAGACGATTACCTTCGCTATTGACAATGTAACCAGATTTATCTAACTGGAACTGACCATTGCGTGTATAAGTAATCTCACCATTGTTACTCATGCGGAAAAATCCACCACCATTAATGGCAATATCCAAGGAGTTGTTGGTGGCAGTAATATTACCTTGCGTAAACTGTTGCGCGACCGTTGAGATTTTTGTACCAATTCCAATTTGCGATGTGCCACTACCATTGAGTGAGTTTGCAAATACATCAGCAAATTCTGCACGTGATTGTTTGAACCCGACAGTATTGGCGTTAGATACGTTGTTGCCAATCACCTCTAAAGTTTTAGATGCAGCGTTTAAGCCACTTAATCCTTGTTGAAAACTCATGTTGCTCTCCTATTCGAATACCATCAATATGACGTGTGATTTACATTAAAAAATTTCTTTTACTTCGCTAGTGCTAACGCTTGTATCATTGTTTAAATTCAGCGTAATACCGCTCGCGCTGTTAGATACGCTCAGTACTTTGGAATAACTCAGAGCATTGGCTTCCACAGACTTGCCTGATACGGTGGCGGATACTTCAACTTTATAGCTGCCTATAGGTGCAACGCTACCATCAGCAGCATAACCATCCCATGACAGCGGTATCGTGCCTGCGCTTTGCGGCCCTAACTCAACAGTCCTCACGACTGCACCAGCACTGTTTTTAATATTGACACTGACCTTATCTGCGCCATTAGGCAGTTCAACGCCAAAATAACCACCCGTTCCA
>DHYP01000037.1:0-861 GCA_002414145.1 Methylophilaceae bacterium UBA5127 | reverse complement strand
CAGCGACTAAAACATTGTGACCTATCATGCTGGATGCTTGATAAGATTGACCTGATTGCACGCTGCTAATGAGTGATTCAACGGTTGCATTTAATTTATCAATGCCTGTAACTGTAGATAACTGCGCCATTTGGCTAGTCACTTGTGCGTTATCCATTGGATTAAGCGGGTCTTGATTTTTCATCTGTGTGACCAATAGTGTCATAAATCGATTCTGCACATCATCTACAGAAGTACCGTTTTTCTTGCTCTTTGAGCCGTTTACGCTATCCAGTAGTGCTTGGGATACGTTATTAGCGCTTTGTACAGTGGTCATGTTGAAATTCCTTTATGGGATACGTTCAAAATTGTTATTGCCCGATGCTCAATGTTTTTAGCAGCATGGTTTTGGCAGCATTCATGGTCTCTACGTTGTTTTGATAAGCACGCGATGCTGAAATCATGTTCACCATTTCTTCGGTGACATTTACATTAGGCATCGTGACGTAGCCTTTTTCATCAGCGAGCGGGTTCTTGGGGTCATAAACAATTTTTGCTGGAGAGTTGTCTTCAATCACTTGTTTGACTTTTACGCCGCTTACAGCTGCAGACTCTGTGGGTACTGCACTAAACACGACTTGCTTGGCTTTATAGGGTTTTCCGTTAGCGCTAGTTGCACTGTCTGCATTGGCAAGATTGCTGGCGACTGTATTCAAGCGCTGAGATTGTGCACTCATCGCGGAACCAGAAACTTTAAAGACGTTAAATAATGACATGATGGACTCCTATCGGCGTTCTGGCTTATTGCCCTTGAATGGCGGCAAGCATTTTTTTAATCTGGCTATTAATCATTGTCAGGCTGGCTTCATAGCGTATGCCATT
>DHYP01000047.1:13204-13468 GCA_002414145.1 Methylophilaceae bacterium UBA5127 | reverse complement strand
TGGATGAGCCATGGCGACAAGGTTACCGAGTTGCCCGCTGGATTTAAAGTCATTGCCAGCAACGACACCACGCCGATTGCGGCCATGGCCGACGAAACACGGAAATTTTACGCCGTGCAATTTCACCCAGAAGTGACCCACACCAAACAAGGCCAAGCCATGTTGGAGCGTTTCGTGCTGGAAATCTGTCAGGCAAAACCTGACTGGGTGATGAAAGATCATATTGCGGAAGCAGTTGAAAAAATCAAAGCACAAGTCGGCGAT
>DHYP01000047.1:10183-13109 GCA_002414145.1 Methylophilaceae bacterium UBA5127 | reverse complement strand
AGCTGACCTGCGTCTTCGTCGATCACGGTCTGCTGCGCCTCAACGAAGGCGACATGGTGATGGACATGTTTGCAGGCCGCTTGCAGGCCAAAGTCATCCGCGTGGATGCCACTGAACAATTTATGGGCAAACTGGCTGGCGTGAGCGACCCAGAAGCCAAACGCAAAATCATCGGTGGTGAATTTGTAGAGGTGTTTAAAGCCGAAGCCGCTAAGCTCAAGGCTGGCGATGCTGGTCATAAGGGCGCAACCTTTTTGGCGCAAGGTACCATTTACCCAGATGTGATTGAATCGGGCGGCGCAAAAAGCAAAAAAGCCGTTACCATCAAGAGCCACCACAACGTCGGTGGCTTGCCAGAACAACTCGGCTTAAAACTGCTCGAACCCTTACGCGATCTATTCAAAGACGAAGTGCGCGAGCTCGGCGTGGCCTTAGGTCTGCCTAGAGACATGGTCTATCGTCACCCCTTCCCTGGCCCAGGTTTGGGCGTGCGTATTTTGGGCGAGATCAAACGCGAATACGCCCTGCTCTTACAACGTGCGGATGCGATTTTTATCGAAGAATTACGCAACACGGTGGATGAAAAAACCGGTAAAACTTGGTACGACCTCACCAGCCAAGCGTTTACCGTGTTCTTGCCTGTCAAATCGGTGGGCGTGATGGGCGATGGTCGGACGTATGACTATGTTGTGGCCTTGCGTGCTGTCGTCACCAGCGACTTTATGACCGCACATTGGGCAGAGTTGCCTTATGATTTATTAGGCAAAGTTTCCAATCGTATCATCAATGAAGTGCGCGGCATTAATCGTGTGGTATACGATATTTCTGGGAAACCTCCAGCGACTATTGAGTGGGAGTAGCATTCTGTCATGCCCATTGAATTCTTACTGTTCGGTTTAACCTTGCTAGGAGTCGCACTATTACACCGCTACACCTTACGTGTTTCTGCGGCTGGTTTTATCACTATTACTCTTTACAAATTACTATTTAGTGAGTTTAAAACAGGTGCTGGCTTAAGTGGGTTTATCCATCACCTGAGCCATGAATGGGTGTTATTGATTAATTTGCTTTGCTTACTTACTGGTTTTGCGCTACTTGCAAGGCATTTTGAAAAAAGTCATATTCCAGCCATTTTGCCTAAATACCTGCCTGATGACTGGAAAGGCGGTTTTGTATTACTTGTCATCGTATTTGTACTCTCTAGTTTTTTAGATAATATTGCTGGCGCCCTGATTGGCGGCACAATGGCACATCAACTCTATAAAGCAAAAGTGCATATAGGCTTTTTGGCAGCTATTGTCGCTGCGTCCAACGCTGGGGGCGCCGGTTCAGTTGTTGGCGACACTACCACCACGATGATGTGGATTGCTGGGGTGTCTCCACTACAAGTATTCCATGCATATATCGCTGCTGGAGTAGCACTTCTCATATTCGGGGTGATTGCTGCACACCAACAACATGCGTACACCCCAATCTTAAAGTCAAGTCACGCGCATGTGCATGTGGATGGCAAACGCGTGATGATTGTGATTGCCATGCTAACCTCTGCACTGGGCGTTAATTTTTATATTAATGTTTATCATACTGAACTGGCAGATGCCTTTCCTTGGATAGGTATAGCATTATGGGCTACGATTGGTTTGACCACAGTCATTAGAAGACACGATTGGGCGATCTTACCTGAAACCTTTAAAGGTACTATGTTTTTACTGTTTTTGGTCTTGTGTGCCTCAATGATGCCTGTGGAAAAGCTGCCAGAAGCCTCTTGGCAAAGCACATTAGTGATAGGCTTTATTTCAGCATTTTTTGATAACATACCACTGACGGCGCTTGCGATTAACCAAGGCGGCTACGATTGGGGTTTGCTAGCTTATGCTGTAGGATTTGGTGGTTCTATGTTATGGTTTGGCTCTAGTGCTGGCGTTGCTTTAGCAAATATGTTTCCAGAAGCCCGCTCCACGAAAGAATGGGTGCGCCAAGGCTGGCACATCATAGTCGCCTATCTTGCTGGTTTTGCCGTATTACTTGGTGTCTTAGGCTGGCATCCAGAAACCCCTCATCGTCATATGCCGAGTGAAAATCTGAAGGTGTCAATGCTACGATGAGTCGAGGATTTGTAAAAGAAGATGATTTAGAGCTCGCTGGCACCGACATTCCAGAACGACCAATTAGCACCTTACCAAACTATGTCACGCCATCGGGGTTAGCGCAGTTACAAAGTCAGGCAGAGGCGCTAGCACAAGAATATCAACAACTTGCTGCACGCAAAGAAGACCCTGTGATTAGTCAACGCTTGGCCGTAGCCGAACGGGAGGCGCGTTACATTGAAGCGCGCTTGGAGAGTGCAATTCTAGTGGATACGACTCAACAAGACAAAGAAACTGTGTTATTTGGGGCGCAAGTCAAAGTAGAGGATGAGGAAGGCAATCATCATACTTTCATCATTGTAGGTGAAGATGAAGCCAATATTGCAGAAAACAAGGTAAGTTATGTATCTCCTATTGCAAAAGCAATTATCGGCAAAAAAGTAGGGGATAGCGCCATTTGGCAGCGTCCTGTTGGTAATATGCAATTAGAGATTTTAGAGATTCAGTATTAAAAGTTTAATCCATTAATTATTTAGAGAAATTATGTTAATCGCAAATAATATCACCATGCAGTTTGGTGCAAAGCCACTGTTTGAAAATGTCTCGGTCAAGTTTGGTGACGGCAACCGCTACGGTCTCATTGGCGCAAATGGCTGTGGCAAATCCACTTTCATGAAAATTTTAGCAGGCGTGCTAACACCTTCGTCTGGTAATGTAGCGCTCGATAACCATGAACGTATGGCTTTTCTGCGACAAGACCAGTTTGCTTATGAAGATCAACGCGTGTTAGACGTCGTCATGATGGGCCATGAAGAGATGTGGAGTGCAATGCAAGAACG
>DHYP01000047.1:3942-10106 GCA_002414145.1 Methylophilaceae bacterium UBA5127 | reverse complement strand
AATATGACGGCTATACCGCTGAGGCGCGTGCTGGTGAACTATTGTTGGGCGTTGGTATCCCGATTGAACAACACAATGGCCCAATGAGTGCCGTTGCGCCAGGCTGGAAATTACGGGTGTTGCTAGTACAAGCCCTATTTGCCAACCCTGATGTCTTACTACTGGACGAGCCAACGAATAACTTGGATATCAATACCATTCGCTGGTTAGAAGATGTCGTGAACAATCGTGACTGCACCATGATTATCATTTCGCATGACCGCCACTTTTTAAACCAAGTCTGTACGCATACTTGTGATATGGATTATGGCAAAATTACATCGTATCCTGGCAACTACGNNCACGCTCAAGATCTATCCGGGCAACTACGACGACTACATGGAAGCCAGTACCGCGGCACGTGCGCAGCAAGCCAAAGACAATGCTAAAGCCAAACAACAGATTGCAGACTTACAGGACTTCGTACGTCGATTCTCAGCCAATGCTTCCAAGGCAAAACAAGCCACCAGCCGCGCCAAACAAATTGACAAGATCAAGATTGAAGAATTTAAACCTTCTAGCCGTCAATATCCATTTATCCGCTTTGACTTTGAAGACAAAGACAAACTGCACCGTAATGCGGTTGAGCTTAAAAAGCTCAGCCACGGCTTTGATAAGCCATTGTTTAATGACATCGATTTAATATTCGAAGCAGGTGAAAAAGTGGCAATCATTGGTGAAAATGGCATCGGTAAAACCACTTTTCTGCGCTGTTTGGCAGGCGATTTACAGCCTAACCATGGTGAAGTGAAATGGGCAGAAAAAGCGAATATTGGCTACTTTGCACAGGATCACGAGTACGAATTTGAAAACGGTGAAGACTTGTTTGAGTGGATGACACTATGCCGTCAACCAAGCGATGATGACCAAGTGGTACGTAGTATGTTGGGGCGCTTGCTATTTTCAGGGGATGACACCAAAAAATCTGTCAAAGTACTGTCTGGTGGTGAAAAAGGCCGCATGCTTTATGGCAAACTCATGCTGGCTAAAACCAATGTTCTCTTAATGGACGAGCCCACTAACCACATGGACATGGAATCTATCGAAGCGCTTAACACCGCGTTGGATAAATACAAAGGGACATTATTTTTTGTGAGCCATGACCGTGAATTTGTAAGCTCGATTGCTACACGTATTTTAGAAATTAAATCTGACCGCATTATCGATTACACTGGTAATTATGAAGATTACCTCGTGAGTCAAGGTGTTGAATAATATAAAATAAACCCTAGTCACTACTGGGGTTTATTTTTTAAATTAATTACCTTGCAACAAAACTCCCTGTATTCATCACCATTTAAATCCTAAAATATCCTAGCTTTTCTGCAAAGGCTTTTGATTCCCTCACCCATTATTCATATAATTATTAGTTATATAAATATTAATACAAAGTATTTTTAATTATTAAATTGCTTTGCTAGAGTACGCGTATTCTTTGAAAACGTGTACAAAAAATGAGCCTCACCAAATCAAATGTATTGACTGAATCCGATAGCGAAATACTAAAAGCGATTGCGCACGCCATTGCTTTAGTGCAACAGCAGACAGGTTATGGCTCTATTGAAATCACCGTACATGATGGTCGTGTAACACAAATTGAACGTAGAGAAAAAGTACGTTTTGAACACAAAAATAGTCTTTCAAAAAAATAACCCTTAAAAAGCTACCCGTTAACAGATGCTGAACAATCAAATTTATAAGACTCTGACCAGACTACTGGAAGAAGAATATGGAGTTTTATGATGCAATATAAAAAATTAATAGCTGCTTTATCCTTAATCGGGTTTACATCCACCCCAACATTGGCCTTTGCGAATGACAGTACAGAATTAGAAGAACTACGCGCATTGGTTCAGGAGTTAGATCAAAAAGTAAAAATTCTAGCCCGCAAAAATGAAGTAGCAGAAGAGGATGCTGCTAATAGCAAAAAATCTACACCTGTGGTCAAAGCTAGCGAAAAGGGCTTTGGTCTAGAGTCTGCCGATGGCAAAAACGTCATTAAGCTACGCGGTCTACTACAAGCTGACTATCGCTCATTTCAAGATGGCGCAAACGATGTACGTGGGCGTAGCAACAATCGCGCTGGCAGTTTAGATTCTGATGGTTTTCATGATGCGAATGACACCGCCCTACTACGCCGAGTACGTCCTACAATCGAAGGTACTCTCAATGGCAAATACGACTTTCGGTTTACACCAGAGTTTGCAGGTGGTAGTGCCTCTGTAGTAGATGCATATTTTGACGCACGCTTAAGCCCAGCATTTAAAATTCGCGCTGGCAAATATAAACCTTTTGTTGGTTTAGAGCGTTTACAAAGTGGTGCTGATATTAAATTTGTAGAACGTAGCTACGTCACTAATGCCATTTTACCAAATCGTGATGTGGGCATTTCTGTTTATGGCGATATTCTTGGCGATAAACTCAACTACGCATTTGGCATCAACAATGGCGTAGTAGACGGCGGCAATGCGAGTGGAGCTGCTGAGTTTGATGATAATAAAGAATTCACTGCTCGCTTATTTGCGACTCCATTCAAAAATGAAGTCAACGCATTGGCAGGCTTAGGATTTGGTATTGCTGCGACCTTCACTAATATTGATGGTGAACGCAATCTGGATTTCACTAACACTTCAGCTGCTGATGCCACCAGAAATGGTCTGCCGAGCTACCTTACAGACGGTCAGCAAACATTTTTCCGTTATGGAAGCACCTCAGTAGCAGATGGGAAACGTACACGCATTGCGCCACAAGCTAACTATTACTATGGTCCTTTAGGCCTGATTGCTGAATATGCGCGAGTTAGTCAAGAGGTCAGCTTGTTAAATAGTACTACCAGTAATGGTGCCACCGCTTTTGTAGCAGGCTCAAGCAAAGAATTAAATCATGATGCATGGCAGATCGCTGCAAGTTACTTAATCACTGGAGAAGACGCATCATTTAAAGGTGTTAAACCCAAAAATGACTTTGATTTAGACAAAGGTGGCTGGGGCGCTTGGGAGTTTGTAGCAAGATATAGTGAAATCAATCTAGATGAAGATACATTTAAAAATGCAGCAGGACAATATGCCGCTGAAGGTGGCACAACCCTCGCTTCCGCCTATGCAGATTTAACCAAAAGTGCCAAATCAGCACATTCTTGGGTAGCTGGCATAAATTGGTATCTTAACCAAAATGCAAAAATTCAACTTAACTATGAACATACAAGCTTTGAAGGTGGCGCGCTGCAAAAAGGATTAGCGCAAGCTACCAACAACAATGCTAGTGGCAGCAATGTACGTGATCGTGAGAGTGAAGGTGCACTACTTGCTCGTCTCCAAATTGCATTCTGATATCAGATAACAAAAGTGTAAATCCTTCGTTAAGAAATTTAGCGAAGGAATTTGATTAAGGGAGCTACAAATGGATTGCTATTATTAAAACATCAACACAAATATTAAACAAAACCATTACAAGGAATTACCAATGAATAAAACATTACTCACAATTGCAGTCAGCGCCTTTGCACTGAATCTTGCATTGACTTCAGTTTCATTTGCAAAAGAAGTCACATTACTCAATGTCTCTTACGACCCAACGCGTGAATTTTATGTAGACTATAACGTTGCATTTAATAAGTACTGGCAGTCTAAAACTGGCGATACCGTAAAAGTAAGCCAGTCACACGGCGGTTCAGGTAAACAAGCACGTGCGGTCATTGATGGTTTAGAGGCAGATGTTGCAACACTTGCCTTGGCCTACGATGTTGATCAGCTCTATGAAAAAGGCAAACTTATTCCTGCAAATTGGCAAAAGCGCCTTCAGCATAATAGCTCACCCTACACTTCAACCATTGTATTCCTTGTACGCAAGGGCAACCCTAAAAACATCAAGGATTGGAGTGATATTATCAAACCAGGCATTTCTGTGATTACTCCCAATCCCAAGACATCAGGGGGCGCACGCTGGAATTACCTTGCCGCATGGGCTTACGCTCTGAAGCAAAACAATAATGATGAGACAAAAGCCAAAGAATTCGTTGGCAAACTCTATAAAAATGTACCCGTATTAGATAGTGGTGCACGTGGATCAACCACCACTTTTGTAGAGCGTGGCATTGGCGATGTTTTGCTGGCTTGGGAAAACGAAGCTTTCCTAGCGCAAAAAGAGTTAGGCGTTGGTAAATTTGAAATTATCGTCCCCTCGCTCTCTATCTTGGCAGAGCCACCAGTGACTGTGGTAGATAAATTCGCTAAAAAACATGGCAATGAAGCTGTTGCTAAAGCTTATTTAGAGTATTTATATTCTGATGAAGCGCAAGACCTCATTGGTAAAAATTACTATCGTCCAACATCAGAAGTTGCCATTAAGAAATATGAATCGCAATTTCCAAAACTCAATTTAGTTAAAATTGATGATGTGTTTGGTGGCTGGACCAAAGCGCAAAAGACACACTTCTCTGACGGTGGCGTGTTTGACCAAATCTATCAAAAGTAACTTTGGATTTTAAACAACCAGTTAACTCAGGCGTGCTTACCCAGTATGCCTGAGTTTCTCTTAAGAGGAGAGTGGCAGTGAGTAAAGTATTAGTAGTTGGCGGTGACAAAGTGGATAGCATTAGGCAAGTCCTTCTTAAACGTGGTATAGACCAAATCGAGCATTGGTCAGGTCGTAAAGCGGGTGATATGCACGGCGTCATACCGCGTAACCTTGAGATGATCGTACTGGTGACCAGTTCAATTAACCATTCGTTTACCTATCGGATTAAAAACTTAGCAAATAAACGTGGACTGAAAGTGGTGTTTACCAAAAACGGCGCTGATAGCTTACAGCGTGTATTGGCTGCAGCCTCCGATTTGGGAAATGGTTGTCGTAAGACAGTCTACACATGGATAAAGATTTTAACACCCGCTGCAGGTGTATAACTCGCAGTCATTGACTCTCCTAACACTTATCTGGTATGCCTACACAGGTCGCCAGATTTTTTAATTTGAGTGTATTAGGCGTTCTGTCAGAATTAAAGCACTGATGGCTTATAAAGGAATTTGAAATGTCTCATATATATCAAGATAACGCTTTGTCTATTGGCAATACACCATTGGTTAAACTCAACCGCGTGACTGATGGCGCACTAGCGAATGTGTATGCAAAAATCGAAGGTAGAAACCCTGCTTACTCGGTGAAATGTCGTATTGGTGCTGCCTTAATTTGGGATGCCGAGCAGCGCGGCTTGCTAGGGCCTGGCAAGGAAATCATTGAACCTACTAGTGGCAACACAGGTATTGCACTCGCGTTTGTGGCTGCGGCTCGTGGCATTCCACTCACACTAACCATGCCAGAAACCATGAGTGTCGAGCGTCGTAAATTATTGGTAGCATATGGTGCTAAGTTGGTGTTAACCGAAGGTGCTAAAGGCATGAGCGATGCGATTGCTAAAGCAGAAGAAATTGCTGCGAGCGACCCACAGCGCTATGTGTTGTTACAACAATTTAAAAATCCAGCCAACCCTGCGATTCATGAAAAAACCACAGGTTCCGAAATTTGGAATGATACTGACGGCAACATAGATATTTTTGTGGCAGGTGTTGGTACTGGTGGCACCATTACAGGGGTATCACGCTATATCAAGCTCACAAAAGGAAAAAACATCATTACTGTTGCGGTTGAGCCAGAGGCGAGTCCTGTACTGACACAAAAACGTGCTCATCAAGAAATCAAACCTGCTCCACATAAAATTCAAGGGATAGGCGCGGGATTCGTCCCTGATAATTTGGATTTGTCTTTGGTGGACGATATTGCCCAAGTAAGCAACGATGAAGCCGTGGAGTATGCTCGTCGTTTGGCGCGTGAAGAAGGTATTTTGGCGGGTATTTCATGTGGCGCTGCAGTTGCTGTCGCAGTGCGCTATGCCAAACGACCAGAACATGCAGGGAAATCTATCGTAGTGATTTTGCCAGACTCGGGTGAACGCTATTTGAGCTCAATCTTGTTTGATGGTTTGTTTGATGCGCAAGGCTTGGCCGTCTAAAGACTAATTTACTTAAAAGTTAAAACAACAAAAAATCCAGCTCCCAAAACGAAACTGGATTTTTTAGATGCGCGATGTTAATGCGCTTGTTGTTGCGACAGTTGCTTTATGACTCTAACCA
>DHYP01000047.1:0-3922 GCA_002414145.1 Methylophilaceae bacterium UBA5127 | reverse complement strand
TTCATAGGTGTTATAAAACGCCAAAGAAGGACGCACGGTCGTTTCCAAGCCAAATCTACGCAAAATGGGTTGCGCACAATGGTGACCTGAGCGCACAGCGATTCCTTCAGCGTTAAGCGCAGCACCGACTTCTTCACTTTGGTAGCCATTTAGTGTGAACGACAATACGCTCGCCTTTTCTTTCGCTGTGCCTATCAATGTTAACCCTGGCACTTGGCACATTGCAACTGTAGCATAGACCAACAGTTCATGCTCGTAGCGCGCAATGTTATCAATACCGATACGTTCAACATATTCCAACGCTGCACCTAAACCAACAGCATCGGCAATATTGCCAGTACCTGCCTCAAATTTGGCTGGAGCCGCATGATAGATGGTTTTTTCGAAGGTGACATCTTGAATCATATTGCCGCCGCCTTGCCATGCTGGCATATCAGCCAACACATCAGCCTTGCCATACAACGCGCCGATACCTGTTGGTCCGAACACTTTGTGACCTGAAAACACAAAGAAATCAGGGTTAAGCGCTTGCACATCGCTACGCATATGGGAAACCGACTGTGCGCCATCAAGCAGGACTTTTGCACCCGCGTGATGTGCCATTGCAATCATTTCTTTGGCCGGCGTAACCGTACCTAATGCATTAGACACCTGCGTGAATGAAACCAACTTGGTGCGTGAAGTGAGTAATTTTTGGTACTCCTCTAAAATCACTTGGCCACTATCATCTACTGGCGCCACTTTGAGTTTTGCGCCTGTTTCTAAGCATAACTGTTGCCACGGAACAATATTGGCGTGATGCTCTAGATGAGAAATTAAAACCTCATCTCCTTCACCCAAGTGCTTTTTACCCCATGTTTTTGCTACCAGATTGATCGCTTCAGTCGTGCCACGTACAAAGATAATGTTATCTACGGAAGGTGCGTTGATAAATCTCCGCACGCTTTCACGGGCATCTTCATAAGCATCCGTGGCACGTGCGGCTAACTCATGCGCAGCACGGTGTATATTAGAATTTTCGTGCTGATAAAAATAACTAATACGATCAATCACCGCTTGTGGTTTTTGCGTAGTGGCCGCGTTATCAAACCAAACAAGCGGTCGACCATTCACTAACTCACGCAAAATCGGGAAATCTTTACGCACTAAATTAGCATCAAATGGTGGGTGTGCTGAAGGAGCGATATTCCCTGATTGTTGAAAAGGCGAAGTCTCAATGCCGTTCGCTTGCAAAAAGTAGAACTGCCCAGCGCTGGGTTTACTAGCCTGTGATGTGCTTGAACTGCCTAGATTGAGTTGAGGCAAATTTGACGTTGGTGCGGTCGCCAGAGCGTTGATTGAGTTTGGGGCAGAAAACAATTCTGCAATATCTGCCTCATAAGGCAAACTCGTTCCGCCACCTTGCAATTGCGCCAAGTCCAAAGTCGTAAAATCTTGCAGAGCACCTAGTAACGGGGCGTATTGTAATTGTTGCGCATGAATAGATTCGATGCTGGCTTGGCTCAAAGGTAGGCTAATTGGCTGCGCAGAAATATCATGGGTCAACGAATCAGTAGTAGGCACAGTTGATTTTTGTGTAAAAGGCGATTCCGTTGGAAAGCCCTCTGCATACAAATCATTGACGATATTAGTCAGCGTATCAATATCCAACTGACCTGTCTGCTCTAACTCCCGACCAACCCCTAACGCTGCCGTCATCTTCGGATGTTCCCCAGGCAATGCCGCTAAAATAGCCTCTGGCTCAAACGATGATAAATCAAAGGGATTACTTGTAGTCATAGTAGTTGTCTACTCCAACGTCCTCAAGTACGGCAATCGCGTCTTCTGTTAATACCGCTAATGAACAATAGAGTGACACCAAGTATGAAGCAATCGCCTTGTGGTTGATGCCCATAAAGCGCACAGATAAGCCCATGCTTTGTTGGCCTGGTAAATTAGGCTGATATAAGCCCACAACGCCTTGACGGCTTTCACCCACACGCAATAATAGAATGCTGGTTTTACCTTTGTTAACTTGCAATTTATCACTAGGAATCAACGGCACACCGCGCCAAGTAATGAATTGTGATCCGAATAATGACACAGTCGGAGGAGGCACACCGCGACGCGTACACTCTCTGCCAAACGCTGCAATCGCTTTAGGATGCGCTAAGAAAAATGCTGGCTCTTTCCATACTTTAGTTAATAACTCATCTAAATCATCAGGAGTTGGCGCGCCTGTGCGCGTTTTCACTTTTTGAGATGCGGCAATGTTATGCAACAGTCCGTATTCTTTGTTGTTAATCAATTCGCTTTCTTGACGCTCTTTCACCACTTCAATCGTTAGGCGTAATTGTTCTTTAATTTGGTTATGTGGACTGCTGTAAAGGTCTGATACACGCGTATGCACATCCACCACGGTATTCACCGCGTTTAGCACATACTCACGCCCCCATTCCTCGTAATCCACAAATGTCGCTGGTAGCTCGCGCTCATCTTTATTGGAGCAGTCGACCTCAATCGCGTTTGGATTTTTTGCTTTATTGACGCGATAGATACCAGCCTCAACAGGTACCCAGTTCATCAAATGCACCAGCCAACGTGGGCTAATGGTGCTAAGCATGGGTACTGTTTTAGTTGCATTAGAAAGCGTCCGTGCTGCAACGTCACCTAATGCTGTTTGATTATGCTTTTCTGTCATTTAATTCTCCTAACAATTAACTCATTTAATGATTTTGTAATGCTTTTTTAGCTGACCCTGATTCTTCTCTTACATCCAAAGGTGACTGCGGTATAGATAACATTTGCGCCTGAGTAATGTTGCTATTTGGAGGAACGCTCCGTGTTAACCAAACGTTTCCACCAATGGCTGACCCTTTGCCAATAGTGATACGCCCTAAGATTGTCGCGCCTGCATAGATCACAACATCATCTTCTACGATGGGATGCCGAGCATTGCCTTTAATTAACCTGCCACTCTCATCTTCAGGAAACCGCTTAGCACCTAATGTAACTGCTTGATAAATACGCACATGCTTACCAATGATTGCCGTTTCACCGATCACCACACCAGTTCCATGATCAATGAAAAAACTTTCTGCTATGGTTGCACCTGGATGAATGTCAATGCCTGTAATTGAGTGCGCTATTTCTGAAATCATGCGTGCAATAAGTGGTAATCCCAAGTTATGTAGCGCATTGGCTAAACGATAGTGAATAATTGCTAAAATTCCTGGATAGCAAACTAAAACCTCATCAATACTTCTTGCAGCAGGATCGCCTTCAAATGCTGCTTTAACATCTGTATCTAATAATTGTCTGATTGTTGGCAACATGAATGCAAACGTCTTTACCACTTTTTCAGCTTCTGTATGTTTTTGGTTTAACGAGACTTTCTGTGCATCTGCGCACTGATCATAAGTATCTTTAATAAAGTTCAGTTCTAACTCAACCTGTTTGACCAAATCCCTTAACACTACGTCTAGCGTATGCCCGACAAAGTAATCCAAACTCTCCTCTTTCAAATCTGGGAGACCAAGACGGTTGGGAAACAAGGCTGCGCCTAAGCCCTCCACTATGGATTGCAGTACTTTGCGTGAAGGCAGCTTAGGAGGGTTGTTGAGTCGATTTCTATTTTCTAAAGAGGTTAGCCGCAACTCCCTCAATTGCAATACAATTTCTGCAATTCCCAAATCTCCATGCGCAAACTGCTCTAAATCATCATTCGAGTTAGTGTTAGTAAATGTCATATCATTTTTGTACTTCCATGTGTCGTCACGCACAGTACTGCCTTCTAAAACTAACGAGATTAAAAACAAAAAAGCCAGCGGTCTCTCGACACACTGGCTTCCAGTTATCTGGTCAGCTTCTCAACTAATTTAGGTCAATCATACACGACAAGCTCAACAATCAATTAATAATAATTAGTTATATTAATATTATT
>DHYP01000016.1:11363-11783 GCA_002414145.1 Methylophilaceae bacterium UBA5127 | reverse complement strand
GTCCATGATGTAAAAAGTGTTTCCGGTATCTTTTTTGGATAATTCGGTAGCCAATTTAATTCGTTGTGCTTCACCACCAGAAAGGGTTTCCGCAGAGCGCGAAAGCGATAAGTAATCTAGCCCTACATTGGTTAGAAATTTCAAACGGCTGCTGATTTCTTTGACGATTTTATCTGCAATGGCAAGTTTAGCACCATGCAACTCAATAGATTCAAAGAAAGTAAGCGCTTGCTTTAAGGGCACATCGCAGATTTGATGAATATTCTGATTGCCCACCTTGACATGACGTGCTTCGCGTCTTAAGCGTGTGCCTGCACAGTCAGGGCAGGCGGTGGCATTGATGTATTTTGCCAACTCATCACGCACAGCGGTAGAGTCACTTTCTTTGTAACGGCGTTGTAGGTTATTAATAATGCCTTC
>DHYP01000016.1:7467-11338 GCA_002414145.1 Methylophilaceae bacterium UBA5127 | reverse complement strand
TGCCAAAAAATGTGCCACGCTCATTTAAATATCTAAATGTAATTTGTTCTTTCCCAGAACCAAACAATAGAATTTGCTGGATGTGTTCTGGTAACTCTTCAAACGCGGTTTCTAGATCAAAGTGATAGTGTTGACTCAAGCTTGCGAGCATTTGAAAATAGAACTGATTGCGTTTATCCCAACCTTTTACAGCGCCGCTGGCAAGTGATAAATGTGGAAATGCGACGACACGTTTAGGGTCAAAAAAAGTGACATTACCTAAACCGTCACACTTGGGGCACGCGCCCATGGGGTTGTTAAAGCTGAATAGGCGTGGCTCTAATTCTGCGAGCGAGTAATCACATACGGGACAAGAAAATTTGGCGGAAAAGAGATGCTCCTTCTCAGTATCCATTTCCAATGCTATGGCTTTGCCATCTGCTAAGCGCAATGCGGTTTCTATGGATTCTGCAATGCGCTGTTTCATGTCATCGCGCACTTTAAGACGGTCTACAACTACATCAATGTTGTGTTTAGAGGTTTTTGCAAGTTGCGGTAGCGTATCCATCTCATAAATTTTGCCGTCAATGCGCAACCGCACAAAGCCTTGCGCTTTAAGCTCATCAAACAGATCAAGTTGCTCGCCTTTGCGATTCGCTACTACGGGCGCCAGAATCATCAGCTTGGTATCTTCAGGAAGCTTTAATGTGGCATCGACCATTTGAGAAACAGTTTGTGCTTCTAGCCTAATATGATGATCTGGACATTCGGGGTCACCTGCACGCGCAAAAAGTAACCGCAAATAATCATGAATTTCTGTCACCGTGCCAACTGTAGAGCGCGGATTATGCGAAGTGGATTTTTGCTCAATGGAAATTGCTGGTGATAATCCCTCAATCAAATCTACATCAGGCTTATCCATACGTGCCAAAAATTGACGCGCATAAGCGGATAAGCTTTCTACATAACGGCGTTGACCTTCTGCGTACAACGTGTCAAATGCCAAACTGGATTTACCAGAGCCAGATAGCCCAGTGATCACCACGAGTTTATTACGTGGGATATCCAAATTAATGTTTTTTAAATTGTGGGTGCGAGCGCCGCGAATTTTAATAAATTCCATGATACTTTCACGAAAATTGAGGCAACCTGATAATATACGCAATAATTCAGTTTTTATCCAAACATTCATGCAATTTTCAGAAAAAATGACGCGCACGGAACTGCGTGCAACGGTGAGCTTGGCCTCCATTTATGGGTTACGCATGTTAGGTATGTTTTTAATTTTACCTATTTTTGCGATTTATGCGGAGAAGTTAGACGGTGGTAGTAACCATACACTGATTGGTTTGGCGCTGGGTGCCTATGGTTTGATGCAAGTATTATTACAGCTACCTTTTGGCATGGCTTCTGATAAATATGGGCGTAAAAAATTAATTTATGTTGGGCTTGTGCTGTTTGCAATAGGCGGTTTAGTCGCTGCGTTTTCGCATGATATTTATATGGTGATCGTCGGGCGAGCGATTCAAGGGGCTGGGGCGATTTCTGCTGTGGTGACTGCGCTTGTTGCAGATTCTACGCGTGAAGAGCATCGAACACAGGCAATGGCGATGATAGGCGCAACCATCGGACTGACTTTTGCAGTATCTCTAGTAGCTGGCCCGTTATTGAATCAGTGGATAGGTGTGCCAGGTATCTTTATTTTGACCACAGTACTATCTTTGCTCGCAATATTGGTTGTGAAATATGCAGTGCCTGACCCGCTTACAAGTAAATTTCACTCTGATGCACAAGCGGCACCCCAAAAAATTAAAGATGTGATACGTGATGCACAATTGTTACGCCTGAATTTTGGCACGTTCTGTTTGCATGGCGCGCAAATGGCGATGTTTATTGTCGTGCCGTTTGCATTAAAAGAAACCAGTGGCATGAGTGAAAACCAGCATTGGCAGGTATATTTGCCAGTACTGATATTGTCGTTTGCATTGATGATTCCCGCGATTATTTACGGTGAAAAACGTGCCAAATTAAAACCTGTGTTCATTGCAGCGGTTGGCTTGATGTTGATCGCACAATTGGCATTTGCAAATAGCATTCATCACTTTTGGGGGATTGTAGGATCGCTTTTGGTCTATTTTGTAGCGTTTAATATTTTGGAAGCGTCTTTACCTTCGCTCATCTCAAAAATGGCACCTGCTGCATCTAAAGGTACAGCGATGGGGGTACACAACACTGCGCAGTCATTTGGAATGTTCTTAGGTGCAACCGTGGGTGGCTTTTTATCGCATCATTATGGCTATTCAGCCGTGTTTATATTTTGTGCCATATTAATGACAGTATGGTTGGTACTGGCCTTTGGCATGAAAACGCCCCCAAGCATCAAAACAAAGATGTATCATATTGCAGGATATAATGAGCAACAGGCACACATGCTAGCGGCTAATGTGGCATTAATTGCTGGCGTGCAAGAAGCGGTAGCTATAGCTGAGGAAAATATGCTGATTGTGAAGGTCAATAATCAGCAAAGTAAAGAAGCGCAGGCAGAAGTAGAGCAGGTAATATTAAAACTGATAGGGGATCAATAATGGCATCAGTCAACAAGGTGATTTTGGTAGGCAATTTAGGGCGTGACCCAGAAGTGCGCTATATGCCAAATGGCGAAGCGGTAGCCAACTTTAGTATCGCGACCACCGATAACTGGAAAGATAAATCAGGCGTTAAGCAAGAAAAAACGGAATGGCACAATATTGTGATGTACCGTCGTCTGGCAGAGATTGCAGGAGAGTATCTTAAAAAAGGGCGTCCTGTGTATATCGAAGGACGCTTGCAAACCCGTAAATGGGAAAAAGATGGCGTGACGCGCTACACCACAGAAATTATTGCTGATCAGATGCAAATGTTAGGTAGCGGGCGAGATGGCGGTGCAGCAAGTTATGATGGTGAGTCAGATCAAGGTGATGGTGCAGATGATTTTAATCAAGCGCCATCACGTGCGCCAGCGCAAGCACCAGCTGCTAGCAAGCCTGCGGGTGGGGGTGATTTTGATGATTTTGATGATGATATTCCGTTTTAATTAATAAAAATTACTGGTTGGCAAACAAAAAATCCACAATCAAATTTGTGGATTTTTTGTTTATATGGCGTTGATTTTAAAGCTATTGTTTGCCAAGCACGACGCTTCCAGTCAGCGTGTTGTGATTAACAATGCCAGTGGTGGTGCCATATTGAATGCCTGCACGCTCGCCTTGATTGCCTATGAATCTGCCCACAATGGTGGCAGGATTGCCGTTAGCATCCGTCAATACACCGTGGCATCCCGATAAACAGCCAAGATTGCCTAGATTCGTCGTGACTTTGGCTTTGCTGGCAAAGTCGGCAGAGCCAGCTGTGAGAGAGTCATTGCCCGACAAATTGTAAACAAGTAAGCCGATGGGTATATTTAGGTTAAAACTGTATGTATAACCTGCAAAATTTACGGATAAGCTGCCGTTAACGCTATTCGGGCTGCCAACCGCAATCGTGCGGCCTTCTTCGTTACTAATCACAGGTGCGGTAGAGGCTAACATGTTGTATTGGACGCTATTGTTTAAATTGGCTAATTGAAGTAACCCAGCCGTATTTGTAGCGCTGCCAATAATATAGGTAAGTGTATCCACGTTATGATCGTTCACTTTTCCTTTGGCCCTTCCCATAGTGACAAAGGCATCGCTAAAGTAGTCATTGCTGTTGGCAGACACAATTTTGATGTCAGTGTTGGTGCTGGTGTAAGTACTTAAGTTGTGATTGGCGTTGGTTTCAACGGTGCCGCCTACCTCAGCAAGTTGATACAGCGTGCCAGACTCTTTACCTACCGCAGTCATCAAAATATCAACGCTATTTTGTGGCGGGCTTT
>DHYP01000016.1:6475-7401 GCA_002414145.1 Methylophilaceae bacterium UBA5127 | reverse complement strand
TCTGCCGCAACAGAAGCTACAACCACTTGATTGATCTTGTTTTCGTTTAAATTTTCTGCTTGTACATAAATGGGCTTGTAAGCAGAAGGCGGTGCAGCGGTGATTTTAGCAATTTCATTGGTAAATTCTGGTTTGCTGTTCGAGTTTCTCGCCGAAACAGACTGCCCTGAGACCACGTTTTGACAGCCGCCCACATTGCAAACATCTACGCTACCAAAATTGGTGGTCATAATCAGCTTTGTATCAAATAAAACAGTAAATTCCGTACCACGGATGCCGATGGTAGCTACTGGAGTTTGTAGTTGGTAGCGATCGCGGTTTTTGTGACCAATCAGACCAGTGATTGTTCTTAATCCACCTTTAATTAACTCGGTGAATGCATATTCAGAGCCATCTTCATTGCCAGAAAATTCATAACGATTGATTTTGTAAGTGGTGTTGGGCTGAAGCGAGACTTTTCCACCATCAATATAGCTGATTTGTAAGCGACCATCGCGCGTTTCGATCGTATCGCCCGCTGTGACGTTATCGTTCTTGGAAATTTGTTCGACTGAATCGTCCGCATGCGTGATAATTGGGTTGCCGCTTTTAAAAATCACAGTGCCCGCTGCTTGTGCAGATACGTTTGCAGGCGCTAGCAGTGAAGCAAGCGTTACGCTCAGCCAAAACAATTTTGTATTTAAATTAGACAACGATTTTGCATCCCTTGGTTTTAGTATGCACTAAAATAATTATCAATTAAACAATTACTTAACATCGGTTATAATATTCACCTTGTTATCGTTTAGTTTAAGCAAAAGTTATGCCGATTTATGATTATCAATGCAGTAGTTGTGGGCACAAGCAAGAGGTGATGCGCAAGGTGAGCGCGCCAAGTATAGAAGCCTGTCCGCAATGCGGAAAAGAGTCGTTTTCTAAGCAGTTAT
>DHYP01000016.1:6121-6432 GCA_002414145.1 Methylophilaceae bacterium UBA5127 | reverse complement strand
CTGGTATGCAACTGATTTTAAAGGTAAAAATAGCGGTTCTTCAGCAAAAAGTGAAACAAAAGAGTCTTCCTCTTCTGATGAAAGTCAGGCTAAACCAGCAGCGTGTAATCCAGGCTGTGGATGTAATTAAGTGATTGATTAATAATGAAAAGATATTTTATTACTGGCTTATTGGTATTGGTGCCAGTGGTCATCACTGCGTGGGTGATTACTACTCTAATTGGAACGTTAGATCAGAGCTTGCTGTTACTGCCAGAATCATGGCGACCTAAACAATCTTTTGGCTTTGAAGTGCCAGGCGTTGGCGCCTT
>DHYP01000016.1:5539-5970 GCA_002414145.1 Methylophilaceae bacterium UBA5127 | reverse complement strand
TCTGATACGCTATTTTCTGACTCTGGCAATGCCTTCCGTAAAGCTGCTTTGATTCGCTTTCCTCATCAAAATAGCTGGTCAATTGCATTTGTGACGGGGACACCAGGTGGTGAAGTAGCAAGCCATTTAACTGGGGATTACGTGAGTGTGTATGTGCCAACTACACCGAATCCAACAGGTGGCTACTTTCTCATTTTGCCTAAGTCAGAAATTATCGAGCTTGATATGACAGTCGATCAAGCGCTTAAATATGTCATCTCAATGGGTGTAGTAGCACCTACTGAAGCTTCTCCTAAAATTCTTTCAAATTATCAAAATAAATAAACTATGATGCGTACACATTACTGCGGCCATTTAAACCGCGAACATATCGGACAAACTGTTACTCTTTGCGGTTGGGCGCATCGTCGCCGCGACCATGGTGGCGTGAT
>DHYP01000016.1:5093-5359 GCA_002414145.1 Methylophilaceae bacterium UBA5127 | reverse complement strand
GAAGTGGAAATGCTGGCGAGCGAGATTGAGATTCTCAACCCATCACTGACGCCGCCGTTTATGCTCGATGACGACAATTTGACTGAAACGGTACGCTTGGAGCACCGCTACATTGACTTGCGCCGCCCTGCCATGCAAAAAAACCTGATGTTGCGCTACAAGGTGGCAAAAAACCTGCGCGACTATTTAGATGAAAATGGCTTTATCGAAGTCGAAACGCCAATGTTGACCCGTTCGACACCTGAAGGTGCACGTGACTACCTCGT
>DHYP01000016.1:4772-4951 GCA_002414145.1 Methylophilaceae bacterium UBA5127 | reverse complement strand
CGCGCCGACCGCCAGCCAGAATTTACGCAAGTGGATATTGAGACTTCCTTCCTCGAAGAAAACGACATCATGGACATCGTCGAAGAGATGATTCGTCGCATGCTCAAAAAAGTACAAAACGTCGATTTGCCAGCCAAATTCCCACGCATGCCATTCTCTGAAGCCATGAACCGTTACGG
>DHYP01000016.1:2873-4639 GCA_002414145.1 Methylophilaceae bacterium UBA5127 | reverse complement strand
TGCCTAACGGCGCTGCAATTAGCCGTTCTGAGATTGATGCCTACACCGAGTTCGTGAAAATCTACGGCGCTAAAGGTTTGGCTTACATCAAAATTAACGACATCACCAAACTCAATGAAGAAGGCCTGCAAAGTCCCATCGTAAAAAACATTCATGAGACTGCACTCAAAGCCATTATCGAGCGCACAGGCGCACAAAACGGCGACATCGTGTTCTTTGGCGCGGACAAAGCCAAAGTCGTGAATGAAGCTTTAGGCGCTTTGCGTACCAAAGTCGGTCACGAAAAAGGCCACGTCGATGGTCGCGCATGGGCGCCATTGTGGGTGGTGGATTTCCCAATGTTTGAACACGATGAAGAAGCTGACCGCTGGGTTGCGCTACACCACCCCTTCACTGCGCCAAAAGATGGTCACGAAGATATGCTCGCCACCAACCCGGGCGCATGCTTATCCAAAGCTTACGACATGGTGCTTAACGGATGGGAAGTGGGTGGCGGTTCAGTGCGTATCCACAAATCAGATGTGCAATCCAAAGTATTTGACGCGCTCAAAATCAGTAAAGAAGAAGCACAAGAAAAATTTGGCTTCTTGCTTGATGCATTGCAATACGGCGCACCGCCACATGGCGGCTTGGCGTTTGGTTTAGACCGTTTGGTGACTTTAATGGCAGGTGCAGAGTCGATTCGTGATGTGATTGCCTTCCCTAAAACGCAGCGCGTGCAGTGCTTAATGACCAATGCGCCGAATGAGGTAGATGAGAAGCAGTTGAGGGAGTTGCATATTCGTGTCCGTACGCCAAATCCAGTGGCTTAAAATGCACTCACTCGCGCTAACTTTGTTACATCCGCTTGCCGTACTACTTGTACTGTCTACGCGGATGTGCCGCGTTATCGCATCGTGAATTGCATTTTCGGAGTTTGCTAATGGCAATACCTGATTTTCAATCTGTCATGTTACCTTTATTGAGGTTTGCCTCAGATAAAGAAGAGCATTCTTTACAAGAGGCGATAGAAGCTTTGTCCAAAGAATTCAAACTTTCAGAAGAAGAAAAGTTGGAGCTATTACCGAGTGGCACTCAGGCGAGATTTGCTAATAGAGTCGCTTGGGCAAGAAGTTATTTTAAACAAGCATTACTAGTTGAAAATACTCGCCGCAGCTTTTTTAAGATTACTCAAAGAGGTTTGGATCTTTTATCTAAGAATCCAAGTTACATAAATAAAAAAACTTTAGAACAGTATGAAGAGTTTTTAATATTTCAGAACGTAAAACGTGAAGTAGATTCAGACAAACCTTCAGAAGAACAAGAAAAACAAACACCAGAGGAATCTCTTGAAGTAGCCTACAAGATTTTAAGTAATGGATTAGCGGCCGAATTGATTCAAAGGATTAAAGACTGCACCCCAGTATTTTTTGAACGATTAGTTGTCGAGTTGCTTTTGGCAATGGGTTACGGAGGCTCGAGAGTTGAAGCTGGTCGAGCTATAGGCCAGAGTGGCGATGGTGGCATTGATGGGATTATTGATGAGGATAAGCTAGGGTTAGACTCAATTTATATACAAGCGAAGCGATGGGAAGGCTCGGTTGGTCGACCAGAAATTCAAAAGTTTGTTGGCGCTTTGCAAGGCAATCGTGCACATAAAGGTGTTTTTATAACGACTTCTGACTTTACAAAAGATGCGCAAGAGTACGTTAAAAATATTAGTAATAAAGTTGTGCTAATTAATGGTTTTACTTTGGCTAAGCTTATGATTGAAAATGATGTAGGTG
>DHYP01000016.1:315-2832 GCA_002414145.1 Methylophilaceae bacterium UBA5127 | reverse complement strand
ATTGATTCTGATTACTTTGTAGATGAATAGATAAATATGCCACTCACCGAAATCAACCACGTTAATTTCCGCACCGATCGCGATACGATGCACAAACTACGCGATTTTTATTGAGATATTTTGGGCTTAACGGTCGGTAAGCGCGTAGCGAGTACCACCTATGGCTTTTGGCTGTATATTGGCACTAACGATGTGGTGCATCTGGCAGAATATAAAACACCTGAGCCACCACAATTGCATGTGCATGGCACGTATGACCACGTGAGCTTTACCTGCACCGATATGCCTGCGATGGAAGCGCATCTTAACGCCAATCACATCACGTATACCACGCGAACTTTAGCCAGTGGCGTGCGTCAAATCAATTTGAAGGATCCTGCGGGCAATGGCATAGAGCTTAATTTTGAGGAGTATGCTGATCCCAATTATGTGATGCGTCCGTCTGGGGATCCAAACGCGCAAGTCTAAACTAAGTGTACGTTGTGTGATGTCAATCACAGACTTAGATAGTAATGCGCAACACAATAAGCACACTAAAAAAGCGTGTATTCAAGTGTTTAAATTTAGTAAAGTTGGGGGACTTATGCATAAAAATTTTCTAATCGGTTTATTTTCACTATGTAGTTTGGTTGTGACAACGCTTGTGCAAGCGGAGGCGGACCCTAAATTATGGGATGTGGTCAAAGAGGCGTTTTTTGCTAAACGCGATATTCAGGAAGTGGATTTTTTAAAGATTGAAGCGCCGCGCCGCGCCGAAAGTGGTGCGCAAGTGCCTGTGTCTTATAGTTACGATAAAGCCGCGGCAAATGGTGTGGTGATTAAAAAAATCTATGCGATCGTTGATGCCAACCCAATTCCACTCACTGCGACTTATCATTTAACAGATGCGTTGGGCGGTTTTAGTTTGTCTACCCGCGTGCGCTATGAGACCGATTCATTTATCCATATTGTGGGTGAAGACGAAAAAGGTAAGCTATATATGGCCAAACGTGAGATTCGTGCGGCAGGTGGCTGCGGTGGTACTGTAGATAATGATGAAGCTGCGGTACGTGCAGAGGCTGGCAAAATTAAAATGAATGTGGAAACGCCCGTGTCATTTGGTAATTTAAGTACGGCGGTGTTTAATATCCGCCATGTGATGCGCACAGGACTACAGCGAGATTTGGTGTCGCAAGGTTATGTGCCTGCATTTTATATCAACAAAACAGAGTTTAAATATAACGGCAAGCCAGTGATGACGGTGGATGTAGGCGTAGGAACGAGTGAAAATCCCTATTTTAAATTTAGCTTTATTCCAGATGCGCCAGGTCAACTAGAAGCGGTGGCGACTGATAACGAAGGTAAAACGTTCACGCATATGGTTGAAGTGAAAAGCTAATGTATTGATGTGATTTAGAAAAGGCCTCTGCGGAGGTCTTTTTTTGTGGCTAAAAATGTTAAAATAGCGCTAAAAATTAAGGAGCGTTTAATGAAAAGTTATCGTAAAGAGCTTTGGTTTAATTTGCCTGCGCGTATGGCGTTTAAAAATATTACGGGTGAGGTGATTGAGTGTTTGCGTGAGAGTGGTATCAAAGAAGGTTTGGTGTTAGTCAATGCTATGCATATCACGGCGAGCGTGTTTATCAATGACGATGAGCGCGGCTTGCATCATGATTACGGCATTTGGTTGGAAAAGCTTGCGCCGCACGAGCCTGTGAGTGGCTATCGTCATAATGACACAGGTGAAGATAATGCAGATGCACATATGAAGCGTCAAGTGATGGGACGTGAAGTCGTCTGTGCTGTGACCGAGGGCAGGTTAGACTTTGGTCCATGGGAACAGATTTTTTACGGCGAGTTCGATGGACGACGCAATAAGCGTGTGTTGGTGAAGATTATTGGTGAATAACTTGACTTCCGTTCGCCCTGAGCTTGTCGAAGGGTGAATGCAAACCATCTTAACGGGAATGTTTTTTTGCGTGTATATCTTGAAATGTGCAGATGGTTCTTATTACACAGGACACACTGATAACCTTGAAGTTAGAGTGAATCAACATCAAATGGGGTTGGGCGGATATACGGCTTCTCGTTTACCTGTTGCACTATTATTTCAACATGCTTTTGTGACTAGAGAAGAAGCTATTGCGGCTGAAATGCAAATTAAAGGCTGGAGCCGTGCTAAAAAAGAAGCGATGATGCAGGGTGATTGGCAATCCTTATCTAGGTTAGCGAAGAACAGACAAGCGTGAGAGTTCACCCTTCGACAGGCTCAGGGCGAACGGATTAATGAAATTTTGAAAGGTAGTTTATGAAAGCCCCAGAACTATTATCCCCCGCGGGCGATTTGGATCGCATGCGGACGGCGTTTGATTATGGCGCGGACGCGGTGTATGCGGGGCAGCCGCGTTATAGCTTGCGCGTGCGTGAGAACGATTTTTCCATGGAAAATCTGGAAATCGGCATTAAAGAAGCCCATGCGCGCGGTAAAAAGTTTTTTGTGGCGAGCAATATTTCCCCCCATAACGCTAAGGTGAAAAC
>DHYP01000016.1:0-193 GCA_002414145.1 Methylophilaceae bacterium UBA5127 | reverse complement strand
CAATTCACCTGTCAGTGCAGGCCAATGCGGTGAATTATGCATCAGTCAAGTTCTGGCAAAAAATGGGACTCACGCGTGTGATTTTATCTCGTGAGCTTTCTATGGATGAGATAGAAGAAATTCGTCAAGAATGCCCTGAGATGGAACTGGAAGTCTTTATTCATGGTGCATTGTGCATTGCTTACTCTGGCCG
>DHYP01000038.1:84652-84845 GCA_002414145.1 Methylophilaceae bacterium UBA5127 | reverse complement strand
AGTTACGGCCAATAATCATCGGCTCGATTTCAGGGTGGTTAATGTTGGCGGGGATAATGGCACGGCCACGGGCGACTTCATCGCGCACAAATTCTGGGGTGATAAATTTGGGGATATTCGCACCAAAGTTTTGGCCAGGGTGCTGCGTTTGTAAAAGTTCGCTCATGTTTTCGCGACGTTGATTTTCGCGGAT
>DHYP01000038.1:83826-84619 GCA_002414145.1 Methylophilaceae bacterium UBA5127 | reverse complement strand
ATGCCTTTACGCGCATAGTGCATTTGACTCACGTTCATGCCAGCTTTAGCACGCAGTGGTTTGCGGTGCAAATTGAAGCGCATTTCTGCAAGCTCAGGATCGGTTAAGCGTTGTTGACCGAATTTTGAGGTGGGGCCGTCCAATTGTTCAGTATCGTTACGTTCTGCAATCCAGCCAGCGCGCAGTGCAGGCAAACCATTACGGATATCAATCTTCACGTTCGGGTCTGTGTATGGGCCAGAGGTATCGTACACCACGACCGGTGGGTTTTTGTCTGCGCCAAACGCAGAAGGCGTATCGCTCAATGAAATTTCACGAAACGGCACTTGAATGTCTGCGCGAGAGCCTTGTACATAGACCTTGCGTGATTTGGCAAATGGCTTGGTCGCACCTTCGTCTACCGAGGCGGTTTCGTTTAAGAATTTGGTTAAATTTTTGTCGGCGGCGTTCACGGATACTCCAGATAGATTAATACATAGGGAGCAGTAAACGCTGCATTCCCTACGGCGGCATCACCCGCATCAGGTTCAAAGGGTGTGTCTCACTGTAAAACCATATTAAAAATAAGGATTTACAGACCCCTAGCAATAAGCGGAATGTACGCGAAAATCATATGAATTGCAAGATAAGTGTTAAAGAAACAAAGATTTATGACGTAAAGATTGCAATAGAACTAGATACTTTTTATTAAAAAAGTGATATAAATACACTACAAGCTCAATAAAAATTACGCACCATTTTATGATACTCATTGCACTTTATTATATTCTTGCCATTACGGTGCTTACCTTGC
>DHYP01000038.1:74023-83799 GCA_002414145.1 Methylophilaceae bacterium UBA5127 | reverse complement strand
TCCATTTGGAGCGCTGGAATATGGAGTGGCTGGTGTTTGTTTTTGCAGCGACAGTCTTTCCAGCAGTGCTGTATCTTTAAGTCAACCTCTTCATCTCTTATTTACAAATTCATTTAGTTCTTACTAGAACAAGTTTGCAATGCCATCTGTCATAGTGATCTAGCGAAAAATAACTTTAATGCGTAATGAGAGGCATAAGATGGCAAAGCAATTGCATGAGAAAAACTGGAATGAATTGACACCAGCTGAAAGAAAGCGCGTTGTAAATTTATTAACACATAGTAACGAGATTCGAGATGTGAACGAGGAGTACGTTGAAGAGCGTACTTTTGGTGAACGTGCTGCAGACGCTGTGGCAAAGGTTGCTGGTTCTTGGTCGTTTATAATTCTGTTTTTGGCTTGTTTGCTGATGTGGGCTTTTTTGAATACAGAGATTTTAGGTCCAAGGCATGAGGCGTTTGATCCATACCCTTATGTGTTTTTAAACTTAGTGCTTTCTATGCTAGCTGCGGTACAAGCACCTATTATTATGATGTCACAAAATCGTCAGGGTGCGAGAGATCGATTAGATGCAGAAATTGATCACGAGGTGAATGTTCGTGCCGAGCTAGCAATTCAAGAGGTGGACGATCATGTACGAAGGCTTGAGCAGAAGATTGATCAGGTGATGCTTTCTTGCAAAAGTAATGATTCATGACAAGGATACAAATCATGCAACGTTGGATGATCTATGCTTTTTTGTCTGCATGTTTTGCTGGCTTTACCTCCGTGATTGCTAAACAGGGATTGGCAGGCATCTCTTCCGAGCTGGGTTTGTTTATTCGCACATTGTTTGTGTGCGCTTTTGTGATTTTGTTTGCGCTCATTGCAGTACCCTCCACGGAATTTAAAACCCTGCAAAAAATCAATTTAATCTGGTTAGGTTTATCTGGCCTAGCAACTGCGGGGTCTTGGATTTTTTATTATAAGGCGCTTAAAGAGGGCGATGTCGCGACAGTGGCTTTGGTCGACAAAAGTAGCGTGCTGATTGCCATTTTGTTGGCTTGGTGGTTACTAAAAGAAGTGATAACCATGCGCGTGCTGATGGGAGCGTTATGCATCATGATTGGCTTGCTCATTATTTCCAAAAAATAAACCCGCAATTGGCTTGACAATCAAAATCAACGCCGTTAACTTAACATTGTTAAGTTAACAGTTGTATAGATATATGCTAGAAGCTGGGATGGCTGACTATAGTCAGTGAAAGGTGGCAATAGACTCGCTTGATATATAGTTATTAATACGGATTCAAATCAGGTCAATATGTTAACCAAATCAACATCCGAGCAGGATAAGCAGGAATTACGAGCGCGTATTATGGAGGTCGCGCGTGATTTGTTTGTGCAAAAAGGCATAGACGCAGTCACGATGCGGGAAATCGCAAAGCGTATTGGTTATTCTGCCACAAGTATTTATTTGTATTTTGCAGATAAGCAGGCGTTGTTAAGAGAGATATGTGAGTCTGATTTTGCTGCAATGGCTAGTCATATTAAAGTCATTTTGGAGATCGCGGATGCGGAAAAACGCTTGATTGCAATCAGTGATAGCTATGCAAAATTTGCTTTAATGTACCCGAATCATTATCAGCTGATGTACATGACACCGCATGCAAGATACGGCATTAGCGTGGATGATGAATATAAAAATAACCTAGAAAAAGACGCTTATTTTCAATTAAGAACCGTGGTTAATGCTGTATTTTTGGAAGGTAAGTTTCGTAAAGAGTGGAATGATGTTGATTTGATTGCACAGACTTTGTGGGCAGGCATACATGGTGTATGTGCACTACAGATTACCATGCCCAAAGAAGATTGGATTAACTGGCGACCAGTGGAGCATCGTTTGCAGATGATGCAGACCCTACTCAAATTGGGTTTGACTGAGAGATAACATGAGAAAAATAATTTTAGTGTGTGTCGTAGCGCTGATAAGTGCCTGCGAAAAACCAACAGAAAGCGTTACGCCTACTCGCCCAGCATTGGTCATTAAGGTGGGTGATAATACTGCAATCAATCAAAACATGGTGTTAGTGGGGGAGGTAAAGTCTCGCTTTGAATCGAACATAGGATTCAGAATCGCAGGCAAAATTATCAAACGTGATGTTGATGTGGGAACGCAAGTTAAAAAAGGCCAAGTCATTGCGAGTATCGATGCGATTGATGCGAATTTGAGTGCTCAAGCAGCCAAGGCAGATGTGCAAGCCGCGGAGGCAAGTTATGCACTGGCTAAAGCTGAGTTAGAGCGGCAGCGGCAGCTTTACGAGAAAAAATTTATTTCCAAATCTGCCTTAGACATGCGTGAAGCCGAGTTTAAAACTTCTACAGCAAGGTTAGCGCAAGTAAAAGCACAGGCCGCTGTATCAGGTAATCAGTCACACTACACACACTTAATAGCAGACAGAAGTGGTGTGGTATCAAAAATTTCTGTAGAGCCTGGACAAGTCGTAGAAGCTGGGCAAACGGTGGCACAGATTGTGGATTATGCGTTTATTGAAGTGGCAGTCGCTGTGCCCGAATCACAAATGGCCAATATTAAAGTGGGTGATGCGGTGCTGGTGAAGCTTTGGGCGAATAGTGAAAAAACCTATCAAGCCAAAGTGCGCGAAATTGCACCAGCGGCAAATTCTGATACGCGTGCTTTTGATGTGCGTGTAAGTGTGTTGAATCCTGACAGTCAATTACGCATTGGGATGACCGCTGGCGTGGCTTTTGCTGATGTGAATACTGCAAAATCGCTCATTATACCGAATGCGGCACTGACAAAAATCAATGGTGTGAGTACTGTATGGGTGATTAGTGCCGATGGCGTTGCTACACCTAGGTCAGTCACTTCTGGGCCTTTTACTGAGGACGGCGTAGAAATATCGAGTGGTTTGCAGGCAGGAGAAATGGTCGCGGTGGCAGGGGTACATACACTGATTAAAGGTCAGCATGTCAAACCACAAGTCGTTGCTGCTGAGAGCGTGCACTAATGCAAAATCGAGAGTTTAAATCTACTGACGCTACAACATCAGGCTTCAACTTATCAGCTTGGGCGTTACGTAATCAAACACTGATACTTTACTTTATCTTGTTACTAACGCTTGCGGGTGCATATGCATACACGCAATTAGGTCAATCAGAAGACCCACCATTTACATTCAAGGTGATGCTGGTGCGCACCACGTGGCCAGGTGCCAGTGCGGTAGAAGTGGAGCAGCAAGTCACTGATAAAATTGAAAAAAAATTACAGGAAATACCACATATTGGCTATACCAGTAGCTTTTCCAGACCAGGCATCTCCCTAATTTTTATTGTCATCAAGGATGATACTTTCTCAAAAGAAATCCCCAATCTCTGGTATCAGGTGAGAAAAAAAATAGGGGATATTCGAAACACATTACCCAGCGATATTGAGAGCCTGACTTTTAATGATGAGTTTAGTGATGTGTACGGTACGATGTACGCTCTAACTGGGGATGGTTTTGATAATTTTGCATTGAAGCAGCAAGCTGAAGACATTCGTGCAGAGTTGTTAAGCGTTGACGATGTTGCCAAAGTTGACTTTTTTGGTGAGCTCAAGCAAAAAATCTATATCGAAATCTCAAATGCCAAACTCATTACCTTGGGTATCAGCACAGCTGATTTAATCGGTATTTTAAAAACACAAAACGCTGTTGTGAAGGCTGGAACTTTTGAGTCACCACACGAGCGCATCAGAATAGAGGTATCGGGACGTTATCAGACGCTCAATGATTTACGCAATATCCGTATCAATGTAAATCAGCATGATTTTAGGTTGGGTGATGTGGCACGCGTGTATCGTGGTTATGAGGATCCGCCGCAGGATAGCATCCGCTTTGATGGCACTGCTTCCCTGCTCATTGGCGTAAGCATGAGCGAAGGCGGAGATGTCATCGCCTTGGGGCAGCATTTGGATGCAAAAATTGCTGAGATTAAAAAAAGATTACCAGTCGGGCTGAAATTGCAGACCGTGACATCGCAAGCCAAAATTGTTTCGCACTCTGTTCAAGACTTCGTCAGATCGCTCGCAGAAGCTTTGGTGATTGTATTGGGCGTGAGCTTACTCTCTCTGGGTTTGCGCACAGGCATTGTGGTAGCAATTTCAATCCCTATCGTGATGGCGGCAACATTCTTATTTATGGATGTGTTTGATATTGGATTGCATAAAATTTCGTTAGGCGCGTTGATTTTAGCGTTAGGTTTATTAGTCGATGATGCCATTATTGCGGTCGAGATGATGTCTTCTAAAATGGAGCAAGGGTGGGATAGAGTGAAGGCAGCTTCCTTTGCCTATACGTCAACGGCAATGCCTATGCTAACTGGGACATTAGTGACAGTTGCAGGATTTTTGCCGATTGCAACAGCAGTGTCGTCTACGGGTGAATATACACGCTCTATTTTTCAAGTGACAGCCATCGCTCTGAGCATCTCATGGGTTGCTGCTGTGATGTTCGTACCTTACTTGGGTTACCATCTGCTGCCCGATTACGCCAATGCTCCCACTACATCTAAAGCGATGCAGTGGGTTAAAAGGCTGTTTAAATTCACAGATAAGTCATCAGAAAATCATCATCATGATATTTATAACACGCGGTTTTATATTGCATTTAGAAAGTTAGTGACGGCGTGCGTACGTTATAAAAAAACAGTGATACTGATTACAATCATTTTGTTTATATTGTCGATGGTCGGGTTTTCCAAAGTGCAACAGCAATTTTTCCCCGATTCCACCAGACTTGAATTGGTCGTGGATTTGCGTCTTACAGAAGGTGCTTCCTATCATGCTACCGATGCTGAAGTGAAAAAGTTGGAAGCATGGTTGCGTCATTGGAATTTACAACAGCAAGGGATAGAAAACTTTGTGGCATACATTGGCACGGGTGCGCCGAGGTATTACTTACCACTGGATATTCAGTTGCCACATCGCGGCTTTGCGCAATTGGTGATTTTGACCAAAAGCTTGGAACAACGTGAACGATTGCGGACTGATCTACTCAAACTGTTCGAACAAGATTTCACTGGGTTGAGAGCATCGGTATTGCGGTTGGAAAACGGACCGCCAGTAGGTTTTCCCGTACAGTTTCGCGTAGACGGTAGAGATCTAGTTAAGGTGCGTGAAGTAGCACATCAGATTGCAGAAGTGATGCGGGAAAATCCAAATCTCACCAATGTGCAGTTGGGATGGGAAGAGCCCAGCAAAGTGATTAAAGTACATGTGGATCAATCGAAGGCGCGTTTACTAGGAATCAGCTCAGTGGATATTGCCAACATGCTCAATGGCGCGATGAGCGAGTTGTATGTTACCGAGTTTAGGGAGGCTAAAGAGCGCATTGATATTGTGGCACGTGGCACGGAAATAGAGCGTAGTCATTTGTCCAAAATTACAAGTTTGATGATTAAGACAAAAACAGGCGTGAGCGTGCCGCTTTCGCAAGTGGCTACCTTTGAATCTGAGTTTGAAGAGGGTGTGATATGGCGTCGTAACCGTGTACCATCATTGACAGTTCGGGCGCATTTAAAAGGACATATGCAAGCCCCTGTGGCATCAGCGCAGGTGGAGCAAAAAATCGCAAACATCAAAGCGAACTTGCCGTTGGGAGTCACCATCGAGACGGGTGGTGCGGTAGAGGAGTCTGCAAAAGGTGGCGCTTCTGTGGCAAAAGGCGTACCTTTGTTTATTGCGGTAGTTATGACCTTGTTAATAATTCAGTTAAAAAGTTTTTCCAGAGTGTTTTTAGTATTGCTTACAGCGCCTTTAGGCATCATTGGTGTGACTGCGGCATTATTGATTTTTGATATGCCGTTTGGCTTCGTGGCGATGCTGGGCACCATTGCGCTCTCTGGCATGATAATGCGCAATTCAGTGATTCTGGTGGATCAGATTGATCAAGATAAAGCGGCTGGGCTAAAGGATTGGGAGGCGGTTGTAGAGTCCACGATTAGAAGGTTTAGACCTATCGTATTGACGGCTGCGGCAGCGATATTAGCGATGGTGCCGTTAACGCGCAGTGTGTTTTTTGGTCCGATGGCAGTCGCCATTATGGGTGGCTTAGCCGTTGCTACTGCATTAACCGTTCTGTTCTTGCCTGCACTTTATGCGTTTTGGTACGGGATTAAGATTGAAAAAACTGCTGTGCCGTAAGCATATCGACTATAATTTGCTAAGATTAAAACGAGGTTTTTATGGAATCATTTTCATACATTACAAATTACGAAACAGCACGCTTTAACATGATAGAGCAGCAAATTCGCACGTGGGAGGTGCTAGATCCCGTAGTGTTGCAATTGTTGCATGATGTGCCGCGCGAGTTTTTTGTAACAGAAGCCTACCAAGGTCTTGCTTTTGCAGATTTAGAAATCCCTATCGGATGTGAGCAAAAAATGCTCACACCAAAGTTAGAGGCACGTATCCTGCAAGCGCTGAGTATTCAAAAATCAGACCGTGTTTTGCATGTGGGAACTGGTACAGGATATTTGACTGCACTGCTAGCCAAGCTGGCACAGTCTGTGGTTTCGGTAGAAATTCATCCAGAGTTAAGTCAATTGGCTGAGCGGAGTTTGCGTGAGAATCATATCAACAATGTAGAGTTGAAAGTAGGCGATGGCGCTTACGGTTGGCCTACACAGGCGCCTTATGATGTAATTGTGTTCGGCGCTTCTTCACCTGTAGAGCCTAAAGACCTAAGAGAGCAGCTAGCTGTGGGGGGACGCATGCTCATTGTGTTAGGTAGAGCGCCTGCCATGCATGCTACTTTGATACAACGTATATCAGAAAACGCTTACAAAGAAGATGTGCTTTTTGAGACCTGTATAGATGCGTTAATCAATGCAGACCAAGGTGTGATGTTTGAGTTTTAAGAGAAAGTATGTTTAAAAATCTAGTATCTGGTTTATTTGTATTCAGTTGCTTATGTGGTGTAAGTGCGCTGGCTGCTGAGTCACAGCAAAATTTACTGGACATTTATCAAGAAGCTTTAGCGCATGATCCTACGCTGGCATCTGCTGGCAGTGGAAATAAGGCAGCACAAGAAATCATCAATCAGGCAAAAGCGTTATATCGTCCGAGAGTAGATTTTAGTGCAGGAGTCAGCGCAAGCAGAACAGACGTAAAATACAACGGTTCAAACTCCATTTTTAAAACACAAGGTGCCAATTCGTTTGAAAGCTACAATTACGGTGTAGAAGCGAGGCAGCCTATTTATCGCAAAGAGAATTTGGTGCAGATTGACCAAAGTCAGGTGCAAGTGAGTCAGGCAGATAAGCAGTTGCATCTGAGCCAGCAAGATTTAATGTTGCGGACTACGCAAGCCTATTTTGATGTGCTGATCGCACAAGATAAAGTGGATTTAATTGTGGCACAGAAAGCCGCGATACTCAGTCAGCTGGATCAGGCAAAGGCAACGTTTGAAGTCGGAACATCAACCATTACAGACGTGAATGAAGCACAAGCGCGTTACGATTTAATTGTGGCGCAAGAAATTGCGGCAGATAACGATGTGCAAATCGCCAAACGTGCGTTACAAGCAATCACTGGCAAAATACCAGAAAGATTGGCGACGGTTAAGACGGATATTCAAGTGTCGCAACTCAAACAAGGTATGCAGGATTGGCTGGAGGTTGCATATCAAAGCAACTTAAATATTCAAATTCAACAAGATGCACTCAAGCTGGCAGAGCAACAGATTGAGTTTGCTAATGCAGGACATATGCCTACACTGGATGCAGTGGCAAGCTACACGAATAGCTATAGTAACGGTGGCTCCAATGGGTTTGGTAGTGATTTAGACAATGCCACGATTGGCCTGCAGTTGGCGATTCCGCTTTACCAAGGAGGCGCTACAAGTTCTAAAGTGCGTGAGGCAAGCTTTAAAAAACAAAAAGCACAAGATGATTTAGAACTGGCTAAACGTCAGACAGATTTGGAAACACAACGCACTTATCTTAATTTAAATAGCAGTATTGCTCAGGTTAAGGCGTTGGAGCAAGCGTTGGTAAGCAGTCAAAGCCAGCTCGATTCGACCAAATTAGGATATGAAGTAGGTGTGCGTACTAGCGTAGATGTGCTCAATGCGCAACAGCAATTGTTTGGCGCCAAGCGCGATTTATTACAGGCGCGCTATAGTTATCTAGTCAATATCATTCGACTCAAGTCTGCTGTTGGAGTTGTCAGTGAGGCAGATTTGCAGGATATCAATCAACAGTTGGTTCAGAAGCAACCATAATATGGCTAAGACTAGCGCTAGCGGGATTGTACAGGCAAGCACTAGCCAACTTGTCATCATTGATATGCAAGCCAAGTTAAGTTTGGCGATGCCGCCGTTGGCCTTGCAAAGCGTGGTTAAAAATATACAAATTCTGTTACAGTCAGCAAGCCATTTGGCGCTGCCCGTCTTACTCACAGAGCAATATCCGAAAGGCTTGGGCGCAACATTAGCAGCATTAACTTCTGATTTGTCAGACGTGCATGCAATACCCAAAATGGCTTTTTCTGCATGTAAAGAACCTAAGTTTGGTCAGAAACTGAATCGAGATCGGTCACAAATCATTTTGACAGGCATGGAAGCACATATCTGCATCTTGCAAACGGCACTCGATCTTTTGAGTATGGGTAAGCAAGTGTTTGTAGTGGAAGACGCTATTATTTCACGCTCAGCAGACCATCATGCGAATGCTGTGGCCAGACTGCGGGATTCTGGTTGTATCATTACCAACACTGAATCAGTGTTGTTTGAGTGTTTGGGTAGCGCAAGTCATGAGGCGTTCAAGGCGATTGCGACATTGATAAAATAGCGAGTCAGGCTTGAACTGGAAACGCATTGTATTCATCGGGCTCATCGCATTCGGCGCCTATCAGCATTTTTTTCAACATGTCGTTACGCATAGCGATGGCGAGCTTGTCAGCACTAAGCCATTGCAGACCTCTGCGGACAATGTCCCTTTCAAATTTTATGGCTATACCATTACGCCGCTAGAAACATTTGAGATAGAAGCGCGTGTGCTGGCGCGCGAACATTACGCATTTGATAGAGGTGCTGATCTGTCACCTGTCGATTTGGTTTTGGGGTGGGGGCCAATGTCAGACAGCCATATGCTCAGTCAAATCCAGATTTCGCAAAGCCAGCGCTTCTATTATTGGCATGTTGATGCGTTCCCTATTCCACGCAGAGACATAGAAACACATAGTGCAAATATGCATATGATTCCAGCTTCTGAACAATTAGAAGATCAACTGAAGTCCGTCAAAGTAGGTCAACATGTCAAAATCAGCGGTTATTTGGTACAAGCAAATGCCCCAAACGGCTTTCACTGGAAGAGCTCACTTTCCCGAGAAGATACTGGGGCAGGTGCATGTGAGCTGGTATTCGTTAAGACACTTTCTCTTTCTAACAGCTAAAAATATTTTCTGCGGTTTTGCTAAACTTAAGATTGACTTAACCGTTAATCTAGTTAATGGCATACTAGTTGCTATAACTTGAATTGAATACCGTTTTATATATTGTTGGCTATTAAGATACCTATAAAATTTATGCCTAAACTATTTCGTCATAGCCAGAGTTGGTTGATGTATCTTATTGAATGTTATAAATATTTTATTTTTTATAGCATTTTGTTGGGTATGTGTTTTTGTACAGAATTGGCTTTTGCTCAAAATAATGAAAATTTGACAGAAATGCCATTAGAGGACTTGCTGACAAAAGAAGTCACTACCGCCTCTAAACTCGCCCAGCAAATCAC
>DHYP01000038.1:63140-74006 GCA_002414145.1 Methylophilaceae bacterium UBA5127 | reverse complement strand
GCCTCTGCAGTCAGAATTGTGACTGCCAAAGACATTAAATCGTACGGCTACCATACATTAGCCGATATTATCGATAGCATGCGTGGACTTAATACTGTGACCGACCATGTTTATACTTACATGAGTGGCAGAGGTTTTGGTCGACCTGGAGATTATCCTGGGCGCGTGATGTTGTTGATTGATGGGCATCAAGCAAACGATAATTTGTATAACGCCTCTTATTTAGGTCATGATGGTCTATTAGATACCGAGTTGATTGAGCGTGTGGAATATGTCTCTGGCCCAGGCTCTGTGGTCTATGGTAATGGCGCTTTTTACGGCATTATTAATGTAATTACTAAAAAAGGTACAGATTACAGCGGCACTCAGTTTGCCTTGGATGCATATAGCCATCATGGTTACAAAGGGCGGATCACTTATGGAAATCAACTGGACAACGGTGCAGATGTATTAATGTCAATTTCGGGCTTGCGTAGCCAAGGTCAGGACTGGTATTTCAATGCGTTTGATACCCCGGCTACTAATTTCGGCATCGCTGAAAATCTTGACAGAGAAAAGAATAAACGTTTTTTCTTTAAAGGGCGCTATCAACAATGGTCTCTAGAAGCCGCTTATGTAGACAGAAAAAAAGATGACCCTGCTGCTGCCTATGGTACAGACTTCAACGCAAAACCCAATACTCTGCAAGACACCATGCCTATCTTCATTTGAGTTATGAGGATGCGTTAAGTGAGCGCTTGAGCAATGTATCAAAAATATATTATGGTCAGTACCTGTACGATGCACAAAACCTGAGTAGCGGCGTGCTCTACCATGAGGATAATATAGGTAGATGGTGGGGCGCAGAGTCTAAGTTTGTTTATACAGGTTTTAATGGGCACCAGTTGGTGTATGGTGCTGAGATACGAGATGATTTTCAGCAAGACTTTATCTTCCCTACTAATAAAGTAGAAAATAGTAATTACATGGCAAGCCTCTACTTGCAGGATGAGTATCGCTGGAGTGAGCAATGGGCTGTGAATGCTGGGCTGCGCGGAGATTATGGCGGTAAAAATGCTAACAACTTAAGTCCTCGCTTAGCTTTGCTATATTCACCTCAGCTAGGTTTAGAGATTAAAGCTTCTTACGCCACTGCATTTAGACGTGCAAACGCGTTTGAAAAATATTATGACGATGGCTCTACACAGTTGGCGAATCCAGACCTGAAAAAAGAACAGGTAAAAGCCTATGAATTAGTAGTGGACTACCAGCCTGATGCTAAGAGTAAGTTAATGGGTTCGTTGTATTACTATAAGACTGAAGATGCCATACAAATTAACGAGCTTGTTGCACTGCCTGGGTTTACACAGGCAAACAATGCCGATGCGATGTTTAGGACGCGTGGTATGGATGTGGAGTATGAAAGACGATTCACACCAACCTCACGTATTAGAGCTAATTATGCATGGCAATACAGTACGCAAGCAAGTCGTGAATGGATGGTGAATTCCCCTAAAAATTTAGCAAAATTTAATTACGCACAGGATTTGTTCGATCAGCAATTGAATTTAGGTCTAGAGCTACAGTATGTAGGAAAAAGACTGACCGAACAGCGTGCGACCTTAGGCAGTTACAGTGTGGTCAATTTGACCATGTATAACAATACATGGTTTAAAAATACGACACTTTCAGCCAGCGTAAAGAATTTGTTTGATCGACAATACGCTGTCCCAGCCTCTGACTATTCGACACCAGACAGGTTTGAGCAAGATGGCGCTCGCGCCTGGGTGCAAGTGACTTACGACCTAAAATGACCAAGTCAATTCAACATTTTGGGGTTATGCTGGTATGGATGTGCTTGCCGATGCTGGCAACGTCCGCACAAGTTGAAAATCGCGATATAAAGTCGGCACTTATCTATAACTTTGCTGTTTACACCACATGGCCAGCACAGGAGAGCAACGTCCTGAATGTGTGCGCATTTCAAGAAGATCAAGACAATATTAACTATCATTTGCTTGAAGAGAAGAAAATCAATGATAAAAAAATTACCTACAAAACGATTGATGGGATAGAGGAGATTAAAAACTGCCAAGTACTTTATCTGGAGGAAACACACTGGATTAAAGACAAGAGGTTGAAAGAAAATATAGAAAAATACTCGGTACTGACGATTGCAGATACTGGCAATCAATCTGCTTATGCGAGTATGATTAACTTGCAACTAGAAAATAAGAAATATAGTTTTACGATTAACAATCAAGTCGCCAAAGAAGCGAGCTTGACATTGAGTTCCAAGTTATTGCGCTTAGCAACAAGGGTGTATTAGGATGATAGCGCTGCATTTTAAAAGGATGGTGATTCAGCAAAAGCTGCTCATTATGCAATTGTTGCTTGTGAGTTTGGCGATGTTGTTTGTGTTTGTATTGACCGTGGTTTATCAGTACATGAGTTATAAACAAGAGCTCATGGATAGCCTAAATTCACAAATTTCGGTGATTGAAGGCAATATTGGATCCGCGATTGCGTTCGACGACAAAGCAACAGCCACAGAAATTTTAGCAACATTGAGTCTGAATCCCAGTATTGACCAAGCCTATGTGACGTTGCAAAATGGTCTCAAATTTTCCAGCTATAAAGACAGTAACAGTCAACTCCCTTCATCCAATACCAGACTCACGCATTATGCGAAGCAGGTAGGAGCTGTAATGAATAAGCCTATTCTGGTCAACGGTCAGAAATTGGGCATCTTACATGTTGAAGCTAATTTTTTAGCCGTCAATCAACGTATTAAGGTGTTTATTTTTGGTTTGTTGGGAGTCGTGGCATTAGCGATATTACTTGCCAGAATCATCGCAGCAAAATTAAATCGAGTGATTACTGAGCCGATTATTTATCTGGAGCAATTAGTCACTAATATTACTAAAAAACACAATTACACGCAGCGTTCAACAATTAATTCAGCGGATGAAATTGGCGCGTTATCTGTGGGCATTAATAATATGCTGGATAATATTAAATCTAGAGATGATAAGTTGGTTGAGGAGCTGAAACAGCGGGTGGTGATTGAAAAGAGGTTAGATCAATTGGCCTACTATGACAGTGTGACCGATTTGCCCAATCGTCATGCGTTTACAAAAAATATCAATCAGTTACTGGGCTTGAATCAACAGGATCAATCACATTTTTATTTGCTAATGCTAGATTTGGACTTCTTTAAAGCCGTCAATGATACGCATGGGCACGAAGTAGGTGACGAGTTGTTGAAGCAATGTGGATTACGCTTACGCAGAATGTTAAGCGAAGAAGATGCAGTATTTCGCATTGGTGGAGATGAGTTTGCCATTATTTTGAAAGCGGTGAAGACCACGCGTGATGTAGAAAAAATATGTCAGCGCATTATTGGTGTGGTTTCACAGAAGTTTGTCATTAAGCTACATGAAATCTTGATTGGCACCAGTATTGGCGTAGCGCAATATTTACCAGGGTGCTGTTCTGAATCAAGTTTAATTAAGAATGCAGATATGGCAATGTATTGGGCCAAATCGGCAGGTAAAAATACTTACAAATTTTATTCAGAAGAAATAGAAGAGGTTAATTTTTATCGCCAGAAATTAGCGATGGACTTACAAAATGCATTAATTAATAATGAATTAGTATTGCATTATCAGCCAATTGTTGAGGTAACAACAGAAAACATTATTGGGTTTGAGGCACTTCTACGTTGGGCACATTCGACCGAGGGTTATATCAGCCCTAACGTATTCATACCGATAGCGGAACATAGTGGCCTGATTGTACAAATTGGTGACTGGGTGATTGAATCTGCATTAAAACAACTCAAAATCTGGCAAAATGCACATGAACCCGCCTTGTTTGTGAACATCAATATGTCAGCCAAGCAGTTTTATGATAAACGCATTGTGGATAGCATTAAAAGAGCGATTCAAAAAAACAGAATTGATCCATCGACGGTTAATTTTGAACTCACGGAATCCATTATGATGGAAGATGTTGATAAAGCAATCACCATCATGCAGTTATTAAAACAGATGGGCACAGGTATTGCTGTGGATGATTTTGGCACGGGTCATTCTTCTATGCGTTATTTAAAACAGTTCCCGATAGATACCATTAAAATTGATAAGTGTTTTGTTAATGGGCTACCAGTGGACAATGTAGATACCGCGATTGTAGAAGCTATTTTTGCTTTAGCAGAAAGTTTAAAATTTGATGTGGTGGCAGAAGGAGTTGAGACGCTACAACAGTTTGAATTTTTAAAAAACAAGCCTTGCGCAAAAGTACAAGGATATTATTTCAGCAAACCGTTACCAGTTGGCCTCATTGAAAACCTGCTCAATCAGAACAAGGTATTACAGTGATGATTCAGAAGATGACAGATGAACCTCAATTTCTTTCATCACTCTGTGTGTGGCACCAGTTTTTGCTTTGCTGAAGTTGAGTGCAGCCATGCCCATTTGCTCACGTTTCTCAGGGTGCTCAATTAAATATTGAATTTTAGACCTGAAATTTTCAATATCTTTGACTTGGGTAGCGGCGCCTGATTGCACAGCGCCAACGGTCGCTTCGGCAAAATTGTAGGTGTATTTGCCAATTAAAATAGGTTTTCCCATACGCGCAACTTCAATCAAATTGTGCCCCCCAAATTTGAGTAAACTGCCCCCTACAAAAGCAAAATCGCAAGCAGCATAGTAAACAAACATTTCGCCCATGGTATTGCCCAACACCAC
This sequence comes from Methylophilaceae bacterium UBA5127, assembly GCA_002414145.1. Taxonomy (GTDB): domain Bacteria; phylum Pseudomonadota; class Gammaproteobacteria; order Burkholderiales; family Methylophilaceae; genus Methylophilus. The sequence goes on along the minus strand of DHYP01000038.1, from coordinate 69,276 downwards.
CTTTACATCAGCAGAAAGTGGCTGATGTAGTTCGCTGCGTAATGCGTATTTAATATGGCGCGTGGTCAGTAGCACTTCTACCTCATCAAAACGTTCAGGATGGCGAGGTACAATCACGGTCAGCACGTCTAAGTCTTTGATGGCATCCAAGATGAGCTCCTCTTCGCCCTCGCGCGTACTGGCAGCGACAAAGATAGTGCGCTCATTGCCAAGTAAGTTGCGTAACGCCTGACCTAACATTTGTGTGTCTTGTGGAGCCGATACATCAAACTTCAGATTACCCATGACAACAGTATTATGGGCACCTAATAATTTGAATCGCTCTTCATCCGCAGCAGATTGTGCAGCAACGAGAGTGAGCTTTTGCAGGCTGCTTTTTATCAGGCTTCCGAGTTTGGCATAACCTTTAGCCGATTTTTCGGATAGTCTTGCATTAAGCAATATCAAAGGCATTTTGCGATGATCACATGCCGCAATTAAATTAAACCAAAGTTCTGTTTCCATGAGTAAACCAATTTTTGGCTGAAAGTGATTTAAAAATTGATTTACCGCAAAAGGAATATCGTAAGGTAGATATACACTGATGACGCTGTTATTAAAAAGTTGAGTAGCCATGGCGCGCCCAGTGGGTGTGGTGTTGGTGATGAGAATTTGATGATGCGGGTATTGTGCCTGCAACATGTGAACGAGCGGCTCTGCAGCACGTGTTTCCCCAACAGAAACACAATGCATCCAGATGACGGGTTTTTGTACAGTCGTGCTGAAAAATCCAAAACGCTCTTTCCAATGTTTAAGATAGTCAGGCTGTTTGAGACTGCGCCATAGCAACTTTAATGGCACGAATGGTAATGCCAAGTAGAGTAAAAGTGTATATACCATGCGATTCATCGCTGTATTTTCTCATAAATTAAGTGATGCAAAGACATTACCTACACAAAAGAAAAATTGTTTCTGGCACATATATTGCTCTTAGCCTTGTGTTGCCAGCGATGGCCATATCCCCCAAATGGGTAGTGGTGCTGGTGTAAAGCCAGCGATAGAATCCTGAAGTTTTGGATATTTTGTAGTTAAGACAAAGGTTTACTGAGATTATATTTGGAAATATTTTGATGAATGGACGTGGATTATGACAACAGAAATTTATACTCGAATTAAAGATGTGCTTGCTTCGCACGCGGAGCTTAATCAAGCGGCTACATCACTGGGTGAGGATGACGATTTGTTTGCGGCAGGCATGAGTTCGCGTGCTACAGTCGGGGTGATGTTAGGGTTGGAGTCAGAGTTTGATATTGAGTTTCCTGATGCAATGCTACGTAGAGAGGTTTTTGAAAGTGTGCGCTCAATCGCCACAGCATTAGAGACATTACGTAGCTAAAACTTCTAATCAACCTCAATCAGGTGGAATCTAATTAAATGCAAACTCAAAACAAACAAAAAGAGATGGAAGCACGTATTGCGATCATTGATCGTATCGGTCGTGAAATTGCGCGCCCTAATGCAGATGATGTGGATATTAAAGCGAGATTTCCGATAGAGACAGCCAATGCGTTACGCGAAGCGGGAGCATTTATTTGGCCAATTCCAGTGGAATTTGGTGGCTTAGGGGTTGATTCATTCGAGCTTGCCAAGCAATGCGCTGTGTTAGGGCAATATGATGCTTCTGCGGCCGCTGCATTGGCGATGCATCATACGCAAATATTATCAGCTGTACATCACGCGAATGGGAATGCTGCACTTCAGGATTATATGCGTCGCGTGGCTAAAGAAAATCGGATTATAGCCTCCGTTACTTCAGAGGTAGGCCCTGGTGGGAATATGCGTAATAGCCAGTGTGCAGTGGAAAGGCAGGGTGACCGCTATACGCTCACTAAAAAAGCCACTACAGTTTCCTATGGTAGTTATGCGGATGATCTCATGATCACAGCAAGAAAAGACAGTACCGCAGCCGCTGGTGATCAGGTCTTGGTGATTGCAGAACGCGGTAATTTTGAGTTAAAAGATAAAGGTGTATGGGATACATTAGGCATGCGCGGGACGTGTAGTGAGCCAGCAACAGTGGTGGCTCACGGTGATGCTTGGCAGGTAATGGAGGTGCCATTTGCGGATATTGCGACTTATACCATGGTGCCAACCTCTCATATTTTCTGGGCAGCATGTTGGTATGGGGTTGCCACAGATGCAGTGAACAAGAGTCGCGAACTGTTAAGACTTAAAGCGCGGTCCATGCCAGGCACCACACCCATGGGGGCACATCGCGTAGCTGATTTGGATGCATCGCTACAAAGCATGGAGCATGAAGTGTTTGGTATGGCACGCGAATATGCAGACGCGATTACACAAAAGGATAATGAAAAATTAGGGGGGTTGGCGTTCGCTAAACGTATTAATGCGCTCAAACTCAATTGTTCTAAAAGCGTGATTGCCATAGTGACAGAAGCGATGGCGACGATTGGTATACAAGCCTATAAAAATAATGGTCAGTTTTCACTTGGTCGTCAATTAAGAGATGCACATTCTGCTGTGATGCAAGTTCACAACGACCGTATTCAGCAAACCAATGCATCTATACTACTCGTACATAAAGGCGCTTAATCATGACGGATTTAATTACAGCACACTTACAATTTAAACAACAGCTTTTTGATCATAAACTACTTTTCAATAGTGGCGTAAATGGTATTGTGGGACGTAGCCCACAAATTGTGGATTTGGTGCAAGCGCTGCAATCCATGGTCGATAGAGAGTCGCGTAAAGACGGTGCGCTTAAAGCAGCATTTCCGCCCGTGGTGCCGCGAGAGCTGCTGCGCAAAGTGGGATATATGGAAAATTTTCCACAATTGTGTGGATCTATCCATTCATTTACAGGCGGTGATAAAGAGCATTTAGCTTTGCAGCAAACAGTGAAGGGTGGTGGTGATTGGTCTCCGCATCTTACACAGACCGATGTAACGCTCACACCAGCCAGCTGCTACCCACTTTACCCTACGCTGGCAGGTACCTTACCAGAAGGCGGCGTACTGTTTGATTTGAATTGTTATTGCTTTAGACATGAGCCTTCAAACGATCCAGCACGTTTGATGAGTTTTGAGATTCGTGAAAACGTACGTGTGGGCGCACCTAAAGATGTCCAGCAATGGCGTTCTAGCTGGCTAGATCGCGGTCAAGGTTTAATTGAGTCTCTCGGTTTATCAGTGGTATTGGATACCGCGAGCGATCCATTTTTTGGTCGTGGCGGCCGCATGATGAAAGCCAGCCAAAAAGAGCTGGAGCTCAAATTTGAATTGCTGGTTGATATTTGGGGTAAAGATAACCCCACGGCAGTGGCGTCATTTAATTACCATCAAGAGCACTTTTCACATATTTTTGGCATTCATTTAGCTAATGGTGATTATGCGCATACCGCCTGTTTGGGTTTTGGTATTGATCGCTTGGTGATTGGTTTATTAAAACCCCATGGCTTTGATATCAAAGCATGGCCTGCCAGCGTACGGGGTGTGCTTGGACTATGAGTGAGGTTCAAAACATTTTTGCATTAACGCCTGAAACCTATCAGCCACATGCATTGCATTGTCACGATCAGAATTTTCGTGAGACCAATTGTTATTCAGACTTAGTGATTGAGATTATTAACGGTTTGGGCTTGAACGCTGTGGCTTGCCTAGGGTATACCTTGGCAGCAGATTTTGAGGGAGACCAATGGACGTTTGGCAAGCCTTCACACCATGATTTGGAAAACCTCTATGGCGTCAGAATAGAGGAGTTATCGTTATATCGTGCATTAGTCGATCAATTGGTGACGCAAGTGCAACGTGGTTCGATTCCTCTGTTAGAGGCCGATGCATTTCATCTACCAGACACGGCAGGCATTGATTATCGCGCTAACCATGTCAAAACTACCATCGGTATTACCCATATTGATGTAGAAAACAAAAGGATGCGCTATTTTCATAATGCGACATTTGCAGAATTAAAAGATGAGGATTTTGAAGGTGTGTTAGCACCCCAGGCCTCAAAACACCAAGGCTATTTACCGCCGTATTGTGAGATTGCCAAGCTGAATTTAGTCAATCAAAAGTCCGAAAGTGCGTTACGTACTCTAGCTGCTGAGAGTGCCAAGTTTCATTTGCGCAAACGTCCGCTTATTAATCCAGTTAAACGCCATGCAGAAGCCATGGCCGAGCATCAGCAAACGATTATTGCGGGCGGGTTGCCAGTCTATCATGCCTATACTTTTGTGGCATTGCGTCAGTTAGGATCGTCTCATCAACTGGGAGCTAACTTCTTGCGCTGGCTAGATCCACAAGAAGCAAATATGGCAGCGGCGGCAACGGCGTTTGAGCAAATCGCGTCTACTGCAAAAATGTTGGTGCTGAAGTTGGCACGTGTGACCAATAGTGGCAAGCCTGCTGATTTTTCAGCTGTATTTGAAGAAATGGCGAATCAATGGGATACTGCAACCCTACACCTAAAATTGGCATTTACAGATAAGTGAATAATGGAGAAGCTACCACCTGCCGCGAGCCAGCCGAGTGAGGGCGTGAAGCTTTCTGGTGAAGTTGTCAAAGAACTGAGTACGGCATTAGGGCAGCATTTTGAGTGGTTAAGCAGTGCAAGTGAGGCCTATTTAACACCTCAAGACATCAATCAGCACGCAGCGTTTCAGCCAGCTGTCGTACCTGGCACGGTCACACAGTTAATAAATCATCAAGAAACGTTGTCCACGCTTGATCATTTAGATCATTGGTACCGCACTGATTTTTCAGCAGAACCTGATGCTTCCGCTAAAACCCTATTACGCTTTGCAGGGCTGCTTACTTTTGCAGATGTGTTCTTAAATAATGAATGTATTCTGCAATCACGCAATGCATTCCATGCGCATGAAGTTGATGTCAGTGACAAAATCAAACCCAATAATCAACTGTATATCTGCTTTAGAGCCATTGCACCAGCACTCGCAAAAAAACAACCACGAGGTCGATTCCCAACGCGTTTGGTCAATGAACGCCACTTGCGGTTTGTGCGTACGCCTGTGCTGGGCTACACCCCAGGGTTTGCCTCGCCCGCAAAATTGGTAGGACCCTTTCGCCCCATCAGCTTGATTACGCAGCGTCAATTTTTGCTAAAAACTGCTCAAATCAATACGGATCTGGATAAAGATGCACAAGGTAATTTTTCTGTAGGTGTTTTGTCATTGCAAATATCTCTAAAAGATTTGACACAAACCCACTATACACAAGGCAACGTCATATTACTTGACGCGCAGTCTGATCAAGAAATCAGCCGTGCTAACCTCAGTTTGCATCAAGACCAAGACAATTGGGTGATAGAAGCGCATTTGCGAGCAGAAAACATCGCTGCTTATTGGCCACATACACACGGCAACCCTAAACGTTACCAAGTAATCGTTGAGTTGCAAAATCAGCAGGATGGGGTCTCTAGACGTATCGGTTTGGGAGAATACGGCTTTCGCCATCTTGAACGCGTGAGTGAACACTCGCTAGAACTAAGGTTTAACGGGGTGCCTATGTTTTTTAGGGGGGCATGTTGGACGCCGATGCATCCAATGAGCCTGCAGACTGAAGCAGCCGCATTGCGCCAGCGGTTACAAATGCTGTGCGATGCAGGCATTAATATGCTACGTATTCCGGGCAACATGTTGTATGAGTCAGACCTGTTTTATGCGTTGTGCGATGCCATAGGCATACTCATTATGCAAGATTATGCATTTACCAACTTTGATTATCCAGATACCGATGCAGTATTTGTAGAAAGTGTCAAAAAAGAGGCTGTTGGCTTCTTGGCTAAACATGGTAGTCGTGCCAATTTGACTTTGCTGTCTGGTAACAGTGAGGTTGCACAGCAGGCGGCCATGATGGGTTTAGCATTAGATCAATTAGGGAATGCAATATTCGATGACGTGTTAAAAACGCTCTCATTGCAATATGCGCCTCAAGTGCCTTACGTGAACTCTAGTCCATCTGCCAAGGGTATTCCGTTTCATGTGGGTCATGGCACTTCGCATTATTATGGTGTGGGTGGCTATATGCGGAGTTTTGAAGATGCACGCCTGTTCAAAGGCAAGTGGATTGCAGAATGTTTGGCATTTTCACATGTGCCAGAAGACAGTAGCCTGTAT
>DHYP01000038.1:62509-63052 GCA_002414145.1 Methylophilaceae bacterium UBA5127 | reverse complement strand
CTCCGGGTGGGATTTTTCCGATATTACGGATTTTTATGTTGAAAAACTATTTGGCGTGATGCCAGCAAAGTTAAGAGCCATAGAGCCACAGCGTTATTTGGAGTATTGTCGCGTTACTACTGTTGAGGTGGTTGAGCGAACCATGTCTATTTTTCGTGCAGATGCCACAGCAGGGCGTGCAGCGCTGGTCTGGTTTTTGCATGATTTGAAGCAAGGTGCAGGTTGGGGGTATATCGATAGTTTAGGTAAGCCGAAATCTGCTTTTTATGGCTTGGCGCGTGCTTGTCAGCCAACCACATTATTATTTGTGGATGAAGGTTTAGAAGGGCTAGCGCTTTATCTCGCAAACGATAGCGCAGAAACATTGGCATGCCAATTAGAGATTGCTTTAATGACGGCAGATGGGCAACAGTTTGAGTATCAAACACAAGCCATCCAGCTGAAATCACGTACGGTAGAACGTGTTGATGTGGATGCATTTTTAGGCCGCTTTGTGGATTCTAGCTATGCCTATCGCTTTGGCGCAAGAGGCTTTGTGGCCAC
>DHYP01000038.1:60903-62448 GCA_002414145.1 Methylophilaceae bacterium UBA5127 | reverse complement strand
CTAGATGCTGTATTAACGCAGCACGTGCATCAAGATGTTGGGCTCACTGTAAGTGCGCAGGTGATAGACGAAGTCAGCTATGCATTAACGATTAGTACTGAAAAACCAGCCTATTTTGTGACAATTGATGCACCAAACTTTGTACTCAGTGACAATTACTTTCACGTGGTGCCTGGCTTTGCTACAATCGTAGTGCTGAAATCAGATGCGCCACAGACGCTACACGCACGTATGCGCGCATTTAATGCAAATAAAACAATTACAATAAAACAATAATGTTCCAACCTAAATAATATTAGAGAACATATGGGAATGATGTTAAAAAGGGAAAATATTCTGCCTAAAAAGCTGTACCGCGGCTTTTTAATGCTGACATGCTCATGGCAAGGAGCGCGCGTGGCAGAAGGGTCATTGCTTTTCAAAGTACATGATGTGCCTGTTAGTCAAAAGTTGCCTTTAATCTGGTGCGGCGGGCCTCCCGAAATGGAGACGATTATCTCTGCGTTTGGGCAAGAAAGATCGATATATGGTCTGCGCGGCACTTACGATTATGCCGAAACCTCTGATTTAGTCATTCATTCGCTGAGCCAATATTATGCGGATGAGATTGAGCGTGCAATTCCATCAGATACTTACCTGATAGCAGGCTACTGTGCTGCTGCCATGATTTCCATGGAAGTGGCCACCATTTTGACCAAGCGTGGTTACAAAATCGGCTTTTTAGGACTCATCGACCGAGACGTGACTGAAAAGACCTTGCCGTTAAAAATCGCCAGAAAATTCTTTGAACATTTTGATGACCGCATCGGCGCCAGAATTCATGCTTATTTTGAGGAGTTTAAAAAACAATCGCTCAAGATCAATCTTGTGAACTGTTTCAAAGTGCTGAAGATTCGTTTGAATGATCAAGCGCCAGAATCAGACCCAAGAGATTTGATTAAATATAAAAAAGAGCCGAATGAAGCTTGGTATGAACTAAAGCCATATCCAGGCAAAATATCACTGATTTACATCCGTTGGGCGGTGTTTGGTTATTTTCAGCTGGGTTTTTTTAGAAACTATTGGCGTAAAATTGCACTTGGTGGTTTTACGGTGGATTTTGTGCCAGGCCTTTCGCATAAGTATCCCAACTGGCCGAAAATTATAGACATGTTACATCGTCGCTTGGTAGAAACAGGCTATTAATTTTACTTGATGATTGTTGAGCAATGCCCATGCAAAACGAAGTGAATCGTTTCAACCAGCCCTTGGGTCAGCGCGTCGAAAATTGGCAAGGTGCCACGCCTCTTCAACCCACTGTCATGCAAGGTCACTATTGCAGGCTGGAACCACTCAATCCAGACGTGCATGCGCATGCCTTATATCAAGCCAATAGTGCAGATGATGGCAGCATGTGGACTTATCTGCCTTATGGTGCGTTTGATTCCTTTCAAGATTATCAGCAGTGGCTAGCACAGTTCTGTATGGGGCGCGACCCACTGTTTTATGCGGTTGTGGATCAGGCGAGTCAACAACCTATCGGCTTGGCAAGTTACATGCGTATAG
>DHYP01000038.1:59645-60781 GCA_002414145.1 Methylophilaceae bacterium UBA5127 | reverse complement strand
GCCGTTATGAATGGAAGTGCAATGCGCTGAATCTTCCTTCACGCCAAGCGGCACTGCGTTTGGGTTTTAGTTTTGAAGGCGTTTTCAGGCAAGCCATGGTTAACAAAGGGCGCAATCGTGATACGGCTTGGTATTCGATATTAGATACTGAATGGCCAGCGTTGCAACAGGCACTCACGCAATGGCTCCTACCACAGAATTTTGATGCTGCTGGCAAGCAATTGAGTCGGCTGTCTTCACTGACTGCCCAACTTAAAAAATCAGTTTAAAGCTTTAAAAATAAGTTTAAAACTTGCAGTTGTCAGTAATTTGTTGTCATGCAAAATGGCGCAATATAAAATTTTTATTAAATTTTTTTCGCGTAAGTAACTACTCACCTCCCTTCAATCCTAGCGGCTATCCCACATTCCCAAAAGTGCAAAATATTATGCTCAAATTGAGTGCATAAAAGAGTGTAAATTTTTATTGACGAACACTAGATAAAGGCATAAATTTACGCCAGCAACACAACATATTGTGTATTAGATTGTTTTTACATCTAAAAACCAACAACGGTATTTGTGGTTAAAAAGTAAGAAAAATCACGCAAAAGCGCAGTTTGTAGACCATACAAATTGCAATAAATTAATAAAAAAGATAGTACGGGAGTAAGGCGATGCTCAAAGCAGTAGAACCCTCAAAAAAAATGGGGATAGCAGAAGAAGTGCAAATTCCAATCCAATCAGTTTCTCTGGATATCTGGGACAAAAAATATCGTTTAAAAGCTAAAAATGGCGACCATGTCGATAAAGACATGGATGACTCTTACAGTCGCGTAGCGCGTGCCTTGGCTGATGTAGAAACCACGGAAGAAAAACGCCAGGAGTGGCATGAGAAGTTTTTATGGGCATTGCGTCATGGCGCTATTCCCGCTGGTCGCATTACCTCAAACGCGGGCGCGCTGGAGCACAAACCCGCTACTTCAACCATTAACTGCACAGTGTCTGGCGTAGTAGAAGACAGTATGGATAATATCCTGGGCAAAGTGCACGAGGCAGGTTTAACGCTCAAAGCAGGTTGCGGCATTGGCTATGAGTTCTCTACCTTGCGTCCCAAAGGTGCGTTTGTGGCGGGGGCTGGCGCATACACTAGCGGTC
>DHYP01000038.1:59338-59637 GCA_002414145.1 Methylophilaceae bacterium UBA5127 | reverse complement strand
GGCGCGTACACTTCCGGGCCGCTGTCGTTCATGGATATTTACGACAAAATGTGCTTCACCGTATCTTCTGCGGGTGGGCGTCGTGGCGCACAAATGGCTACGTTTGATATTAGCCATCCAGATGTCACGGATTTCATTAAAGCCAAACGTGAGAATGGCCGTTTACGCCAATTCAATCTTTCCTGCTTAATTACCAAAGAATTTATGGAAGCGGTCAAAGCAGATGCTGAGTGGAAACTTGCCTTCCCAGTCACAGAAAAAGAAGCCATTGTGGATGGCCTTAACGTCAACGATGACAG
>DHYP01000038.1:55132-59128 GCA_002414145.1 Methylophilaceae bacterium UBA5127 | reverse complement strand
TGGTTCTGCGAGAACATCCGCGCGACTAACCCCTGTGGCGAGCAACCCTTGCCACCCTATGGCGCATGCTTGCTAGGCTCTGTAAACCTCACCATGTTTGTCAAAAAACCATTTACGGATGAAGCCTATTTTGATTGGGCAGAGTACCGTGAAGTGGTCGGCATCTTCACGCGCATGTTGGATAACGTGGTAGAAATCAATGGCTTACCATTGCAACAGCAACGTGATGAAATCATGCGTAAACGTCGTCACGGCATGGGCTACTTGGGTTTAGGCTCTACCTTTACCATGCTTAAAATGAAATACGGTGAAGAAGATTCCATTAAATTCACAGAAGAAGTCACACGCGTGATGGCAGAAGAAGGCTGGAATGTCGGCATACAACTGGCTGAAGAAAAAGGCGCAGCACCTATCATGGATGAAAAATTTGAAGTGACAGCAGACATGTTAGCCAAGCGCCCAGAAATGGCTGCAGATGGCATTAAAGTCGGCCAAAAAATCGCAGGCAAGGTGTTGTTAGGCAAGTACAGCCGTTATATGCAACAGTTTCCAGAAGGCTTGCGTAACCAGATTGCCACTAAAGGCGTGCGTTTTACGCACCACAGCTCTATTGCGCCAACAGGCACCATTTCACTCAGTTTGGCTAATAACGCCAGCAACGGTATTGAGCCAAGCTTTGCGCACCACTACAACCGCAACGTGATTCGTGAAGGTAAAAAATCGAAAGAAAAAGTCGATGTGTTCTCTTACGAGTTATTGGCTTACCGCGAATTGATTAATCCCAAAGCTATGCCGTTTGGTACCTCAGAAGAAGAGAAATTGCCAGATTACTTCTTGGACTCCTCTACCATCATGGCTAAGGCACATGTGGATATTCAAGCGGCCGCGCAAAAATGGATCGATAGTTCTATCTCTAAAACCATTAACGTGCCGACCGATTATGACTTTGAAGATTTCAAGAACATCTATCTCTACGCTTATGATAAAGGCTTAAAAGGTTGCACCACATTCAGGTTTAACCCAGAGGCGTTCCAAGGCGTGTTAGTCACTGAGAAAGATTTGGAAAGCACCACCTACCAATTCACGCTGGAAGACGGTACCAAAATAGAAGTCAAAGGCAACGAAGAGATTGAGTACGATGGTGAGATACACTCGGCAGCGAACTTATACGATGCATTAAAAGAAGGCTACTACGGGAAATTTTAGTTTTAAGCTGCTTTGTTTGTTAATACGGCGTTGCAGTTTAATTTTTAATCCTCATGTACTACTTGTACATTCCGGTAAAAAATTAAACTGCGCCTTGTCTTAACAGCACACGCGACGCTTAAAACGCAATAACTTAGTTAAAGATTTAAGGAATAGTAAAAAAATAATTGAATCAAAGTGGGAGGGGTTGTCATGTTGCATGCACTACAAACACATATTCAAACAATTAAAACATGGCTTGCAAACATCAAGGCTGAGTGGTCGCCACTGCAAGAGCTGAAGTACTTAGGAGAAATATTATGGCAGTTAAAATAGACAAAAAAATTACCGCTTACAAACTGGTAAGCGAAGAAGATAAAGCGCAAAAAGCAGATGCAGAAAAACCAAGCAACGTAGTGGCGATGGGCGAACCATTAAGCCGCCCAGAGATATTGGTAGGCAGCACTTACAAAATCAAAACCCCAGTGACCGAGCACGCGCTGTATATCACCATTAACGATGTCATCATGCATGAAGGCACGCCACAAGAGCATCGCCGCCCGTTTGAAGTGTTTAAGAACTCCAAAAACATGGAGCACTTTCAATGGATTGTCGCCCTCACCCGCGTCATGTCAGCAGTGTTCCGCAAAGGTGGCGATGTCACCTTCTTGGTAGAAGAGCTTAAAAGCGTGTTTGAACCCAGTGGCGGCTACTTTAAAAAAGGCGGCAAGTTTGTGCCTAGCCTAGTGGCAGAGATTGGCGAAGTATTAGAAAAACACCTGCAAAATATCGGCATGCTTAAAAAAGAAGGCTTAGATCAACATCAGCAAAAACTGGTAGAAGAAAAAAAGGCTGAGTTCTTAGAAAAGCACGCTAAGAGTGGTGATGCAGTGAATGAAGAGGGCTACCCCAAAGGCGCAAGCCTGTGCAAAAAATGTAATGTAAAAGCCAGCATTATTATGGATGGGTGTTTGACGTGTTTGAATNNTAAAACGCCGCGAATTCGAAGCCAAGCACGGGGCATCGGATGGTGAAGCGTTTCCGGAACAGGCGGGGTTGTGTGTGAAGTGTTCGACTAAGGCGATGGTGTTGATGGATGGGTGTATGACTTGTTTGAATTGTGGTGAGAGTAAGTGCGGGTAATTTAAGAAAAAGACCGAACAGTTAGCGCTTTTTGTCTTTGGATAGCGTCGATATTTATTGTCATCAATTTGTTATTGTGCTCTTGTATACTAGAGTTTGATATTGCTATATTAGACACTCGTATTAATAATACTAATGATGACAGGGGCTCTCAATGTTTCGACTGATTCTACTTTTCCCAATTTTTTTAGCTATTTCTGGCTGTGTTCCACCTGCAGTTATAAAGCCAGTTGAAGATAAACAGGTTCAAAACCTTACTAATGGCGAAAATTCGAAACCAATTCAGTTTTCTAAAATTGTAGTAAAGCTTAAAAGGGGAGAGAAAATTGGTGCTCTCCAAGCTGGACTTCTATGCGTTGGTCAAGGCGAATTAAACTGGAAAGGTGGGAAACTCAGTATCGACTCTGATGACTTTACTGAGGCGTTTAAAGAGGAGCTTGAAAAGGCTTCATTTAAAACAGTTGGTGATACAAGTGCTTTATTCGAAGATTCATCCACATGGAAGTCTGAAATTTTAGTTGCAGGACTTGTAAAGGAGTTGCAGGCTAATATTTGTTACCCAAATGCAGGGTTTGGAAACTTTAACTCATCAAAGGGAGAGGCATATCTAAAAGTAGATTGGCAAATTTACTCTAAATTAGATCGGTCTGTAGTTCACAGTGTTGTTACAGAAGGCGCATCTAAAGTAACGACTGTCTCGAATGGTGGTGACTCTGTTGTAGTATTAAATGCCTTCAGTCAAGCAACGAGAAACTTATTAGCCGATGAAAAGTTCAGGTCTATTGTTTCAAAAGGTGGTAAAACTGTTAAAGAAACAGTATTTCAGTCTGGCGAAAACATCGTAATTCCTACAAACACTACAAAAGTGCTATCAACTAATACGTCAGAATGGATTAACTCAGTTGCAACAGTTTATGCAGGAAATGGACATGGGAGTGGATTTCTTTTCGCAGAAAATCTATTAATGACCAATCATCATGTAGTTGGAGAGTCTAAGTCAGTTAATGTTAAATTTGGAAATGGCGTCGAGTTAATAGGTTCAGTTATTGCCTCAAACTCTTCAACTGATGTTGCAGTCGTTAAGCTAAATGCTGTCCTTCCAAAGTACTTCAAACTCAGTAAAGCGTTGCCTAATATTGGTAATGATGTTTACGCAATTGGAACACCATTAGATTCCTCATTACACTCTACGGTATCTAAAGGTATAGTAAGTGGTATTCGAGAAGAGTCTTCAAAAACCCTTATACAGAGTGACGTAAGCATTCAGCACGGCAATAGCGGTGGCCCTCTAATTTCTAAAAATGGTGAAGTATTAGGTATTGCTGTTGCTGGCTTATTTATTAACAATACGTCACAAGGAATAAATTTTTTCATCCCTATTTCTGATGCACTTTCTTCATTGAATATAACCTACAGTATGTGAAGCCCATATAGCTCGTAGGGCGTACCCGTTTACGGTGCGCCGTAGGTAAAGTTACCTTTTCGCCTCTTGGCGAGTTACTTTACTTTTGCTTGCTCAAAAGAAAGTAACCAAATAAAAGAGCACCCCGCTGCCGCTTGTTTCTTGCGCGTGTTTCACCCATTGCGGGAGGCTTGCGCAACGCGCCCTAACAAGCCACACAAATCGTGGCTAGTTGCGGAGCTTGAACGGTGCGCGCCTCTTAATCC
>DHYP01000038.1:51491-55105 GCA_002414145.1 Methylophilaceae bacterium UBA5127 | reverse complement strand
ATGCTCGGCGCGGCAAAGGGGGTAAGAAAACCATCCGAATGCCATCGTCGCAGGATTAAACTCTACTCCGTCATTCTGAGGCTTTACCCCTTAGGGCGTACCCGTATTGCAGCCCGCCGAATGTTAAGGTTCAATTCGGCGCACCCGTAAACGGGCGCGCCCTACAAGAACCTTGTAGGGTGGGTAACTTGTTACCCACGCGGACTCAACGCCTATGCAAGTGCTTCGAAATGCCAATCTTTTAAATCCCGTCATTCCGTACAAGCGTAGCGCGATACGGAATCCATTGGCTTTTGGTTGGTTTTAATTTATAAAATGGATTCCCACTTGCGCGGGAATGACGGTGATGAGTGGTTGAGCTCGCGTAGAGCGCAATCGCTAACAGTACGCCGAATGTGTTTAAATAATTATAGTAATTTGAGCCAGAGTAAAATCTATTGCTTACATATTGCTTAAATGGGTAATCTTTATTCCAGATTTAATCTTAATAATTGTTAGAAATTACATTTTAGTTGCTTGACATGTAAGGCTTCTTGTAGCAAATTCATGCCACCAGCTAATTAAAAGCGAGCTCCAAATAATGAAGAAGGTAGAGTTCTCCAAACTACCAGTATGGCTTAATGCTATCCGAGACGGCTTTTTATCGCTATTGCCGATGACTTTTCTGCTAGTCATTGCTCAAATTCTAGATTCACTTCCTTTGCCAATCTATCACCAAAAAATGTATGCACTATTTGGTGATGGTTACCATGTATTTTTTATGAAAATTATTCATACGGTGAATTACTCATATGGGGTTGGTCTTGCTGTATTAGTAGCTGTTCATCTTATGCGTGCAATACAAAGAAATGATATTGACTTGATTCCAGATACATTAGTAGGCGTTTCTGCATTCGCTAACTTTATGATTGTAGTGTTGAGTGGGTCATTCAGCCCTGAAAGTTTGAGTTATCAATCAATTTTTCTTGGGGCGGCCATCGGAATATTGACAGCAGAGTTGTTACGTAAGCTGGCTTATTTAAGCGTTTTTAGTTTTCTAAGGATGCCGTATGAGTCAAATTCTGAATTTTATTACGTGATGTGGTTGTCCCCCGCTATCATTTTATTGGGGTTAATCACATTATTAGTTTCAACGTATTTGACTACTTCACATATATTATCCTCATGGAATATTGCGCTGCTGACATTTTGGATAGAGCAGCAAGCGAGTGCGATGTGGATTTTTCATACGCTAAGTATCATTATTAATCAGGTGTTTTGGTCTGTTGGCTTTCATGGCTGGTTAGTGCTGTCTGGGTATTTTAATGATTTTTTAGTTCCAGCGGGTGCTCCTTATGATGGCGTACATGTTTATAGGTCATTATTGACTAGCTTTTTATTGATGGGTGGCTCAGGTGTGACTGTTGGGCTGTTGATAGCCATTTTTTTGAAGGTTAAAAGTGGGTACCAGCGTAAGATTGGTTTGATCTCGGTAGTGCCTGCATTTTTTAATATCAATGATACGCTGCTTTATGGATTGCCTATTATTCTCAATCCTCGCTATTTAATCCCATTTATCTGCGTGCCTCTACTTTTGAATTTTCTCCTGTTAGTGGCTTTGGAGACGGGTTTTATTGTCCCACTCAATGTCAAATTGTCTTTTACTACACCACCGTTGATATCTGGTTGGTTATTGACTGGATCATGGCATGGTGTGGCTTTTCAAGTCGTGAGTATTATTATCAGCACCATAATATATTTACCGTTTGTAAAGAAGGTTGAGGCGTTAAGAAAAGATGAGGAGCTAATATGCTACAACAATGCTACTCAGGTAATTTTAACAAATAGGGTTAAACCGTTTCCTACTATCGGTCGAGATGACCGGGTCGGGATGTTTGCCAGAGGACTGCTTACATCACTTTTGGAAGATTTAGAGCGCCAAAGGGTTTACATGGATTATCAGCCCAAGCATTCAAATGATGGAAGCTTAGTGGGTTTGGAGGCATTGTTACGCTGGCCTCATGAAAGTTATGGGCTCATTCATCCTCAAGTTGCTGTGACCCTAGCAGAAGAAAGTAATCAAATTCAGGTGCTAGGAGGCTATGTCATTGAGCATGCCTTAGCTTTTAAACAAAAGCTGAATAGTCTTGGGTATCAAGAGCTTAATATTGCAATTAATGTGTCACCAGCGCAATTGATGCATCTTGAAATCGTGGAGACAATTGAACGATTACTAATTAAATATGAATTAACCCCAGATCAACTAGAGTTAGAGATTACTGAGTCTTCCATTTTGCCTGATCATCCTATTATCAATGAAGCATTGTCTAGGTTATCTGCACTAGGTGTGGGCTTGGCGCTGGATGATTTTGGTATGGGCTATGCCTCTTTGCACTATTTAAATCGCTTTAAAGTGAATACATTAAAAATTGATGGCTCTTTAACCTTGGATGTACTTACTAATCAAGTTAAGTCAGATATCATCAGTACAATTGTGGCGCTGGGCATTTCACAAAAAATAAACGTAGTGGCTGAATACGTTGAAACCGAAGCACAAAATACTAAGTTGATTGAAATGGGCTGTACCATACTGCAAGGTTACTTTTACAGCAAACCACTGCGCGAAGAGGATTGTATTAGTTATTTGAGGCAACATTACCGTAAAGATTTTCAATCAGCCTATAAAGAGACATAAAGTTTCTGTATCAGAACCTAATTGCATCAAAATGCTCTATAAGATGTATTGGTGTTAAAGCAATCGTAAATACTGGTGGAACTGAGATGTTTAAGCTCAAAAAATGGTTATGGACTAAGTATCAAGCTTTGATGGGCTCTGATAGGGCTTATGCTAAGTATTTAGCGCATTTTAATCATTATCAAGAACATGTGGTGGATAAAGCGTTACAGCAAGAGCTGAATGTAAAAGCCATGACTAAAGAAGAGTTTTTGCAAGGATGGAATAAACCTAAGAAACAATGCAAAACGGGCTGTTGTAGGTAAACAGTAAGTGTAGGGCGGATTAGTTTACGTAATCCGCCGTATGTGAATATTCTCTTTAGCGGATATTACTACTTCATGTGCTATGCAAATCGCCACATTTTTGTTGTTCAATGAATTTATCCTAACTTTCGCGCTCAAACCAGCTTCAAACAAAACGATAAGAAGGTGGCTGAAGTGCGATTAGGATTATTATGTGGATTCACTATTTTATTGTTTGCAAACCTTGTCATGGCGATTGAAGAGCCTAAATATACGGTGGTAGAAAAATCCGATGCGTTTGAATTGCGCGCCTATGCGCCGCGCGTAGTGGCAGAAACGCTGGTGGATGGTTCGCTAGATGATGCTTCTAACGCTGGCTTTAGGCGTATTGCAGATTATATTTTTGGTAATAACACTGCACGCTCAGGCGGTAAAGAAAAAATCAGTATGACAGCACCTGTCACTATGGCGCCTAGGGCTCAGCAAGATCAGGCCGAATCAGCAAAGTCAGAAAAAATTAGCATGACTGCCCCTGTGAGCATGCAGCAAAGTGCTGGGCAGTGGCGCATGTATTTTGTGATGCCTAGCCAATACACTTTAAGCACTTTGCCTACTCCCAATAACCCAGCTGTCACATTGCGCGAGTTGCCAGCAAG
>DHYP01000038.1:44610-51442 GCA_002414145.1 Methylophilaceae bacterium UBA5127 | reverse complement strand
AGGTGAAGAAAAAACCGCTAAAAAAACGGCTGAGTTATTGGCTTGGCTTAACAGCAAAAATATCACACCCATTGGCGAGCCTGAGCTTGCACGGTATAACCCGCCTTGGACATTGCCATTTTTGCGCCGCAATGAGGTGATGGTGGCGTATTAGTACGCATGCTGCCTTGCTTTTGCCTTTCAATATAGGGCTTTTGCGTATGCGTTAAACTAGGCTATGATTCTTAGTGATACAGTCATCATGCCTAATCAACCCCAATGACATCTCAAATCTCACGTTTTAAAGTGCTTTTTGCAGGCATTTGCAGCCTTATTTTGTCAATGGGAGTTGCCCGTTTTGCCTATACCCCTCTGTTGCCTGTGATGATGAGCCAAGCAGGCTTGTCGCACGCGGATGGCGGCTGGTTGGCGGCCATTAATTATGCGGGGTATTTGCTGGGTGTGATTTTGGCCTCCTTGGTGAGTGATGCTGTGCTGAAAGACCGTTTGTATCGTTGGGGCATGGTGTTTGCGGTGTTGACCACTGCGATGATGGGTTTGAGTACAAATTTTTATCTGTGGGCAGTATCGCGTTTTGTTGCTGGCTTATGCACGGCAGCTGGTTTGATGTTGGGGAGTGGCCTGATTTTAAACTGGCTGTTTCGCCATGATCATAAACGTGAGTTGGGCATTCACTTTTCGGGTATAGGCATGGGTATTGTGGTGTGCTCGCTTGCCACCATTGCCATGAAGCATAGTGTGGCTTGGGATATGCAGTGGACGGTGCTGACAGCTGTGGCGTGTGTGCTGCTGGTGCCTGCATTGGGTTGGTTTCCTGCCGTGGTAAAAGATGAGGTAGCGATTAACCAAAAAGCAGAAATGCAACATGCTCCGCCTAATGCAAGGTTTATGCGGTTGTTTTTGGCGGCATATTGTTGCGCAGGATTTGGCTACGTTATCACGGCTACCTTTATTGTGGCGATTGTCAATGCAATACCTGCGCTCGCCAACCAAGGCGGGTGGGTGTTTTTGGTAATTGGCCTAGTGGCGGCGCCATCCAGTTATGTTTGGGACATTGTGGCGCGCAAAATCGGTGATGTGAATGCCTTGTGCCTAGCAGGTTTAATTGAGGTGGTGGGTATTGTGATGCCAACATTAGGCTTGGGCTTGGCTGGCGCCTTAATCAGTGCGGTTTTATACGGTGCGACAGCCATTGCCATTGTGAGTTTGGTATTGACCATGGCGGGACGATACTACCCTGCACAACCCGCAAAAATGATGAGCAAAATGACCATTTGCTATGGGGTGGCACAAATTGTTGGACCTGGCATCACAGGTTGGTTAGCAAAAATTTATGGGGGTTATGAAGTTGGCCTTTATCTTGCTGCAGGTATTATGTTGGCGGGCTCGTTTTTATTTTATCTAATGCGCAACGCTCAGAATGAGTAGTTATTTCAACTTGTAGTGAATAGAGATGCAATCAGGTTTTGCAAATTGTATTTGCCGCTAAGGATTAGGAAACTTTCATGCGTGTCATTGTTTTAGGTTCAGGCGTGGTGGGTGTTAGTAGCGCTTATTATCTGGCAAAGCAAGGCTTTGATGTCACCGTTGTTGATCGTCAGCCAGCTGTAGGTCTTGAAACAAGTTTTGCTAATGCTGGGCAGATCTCGCCAGGGTATGCTGCGCCTTGGGCGGCACCTTACATACCAATAAAAGCATTCAAGTGGATGTTTCAAAGTCACGCGCCTTTACATATGAAGCCAGATGGAAGCCTGTGGCAATTGCAATGGATGTTAAAGTTTCTGAATCAATGCAATACGCCGAGTTATAGCATCAACAAAGAGCGCATGGTGCGTTTGGCAGAGTATAGTCGTGATTGTCTGGACTTATTACGAGCAGAAACGGGCATCTCGTATGAAGGGCGTATGCAAGGGACATTGCAAGTGTTTCGTACGCAAAAACAATTGGATGCTGCTGCCAAGGATATTGCCATACTGAGCCGTTGCGGTGTTCCATTTGAGCTACTGGATAGAGACGGCTGCTCCGCCGCAGAGCCAGCGCTAGACTTGGTAAAAGATAAACTTATGGGCGGTTTGCGATTGCCCAAAGATGAAACAGGTGACTGTCTCATGTTTACAACGCATCTAGCAGAAAAAGCGAGTCAGCTTGGCGTGAGGTTCCGCCAGAATTCGACAATAGAAAAACTCCAGATGCAACAGGGAAAAATCAAAGGCGTGGCGGTTATCACTGAGGGTAAGGCCGAACGCATTGAGGCCGATCATTATGTGGTTGCGCTTGGAAGTTACTCCCGTGAGTTGATGCTGGATTTAGCCATTGATATTCCAGTTTATCCAGTAAAAGGCTATTCATTAACCCTCCCCATTGTCAACAATGATGCTTCCCCTGTCTCAACAGTATTAGATGAAACTTATAAAGTAGCCGTGACACGTTTTGATTCGCGTATTCGTGTCGGTGGAATGGCAGAGGTGGCAGGCTTTAACTTAAATCTGACACCGAGTCGCAGAGAGACGTTGGAAATGGTGGTCAATAGTTTATTCCCTCATGCAGGAGACTTAACTAAAGCTACTTTCTGGACAGGCTTGCGCCCGATGACCCCCGATGGTACACCTATTATTGGGCAAGCCTCAAAGGATCCAGACCTAAACAACTTATGGATTAATACGGGTCACGGCACCTTGGGGTGGACCATGGCGTGTGGTTCTGGCCAGATTCTTGCGGATTTGATAGCGAATCGGAAACCTGCCATCAAAACGAATGACTTGAGTATCAATCGTTATATTGCGGATAGCACGCATAAAATGTAATCGCTTTTTACAGCGCTTGTTTCATTCGAAATGATGGTCGTTGTTTGCAATCTACAGGATATACATCAAGCATAAACTCATATCATGTAAACGTTTATGCGTGGTCGTTGTCCTAACTTTACCATAACGACAAAGGGTTAATAATGAAGCGTTGGATCTTATTGGCATTGATGTGTGTTTATGCACCCAGCTTGTTGGCTTGGCCGAGTGTTGCTGAGACTATCCCGCTTGGTTATTCTGTGGTGATCGTGAGTACTGATTTGCCAGATGGATCCACTGGGCGTGGATCTGGCGTGGTGGTCAGCAAGGAGTATGTGGCGACTAATTGTCATGTGATTGCTAATACGAATGGGGCAAATGTTGCTAAGTTTAGAGATGGTTATAAACCCATTGCCATTAAAGCAAACTGGCGTCGTGATTTGTGTTTGCTAAAGTTTGACTCCTTGCCGCTTACGCCTATTCCTATGCGCGATAGCAGCACCTTGAATTATGAAGAGGAGGTGTTTAGTTTGGGCTTTCCCGCGGGCTCACCCGTGCCACAGCCTTCATATGGCAATGTGAAAGGCAAATATGCGTTTGATGGTGGGTTGATTGTGCGCACTAATGCCACTTTTGCCATGGGGTCTAGTGGTGGCGGTTTATTTGATGAAAAGTTTAATTTAATCGGCATTACTACATTTAAAAGCCCTGGGCATCGTGGCTTTTTTTACTGTTTACCAGTGGAGTGGATTAAAGAGCTAATGGACTCCCCAGATATCTTAGGTTTAAAAACGAATGAAGTACCTTTTTGGGCTTTGCCACCAGAGCAACGACCGTTTTTTATGCAGGTGGTCACACCATTTCAAAATGAGGAATGGGCAACGCTTAAAACAATTGCAACAAAATGGGTCGCAGAGGAGCCAAACTCGCCAGACGCATGGTATTTTTTAGGCGTGGCAGAAGAAGGGATAGGTGAAATACCGCAAGCTAAAATTGCATTGCAAAAAGCCACACAAATTAACAATCATGATTTAGATGCTTTTGTGGCGTTGTCACGTGTGGTTTTTGCACAAAAAGACATTACCGCGCTTGAGGCATTGAAGCCTCCAGTGCAAGCACTAAGTAACGACGAAGGTGAAAAAATTACGCTTAAAATCAATCAATTAAAAACTAGTGAGCACCCACTTTGAGATAGACTATATCGTCTTTAGGTAGAGGTGAGTCGTTTTTGAATCCCAACATGTTGTTAGGTTCATAATACTCACCACCCACCTACTTTTATCTTGGTTATTTCTTTTTGCCTGTGCCTATTTGGTGACCAATGACGCCACCAATGGCTGCGCCGCCCACCATACCTACACCACTACCGCCAGTGAGTACAGCGCCAGCAACTGCGCCAATACTGGCACCTACGGCGGTATTTTTGTCTCTTGTAGACATACTGCTACATCCACTGAGGCTTAGCAATAGTGCCACGCCAATAATCGCGGCGTTGCGCTTTTTGAAAGAAGTCGATTGAGTGCTAATTGCTTGAGCGTTTGTTGGCTCTTTTTGAATAGTCAAGTTCATACAGTTTTCTCCTGTGATAAACGTTGCCCTTGTACAACGGTAAAATAATTGTATTGCATTGCCACCGAGTAAGTTTTGCTGTTTTGTAGTAATTAGTAAAAATCTGTAACGCAAACTATCACTCTATGGCCAGCCGTTATTCTACCGTAATTAATGCAGTAAGCATACTTTGCATTTACGCTACTATTTGAGTGCTAAAGGTGCGTCAATTATTATTTATCATGCATAAAAGTTCTATGTTTTATGGACAATTATTGTGTTAAGTCATTCCTGTTTAAACGGCGATAGCGCATAATGTTCATCAATCTACTGAGCATTAAGGGTTTATGTGTTAGTACCAATTACCGATATTCATAGTGTTTCTGAGGCCATTCGCGATGCAGTCGCACCAGTATTTTTGTTAACAGGCATCGGTTCCATTCTCGGT
The DNA here is from genome assembly GCA_002414145.1 of Methylophilaceae bacterium UBA5127. Classification (GTDB taxonomy): domain Bacteria; phylum Pseudomonadota; class Gammaproteobacteria; order Burkholderiales; family Methylophilaceae; genus Methylophilus. The sequence continues at coordinate 46,663 of DHYP01000038.1, read as the reverse complement.
GTGCTGATTGGGCGTTTGGGGAGATCGATTGACCGCGCAAGGTCGCTCAACGATATGCCGCAAGAAAAACGCGAAAAATTTAAAGATGAATTACGCATTATCGTTAAACGTACCAAATGGCTACGACGTGCGATTGGATTGGCCACTCTGGCAGCGTTATGTGTATGCGTTTCTATTGCAACTTTGTTTATTTCAGTCGAGACTGGTTTCAAAATGCCCCATGTGGTATTGATGGCGTTTATTTCTTCTATGATTTCAGTGATTTTGGGGCTCTTGTGCTTTTTACGCGAGATTGTGCTGGCTTCACGTGAGGTGATTGTGCCATACCGGCATGATTAGATTCGCTAAGGCAAAGCCGTTTAACTGGATACATTTTAAAAAGCATTACGTCCATATATCTGTAAACTTTTTATGTAAGAATTGTCATCTTGGTTCATCCGATGATTGTCTCTTAGTGCAGAGTACAATGTATGTGCACACGAAAAAGGAACAGAAATGTGGTTACGAACAGAATGTGATTTTGCCTTTAGTGTGAGCGTGCCCACCCCATTTATCTTGATGTTGCGCCCTCGCAGTGGTGTAAATCAGTGGGTTGCACGTGAGTCTTACACCCTTTCACCCAGTGTGCCTGCAGTGGAGTTCACGGATATTTATGGCAATTTATGCCAGCGTTTAATTGCACCAGTTGGTCATTTTTCCATTCAGACTTCGGCAGACATTATGACGGCTGATCATATTGATACGTGTGCAGGCGCACCTTTTGTGGAAGTGCAACATTTACCTAATGATGTACTTACGTACTTATTGCCATCACGTTATTGCGAGTCAGATCGGTTTGTAGAAATGGCTCAGGAAATCGTGGCAGAGGTAGCACCAGGTTATGATCAGGTTGCCAGAATCGAGCAATGGATACGCGAAAACGTAAGATTTAACCCAAGTACAATTTTATTCCAAGTCTCTGCTATTGAGGTAAACCAAGTACGGGAAGGTGTGTGTCGTGATCTGGCACATTTGGGTATTGCGCTATGTCGAGGGCTTTGCATTCCTGCACGCATGGTAGTTGGCTTTTTGCATGAACTAGAGCCTATGGATTTTCATGCGTGGTTTGAGGCTTACGTAGGCGGGCGCTGGTATACGTTTGATGCAACGCAGTCTTCACCGCGTGGCGGTCGCGTCACAGTGGCTTATGGGCATGATGCTGCTGATGTTGCCATTTTTAATCAATTTGGTCCGTCTTTGTACCCAGAGCTGATGCGTGTACGTGTCACCAAGCTGGCAGATACACTTGAGTAATTTTAATTGTGCATAAGAGTTCAGAGCCAAAACCATGAAACGCCTGCTCATCAAACATTTAACGGAATATATTTTTCCGACGGAAGTGACGCTGCAACAGCATCGATTGCTGATTCGCCCGCGTGAAGGGCATGATGTACGCATTGAATCTTCGCTCCTTAAAATATCACCTATGTATAGCATCAAATGGTATCGGGATGTGTTTGATAATTCGCTGGCGGTAGTCTCATTTTTAAAGCCTACCAATAGACTTACTATTGCGAGCGAGGTTGTGATTCAGCATTACGAGGAAGCGCCTTTAGATTTTTATATTGAGGACTATGCAGTAAATTATCCTTTCGTTTATGCGCAAGCGGATTGGGCAGATCTGGCAGCTTTTCAACAACCTATTTTCCCTTTAGATCAACCAACAGTAAATCAATGGCTCATGCAGATGGGAATAAGCACCATTCCAGAGCAAACATTTACTTTGTTAACTAAGCTAAATCAAACCATTAACCAACAGTTTCGCTATCAAATCCGTGAGGAGGCGGGTGTACAAACTCCCGCACAAACCATTCAAATGGGCAGTGGCTCTTGCCGAGATTACGCAACATTGTTTATTGAAGCTTGCCGATGTCTAGGGCTGGCCAGTCGATTCGTCAGTGGCTACTCACATGCACCTGCAACAGAGGCTGGCAATGCCACAACGCATGCATGGGCAGAGGTGTATTTGCCTGGTACTGGCTGGAAAGGGTTTGATCCCACGGCTGGGCAAGTC
>DHYP01000038.1:44295-44563 GCA_002414145.1 Methylophilaceae bacterium UBA5127 | reverse complement strand
AAAACCCTGAAGCGGTGCCGCCGGTATCAGGTAGTTTTATTGGACCAGCTCTGGTCATGCCGAGCTTAATCGTGAATGTACAGGTAAATTTACTGCGCTCGTAACAATGGGCGTACATCACATGCTCACTCAACACATGATTGAGTGATGTTTTGACTAAAAATAATTAAAGCTGTTTTTTATCTTGTATTTTTATCTTGGCGAATACGCTAAATAACGGTATCATGCGCACCTCGTTGGTTAGGCGGGGTGCTTAGCTCAGTTGGTA
>DHYP01000038.1:43594-44129 GCA_002414145.1 Methylophilaceae bacterium UBA5127 | reverse complement strand
CGAGTCCCGTCCACTCCGCCATAAAATTTAAGTTTTTGATTAAAAATAACTTATTGAACAAAGCCCTGCCTGTAGCGGGGCTTTTGCTTTTGCAGATTCTGTGTAGTCAGAAGTGGCTAATTAACAGGTCAATTGTGATTAACACTGCCCAGCCCATTATTCAATATAGACCTATTGATATGGCAGGGTGGGATCTTATTGAATGCCTTGATTAATATACTTACTAACGCGAGTCCCCATACGATTCTAAAAAAGTGCTCATCTTCATGCGCCATAAACGTGCTATCGATAGTATGATGAGTAAAAGTACAAGCGTCTTTGTTATTGAATGTGCTCTCTTAAGTTAAAAATTAAATATGATTGCTATTTTAGAAGCTAAGCGCGCAGGATTGCTATCCAAGGCACACTGGGCGAATAATATTCTTGCTGGCTTGGTTGTTGGTATAGTTGCATTGCCACTGGCGATGGCGTTTGCGATTGCCTCTGGGGCAAAGCCAGAGCAAGGGATTTATACTTCGATTGTGGCGGGGGGGGT
>DHYP01000038.1:42524-43525 GCA_002414145.1 Methylophilaceae bacterium UBA5127 | reverse complement strand
GGATTCTGTCTGGAATTACAGCCAAATATGGCATAGAGGGGCTGCAAGTTGCCACGTTAATGGCGGGCGTGATGCTCATGTTGATGGGTTTTACGCGTTTGGGTAGTGCGATTAAATTTATCCCAGATCCTGTGATTGTGGGGTTTACTACGGGTATTGCGATTATTATTTGGGTGGGGCAGTGGAAGGATTTTTTTGGTCTTAGCCCTGAACTCGGAGCAAAACATTTTCATCTTAAAGTATGGCAATTAATTCAGGCATTTCCTACTTATCATTTGGCAACTACTGCACTTGGCTTGCTGACGCTGGCGCTTCTTCTTTTTTCACCTCGCGTGGTTAAGCGTGTTCCTTCACCCTTGGTCGCTATGGTGGTTATCACTGTGTTGCAATGGTGGTTTCAATTTGACGGTGTCGCTACCATAGGTAGTACATTTGGTGGGATTCCTCAGGGATTGCCACATTTTCAAGTGCCAACATTGGAGTTTTCTGATTTGCTGATGCTTATTGGCCCTGCATTTACCATTGCTTTGCTGGGTGCTATAGAGTCTTTGCTGTCTGCGGTGGTGGCAGATAGTATGGCTGGTGTTAAACACGATTCCAATCAGGAGTTAATTGGACAAGGTGTCGCCAATATTTTCTCACCCTTATTTGGCGGATTTGCTTCTACAGGCGCCCTTGCACGTACGGCGACTAATGTGCGTAATGGTGCAACTAGCCCAATGGCAGGTATTGTGCATGCATTGGTATTGGTGGGAGTATTATTACTGCTCGCACCTTTGGCGAGTGACATTCCATTGTGTGCTCTTTCTGCCATTTTGTTTGTGGTGGCATATAACATGAGTGAGTGGCACCGTTTTTCTCATATGGCACGTACCGCGCCAAAAGCAGATGTGGCGGTACTATTGATTACATTTACGTTAACGGTGTTTGCTGATTTGGTGATTGCTGTGAATATTGGCGTGATGTTATCTGCGCTATTGTTCATGAAACGTATGTCTGAA
>DHYP01000038.1:38942-42518 GCA_002414145.1 Methylophilaceae bacterium UBA5127 | reverse complement strand
GAAACAGTCAGCGTTGAACTGCAAAGTCATGAGGCATTGGTGGATGAAACGCAAAACAAAAACTTTTTAATGCCGCCAAAAACGGTGGTGGTTGCAATGGATGGGCCATTCTTCTTTGGCGCCGCAGAGCGACTAGAAAATGCGCTGGAAGCGGTGCACGGGCATGCGGAAATATTGGTCATGCGTATGGAAAAAGTCCCATTTATTGATGCTACTGGCTTGCAATCATTATGGGATTTACGAGACGCATGTCTGCGCCATAAAACGCGCTTGGTGTTATGCGGAGCAAGAGACAATGTGTTGTTAAAATTGAAACGCGCTGGACTTGTTGATCAGATTGGATCCACAAATATATTGAGCAATATCCAAGAGCTAGGTCAGCCCTGACTACATAAAAACCTTTGTTGCGTAACTATGTGTTGTGTAACTATGCTGTGATGACGACCTAATGTGTAATGACTTCCGCAGCCTCTACAAAAAAGTAATGTTCATCAAAGGAGTGGTTGAGTAGTTCCGCCTCTTCTAATGCCTTAATAAAGCTAGTATCTTCAAATACGGGATGATTTTGTTCGTCTAACACTTGATAAATGGTCATGTGACACTCCTTTAACTTAAGTTGTTAAATGCTGCGTTACATACCGATTAGAGCAATAATCGCGCCAAAAATTCAATTAAATGAATGTGTTAGCAATAGATTTAAACATAAGCTATTTATCATTGAGTTAGTCATTGCAATTAAAGTAATTTGTGAGTAATCAATGCAAAACGATGTGACTTAAATCATGTACATGCACTTTACATGATGTTTTTGTGACAAGTTTTGGTGAGTTTTAGCACATTCTTGTGCCACGCCTCACTACATTCAATGTAGTTAGAGAATTGCGTACCTAAGGATGCTTGCTGTAAAAGTCCCAGATCAAATCTGTGGCATTAATGGCGGTTGAACCAGCAGTATTACCTCGTACCTTCTTGCCCCCTGGCCATGAATGTCCGCTCGTTTCCGTGACACATAGTTTAACCTCTGAGTTATGTTGGCATGGGCCATACACATCGCAATATGCACCCGCCACTTTCAGGACGCGTTGGGGTGTGGTGCTGCAGCCGTTGAGCTTTACCCATTTTTCAATACTGTTGGGAACAGAGACAAAGTCTGCATGTGTGCTGGAACTGCTGCCAGAGCCACCATTAAATAGTACACGGTCGTCATCTAGGGCGTGGATGTGTAGCACAGAAATGGGCTTGGTTGGCTTGCATTGTGTCGTGCCATCCGTGCCAGCGACAGAGCTAATGGCTCTAAATGTATCTGGCATCTCACACGCTAAACGGTATGCCATCATGCCGCCATTAGACATTCCATTTACATAAATGCGGTCAGCATTGATATTGACGCGACTTTTAACATCATAGATGAGCTGCTTGATAAAACCAACATCATCAATATTTTTATCGCGCGCTTTACCACAGCAAATGCCAGCATTCCAAGTAGCCAGACCCCCTCGGGGGAAGCGGCTGTAGCCGTTGGGGAACACGGCAATAAATCCTGCACTTTCTGATTTTGAAATCATGCCATAGTATTCATCGGTCGCCTGATAACGCATGTTGCCACCTCCGCCATGAAGTGAAAGCACCATCGACATCGGCTGTTTTGCTTGGTAGGCTCGCGGGACGTGCACCATATAGGTACGCTCTATATTTTGGTGCTCTAACTTGAAGGTGTAGTCCCCAGAAGTAAGCGATTGCTGATTGGAAATATAGGTGTGTGGTACAGTTTGTTGCTTAATCCAGCCGTCCGATTCAGCATAGACATTCAGGTGAATGAAAAAAACGGTTGTGAGCAAGCCAAGGGTAATGAGTTTGATGTAATGGGTACGCATAATTCCACCAATTATCTTAAGTATCTAAGATAAGAACGCGGTAGAGCTTGATACGTCTACAGTAGCAACCTGATTAATTGCTTAACTCATTGCTGTTAAGGAATGCCGATAATCTTAAGGTACTCTTCTAGTGTGAGCGTGAGCTTTTCTAATGACGCATTTATCTCATCTAATCGCAGGTTGCCATCCAGATGCAGCCTTTCTAACAATTGTTTATGCTGCTCAATCGCCTCTACGTGTTCTTTTAGCTTGGTATCTTGTGCGTCAGGTTTAATCATCAGTATCTCCCCTTTAGTGAGTGTGTACTTTGTTGTGATGATATATGTTTTTGATGTGTTGAAGCCATGATTAGCATCAACTCTTTTGTTTTAAATATCAAGTGCAGTCATCAGGTGAAAGATTTATGATAATAACGTTATCAGAAGCAAAAGTACCACGACTAATTTGGAAAAGAGAGGATATTCATGATGAAAAAACCTTATTATATCGATTACCCACAAAAGCATTTTGAAGGTCAGGCACATCGTTATCGTTGTGTACATTGCAAAGAAGAAACCACCAAAATTAATGGAAAACTGGAAGGGCATTTGCCAAGCTGTGCCTATCGCATGCAGTTAGAGAAAGCGGGTTACGAGGCGCTAAGCGTGACTGCCAAATCAGCAGAATTAGTTGATGCCGATGAGTTTGATTGATGCAAGCAGAAGACCTACAGCGTTTAGTGACGCTAGAGATGCCTTATGGTAAGCATAAGGGTTGCTTGTTGGTCGATTTGCCAGGGAATTATCTGAATTGGTTTGCACGGAAAGGCTTTCCTAAAGGAGAGCTGGCAGATTACTTCAACTGATGCAAGAGATTGAACACAACGGTTTAAGTGCATTACTAACGCCATTAAGAAATTTGTGATCAACATTATTTGTGTTTGTTAAAGGTTTGAAATTAATCTACTTATCTTGATTGATCAGCCCATTAAGCCCAATAGGTTTCTAGCCATTGGCGAGTTTGGCTGATGTCATAAGTATTGCCAATTTGACTCATACGCTTAAGTTTGTCTACTGCGTCCATTTCGATGGTCTCTTTGGAGTCAAACACGACCTGTAAACGCTGGTAGCGCTCGCCAAGCAGCTGTGCAGCTTGATAGTCAGAGATGCCAGCAACGCCATCCATGAGGATATTCAATAATGGCTTGACCCACTGTGCATAGCCCCAATCCAGACTTTGTCCTTTAATATAGGAAAGGCTCACGCCCGTACCTACCGATAGCAACACAATGTCATCAATATTTGCGCGCTCTGCACGGATGTTTCTTTGCGAGATTGCTTGTACTAGAGCGACCATGCTGGGATTGTTGGCAAACACTCCACCATCAATGTAACCATCGGCAGAAGGAAAATAAGTGGGGGCAGCGCTGGTATAGAGTGCAACATTAGCAAGTAGCTGGTGCCCGTCAGAATCATTGCCTGCAAAGTTGTGAAAAATTTTGGGCTTCCACGTGCGTTTTTTACTGTCAGGGTGTTCGTTATCTAAAGCAAAAGTAGGGATGGCGACCTTTTTTTTCAAATCTGCCAGCGTGGTGTTTCCAAAAATTTGGTTAAGTGTTTGCTTCAACGCTTTGTTAGAATATTCCGCACCTACGGTTTTACCAAGATCGCGGATGTTATCCCAGATACTGTCATCAAAAATTTTGGGACCTTGGTTGACATAT
>DHYP01000038.1:30887-38918 GCA_002414145.1 Methylophilaceae bacterium UBA5127 | reverse complement strand
GACATATAGCCCCGCCATTTCTTCTAGCGGTTTGCCAGCGGCAATACCTAAAGCCAAAATACCGCCTGTCGATGTGCCTGTAATTAAGTCGACTTGATCTAACCAGTGCGCTTGACCGCTTGTCTGGCTTAGCTGTTGAAGCAGGCGTACTGTGATGAGTCCCCGTAATCCGCCACCATCCAAAGATAATATTCTGTACTTTGCCATCATCCGCTCCATTTAAAAAGTATAGGATTTTTACTTAGTAGACTATTTGTAAGTATAAGTCTAAATAGCAATGTTGACTGTTTCAAGAAAAAGTACCAGAAAAATCAGCTAACTAAGCAAGCCAAGTAAACAGCTAATATGAGTTTAATGACAAGTTTTATCTCAATGCTTGCTCAGTATTGCTAGGTTGGCGCTCGATAAGGTGAGCAGTTTGTAGCGCAAGAATATATATACGCACAATAGTTGTGCGTTATGGGATGATTTATTATGTAGATGAACTGGTGATTAATTTTCATCACAACTCACATGTTAAAGACTACAGTTAAACATTCAATATGTCTCGTTTACATAAAATATTATTTAATTTAACAAGGCTTTTAGATTTAATCCTTAAGGTTTGAGAAATCCAATATTTTGATTGTAATCCTTTATTCTATGCCACTTCCAAAGGTATTCTGCTTTCAAGCTAATAGCACGGCCATATTTTAAATGCCTTAAATAGCGGCATTAACGCTTTAATTTCAAACAATTGTTTTGGGCTTGGTTCGGTTAAGCTTTAATTAATCTTGTCGATACTAAAAGTATATGCATTCAATTTACAGTTGGAATGTTTAATTTTTTTGGAACGGTAATTGCTTAATACTAATTGAAACAATGTAAACGATTATTTTTTTGTGAGGTTTAATCAATGTAGTTTGTAGATCGGAGACTATCATGACAAAGCGTAGCTTTAGTTTATTTACATTAGCATTACTTTTTATCAGTGCTTCCACAAAAGTACTGGCAGTACCCACAGATGAGCTGATTCATCAGCTCAACGCACAAGTGCTGAGGGTGCAAGTAGCGCTAGCGAATGGTAGTTACGGTTTAGGCTCAGGCGTGGTGGTAGCAAAGGATCATGTGGTGACCAATTGTCATGTGGTTGCAAACGCGGTCAGTGTTAGTGTTGTCAGCAACGGATCTAGCTTTTCTGCAAGTGGCGTGATACCAGACTGGAAGCATGATGTTTGTGTGCTCAAGGTAGAGGGGTTGGATGCGCCAACTGCAACCATTGGTGCCAGCAAAAATCTCAAATATGAACAACCTGTATTTACCATTGGCTACCCTAGTTTTCTTCCTATTCCAACCAGCACTTATGGCGTAGTGAAAGGGCTGTTTCCAATGGACGACAGTGTTGTAATCAGAGCGACTAGCTCATTCAGAATGGGCGCCAGTGGTGGTGGTGTATTCGATGATGATGGTAAACTGGTCGGGATTATTACGCTTAAGAGTCCTGGTCGCAACGCGTATTACTACAATATGCCAGTTGAATGGGTGCAGGCTTTGTTAGATAAACCTGTGCAGCCGATTGTAACTAAAAGTGAATTGCCATTTTGGGCTAAATCGCTTGATGAGTGGCCATACTTTATGAAAGTAGTGCAGCCCTATTTAACAGAAGACTGGCAAGCGCTAAAAGAGATTGCAAGTCAATGGGTACAAGCTGAACCTAGCGCAACGGAAGCTTGGTTTTACTTAGCCGCCGCAGAATATGCAACCAAAGATACATTAAAGGCAGAAGAGCATTTGCATAAAGTGGTGGCAATGAATAGTCAACACAGTCAAGCAATCTATTATTTAGGTCTGATTGCAGAAGCCAATGGACAACATGGTGAGGCATTAACACAAATGGCGTTGCTGAGTCATTTGGACGAGTATGCTGCCAGCGAATTGAAAACAGCGATAGGTGTGGCGCAATAGCGGACGATATCTAGGTAATTGTAATTCTAGTGGTATCTGTAGTATTAAAGGGCAAGCGTTGAGCTTGCCCTTTTTGTTTTGTGGATATTTAAAAAATTCATCAAAACAAGGTTGACAGCAAAGTAGCTAAGGCGTAATTTGTAACTGCAAGTAACTAATTGTTACATATTGTAACAAGAGGATGGGCTGTCATGAAAAACAGAGAATTAACAGATTTGCAGTTGATGAGTACTGAAGATTTAGAATTAATGCAAACTGAACATGAGCGACTGCACCGCTACATTACTAACCTTGAAGAAACCTGCATTCATTTGCAGGACAATTTAAACTGTAGTAGTTGTGATAAGGAAAAGCGCGCTTCATGTCATGGACGTGTGCCATCGTTTCTTTATGTTTTGCATGAACTGACAGAAAAACATTTTTATCATGAAGAATTTATCATGGCAAAAAGGCTACAGCCTGATCAAAGCAATAGCTATTTTGAGAAGCATAAGCATGCACATAAATTGGTGCTAGATGCATTTCATCAAGCAATTATAGAGGCGGATGCCAATTATGAACTTGGAAAAATAGCAGAAGCCTATAAAAGCTTATACGCTAAAGTGATGCATGAGCTCAAGACGCATGCGTATGAGTTTGATGATCCATTTATAAAATCTATGATCGAAAAATCTTAGTATTGTAAGGGATGACTCATATGCCTTATGGTGCGCTCACAACGACATTTTGTGGCATGAGTAGTGAGTATTCGATCAAACGACTTCTAATTCAAGCTCTTCTACGTGATAGTAATGCTCATCATCCCATACCGTAAAATCTTGCGCGCCATGCATGGCTTTGTCCAAATCTATGTATTCACAAAAAAGTTGATTTTCTTCGTTAAGCACTTGATAAATCGTCATTTCACACCCCATTTCTAATAGATATTTCATTTGCTACGTTGTTAATTATGACATCGGCAAGAGTTTGACAATCTTTAGATTAAATGCATGTTTTATATGCATTTTTACGTTTAAATTAGTCATACTCAACATTGGTTGATGTTGATTGTTGCATGCGTTGTTTATGAGTCGTATAAGCTTGAGATTCATGACAAAAAATAATTTAAAAAGTTACAATGAACAAACAAGTGGAAATGGAAAAGGGTGAGAGGTGTTTATGAAAAATGTTGTCAGGTATGGTTTACCATTGCTGGTAGTGATTGCAATAGGTGCGTATTGGTACGATATTAACTCAGAATCGGAAGTGTCGCCGACAAGAACATTGCTTGACCATATGGGCGATGAGTGTGAACTTATTGCAGAGAAAGCAGCTTTGAAATTACCAGAAGCGCTACCCTTTCAAAAAATGGAAAAAATTGCCAGAAAGCTTCGTGTGCTAGAAACCTGCATGAATGATAGGGGGTTTGTAGAGAATCCAGCTTGGGTAAAATATGCTCAGCCGATAGCGCAAAAAGTAGCCGCGCAAAGCAAGATCTCGGAAAATGAGGCCTATGAGACTTTCAGGCGGCAAAAAATGATTGAGTTTTCTTCTGCTAAAGAGGGGCCTATGTATTGGATACCAGCTAAATCTCAAGCTAACAATTGATCATGAAATGAATTATTGGGTTGTGTCTTTAATCCACTCGAGTAACACTGACCACTGTTCAACATCTTGCGACACAAGTGACGTGCGCATGTCAAAGATGCTCAATCCTTGACCTGCAGCGGTCGTGTAGACTTGAGAGTTACGTAAATATGCCAGCACAGGAAAGCCCGTTTGATCCATAAACTCAGCTAAATCGACGGCTGCATTAGTACGGCTGTTGACGCGTGAACCAACCAATGCCACAAATGTTTTGTTTTTTCGGATGGCTTTTTCTTCTTGAAGCACGGTTAGAAAATCACTGGCCGCACCGATATCAAAGGCAGAGGGTTGTATCGGCACAATAATACAGTCCGCATTTTTAACGGCATCTGCAAGTTTTTCCTCGCGCAGACCAGCGGGTGAGTCAGTGACTAACCAATCTGCTTTAAAGTCATCTTTCTCAGTCGAATATTCATGTATTTTGGATAAATGGGCAGGTCTGCGACTGAGCCATTGGGTCGCCAAGTGTTGGCGGTCTAGATCAGATAAGGCCACTTTGTTGCCTATGCTTGCAAAGTAGCCAGCCAGATTAGTCGCTAATGTGGTTTTGCCGCTACCGCCTTTAGAGTTTGCAATCAAAATATTTTTCATGATATCTCGCCTTTTCTCGCTATAGCTGGTGATGTTAGAGCTTAACTATAAGCTACATTAAATAAAAAATAAATGGCGTTGAACAAGCTATTTTCTGGGGCCTAAGTAGTCGCTTTTACCAAGTGCTACACCCTGCTGACGCAAAATGTCATATGCAGTTGTCACATGAAANNGGTGGAAAATACACGTTAGGCAACACCCAGTTGAGTAAGTAGTCTAGTCCGCTGAAGTGGAGGTCAATATTACGAATGGTGATGGTAATGTCACGCGATTCGCTTTCTGCAAGTTGTGCCGATTCGATGCTGCTGAGAAACATAATGGTTTTATCAATGCGCGCTTGTAATTCCTCAAAAGTCGTTTCGTTATCTTCAAACTTGGGGATTTCTATGCCAGCGAGTCGTGCACCTGCCCCCTTGCTCATATCAGTGGCGATTTGTACTTGCCTTACCAAAGGATACATGTCTACAAATAGTCTGGCATTAAGCAGTACACTTGGGTCAACTTCCTTAGACTGTGCATAACTTTCCCCCTTTTTGAGGATGTTTGATAAGTTACGCAAAGCGCGTTGTAGTGGCGGAATGCTGATTGTGTACATGTCTAACATGGGAGTTCCTTTAACAAAATGGATTCAAAATGGGGTAGGAGTTAAAAATAACCATGCTTAGAAGTTGATTGTAATTGATAGCAAGTTTGATTTAAATCAAAAAATAATGATAGCGCAAAGATTAAGCTTTCAGCACATTTCAATAGCATTTGCGATAAACCATAGCCGGTAAAGGAGCTGAGATCATGTTTTTAGGGTGGCAAGGTATTTTTACGTTCGTTGGTGTGGTTGTCGCAATTGTTCTAGTCTTGATGTTTTTTGCTAAATTAGCTAACAAGTAATACTCGTTGCAGTGTTTCGCACACCGCCACTCAGTTGCGGTGCGCTCAGTATTTTACTTTTAGAACTTTTCCTAAAGGCAAGTCTCTTAGTTTGCGTTGGTATTTATCGACACGCCTCAGTGAGTAAAGACTCAATCCTCACTTATAATGGTGTCAAGCTATTTCAGACTAGGTGAAATTTTTGCAATCCTTATACAATCAGCTTGAAGCGCGCGAACCAAACGTTCCCATTACTTATCTTTTAATCAGTATTAACGTGCTGGTGTTTGTAGCCATGTTAGTAGGTGGAGCGGGATTTTGGCACTCTCCTAATGGTATACAGCTGCAATGGGGTGCTAATTTTGGTCCTGCTACACAAGATGGTGAGTGGTGGCGTCTTGGCACTGCCATGTTTCTGCATTTTGGTATCGTGCATCTGTTGTTGAACAGCATTTCATTGTGGGATGTCGGTCAATTAGTAGAACGCATGTATGGACGTTGGCGCTATATTTCAATTTATCTCGCAAGCGGACTGTTTGGTAACGTACTCTCACTTGTAGTGCAAGGCAATGATGCAGTATCTGGCGGTGCTTCAGGGGCAATTTTTGGTGTATACGGAGCAGTACTAGTATTTTTGTGGCGAGAGCGTGCAGCAATTACTGCGCGCGAGTTTCGTTGGTTATTTGGGGGTGGTCTAGTCTTCGCAATCATTACCATTGTGTTAGGCTTTATTATTCCTGGCATTGATAACGCTGCTCACATTGGTGGCTTTTTGGCAGGTGTGTTGGCGAGTATATCCACAGCAAAATCCATGAAGGCTAAAAAAATGCCAGCCCACTACGCTATTTCTAGCGCTTTGATATTATGTATTGCCAGCACATGGTTGGTATTGCATATACCAAAACCTAAGTATAAGTGGAGTGAAGAGCTTATGTTACGCAGTGCAATTCAACATTTTATTACTGAAGATCAGGAGATTAATCGTAATTGGCTAGCGATTAACTATGAGAGCAAACAGGGCAATCAAAGTTTTGAAGAGCTCGCTAGCAAAATCGACGATACGATTAATCAGCCTTACCAAGAAAGTTATGAGATGTTACTAAAGTTGCCAAAGGATCCTGCGCTACCTTCTTCTCAGCAACTGGAAAGTTTATTGTTGTATACCGAGCAACGCAAACATCAGTCCGAAGCATTGGTGAGTGGATTAAGAAAGCAGCAAATGCAAGTGAATGGCGCAAAGCAAAAGTAGCTCATTAAGAAGTGTCAATCGTTACGGCGGTATTGTAGAGCCTCCGCGATGTGCGAAGCCTGTATCTTTTCAAGATGCGCTAGATCAGCGATAGTACGGGCGACTTTTAATATGCGGTGATAGGCGCGTGCAGATAAGTTGAGTCGAGAGATCGCGGTTTTTAATAGGGATAACCCTGCCTCATCCGCTTGGCAGTGCGCGTCAATTTCCAAACTTCCAAGTGCCGCATTGGCTTTATTCTGGCGCTTGACCTGACACGCGCGGGCAGCTTCTACACGTGAGCGAATGGACGCTGAATTTTCTGCAATACTGGCGCTGGTGAGTTCCTCATCTTTAAGAGCGGGGACTTCGATAAGCAAGTCGATTCTATCTAAAAGTGGGCCAGAAATTTTAGCTTTGTAGCGCGATACTTGATCGGGTGTGCAACGACACTTATTGTTGTAATGCCCAAGATAACCGCACGGACATGGATTCATGGCGGCCAATAGTTGAAATTGCGCGGGGAAGTCAGCTTGTCTGGCGGCGCGAGAAATCGTGATATGTCCGCTTTCAAGTGGCTCGCGTAATACCTCTAACACTTTTCTGTCAAATTCAGGTAGCTCGTCCAAAAATAACACACCGTGGTGAGCTAATGAAATCTCACCTGGCCTTGGTACGCCACCACCACCAACTAGCGCCACGCCAGAGGCTGTATGGTGAGGTGATCGGTAGCTTCTGCGCTTCCAGTTTTCCAGTTTGTAAGTGCCGTTGAGTGATTGAATCGCAGCGCTTTCTAGCGCCTCAGACTCAGACATGCTGGGTAATATGCCAGGAAATCGGCTGGCTAACATACTTTTACCTGTTCCTGGTGGGCCGGTCATAATTAAACTATGTCCACCAGCGGCTGCAATTTCCAAAGCTCGCTTGGCATGGCTTTGCCCTTTGACTTCATTAAAATCGGGGTACTCAATGTTAGACTGCTCATCTTGACTTTGATAGGGTGCTAGCAATGTATGAGCACTAAGATGGGCGCATACTTCTAGTAATGTACGTGCGGGATAAATCGTGGCATTTTTAACCAGACTTGCTTCTTCCGCACTTAATTGGGGCAAGATAAAAGCGCGCTTGTGATTCTTGACGTGATGCACCATATGGTAAGCCATGGCGAGCGCACCGCGAATGGGGCGTAGTTCACCCGTGAGTGCCAACTCTCCTGCGATTTCGTACTGATCTAATGCTTGCGTTGGAATCTGCCCAGACGCTGCCAGAATACCAAGGGCTATCGGCAAGTCATATCTTCCGCTTTCTTTAGGTAAGTCCGCGGGGGCAAGGTTAACGGTGATGCGGCGTGCCGGAAATTCAAATTGTGCGGTCTGTATGGCGGCGCGCACCCTGTCTTTACTTTCTTTCACCTCTGCTTCTGGTAAACCGACAATGGTAAAACTAGGCAGTCCATTCGCAAGATGTACCTCAACGACCACTTCTGGTGCTTCCATGCCGTTTAAGGCGCGACTATATAATACGGCTAGACTCATGGCTCAGTAGCGTGCCTATTTTTTAAATTGAGCTTCAAGTGCTTCCAGCTTTTTTTCTAGGCGCTCTAGTTTGTCTCTTGTTTGTTTTAAAACTTCCGTTTGTACATCATATTCTTCGCGCGATACAAGCTCCAACTTGGTGAATGCGCCCTGTATTAGTGCATGAATGTTCTTATCAAGGTCTGAAATGGGGCTTTGTTTTACTAACTCACTGATTTTAATTGATAATTCTTGTAAAAAATC
>DHYP01000038.1:27416-30872 GCA_002414145.1 Methylophilaceae bacterium UBA5127 | reverse complement strand
ATCTAAATTTTTCATGGTAATAGTCCTTGTTTTGATTATTTTAACATCGATTCATTATTCTGTAATATTAGACAAGCATTTAATATTATTACCTCATTGTATTTTTAACAATGCATTAGTTAATTATATTAATGTTTAACATTAATATTTATTATATAAGTTATTGTTTTTATATTAATTGAACTGTTGGCATGTGTTTTGCTCATGAAATTTTGCTATACCAATTATTTATTTCTAAAGAGGGAAATTAAAAATGCGCAATTCGTTGTTATTTGCAGCCGTATTAAGTACATTGACACTTACAAATTTTGCTTATGCTGATGAAGCGGCCGCCCCAGAGGCAGCAGCACCAGCGGCGGCGGCTGAGCCAGCACCACCGTATACTATTACTTATAATGTTGGCTTGTATAGTCAGTATATTTTTCGTGGCTTAACACAAACAGATACTAAACCAGCAATTCAAGGTGGTGTGGATTTTACACACTCTAGTGGTTTGTATATTGGCACTTGGGCTTCTAATATCAGTTGGCTAGATGATGGTGGTAACTATGAAAGTTCTAGTTTAGAGTGGGATATTTATGGTGGCTACCGTATGAATTTTGGTGAATCAGGTGTAGGCTTAGATATCGGTCTGCTCAACTATGTGTACCCAGGTAGCAAAACCGCTTTTGGTAAAACAAATGCTGGATTTACCGACCCCTATACTTTAGAAGCTTATGCGGCACTTTCCTACAAATGGGCACAAGCTAAAATTTCATATGGCATTACTGATATTTTTGGAGCTGAGAACTCAGATGGCTCCTATTATGCAGAGCTAAATGGCAATATTCCAGTGGGTGAAACAGGAATCACAGCTAACCTACATGTTGGATATCAACATTATTCAGGCGATGTGTTGGGTACCAGCAATGATGATTTATACACCTATACCGATTGGAAAATTGGTGTAACAAAATCATGGAGCAATGGTATTAACTTGGGTGCTTACTATACTGATACTGATGCTAAAGATGCAGGGTATACCTTCCTAGGCAAAAATATTGGTGATGATACTTTCACAGTATTCGTGCAAAAAACGTTTTAATTTTGTTTTAAGCTAAAGCGCTGGTTGTTACGGCTAGCGCTTTTTATTAAAAATGCCTAGTCACTAGGAATACACTTCAACAGGAGAAGAAACATGAAATTCGTGTCCGCAATAATCAAGCCCTTTAAGCTTGATGAGGTGCGTGAGGCCTTGTCTAATATTGGTGTGCAAGGGATCACCGTCACAGAAGTAAAAGGTTTTGGTCGTCAAAAAGGTCATACTGAGCTGTATCGTGGTGCAGAGTATGTGGTTGATTTTTTGCCAAAAGTAAAGCTAGAGGTTGCTATTAAGGATGACATGCTTGATCAAGTGGTTGATGCGATTGAAAAATCTGCAGCAACAGGCAAGATTGGCGATGGCAAGGTTTTTGTGTTCGATTTAGAACAAGTTTATCGTATCCGCACCGGTGAAACCGGTCCAGATGCACTATAAAAGGGGCATGAACATGAAAAAAATTCTTTCAGTTTTATCGCTTGTGGCTGTACTCGGTTTGGGTGTCACAAACATAAGTTTTGCCGAAGACTTACCAGCAGCTGCTGAAGCAACAATGGAAAAAGTAGCAGATACGGCACCTGTTGCAGAAGCGGCACCAGCTGAGGCGGCTCCAGCAGAAGCGGCGGCGGCTCCAGCCCCGACTGCAAATAAAGGCGATACAGCTTGGATGTTGGTTGCAACAGCGTTGGTTACATTAATGACGATTCCAGGTTTGGCATTGTTTTATGGTGGTTTAGTGCGCCAAAAGAACATGCTGTCAGTGCTGATGCAGGTGTTTGTAATTTTTTCACTGCTAGGCGTTTTGTGGGCGCTATATGGGTACAGCGTAGCGTTTAGCGGTGGCGGTGCATTCTTTGGAGGCTTGGGTAAGGCATTCTTGTCTGGTATCACGACAGATTCTTTAGCGGCTACTTTTAGTAAAGGTGTTTACATTCCTGAGTACGTCTTTGTTGTGTTCCAACTGACATTTGCTGCGATTACGCCAGCCCTGATAGTTGGTGCTTTTGCAGAGCGTATGAAGTTCTCTGCAGTACTAGCATTTATGGTGCTTTGGTTCACATTTGCCTACCTGCCAATGGCACACATGGTTTGGTACTGGGATGGTCCTGACGCGATTACTGATGCTAAAGCATTGGAAACTGTTTTGACCAACGCAGGCTTCTTGTGGGCTAAAGGTGCACTAGACTTTGCTGGCGGTACTGTAGTGCATATCAATGCTGGTGTTGCAGGTTTAGTTGCTGCTGTTGTGTTAGGCAAACGTATCGGCTACGGTAAGGAGGCAATGACCCCTCATAGTTTAACTTTAACCATGGTAGGTGCTTCATTACTGTGGGTAGGTTGGTTTGGCTTCAATGCAGGCTCTAATCTTGAGGCGAATGGCTTAACAGCTTTAGTATTCTTGAATACAATGATTGCGACTGGTGCAGCTACGATGTCTTGGTTAGCAGCAGAGTGGTTCGGTAAAGGTAAACCATCTATGCTTGGTGCTGCTTCTGGTGCTGTAGCTGGCTTAGTTGCGATTACTCCAGCATGTGGCTTTGTAGGCCCTATGGGCGCTATTGCAATTGGTCTGCTAGTTTCACCAATCTGCTACTTCTTTGTAGCTAAAGTGAAATACATGTTTGGTTACGATGATGCACTGGATGTGTTCGGTGTTCACGCAGTTGGTGGTATTTTCGGTGCGCTGGCAACTGGTATCTTTGTAAACCCAGCATTAGGTGGTACAGGTGTTTGGGATTATGTGGCTAACGGTGTGGGTGCTTATGACATGGTTGCACAAGTGACGGCACAAGCATGGGCAGTTGGTACAGCCATCGTATGGACAGGTGTGGTTGCATTCATTGCTCTTAAAGTGGTTGATATGTTAATCGGTCTACGTGTATCTGAAGAAGTAGAACGTGAAGGTTTGGATACAACTGAGCATGGTGAACGTGCTTACCACTTCTAATTAGCAATAATTAAGAAGCAACACAAAAAAGCGGACAAATGTCCGCTTTTTTATTTCACGATAATCAATCATACTACTCTAAAAGCAGCCTGCGCACACCCATACGGCTGGTTTTCCAGCCTAAATGCTCGTAATAACCGATCGCTGGCTCGTTGTCTAGATCCACCAAAAGTTGCGCACGAGTTGCGCCTTTGTCCTTTGCCCACTGCAATGCTGCATCGAGTAACTGGCGACCTAGTCCTTGCGCGCGATATTGCTCACTCACGACCATATCTTCTACCCAAGCTGAGTTCGACCCTTGCGAGGTTGAAATCACGAGTTGAGCACTAACCATACCAATAACTAGCCCTCCCTGAGTACGGGCGACTTTTATGATGGCTTGATGAGGGTTTTCTATAATTAGCCTTAAGCCAGCTTCTTGACGCAGTTA
>DHYP01000038.1:25619-27389 GCA_002414145.1 Methylophilaceae bacterium UBA5127 | reverse complement strand
GTCTTGTTCTATGCTAAATAACATATTTAACAAGCCAACTAAAGCGGGTATGTCTTCAATGTTTGCATCGCAGATGTGTATTGGGTATGCGCTATTCATCGTCGTTTGCATGGTCATAATGAATAATCGCTAAAAAGCGGATAGGCATGGCCAGCATGCGCTCAGGCTTGTGAGGAATCTCTCCTCTAAAGGTGAGTGAGTCTCCAGGTTCTAAGATATAGAGTTCTTCACCAACACGATATTCCAACTTGCCCTCAAGCATGTGTATAAATTCGGTGCCAGCGTGTTCAAACGCGTTAAATTGCTCGCCAGAATCCTCTAGCGAGATCAAAAATGGCTCAAATGTTTTTTTGGGACCTTGATCATATGCGAGCAAACGATAAGTGTGTCCATTGCGTGTGCCACGACGCACTACTTCCATGCCTTCGCCATTTTTAACTAATTGCGCCCTGCCCCGCGGCTTATCGTAATTGCTAAATAAGTTAGATAAAGTCACCCCTAGTGCATTGGCTATCTGCGCCAAGGTTTCTAGGCTTGTTGCTGTCTGCGCGTTTTCTATCTTACTCAGCATGCCACGACTGATGCCCGCACGGTCTGCAATGTCAGCAATCGTTAACCTGTGTTGGTTGCGTAATTGCCTGATGGCAGAGCCTAAATAGGTGCCCAAAGATTGGTTATGTTCGATATTTTCGTTATCCATAGTTAAATTGTTTCATATTATGAAAAAAAGTTAAACATATGTATTGACTAATGCAGTACAAATATTCACAATATGAACTAATTATTCATACAGAGAAACATTTAATTCACCCAATGCCGTTAAGACTACTTAAATATGCGTTTACCAAAAAGCATCCTGATGCTGCGTTTTTTACGCAGCCAGAGCAGCTAAAAAGAAGCTATGACGTGGTCATTATTGGTGGTGGCGGACACGGTTTGGCAGCGGCTTATTATTTGGCGAAAGATCACGGTATCACCAATGTAGCAGTGCTAGAGCGTGGTTATTTGGGGGGTGGCAATACTGGGCGCAATACAACGATTGTGCGTTCAAATTACCTCACCCCAGAAGGGGTAAAGTTTTATGATACCAGCGTAAAGTTATTCCAAGACCTGAGCGAAGATTTAGACATCAATTTGTTTTATTCAACACGTGGACACTTTACGCTCGCACATACAGAGTCAGCCATGCGTACCATGCGCTGGCGTGCAGAAGTCAACAAACATGCAGGGGTAGACAGTTGTGTGGTCGGACCAGAGGAAATTTTAAAAGCTTGCCCAGAGTTAGATATTACTTGTAGTGGACACGCACCAATATTAGGAGCTTTGTATCATGCCCCTGGCTCTATTGCACGCCATGATGCAGTAGCATGGGGGTATGCGCGTGGCGCATATCAACGTGGTGTGGATATTTTTCAAAGCACCGAAGTATTAGATATCAAAACCGAGCGCGGCAAAGTAATTGGCGTGAATACTAACCAAGGATTAATAGCAACAAATCATGTGTTATCAGCTGTCGCAGGCTTTACGCCACGCATTACAGAAATGGTAGGTTTAAAAACGCCTATTGTGATCCATCCATTACAAGCCTGTGTCACAGAGCCGATGAAGCCCTGGCTAAATAGCATTTTGGTTTCAGGTAGCTTGCATGTGTATGTGAGCCAATCATCACGGGGTGAGCTGGTAATGGGCGCATCACTTGATCCTTATGAGTTACATTCCACACGCTCCACGCTCGATTTTGTAGAGGGATTGAGCGCACATATTTTAGAT
>DHYP01000038.1:25211-25550 GCA_002414145.1 Methylophilaceae bacterium UBA5127 | reverse complement strand
GATATGACGCCAGATTTCGCGCCAATTATGGGCAAAACGCCGATAGAAGGTTTTTATTTAGATGCAGGTTGGGGAACTTGGGGGTTTAAAGCCACGCCAGTTAGTGGCAAAACCATGGCCGAAACTATTGCCAAAAATCAAGCGCCAGACTTAATTCATACATTTAGATTATCGCGTTTTGAGGATTATGAACTTACGGGTGAAAAAGGAGCGGCTTCGGTCGGTCATTAAATGAAATTACTCACTTGTCCAATCAACGGTTCACGCCCCATCTCTGAATTTGTATTCGGTGGCGAATACCGTGTCATGCCAAATCCAGAAACTTGCACTGATGCAGAA
>DHYP01000038.1:24424-25160 GCA_002414145.1 Methylophilaceae bacterium UBA5127 | reverse complement strand
TAAAAAAGGAATGGTGGTTTCATAGTCCAAGTGGTACGTGGTTTATTGCAGAACGTAATACTGTGATTGACGAAGTGGTACGCACCTATTTATTGTCAGCTGAAGTGGAGGTTGACACCAATGCTTAAGAGATTATCACCACAGAAAGGCGAATGGATTAACCGCGAAAAGCTCATCGAATTTACTTTTGAAGGTCAAGCATATCAGGGTTATGAAGGTGATACGATTACCAGTGCACTATGGGCAAGTGGCGAACAAGTGTTAGGGCGTAGTTTTAAATACCATCGACCACGGGGCGTACTTAGCTTTGCGAATCATGATGTCAATATCATGGTCACAGATGGCATAGACACCAATATACGTGCCGACGTGACACTATTAAAAGCGGGTATGCAGCTCAGTGCGGTCAATACCAGCGGCGGTGTCAAGCATGACCAAAAGCGTTGGTTAGATAAAATTTCAGCAATATTGCCAGTGGGTTTCTATTACAAAGCTTTTTATAAGCCAAAAGCATTATTTCCATTTTGGGAAAATATCATCCGCAAAGCTGCTGGCTTAGGTGTTGTTAATTTTAATTCCCCAAGATATACCAAACATAAATGCAATCAATTTACAGATGTATTGGTGGTTGGTGCAGGTTTGGCTGGCATAACTGCGGCGCTATGCCTAGCAAAAGCAGGTGTGCAAGTTGTATTGGTGGATGAAAGTGCCCAATTGGGCGGAAGCTTAAATGAAT
>DHYP01000038.1:23406-24404 GCA_002414145.1 Methylophilaceae bacterium UBA5127 | reverse complement strand
GCTAAAGATGATGCAAAGGACAAGCTGCAGGCATTACTCACAGAGTTGGCAAATTATCCAAACTTAAGCTACATCACGCAGGCTTATGTTGCAGGCTATTACGCAGATCATTATTTACCTATTATCACACAAACAGGCATGATAAGAATGCGTGCGAAAGCTGTAATCGTGGCGACAGGTGCGTTTGAACATCCCCCAGTATTTAGGAACAACGATTTGCCTGGTGTGATGTTAAGCACGGCAGCGCAAAGATTGATGCATCGTTATGCAGTTAAACCATTTGACAATGGATTGGTGTTTACCGCAAATGCGCAAGGTTATCGCGTGGCATTGGATATGCTAAAAGCTGGGGTAAAAGTTGTGGCTTTGGTTGATCTGCGTGCATTGCCTAATGAGCCATTGGCTGATCAACTTAAATCAATGGGCATCAAAATATATACGGGATATTGTGTGTACGAAGCTAACCCTAGTGCAGATGGCTTTGGTGTATCTGATGCAGTTATTTGTCCATATGATGAACCCAGCACCATGCCAGATACTACGCAATCAATAAAAATAGATTGTGATGGCATTGCCATGAGTGCTGGTTGGTCACCCGCTGCAGCATTGCTCTATCAAGCGGGTACAAAAATGCGATTTGATGAGAAAATACAGCAATTTGTGCCGCAACAATTATCCAAAGGCGTATTTGCAGCAGGCAAAGTTAATGGTTTTTACGCAGATGTATTGCGTGCGCAAGATGGTGAACGTGCTGCCAGTGAGGCGCTAAGGTATTTGAATATAGACACGCCAGTATTGCCTACACCATTGCAAGGGAGCGATACACCAAGTCACCCATATCCTATGGTACCACATCCCGAAGGCAAGAACTTTATTGATTTTGATGAAGATATTCAGCTCAAGGATTTTGTCAATGCTGCTCAAGAAGGCTTTAACAATATTGAGCTGATGAAACGCTATACCACTTTTGGTATGGGGCCGAGCCAAGGTAAACATGC
>DHYP01000038.1:19167-23373 GCA_002414145.1 Methylophilaceae bacterium UBA5127 | reverse complement strand
GGCGCGCATACGTCAACAACCAATTGCAAAAGTGGGTAGTACCACTGCACGTCCCTTTTATCACCCAACGCCACTGGGTCACTTAGCAGGTTATGGCTTCCAACCATATCGCACCACCGCGATGCATGCGTGGCATCAAGAAGCAGGAGCAGAGTTGGCACAAGTAGGTGTTTGGATGCGCCCAGCCTATTACAAACAAGTAGGATTAAGTAAACAGGAGGCTATAACACAAGAGGTGTTAGCCGTCCGCAATGCGGCAGGCTTAATAGATGTGAGCACCTTGGGCAAGATAGAGGTGCATGGGGCACAAGCCGCTGAGTTTTTAGAGCGTTTTTATACGGGTGCCTTTGTCTCGCAGAAAGTAGGGACAACACGCTATGCACTAGCACTTGATGAAGCGGGTGTGATGATGGATGACGGGATTGTCGCGCGACTAGCAGAAGATGTTTTTTATTTGACGACTAGCACCACCAATGCTGCCATGGTCTACAGAGAAATGCAGCGATGGCAACAAATGTGGCAACTAGATATTACACTGAGTAATGTCACTGGTGCTTATGCCGCAATGAATCTGGCTGGATTAGCATCAACCAAAATTTTAGAAAAGCTAGTCAAAGATACCGATGATATTAAGCAGCTTAAATCAGGTGATGTATGCGAAATTAAAGTAGTTGATATAGATGCGCGGCTAATAAGCGTGGGGTTTGTAAGTGAAGTCGCTTATGAAATACATGTGCCTGCGAAACAGGCCATGACACTTTGGAGTGCATTGATAGAAGCAGGTAAGCCATATCAACTACAACCATTTGGCACAGAGGCACAACGCATACTGCGACTAGAAATGGGGCATGCACTTATCGGGCATGATACCGATGGCCTGACCAATCCATTTGAAGCCAATGTTGCATTTGCACTGAAAATGCTAAAACTATTTTTTGTGGGGCAACGCAGTCTAAAAATCATACAGAAAAAGACTGCGAATAAAATATTGGTCGCCTTTACCTTGGTTTCAAATCAAGCCAAACAAACGCCACAAGAGTGCAATTTAGTTATTGAGCAAGATGAGATAGCGGGGCGCGTCACCAGTATTGCATGGAGCCCAACCTTACAGAAAACCATCGGCCTTGCTTACGTAAAACCAAACCAGGCCGACATGGGCACGTATTTTGACATTCGCACAGACAACGGTGACTTAGTCCAGGCGCAAGTGGTGCAAACGCCCTTTATTCAATATCCGTCGGAGGCAGTATGAACATATTGAATACAATTGATTGCGTCAGCCTTGGTATCAAAGGGCCAAATGCAGCATCTTGGCTGCAGCAACAAGGTATCCCTATTCCAGAATCTGCTAATACTTGGTTAATGCATCCAAGTGGCTATGTTTTGCGTTTAGGCCAAAGTGAGTTTTTGATTGAGGGTACAGCCATAACGCAATTACATAAAGCGCTTAAAAATAGAGCATCAGGTGTTTATATGGTGCCACGAGCCGATGTCGCATGCGAACTATCTGGCGCAAGCGCAAAAGATCTAATGGCGCAGATTTGTGCGCTCAATACTTCGCAATTGTTGTTGGGCAATGCATTGCTGATGACACAGGTGGCAGGTGTGTCAGCCATTTTAATCAATGACAGTAACCGTTACCGATTTTGGTGTGATGTCAGCTATCAAGATTATATAGAACACACATTAAGCAATATCGCAGAATAGCGTAAGTAGAAATCATTTAATTGAGGAGAGAAGCAAGATGAAGTCTTTAACGGAAGCGCAGCAGTTTCTCAAAGAGCATCAGATTAAATATGTGCTCGCACAATTTGCCGATATTCATGGTGCCGCAAAAGTGAAATCGGTACCCGTCGCCCATTTAGAGGATGTGCTTACTACAGGCGCAGGATTCGCGGGTGGTGCTATTTGGGGCACGGGTATTGCCCCCAATGGGCCTGACTACATGGCTGTGGGTGATTTGTCTACCTTAAGCCTGATTCCGTGGCAACCTGGCTATGCGCGCTTGGTATGTGATGGACATGTGAATGGTAATCCCTATGAGTATGATGTGCGAGTAGTACTTAAAAAGCAACTCGCAACAATGATAGAAAAAGGTTGGACTTTCTATACAGGGTTAGAGCCGGAGTTTTCATTACTCAAGCGCGATGAGCATGGTGCACTTAAACCATTTGATGATAGCGACTTACTGCAAAAGCCTTGCTACGACTATAAAGGCATTACCAGACAATCAGCCTTCCTCGAAACACTGACTGAGTCTTTGCTGGCTGTAGAGATGGATGTGTACCAAATTGACCACGAAGACTCAAACGGACAATTTGAAGTCAACTACACCTATACCGATGCTCTAAAAAGTGCAGACAATTACCTCTTGCTGAAAATGGGCGCAAGTGAAATTGCCAATCAAATGGGCATGATTTGTTCATTCATGCCCAAGCCTTTTAGCAATCGCCCTGGTAATGGTATGCATATGCATATGTCGATAGGGGATGCTACTAATAGCAATATTTTTATGGATAAAACCGATAAAAATGGCTTAGGGCTTTCCAAGTTGGCTTATCACTTTTTGGCAGGTATTTTAGAACATGCGCCTGCATTAGCGGCCGTTTGTGCGCCAACGGTGAATTCATACAAACGCTTGGTTGTGGGTCGGTCACTTTCAGGGGCAACTTGGGCGCCTGCTTATATTGCCTATGGCGATAACAATCGCTCAACCTTGGTGCGCATTCCTTATGGGCGCTTGGAGTTGCGTTTGCCTGACGGCAGTTGTAATCCGTATTTAGCAACAGCAGCTGTGATTGCGGCAGGCATGGATGGCGTGAAGCGCGAGCTCGATCCAGGCCAGCCTCGTAGTGAAAACCTGTATGACTACTCATTAGAGGAAATCGCTCAACAAGGCATCGGTATACTGCCGCAAAACTTGGGCGAGGCGATTACTGCGCTCGAAAAAGATCAAGTCATTTGTGCGGCTTTGGGCGACAAATTAGCCAA
The DNA here is from genome assembly GCA_002414145.1 of Methylophilaceae bacterium UBA5127. Lineage (GTDB taxonomy): Bacteria > Pseudomonadota > Gammaproteobacteria > Burkholderiales > Methylophilaceae > Methylophilus. Next base: position 20,382 of record DHYP01000038.1, on the reverse strand, counting down.
AGAGTTTATTGCGCTTAAACGCATGGAATGGGTGGATTACTCACGTCACGTCTCAGATTGGGAAGTAAATCGCTACGTCGAGTTTTTCTAAATCAGATTTTGTAGAAGGAAATAATATGTGTGGAATTGTTGGATTACTCGTTAGAAACGAACACATGCGTGCCAATATCGGTGCGTTGATGATGCCTATGCTAATTGGCATGACGGAGCGTGGGCCTGACTCGGCGGGCATGGCCGTGTTCACAGCGCCAGTGCAGGGTAATGCGCTGAAGTATAACTTGTATGCACCTAGCATGAGTTATCTATGGGATGTGCTTGCACAAGAGCATGTAGCACAGTTTGGTCAAAAACCAGCATTGTATGCGCAAGGTAATCACGCTATTTTGACCTCAGAAGTGCCAGCCAATGACGTGCGCACTTGGTTGAAAACCAGCTATCCCAATATACATCTGCTGTCTGTGGGTCAATCCATAGATGTTTATAAAGACACAGGTTTACCCGCCGATGTCGCTGCGCGCTATCGCTTGCCTGAAGTCAGCGGTACACACTTGGTTGGTCATACGCGTATGGCAACAGAGTCAGCAATTACGCCTGCACATGCGCATCCTTTTACAGCAGGTCAAGATTGGTGCTTAGTGCATAACGGTTCATTGTCCAACGCTTATAGTCTGCGTCGCAAACTAGAAAAACAAGGTATTACGTTTGAAACGGATAACGATACCGAAGCGGCTTGTCGTTTTTTAGAGTGGCGTATGCGCGAAGGGGATGATTTAAAAACAGCGCTCGAACACGGTTTTGAAGAACTTGATGGCTTTTACACGTTATTGATGGGTACTAAAAATGAACTTGCTTTAGTGCGTGACCCGTTTGCATGTAAACCCGCAGTCGTTGCCGAGCATGAGGATTATGTCGCGATAGCTTCAGAATTTCGCTCACTTGCGCATTTACCCGATGTTAAGAATGCCCATGTATTTGAGCCTAGCCCTAAGGAAATGTACGTATGGAAAATATAATTTTTGATTTAGACACCAAGCCATTGCGTGAGGTCAATCAATATTTGCATGGTGATGCGCAACTGCTCAAACAACAAACTGTGACTGTGGTAAACCCTAATGGTGCGCACAATATTGCAGTTGGACTTAAAGCTAAGGTAGATGTGACTATCGATGGTCACGCAGGCTACTATGCTGCAGGGATGAACCAGCTTGCGACTGG
>DHYP01000038.1:18803-19154 GCA_002414145.1 Methylophilaceae bacterium UBA5127 | reverse complement strand
AAAGGTAGCGCAGGCACGGGTGTGGCCGAAAACATGATGTCAGGCAAAGTGCATGTGCAGGGATTTGCATCAAATGCTGCGGGTGCGACCGCCCAAGGGGGGTTGCTGGTGATAGATGGCGATGCTGGGTTGCGTTGCGGCATTTCGCTCAAAGGCGCTGATATTGTGGTTGGCGGTTCCGTTGGTAGCTTTTCAGCATTTATGGCACAAGCTGGCAATCTCGTCATTTTGGGTGATGCAGGTGATGCACTTGGGGACTCACTTTACGAAGCACGCATTTTTGTGCGCGGACAGGTAAGAAGTCTAGGCGCAGACTGTGAAGAAAAGCCAATGGATGAGTACTCTCGCAAC
>DHYP01000038.1:14105-18792 GCA_002414145.1 Methylophilaceae bacterium UBA5127 | reverse complement strand
CATACTGAAGGATTTGCTCAGCCAGTCTGGTTATGCAGAGTTAGATGCCGATAGCTTCAAACTCTACGGCTCTGCGCGAACACTCTATAACTTCCACGTGGATAACGCTGGTGCATACTAAAGGAAAATAACATGGCTGATACTTCTCACATTCCACATACAACCCCGCGTTTCTCTGCGACTTTTGACCCGTATACGGTGTCAGAAATTCGCCGTGCAGCGGCCAGTGGTATTTATGATATTCGCGGTGGTGGTGCAAAACGTAAACTGCCGCACTTTGATGATCTCTTGTTTTTAGGGGCTTCGATGAGTCGTTATCCACTGGAAGGCTATCGCGAAAAATGTGGTACTGATGTTGTGCTAGGCACACGTTTTGCCAAAAAGCCTATCCATTTAAAGACTCCTGTTACTATCGCAGGCATGAGTTTTGGTGCATTGTCTGGTTCTGCCAAAGAAGCGCTTGGGCGTGGTGCTAGTGCTGTGGGTACAAGTACCACTACTGGCGATGGAGGCATGACGCCAGAAGAGCGCGGCCAATCAAAAACATTGGTGTATCAATATTTGCCCTCACGTTATGGTATGAACCCTGACGATTTGCGCAAAGCTGATGCCATCGAAGTGGTGATCGGCCAAGGCGCAAAACCTGGTGGCGGAGGTATGCTGCTAGGGCAAAAAATCAGTGCGCGTGTTGCAAAAATGCGTTGCCTACCTGAAGGGATAGACCAACGCTCCGCTTGTCGCCACCCTGACTGGACGGGTCCAGATGATTTGGAAATCAAGATTGCGGAGTTGCGCGAAATCACGGATTGGGAAAAACCTATTTATGTGAAAATTGGTGCGACACGGCCTTATTTTGATGTGGCTTTAGCAGTGAAAGCTGGCGCTGATGTGGTGGTATTAGACGGTATGCAGGGTGGCACAGCAGCGACGCAAGAGGTGTTTATCGAGCACGTGGGTATCCCGATTCTTGCTGCTATTCGCCCAGCGGTAAAAGTGTTACAAGATTTGGGTGTGTACCGTAATGGTAAAGATAGCGTGCAGTTGATTGTCTCTGGTGGCATACGCACAGGAGCGGACGTTGCTAAAGCGTTAGCATTGGGGGCAGATGCTGTGGCAATTGGCACTGCGGCATTGATTGCATTGGGCGATAACGACCCACACTTAGAAGAAGAGTATCAAAAACTTGGCACCACCGCAGGAGCGTATGATGATTGGCATGAGGGACGCGATCCAGCGGGTATTACTACGCAGGACTCTGAGTTGATGAAGCGCTTAGACCCAGTCAATGCAGGCAGAAGGCTTGCCAACTATTTATCTGTATTAGCAATGGAAGCACAAGTGATTGCACGTGCTTGTGGAAAGTCACATCTACTTAACTTGGAGCCAGAAGACTTGGTAGCGCTTACCATGGAATCTGCAGCAATGGCACAAGTGCCATTAGCAGGAACAACGTGGATCCCAGGTAAATAGCTCATCGGCTAAATTAAAAATATCAAAGGGTGCGAATGCACCCTTTGATATTTCTATAGATAGTGCGTTTAATTGTCAACAAGCAATATACAAAAACACTTGACAAACATAACTAAATAATTAATTATTTAGTTATGAAAGAAATCATTGAAATCCCAGATGAATGGAAAGACATCTCAAAGCTGTTTGTTGCATTAGGCGATGAACAGCGTCAGCGTATTTTGCTCGCTTTTGAAAAAAATGAGCGTATGAATATTTTACAAATTGTGGCAAGTTCAAAGTTGAGTCGCACTGCCGTTACACACCATTTGAAGTTACTACATCAGTGCGGTGCGCTGGACAGCGAAAAAATCGGTAAAGAGGTGTTTTTTTGGGTGAATAAACAGCATATGGCAGAAGCCATAGAGAACGTATTAAACTATATTAAAAACAATATTTAGTGGGGGCTTAACTATGCTAGCAGGTATATTGCGTCGTATTTGTAAAGTGGTCTTTCGTGTTAAGGTTAATGGATTAGAGCATGTGCCAACGCATGAAAAATTACTCATAGTTGCCAATCATGAATCGTTTCTAGATGGTTTGCTCTTAGGTTTGTTTTTACCGAAAAGAGCCACATTTGTGGTGCATACAGGCGTACTCAAAAACTGGTTGTTTAGGCAGTTTTTACGTTTAACACCGCATCTGGCAGTAGACCCGACCAGTCCACTCGCGATGAAAAAAGTTGTCAAAAGATTAGATGCTGGCGAGAATGTAGTCATCTTTCCTGAAGGCAGGCTGACCCTGACAGGGGCTTTGATGAAAGTCTATGATGGTCCTGGGTTTGCGGCCGCAAAAGCGGGTGTCAAAATACTACCTGTGCGAGTTGAGGGGGCTGCGCAATCCTATTTTGGTCGCTTATCGGATGCGCATCCTCGTAAGTTGTTACCTAGGGTCACTTTGACCATATTGCCTGCAACAGAAATTGTAATAGAAAACCCAAGCAATCATCCACCACTTACCTCCAAACAAAGACGTAGAATCGCAGGTGAAGCTATGCGTGGCATCATGCAAAAAATGGTGTTTCAAGCGCAGAAAAGCCGCACATTTTTTGAGGCATTTTTAGACGCCATCGATAAGTTTGGTGCTAAAACTAAAATCGCTGAAGATATAAATGAGGTTGTAGAAACCTATCAGGACGTATTGAAAAAAAGTCTGGCATTGGGCAGGCTGGCATGTAAGGTGAGTGAATCTAGAGAGGCTGTTGGGGTGCTAATGCCGAATCTGACCAATACCCTTGCGCTCGTATTAGGCATGACTGCCTTTAACCGTATTCCTGCGATGTTAAATTTCACATCGGGGAGTGCGGGCATTCAAAATGCGTGTATCGCCGCCAATATAAAAACTGTAATCACCTCTCGAAAGTTTATAGAAACCGCAAAGCTAGAAGAGGTAATCAATCATTTAAATAATCTAAATATTGTGTATTTGGAAGATTTGCGCACGCAGTTTAGTATGCTGGATCGTGCTTGGTTAATGGGCTACGCAATACATTACCCAAGAGCGGCTATGGAAGAAACTTCACCAGAACTTCCAGCTGTCATTCTGTTTACTTCAGGTTCCGAAGGCAAGCCCAAAGGCGTGGTGCATTCTCATAAGAGTGTGCTTGCAAATATCTCGCAAATCATGGCAATGCTAGATTTTAATCCTACAGATAAATTTATGATGGTATTGCCTATGTTCCATGCTTTCGGATTTACAGGCACACTGTTACCGATTTTTAATGGAATCAATATTTTGATTTTTCCATCGCCATTACAGTATAAAGTGATCCCTGAAGTGATCTACGACAGAGGGTGCACCGTGCTATTTGCAACCAGTACGTTTTTGGGTAATTACGCTAAATTTGCGCATCCCTATGATTTTTACAAATTAAGATTAGTCGTGGCGGGAGCTGAAAAACTCAATGAGGAAGTACGAAAAGTCTATTCTGAAAAATTTGGTATACGCGTTTTGGAAGGGTATGGCTCTACGGAGTGTGCACCTGTACTTTCCGCCAATACACTGATGGCTAATCGTAATGGCAGTGTAGGTCAATTTGTGCCTGGCTTAGATTATAAATTAGAGCCTGTGCCAGGTATTGAAAGCGGTGGTTTGCTGTATGTGCGTGGTGAGAATGTGATGCTGGGTTATTATTTGTTTGATCAACCTGCACAACTCGTAGCACCAGAAGCAGGATGGTATAACACGGGGGATATTGTTGAAATCGATCATGATGGTTTTATCCATATCAAGGGGCGTGTTAAACGCTTTGCTAAAGTTGCTGGGGAAATGGTCTCGCTAGAGTTGGTCGAAAAAATTGCTAACACTGCAGCGCCAGAGCATCAGCATGCGGCAACCACACAAGTTGATGTGCAACGTGGTGAAAATATCATTTTATTTACCACTGATGCCGCACTCAAGCGTGAAGATTTACAGGTGGTGGCAAAAAATCTTGGTAGTCCAGAAATTGCTATAGCACGTAAGATCATGTATGTAGAGGAGATTCCTGTATTGGGCACAGGTAAAACAGACTATGTGACCTTGAAGCAGATGGTAGAAGCGGCTTAAAAAGCATTGTAGAGATTGATAGCACCGATGTATTTTCAACCTTAAAAAGAAACAAGAGGCCATATGGAATATTTGTTCTTTGGTTTAATGGGTATCGCCATGGCGATTGGAAGTTTGGTTGGATTTTTTTCGTTATTTACCAAAGGTGACGAGCAGACAAAACTTAAAAAGCTAGAGCGTGACATAGAGCTCCTTAAGTCACGCCTATCAAAAATTGAACTGACAAAAAATGAAGAAACCCAAATACTCGAGAGTGTCAGGGTAGCAAAAGAAGACGCACAATCTGCTGTCTCAGTACCTATCGCGCCAACAGCATTGTCAGCGGCGTTGGCAATGCCAGAGAATCAAAACGTCTCTGTAGAAGATGATTATTCAACAGTAGAAACACCTGCGGATATCACAGAAGCTACTCAAATCAGACCTCAAAAGGTATCCCCTATTGAACCATCCGCACCAAACTTTATTGAGCGTGGAATTGATTATGCAAAAAGCTGGCTATTGGGAGGCAATACATTAGTACGTTCTGGTGTGGTCATTTTGCTGATTGGCGTAAGTTTTTTAATCAAGTACGTGGCAGAACACTCACAGATTCCAATTGAATTGCGCCTCACTGCTATCGCCATGTCTGGTG
>DHYP01000038.1:13622-14071 GCA_002414145.1 Methylophilaceae bacterium UBA5127 | reverse complement strand
TGGCTGGCGTTTGCGTTACAAACGAGCAGAGTATGCTTGGGCGATACAAGGTGGCGGCGTGGGCATACTTTATCTGACCATTTTCGCGGCAATGAAGCTCTATCAGCTTATTCCGCCAGAGATTGCTTTTGTACTGCTCATTGCGGTGGCGTTCTTATCTGCACTGATTGCGATATTACAGAATGCGATGCCTTTAGCAATCTTGGGTTTTACTGGCGGATTTTTGGCACCCATTTTTGCTTCTACGGGAGCGGGCAGTCATGTGAATTTGTTTAGCTACTATTTAGTGCTAAATCTGGCCATTGCCTATATTGCTTATTATAAAAGTTGGCGTCCATTAAATGTGTTGGGGTTTGGCTTTACTTTTATAGTCGCAACCATGTGGGGTGCCAATAGCTACCAACCGCAGTATTTTGCATCTACAGAGCCTTTTTTAATCATTCACTTTT
>DHYP01000038.1:8619-13616 GCA_002414145.1 Methylophilaceae bacterium UBA5127 | reverse complement strand
CTTTTTGCTGTTCACATTAATAGCTGTGCTGTACGCCTATCGTCAAGCAACTAAGGCTCGTGATTATGTAGATGCTACATTGGTATTTGGTACGCCATTAGTTGGGTTTAGTTTGCAATATGCTTTGCTACGCGATTCGCATTTTGCATTAGCGTATAGCGCGTTAGTACTTGCCTTGTTTTATATTGGATTAGCTTGGTGGATACTAAATCGGAGACGCGAAACTTTACAGTTTTTGGGGGAGTGTTTCTTAGCGCTCGGTATCGGATTTGGCACCTTAGCATTGCCTTTGGCGCTAGATGGACGTTGGACATCTGCAGCATGGGCGGTAGAGGGCGTTGGGTTATTGTGGGTGGGGTTAAGACAAAACCGCCTGTTCCCGTTGATTGCAGGATTAGCATTGCAACTACTGGGTGCACTCGCATTTATACAAGGCTGGGGGCTCACAGGACATGTCGAGACGGCACACGAAAATATGTTTTTAGGCGTCGCATTTATTGCGCTAGCAAGCTGGGCATGTGGAGCATTGTTAAATCAATATCGCAATGGTCAATGGCATTTACTCAATCGTGTATTAGCCATTTGGGGCTGGTTGTGGTGGATGGGTGCTGGCTTCATTGCAATAGATGATAGGCTACCTTCGAATGTATTCATTCATGCATCGCTCGCATTTGCCGCGTTAAGCAGTGTATTGTTGCCTGTAGCCGCTAAAAAATTGCAATGGTCGAGATTATCTGGTTTAAGTGTACTTTTACTGCCATTAATGGCGTTAGTCGCAGTGATTGAGGTGTTTGAGTCACATCCTTTTGCGCATGCTGGCGCCTATAGTTGGCTGATTAGTATCGCGGCATATGTCTTTTTATTGATGCAACAGCATTTACCCAAAGGCGCGATACCAAGAGCGCCATTATTATGGATAGTGGCCGTCATCGGTGCTATGGAGTGGCAATATCAGCTGGTGCAGCTGGTAGGGAGGGATGGCGTATGGTATCAGATAGGCTGGGCTGTCGTGCCGATGTTGCTGGTCGCAGCAATGTGCTATTGGCAATTCCATCGCAAAGATCCATTAAGCATAAATGCCTTAGCATGTGCGAGGGTGTGGGTTTGGACAGCATGTATTCCGCTCGTGGCATTTGTGATTGTCTGGTTTATGGGCATGTCACTTAACTCAGACGGTAACGCCGCACCTTTGCCATATATACCGCTACTCAACCCTCTGGATATTGCTTTAGCAGGCGGTTTATTGTTGCTATTGATTTGGCATCGTTTGATTGCACAGCATTTTCAAAAGCGAGTGAAAGTCATACCGATGGTTGCGGGTCTGATGGCATTTACTTTGCTCAATGGTGTGTTATTACGTACCTTACATCATTGGGTTGGCACACCATTTCAGTGGGTCGCGATATTTGATTATCCAGTGGTACAAATGGCTTTTACCTTATTATGGACAACAACAGCCTTTATTTTAATGTTGCTTGCACATAAGCAAGCAAAACGTCATGTGTGGATTATTGGTGCAGGGTTGATGGGGTTGGTCGTGGCAAAAATATTCCTATTGGATTTGGCACAGCATGGCACAGTGGAACGGATTGTCTCGTTTATTGGTGTGGGATTGATGTTGTTGGTCATGGGCTATTTTGCACCGTTGCCTCCTACACAAATAGAGGAAGCGCAAACTGAAAAGGAAACTGCATGAAACAGGTATTTGCGATACTCGCATGTATGCTTTTCAGCATAGCGCATGCGGCCACTTTCAAACTCAGTACAGCGGCAGATGAACCGCTTTATCAAACACCATTGATTAAGGAGGTCTATCAATTTAGTCGGCGTGACGCACTGCAAGACATGGTTATCACCAATGCTTCGGGTGAAGCAATTCCTTATGCACTAATGCCCAATGATATGTTATATCCACAAACGCAAATGACTGCGGAAAACAAACCATTAGTGATTTTTCCCATGCAGCAAAAGCAGTTGGTAGAAGCAAATGTGGTGAATATTCAGATAGAGAAAAATGCCAATAGCACCAGTTTAAATGTGGCTTCTGGTAACGCGGGTACACAAAGCGGACAGGTATATCTATTCGACTTAGGCAAGCAGCACCATGCACTGCAAAGACTTAAAGTGGATTGGCAAGGAGCTGGGGACAATCTAGTGGTCGTGGAGGTATTGAGCAGTGATAATCTGAATGAATGGACGCATGTAGGAAATGCTGCGCTGCTAAAAACAGCGGCTACTGGCGCGCAGATAATACAAAATCATATAGATTTGGATTCTGCCATTCAAACGCGCTACTTCCAAATTCGCCCACAACTGACTACTGATGTTGATTTTAAGCTGACACAAGTCAGTACAGAATATCAAAATGTGCAAAACGTCAAGCTACCCCTAGTGTGGCAATCCCTTACTTTTTTAACTCGAACGCAAAATAAAGACGGTAAGATCGCGGTAGACTTTGAGTCGGCAGGACATTATCCAGCCACGTATGTACGTGTGCATCTACCACAACAAAATACGATTACCCACGCGAATATATACGTCCGCAACAAGCCTAGTGAAGCTTGGCTACAAGTGAGTAGCGCTGCACTTTATCGCCTCAACAGACAGGGTAAAGAGTATCTCAATGAAGACATCGGTCTGAGGTCAAGCGTGAACAGATATTGGCGATTGGAGTTTGATCAGGCACATGGGGGCTTAGGCATGGAAAACCCCGCTTTGAGCCTAGGTTGGTTACCACAAACGCTTGTTTGGAATGCGCGTGGACCTGCGCCATATATTTTACATGTGGGCGAAGAGCCGAAGATTGTGAATGTAGTCGCAGCTAATACGTTGATTCCAGAAGTAAAGAGAGAGAAAGTACTCTCACTACCACAAGCTAATCTTAGCTTGGCATCAACTCAGTCATTCGAAGCCACTACTAGCTGGATATCCACATCAGATTACAAACGCTGGTGGCTATGGGGAGGGCTGTTTTTAGGTGTGTTGGTGCTAGCGCTCATGGCATATTCTTTATTAAAGACTGAATAACAAGTGTATGCGTGTTATGAAAATACTAACAAAAATAATACTTTTAATCGCCATCGCCTATCTGAGTATTTGTACGTTCATTTATTTTCAGCAAAAAAAGATTCTTTTTCCTACGCAATATGCACAGCCAGTAAGTGCCGATTGGCAACCTACTGCTGGAGATTTTCAAACACAAGCCATGATAGATGGACATTGTGGAAAGCTACATGTAGTCAAGTGGGACATTGAAAATGCTAAAGGTACGCTGATGATGTTTCATGGTAATGGCGAAAGTTTAGCGAGTATCAACGACTATGCTAAAGCTTTTCACGCCTTGGGTTGTAACCTGATGGCATGGGATTATCCTGGCTATGGCCGTTCAACAGGTTGTGGGTTTAGGCAAAATGACTTGCTCAGTGACGCCGAGGTGGCGTATCAGTGGTTAGCTATTCAAGAAAAACCAGAAAGAATTTTTATTTTTGGCTACTCGATAGGAACGGGTATTGCATTATCAGTAGCGTCACGTCATCAGCAAAATCCTGTCTATTTGGTGGCTGCTTATGATTCATTAGTCAATGTTGCAAGAGATAATATGACGCACTTAATCCCAGTAGGGCTCATCATGCGCTACCCAATGCAAACCCAAACTTGGGTCAATCAGATTAAGCAGCCAATCTATCTAATACATGGTGATCAAGATGATCTCATTAGACCTGAGCGTGCCCAAGCGCTTGTGCAGGCTTCTCACGGCAAAGCAAAAGTAGAATGGGTGTATGGCGCAGGACATACAAGTAAAACACTTTTTTTATATAGAAATCAGTGGCTAAAGCGGCTACTTCCTTAATGAAAGACACCAAATGAGTTCACAGTTCAGTTTGATGAATGAGCAACGTTTTCGCCCTTATTTTTATACGCAATTTTTAAGTGCATTTAACGACAATGTGTTTAAAACAGCGCTGGTGACCTTAGTCGCCTTTCATTCAGCGAGCTTGTTAAAAATGGATGGAAGCGGCATCGATGCTGGGGCAATGGCAACATTACTGCCTGGGTTGTTTATGCTTCCTTACTTTCTGTTCTCAGCAACGGCAGGACAAATTGCTGATAAGTTTGAGCGCGCTAGACTCATCAGACTCATTAAAATGATTGAAATTGGCATTATGTTATTCGCCAGCGCAGGATTTTTTATGCATAACATCTGGTTGTTGGCGTTTGCACTTTTTATGATGGGCACCCACTCTACTTTTTTTGGTCCGATTAAATTTGCCTATTTACCACAACATCTGAACGAACATGAGCTCATGGGCGGTAATGGCATGGTAGAAATGGGTAGCTTTGTGGCTATTTTACTGGGACAAATCCTAGGTGCTTGGCTTGCCACACAAACGCATCATGCACTGGTCACCAGTCTGAGTATTTTGTTTATTGCGACTTTAGGCTACATGGCTAGCCGAGGCATTCCACATTCGCCCGCACCAGCACACGCACTAAAGATTAACTGGAACCCTATCACCGAAACATTCAAAAACCTTAAATTTTCTTGGGATCACCAAACAATCTGGCTAGCATTGGTCGCCATTTCATGGTTCTGGTTTTATGGTGCGACTGTGGTTGCCCAGTTCCCTAATTTGGCAAAGCAGGTATTGCATGGTGACGAGAGCGTTTTTATTTTACTGCTGGCAATGTTTTCAATCGGGGTTGGTACTGGCTCCTTATTGTGTGAAAAACTGTCGAAAGGCAAGGCTGGGCTAGGTTTAGTCGTGTTTGGTGCAATTGGCCTAACATTATTCGGGGTAGATTTATATGCCTCTTCCACCAGCATACATGTAAGTTTGAATGATAAAGCGATATTCAATTATTTATCTTTTATGGGTGTGCATTACAATGCGGCAGGAGAGCTCGTACTCACCTACTGGCGATTGTTAGTAGACATCGTATTGCTAGGTTTGTTTGGTGGTTTTTATATTGTGCCGCTCTATACGCTAATACAGACG
>DHYP01000038.1:8183-8462 GCA_002414145.1 Methylophilaceae bacterium UBA5127 | reverse complement strand
TTAAATATTGTAGTCATTACTTATTTATGTTTTAGACAGCCAGAGTATATTCAAGCTTTTAGGCAGTGGGTTAAGCCGAATAATCAGTGTTAAATATAGTCAACTGGTTAGAATCTCATGAAAATCATGACCTTGTTTTAAGCACTTTAAATACTTTAACTTTTAATGCTAGGCGTAATATAACTCTACGTGATGGTCTTGCAAAAGCAGTAATGCAATGTAAACCAAACGATTCTAAAATTAAAAGGAGATTATTATGTGGACAACACCAGCAGCTAC
>DHYP01000038.1:0-8169 GCA_002414145.1 Methylophilaceae bacterium UBA5127 | reverse complement strand
GAAATGCGTTTTGGCTTTGAAGTAACTATGTACGTAATGAACAAATAATTATTTGTTTCATGTATGTAAAAGGGTGCTTGATGTACCCTTTTTAATTGGAAGTATTAATTAAAACTAATATTGTTGAGCTTGAATTCCTTTGGTAACAGTACCCATATCTGCCCCATCTGCTTCATCGCGCCAGCCATTTTGCCTGCCGTATCGCCACTGCCCCAGAAAAAGTCAGCACGTACTCCATCTTTAATCGCGCCACCTGTGTCTTGCGCTATCATGAGTCGTTTCAGTGGCTTATTGTCATTGGGATAGCTGGTGGACAAAAAGACAGGGGCACCTAAAGGGACATATTTGGGATCGATGGCAACGCTTCTTTCAGCGGTCAGTGGCACACCCAGTGCGCCTAATGGACCGAATAGACCAGAAGGTAGTTCTTTGAAAAACACATAGCTGGGATTGCTGTTCAGTAGTTCTCGCAATTGGTTGGTATGACTTTTAGCCCAGTCTTTAATACCTTGCATCGAAGCTTGACTCAAACTGAGCTCGCCACGTTGTACTAGCAGTTTGCCTATGGACTGATAAGTATGACCATTCTGATCAGCATAACCTAAGTGTAGCTGTTCACCACTGTCTAATTGAATCAGGCCAGAACCTTGGATTTGTAAATAAAACGCATCTAATGGATCATTTATCCATACAATTTCATTGCCTTTGAGTGGTTGTGATTCTGATTCTATTTCTGCGCGCGTTAGATAGGGGACTAATTTATTTCCTTCTAGTTTACCGCGCACACGCTTATATTTAAGCTCAGGAAACAGTGTACTTAAATCGACAGTAATCAGGTCCTTAGGCTGCTGGTAAAGTGGGTATGGATACTTTATAGAAGACTTACGGCTACCTTTAAGTACTGGCTCGTAATAGCCTGTAATCAGACCAGTGTTGCTTCCATTCAGGTTACTTGTGCTGTAGACATCAAAATAGGTGGTAAAGTATTCAGCGATTTGAGCAGTATTGGGTTTGTTTAATTTACTGGCAAAATTACACGCATTCTGCCATTCAGTTTTGTTTTTTAAAGTGCTACAGCTCGTCAGCCAAGCATTCCAGCTTGCAGATAAATCGTCTTGTAAAAAGCCGTCAAGTGCTTCCCAGTTTGCTGGTTTAAGTAAGCTGTATTCGCTAGTAGCAACTGGCTTTTCTGTACTAGGAGGCTCTTTATCTGGTATTTGAGTCGAGGGTAAAGTAGTTGAGGCTGTTGGAGACGAGGCTGGGGGGCAAATTTGCTTGCCTTGTTCTGATTTAATATTGCGTGCGCTACACCCTGCGTTGAGTAAAACAACGATGATGCATAAGATGATTTTGTGCATAGTGATCTTGAGTTAATGTAAGGTTCTTGGCTGCTTAAGCACAAAAGGTTCGATGTTAGCCTCAAACCAAGTGCCATCTGCCGCCACCAGCTGATATGATCCGCGCATTTCGCCATTGGCAGTAGTGAACACTGTGCCACTGGTATACTCAAATTGTTGGTCAGGCTCCAGTAAAGGCTGTGCACCGATGACACCTAAGCCTTTCACTTCATGGGTTTCCTGATTTTCATTAGTGATAATCCAATGTCTGCTGATGAGTTGTGCCGCAACGCTGCCAATATTCGTGATTGTAACGGTATAGGCAAATGCATAGCGCGCTTCATCAGGGTTGGATTGGTCTGCAAGGTATTGCGTTTTTACACTCACCGAAAAAGCATAGGGTTGTTTTTGTTTCACGTTAACCTATCAGGCACCAGAAATCATGCCAGTTGTGGGGGAACTAGGTGAGGCAGAATACAGTTTTTTAGGCATCCGCCCAGCTAAAAATGATTCACGTCCTGCTTCAATGGCTTTTTTCATGGCACTTGCCATGAGTACAGGATTTTTAGCAGAAGCAATAGCGGTATTCATCAGAACACCTGCACAACCTAGCTCCATGGCAATGGCGGCATCTGATGCACAGCCTACTCCTGCGTCTACTAAGACGGGGATTTTTGCATTCTCAATAATGATTTGTAAATTCCAAGGATTTAAAATACCCATCCCTGAGCGAATGAGCGATGCCAAAGGCATCACAGCGCAACAGCCAATCTCTTCTAGTTGTTTGGCAATAATCGGGTCATCAGAAGTGTATACCATCACGTCAAAACCTTCTTGTACCAGCGTTTTTGCAGCAGCAATGGTTTCAATAACATTTGGATAAAGTGTATTGGGGTCACCCAGCACTTCCAGCTTCACCAGTTTGTGTCCGTCTAGCAATTCACGCGCCAAGCGTAAAGTACGTACGGCTTCCTCGGCACTATAGCAGCCAGCAGTGTTAGGTAAATAAGTAAATTCTTCCAGAGGTAAAAAGTCCAGTAATGAGGGTTCATTGGCATGCTGTCCAATATTGGTACGGCGAATGGCAACAGTGACAATTTGGGCACCACTTGCGTCAATAGCGGCACGTGTTTCGGCAAAATCCCGATATTTTCCTGTGCCTACCAATAGGCGTGATTGATAATTTTTACCTGCAATTTTTAACTCATCATTCATTTGTAATACTTTCATAATGCTTATCCACCCCCTACAGCGCCTACAATTTCTAATGCATCATGCTGACTTAACTGGGTGAATTCATATTGACTTCGCGCAATGATTTCACCATTACATTCAATGGCGATGCGCTTACCAGTGAGGTTCATGTATGTGACTAATTCTGCGATGGTCATTTTGTCACATTCAAAGCTTTTTAAGTGACCATTAATAGTGATTTGCATATAAGGTATAGCTTGTCCTGCTAAAGATGACTATTTTACGTAATTATTGCTTTGATAGTCGTCAATTTTTTAATTAAAGATGAATTTTATTTTTTTGGCATGTCTTATGCTACACCCACTATGCCTTCTGTTGGATATGTGTTTTTTTACAACATAAAGCTTGTTTGACGGGTATTAATTGTAATGTTTTTCATGATTTTGCGACTAAGTCATGAAAGTATTGAATTTTTTTGTTAAATTTGTCTCACACGTTACACGGACACAATTCGTGAATAAGACGTGTAAGTTTTAACTCCCAAAAGGAAATGATGATGCAAGTAGTAAACCAATTTGTAGTGAAAGATGAGCTGTTAGATGAAATTTATGCTCCACCCGTTTCTGTCAAGTCAGAAGAGGCTAAAGAGTATGATTCAAAGGTTCTAATCATGCAAAAAACAAAAAATTTGAATAGGTTCTTAGAAGCAAGTTGCGATTGCGTTTAGCTTACTTTATTAGCTAAATTTGGTGCAGTGTTAATAGCCAGTTTACTTAACACCCAACCCTAAAGTTACCGACTCAAGCAATAAGAGGATGGCATTTTGCCACCCCCTTACCTTTCTACCCTCTAAAATTTCTGGCAGTCTCTCAAATTACGCCACGGTCAATTAGTCCACGGTGAGTTGCGGACGTTTTGCCTCTGGCCAATCCAGATGGAAGAACTGACCACGTGGCTGATCCTTACGCTCGTAAGTATGCGCACCGAAGTAGTCACGCTGACCTTGCAGCAGGTTTGCCGGCAAGTCTGCGCTACGGTAGCCATCGTAATAAGCCAGTGCCGCGCTAAAGCCTTGTGCCGGAATACCGTTGGTCACCGCCAATGCAATCACTTTACGCCAGCCGGCTTGACCTTCGTTCATCGCGTTGGTGAAATAAGGGTCGAGCATCAGGTTTTTCAGGCGTGAATTCAATGCATAAGCATCGGTAATTTTTTGCAGGAAGCGCGCGCGGATGATACAACCACCACGCCAGATTTGCGCGATTTCACCAAAGTTAAGTTTCCAGTTATAAGCCACTTGTGCTTTATCGATCAGCTGGAAGCCTTGTGCGTAAGCGCAGATTTTTGAGCAGTACAGCGCATTTTTAATGGACTCGATAATTTCTTTTATGTCGCCTTCCACCTTAGCCGCTACCGGACCTTTCAAAATCTTGCTGGCTTCAACGCGCTCTTCTTTCAAGCTAGAAAGCGCACGCGCATACACTGCCGCCGCAATCGCGTTAGCAGGTGAGCCTAATTCCAGCGCATTCGCAGCTGTCCATTGGCCTGTGCCTTTTTGACCGGCGGTATCCAAAATTTTGTCGACCAAGAAACCTGGGCCTTCTGGGTCTTTTTGTTGCAAGATGTCTGCGGTAATCTCAATCAAGAAGCTCGACAATTCGCCTTTGTTCCACTCGGCAAACACTTTGCCGATTTCATCGGCTTGCATGCCCAGCAAGTTTTTCATCAACCAGTAGGCTTCGCAAATCAATTGCATATCGATGTATTCGATACCATTGTGTACCATTTTCACGTAGTGACCCGCACCGCCTGGCCCGACGCGGCGGGCACACGCACGGGCGCAGGTGCTGGCGCGGTGGTTCTCGGAGCCGGGGCAGTCACTGCANNTCGATGCCGTTGTGTACCATTTTCACATAGTGACCGGCGCCGTCCGGACCGATGTATTCTGCGCAAGAGAAACCACCTTCAACTGGTTTGCCAGGTTTGCCGCCTTCCATTGGCGTGCCGGTTACTGGGTCAACCTTGGCAGCGATGTCACGCCAGATTGGCTCTAGTGAAGCCCACGCTTTGCGGGTACCGGATGGCATGAGAGACGGACCAAAACGCGCGCCTGTTTCGCCACCAGAAACCCCAGAACCGATGAATTCGATGCCTTTGGCAGAGAGTTCTTTTTCACGGCGAATCGTATCCGTCCATAGCGCGTTACCACCGTCGATGATGATGTCACCTTGCTCCAAGAACGGCAACAATGCGTTAATCGTCACATCGGTCGCGCTACCCGCTTTTACCAGCAAAACGATTTTGCGTGGACGTTTAATGCTGAGCACAAAAGAAGCTAAATCGGCATGCCCAACCACACGTTCTGCGCTTGGCTCATTTTTTTTGCATTCTTCGATGAAATTAAGCATTTTTTTTGGATCGCGGTTATAAACTGCGATGGTGTAGCCGTGATCAGCGATGTTTAGAGCAAGGTTTTGCCCCATTACAGCGAGGCCTACGAGGCCAATGTCAGCGTTTTTAGCGGTCATGCTATTCTTCCTTTAAGTTCTCTTAAATGGGTGATTTAAATTAAAAAATAAAGCGATTGCTTGTGGCTCAAGCGCCTAATTGTAGCTACTACAAAACCTATTATTTCAGTGTTCTGCCGAACATTTGTATTGCAAGCTGATAGCTCGTGAGCGCTAATTGTGCATCGTAGCGATCACCCTCATCACGCATAAAAGCGTGTTGCCCGTTAAACTCATGCCAAGTAAAGTTGATATTTGCTTCAAGTAATTTGTGGTACACCAATACACGCCCTGATGTTGGGATATGTGGGTCTTGCTTACCCCAAATCATGAGGAGTTCACCTTTAATTTCGCTTAGGCGTTCCATGCTATGTTGGTTGGGTTTGTTTGGTATGACATTGGTGTGCAGGTCTGTTGCATAAAAGCAGGCGGTAGATTTTACTTCAGGCTGTAAAGCAGCGCGGAATGCTAAATGCCCGCCGATACAAAATCCCATAGCGCCAAGATTGCCATCATACCAGTCTTGCTTATTGAGAAATTCAATCATGGCACGATTGTCAGTATCATAACCCTGTACATCCTTAGCAGACTTATCTGCGTTACCTTTATCACGTCCAGCATCGTCATAGCCTAATACTGTGCCAATTGGATTTAACTCGTGAAACACCTCAGGTACTAATACAGCATAACCTTGACCTGCCATGAATCTTGCAGCACGTTCGATAGGACCTGTTTGCTGAAAAATTTCTGAATAGAATAAAATAGCAGGTACTTGTTTATCATGTGCTGGACGGTGAACATACGTACGCATGACACCAGTAGGTGTAGACAAATCTACAACATCTGATTTAATTAACATGGCTTTATCCAAAGTTTAAATATTGACGAGAGTGCAATTTTACAGTGATTTTCCGCTTATTTCACTGTAAAAACTTAAATTTTTAAACGAATATTTTAGCTGGTTGGAGATATCTAAAAATGAGGGGAAGTCATGCGGTCACAAGCGTATTGATTAGCCACTTCGCATACACGCACAAAGCTTTCTATATTGAGGCACGCATTGCCAATGAGTCCGCCATCCACGTCGGGTAAGCAAAATAAATCACTGGCGTTATTAGGGGAGACACTTCCGCCATATAAGATATGCACTTTATCGGCCACCTCCTGATTGAGTAAGCCAATGTGGCCGCGCAAAAAGCTTAATATTCCTTGAGCATGTTGAGGCGTAGCGGCTTTACCAGTGCCGATTGCCCAAACGGGTTCATATGCCAGCACGCCCTTAAGTAGGCCAGTTATGCCAACCACTGAAATCACAGCATTCAGTTGCCTGATGGTGACTTCGTCAGTGATGCCAGCATTATATTCTGCAAGGGTTTCACCCATACAAAATATAGGAGTGATGCCAGCATCGACAGCGACTTTAAAGCGTTCACCCGTAGACTCATCAGTATCATGCCCACGTAGGCGGCGTTCTGAGTGACCAATAATGACATACTTGCAACCAAAATCTTTGAGCATAGCGGGCGATACAGAGCCAGTGAAAGGACCATGATCATATCGACTCATGTTCTGTCCACCCCAAGTAATGGCGCTATTTTTCAAAATTGCCTGCGCTTGAAATAGATAAGGGTGCGGCATGCATACGGTATAGCTGGCTTTTTGCAGATGTTGTGTACCTACAATTAAATCACGCAAGAACCGCTCATTGCTCTCAAGGGATCCGTTCATTTTACGGTTTGCGATGACTAATTTACTTCTCATGTTTATTGTTCTATGTTTTGTATCGTACTCGTTGTTGAGCACGCATACTCATCACTCACCTATTAGATTAGCGCCAGTTGGCGATGCGGCTAATAGTTGCTACTTCTTCCAGTAGAGTAGCCTTGAGGTATATCCGACTGCCATTCTCCACAATCATGACAACGGTGATCGTGCATGCTAATGCTTAAAATCAGATTTGTACCACCACAAAATTTACAGTGTAGGGCAATACTCTCAGCCGATTTGTGATGTAACTCATGATGCTCTTTGGCAACCTTTGTGCTGCCCAATCCGTATTTGTTATCCATGGCTAACTCCACTCTCAACATTACTTCATGTAGCAGATAAGTTACCCTTTTTTTAGGTCACGAGCAAGTGTTTATCCTACTAATTTACTCTACTTTTTTATTTGCGCCTTACAGCCAGTGTAGGCAATGTTTTCGCCATCATTTAATTTGGTCTCATCGCCATTAAGTTCTAGTGAAATGGCACCAGAAGTGTAACGTTGACTGCCTTCTGCTTGATTTAAATTGACTTCATGGTCAGGATAAATAAGCCAAGCATCTTTTCCCTGATGGATGATTTGTAACACAAACCGTTTATTGCTATCACAAACATAGGTAGTAGCATTTTCGGGATTTTTTGAAAGCTCCTTAGAGTTTTTATGAAAAGGGTTCAGCTTATCTACTGTGCTGCAAGCGGATACCAGCATCAGGCATAAAGGTAATAACTTAACGGTGATTTTCTGTAGCATGGGTATACCTGATAAATTCAACAAGAATCGATATTCTGCCAGTGTATCTCAACTCTCACAATATTCGATGCGGAATGTTAAATATGTGTACGATGACCCGCACGGCTGAGTCTATCTAAAATGGCTGCCCAATCATCGGTCTGCGGCGGCAGTTCAATCAGAATATGCGATTTATTGAGTCGATCCAGACGATGCAATGTGTCATAAAGTGCTTCTGCAGCGGACGAGCTTTGCAGTGGTAGCGTGATATATTCACATGCTGGAAGTTTACCTTCACCAATCAGCAGCGCTACACAATCGGCATGTTGATCTGCATGCCGAATGAGGTCTTCCCGATGGCTGAATAGTAGTGTGGGCGTTTGTGGGGAGTAGTGTAATAGATGCTGCCCAGGTGCTTTGGGGCGATTTGAACTGCTAGTGTTAGCTTCTGTGCCAGCAACCTGTTCAATGGCTGACTGGCTAATCATGCCATGGCGCAGTATTTGCCATTCCGCGCCAGCTACGCTCACAATGGTCGATTCGATTCCCACCTGACATCTGCCACCGTCTAACACTGGAATGTCTAATCCTAGACCAGCCTCCACGTGCTCAACACAGGAGGGACTTAATTGCGTGT
>DHYP01000003.1:2849-3193 GCA_002414145.1 Methylophilaceae bacterium UBA5127 | reverse complement strand
GCTTTAAGCCCTGCCGCTTCTAACGCTTCTTTGACTGCCAGAAAATCATTCGGTGGCGTCACGACTTCAATACTACCGTCTTCATCGGTTACCACATCTTCTGCGCCTGCTTCTAGCGCAACTTCCATGATTTGATCTTCACTCGCCCCTGGTTCAAAAACGATGCTACCGCAATGTTTAAACATAAATACCACACTGCCATCCGTACCTAAGTTACCACCGTGCTTTGTGAGTGCATGACGCACTTCCATGACTGCACGTTGTTTGTTATCTGTTAAGCAATCGATAATAATGGCAGCACCATTAATGCCGTAGCCTTCGTAGCGAATTTCTTCGTAGTTCAC
>DHYP01000003.1:0-2779 GCA_002414145.1 Methylophilaceae bacterium UBA5127 | reverse complement strand
TTCTTCTTTAGCCGCTGCTACCGCAGCTCTTAAACGCGGATTCATATTTGAATCGCCACCGCCTAAACGCGCTGATACAGTAATTTCCTTGATTAGCTTAGTGAAAATCTTACCGCGCTTAGCGTCTTGACGACCTTTGCGGTGTTGAATATTTGCCCATTTACTATGTCCTGCCATGCTGTCTTCCTTGAGATGTTTTTAGCTATCGTGCCATTTTATCATAGGCTTATATAACCCGCCTTACTCTTGCCCTTGTGCGCAATCCACAGGCTGGTGTTTACGCATAGTCACGATCGAAATAACGATTAGCGCAAATGCAATTAGCGCCATGCCGATCAGTTCAAAGGTATTGGGCTCTTCAGTGAGCTGTACCCAAGCCGACATCCCGCCGATGATGGGTGCCAGCATGGATGCCATACTCGCCACCCCAGCTGGCAAACGTTGCAAGGCATACAACCATAATAACCACGCCAAAGCGCCGCTTAAAAATACGTTATACAAGACGGCAAACACAAAATAGCTAGACCATTGGATGGTCGGGGCAGGCACTACCATCGCGATAATAACCATAGGAATAGAGCCTAATAACATCGGCCATGCTGTAAGGTTAAGCAAATCCAAGTGTGGACTTTTTAGATGCAGTTTTTTAGAAATAATGGCCGACAGTGCCCAAGATACCCCTGAGCATAGCGCTAAAAACATGCTAAACCCATCTGCTTTGATGTGTAGTGGATCAAAAATCAACACCATGCCAAACACTGCCGAAATCACAGCCAACCATTGCCACCCTTGTACTTTTTCACCCAGCATCGGCCATGCAAGCAACATCACCCAAAATGGCATGGTGTAGGTCAACACAGCCGTTTTACCAGCACTACCTTCGACCAATGCCCAGACCAGTAAGCCAGTAAAACCTATCGTTTGCAACAATCCAAGCACCAACATGGTGGGAAACTCTTTCAACCCAAATGGCCGCTTGGTGAAATAAATCACTACAAACAGCACTAAAGCGCCCAAAAATGTACGCAAGGCCGCAAACTGAAACGGCCCAGCATATTGCAACGCACCTTTCATCACCACCCAGTTATAACCCCAAAAAACAGTGAGTATTAATAATGCAAAAAAGGCTTTGACTGTTGAATTATTACGCATATAAAAATGAAGGTTTACCAAACAACATTATAAGGTGTATATTTTTATTTCAGAGGGCTTAAGGGGGAGTTTCATCATGAAAACACTACAACAAGTACTTAATGATAAAAAACATAAAGAAATCATCAGCATCTCGCCAGATAAGACCGTATTTGACGCGCTTGTATTGCTGGCAGAATATAATATTGGCGCCTTGGCTGTCATGCACAATGACAAACTCGTGGGCGTTTTTTCTGAGCGCGATTACGCACGTGAACTTGCACTCAAAGGCAGATCATCCAAAACCACGCTGATTCGGGACATTATGACCACCAGCCTGATTATCGCCAGACCCAATGATCTGCTCGACAGCGCGATGAACACCATGAGCGATAAGCGGATACGCCATTTACCAGTACTCGAGGGCGAAGTCATGGTAGGCATACTATCAGTGGGCGATCTGGTCAAAGAAACCATCTCATATCAGGCGAGCTTAATTCAGCAACTTGAGAGTTACATTACAGGCGGTTAAATGATTAGGTAGCACTCATGATTGTCATGATGGCGTAATCATGAATGCCGTCTGTGCTCTAAGTCAGGCAATCTGCATAATGCATACCACGGACATACGTAACAGATGCCGTGTAAACATTAACTAAATTAGGAGCTTATTATGTGGACAGCACCAGCAGCAACTGAAATGCGTTTTGGTTTCGAAGTGACCATGTACGTAATGAACAAGTAATTCTTGTTCTCTCAAAAAAGGCGCCTAGGCGCCTTTTTTGGTTTAATAATGACGCGCTATAAATATTTCGCCACCATCGCGTTGCTCAGGTCTTTTGCGGCAATCGGCATTTGCACAAAATAGCCGCTTCCAGCCGCTTCTTGAATCGCCTCGCCTTTTTTATTGACCATGGTTTCTACGACAATGTCTTGATTGCCAGACGGATGAATGATTTGCAATTTATCGCCCACACCGAACTTGTTACGCGCCTGAATCGAAGCCATGCCTTTGTCGGCATCGTAAGCCACGATGTCTCCCACATAAAGACTGCGGTTAGATTTTGAGTGGCCTTGCACATAGTTTTGATGCTCAGCCGTATGGTGACGCTGGTAAAATCCATCGGTATAACCACGGTTTGCCAAGTTTTCCAGCTCGCCCAATAAACGCCAATCAAACGGGCGCCCAGTCGCCGCGTCATCAATCGCCTGACGATAGTTTTGCGCAGTACGTGCCACGTAATAACGCGATTTAGTCCGACCTTCGATTTTTAACGAATCCACGCCAATTTTCATAAGCCGTTCCACATGTTCAATCGCACGTAAATCCTTGCTGTTCATGATATAAGTGCCGTGCTCGTCTTCCATAATCGGCAACAATTCGCCTGGACGGCCTTTTTCTTCGATTAAAAACACCTTATCGGCTTCAGGATGTCTAGCTAAGCTACCGCAAGCAGATAAATTGGACTTTTCCATCTCAGCTTGAAAATCAAAATCTTTCAAACGTATCACACCAGCCGCATCTTCCTTAGCATCATGCACTTTGTAATCCCAACGGCAACTATTAGTGCAAGTACCTTGATTAGGATCGCGTGAATTAAAATAGCCTGACAATAAGCAACGGCCAGAGTAAGCAATGCACAATGCA
>DHYP01000044.1:46672-47433 GCA_002414145.1 Methylophilaceae bacterium UBA5127 | reverse complement strand
CCCGCTTTCGCGGGAATGACGAACTAAGAAAACGCTAACCTAAAATAATAATCACTAAAACTTTAAAGTAACTTACTGTCACGCCTCAAGTGTCTTTTCAATTGAGTTCGAGAACGCGACACACCGACGCAGACAGTACGTATTTGTACGGCAAGGCGGTGTAACAAAGTTATCGGCTCAATTCAAAACTCACTAATGCTGATGTGGCTTGCCAACTGGCTTAGCATTCGGATCAATCGGCTGCGGATCTAAAGTCACCACGGTCATATTGTCTTTTACCAAATACTTTTTGGCGACTGCCTGAATCTGCTCAGAGGTCACTGCCTTTAATTTTTCTGGATACTCCTTAAGTAAGCGCCAACTGTACCCCATGGTTTCCAATTGTCCCAGCTGCATCGCTTGGTAAAATGTGGAGTCCCGCTGATACACATCAGCCGCAATCACTGCTGCTTTCACACGATCGAGCTCTTGCTGTGTCACGCCACCTGTTTTAATCAATTCAATCTGGCTCAACAATGCCGTTTCTAGTTCAGCGACTGTTTTGCCTTCCGAGGGCGTACCAGCTAACTCAAATAATGATTCTTGACCACGAGAGGTACTGTCATAACCAGCACCGACATCAATGGCTGAAGCGCTTTCGCGTACCAACTTTTGATTTAAACGCGCTGAATCATTGCCACTTAGCACGCCAGCCAACACCTCTAAGGCATAAGGCTCCCAGTCAGGTACCGCATCAGCTCTACTTTGATTGGACAAAGTTG
>DHYP01000044.1:42916-46650 GCA_002414145.1 Methylophilaceae bacterium UBA5127 | reverse complement strand
CGTATGAAATCCCATGGATAAATAAGGTAATTTGGCTGGCGCTTTCACCACCGCACGTCGCTCTCCAATTTGAGCGGGTTCCACTTGTGGCTTACGCTGTGGTAAAGGACGCGCCTTGATTGGCTCAAAATATTGTTTAGCAAGCTTTAACACTTCTTGCGCTTTTACATCACCTACTACCACAAGCGTGGCATTATTAGGTACATACCAAGNNGTACCACTCACGGGCATCTGCTGCGGTCATATTTTCCAAATCATTCATAAATCCAACCACAGGACGTGCGTAAGGGTGCGCTCTAAAAGCGACTGCCTGAAACTGTTCATTGACTCTGGATTGCGGCTTATCTTCTGTACGCCAGCGGCGTTCTTCCATCACCACCTGTATTTCTTTAGCAAACTCCTCATCTGTAATTTGCAGATTTTGCATACGATCTGCTTCCAGTCTAAAAGAAAGCGGCAAATTGGATTTTTCTAACTGCTGAAAATAACAAGTGTAGTCCATACCTGTAAACGCATTTTCCTTACCGCCTGCAGCCGCAATCATGCGTGAAAACTGACCCGCCGGCACTTTTTTCGTGCCTTTAAACATCATGTGTTCCAATACATGTGCCACGCCTGTTTTACCATTGACCTCATCTAACGCACCTGCGCGATACCATACTTGCGATACGACGACAGGCGCACGGTGGTCTTCCTGCACGATCACTTTCATGCCATTACTTAATTTAAACTCCTCTACATTACTCTCAGCCAATACTGTGATTGGGAATAACATTAACAGAATCCACCAACATTGATTACGCACGTTGAACATCTCCAAAACTTGTATCCTTTGCTTTACTTCGATGAGACTCAATCATAACAGAGTGATACTGAATATCACGCCATCTTTACTAGCGAGTTTATGACAGCGTGTCTTTTTGCTTAGTTCTATCGGTCTGATAATAGAAAGCGCTTTATGTTCATCTGTTATTAAGCGGCAACGAGTGAATTCATTTATAATCGAAGCTGAAATTAAGCTTAGACTTAATGTAAATACCACTTCTGTTGAATACAAAAATTGATGATGATTGACTGGCAACACTTCACCCCTGTTTCAGCGCTACTAGGCGGCGCGATGATTGGCACTGCCACCTCCATACTCATCTTATGCAATGGCAGAATCGCTGGTATCTCAGGCATTATCGGTGGCTTAATTAAAGTAACACATGCGGACAGAATCTGGAGAATAGCCTTTATTGTAGGTTTGATATCAGCACCGCTGATTTGGCAAATGTTTACAGTACTGCCAGAAATCACCATCTCAGCCAGCCCTGGCTTACTAATACTTTCTGGCTTAATCGTTGGCTTTGGCACGCGCTTAGGTTCTGGCTGTACCAGCGGGCATGGCATCTGTGGCATTTCACGTTTATCTTTGCGCTCTATCGTCGCAACACTCACATTTATGCTAACAGGATTTGTCACAGTCTACGTAATGCGTCATTTACTGGGTCTAATCGCATGAAAATTCCTACGCTAGCAATCCTCACAGCGTTGTTATCTGGTCTGTTATTTGGCTTGGGTCTCCTATTTTCTGGCTTGGCCAATCCAGCTAAAGTGCTTGCTTTTCTCGACTTAGCAGGACTATGGGACATATCACTCGCATTTGTCATGGCTGGGGGAATTAGTATCAGCATGATTGCATTTACCATCGCACGTAAGCGCAGTGCCAGCTATCTAGGTCTGCCAGTGCAAATCCCAAGCAATCGTCAGATTGATCGCCCACTTATTATAGGTGCCGTATTATTTGGTATTGGTTGGGGATTGGCTGGCATTTGCCCTGGACCAGCTGTGGTGTTACTAGGCGCAGGCAGTCTACAAGGGATTATTTTTGTTGTAGCAATGTTAATTGGTATGGGATTATTTGAGGTCGTTAACGCTCGTCGCTGATTTTATTTATCCAGCGCGGTATCAATCAAAGTGAAGTAAAATAATGTTCGTGTCCATTTAAGAATTACCATGTTTGATTTTTTTAAGAAAAACAAATTACCCGAAACTGCAACAACACCAGTTGCAGAACCATCAGTAGACCCCAAAAAGAGCTGGGCAGACCGACTCAAAGAAGGTTTATCTAAAACACGTCAACAACTTGGTGGTCAGCTTGCAAGCCTGTTCGGCGGCGGAAAAATTGATGATGAAACCTACGAAGAACTCGAAACCATTCTACTCACTTCTGATATTGGTGTTTCTGCTACACAAAAACTGCTGGACAATCTTAAAAAACGTGTCAAACGAGAGCAGTTGGAAGATACTTCTGCACTTAAGAGTGCACTTAAATCCGAACTGTTAGACATATTATCCCCATTACAAATACCACTTAACACACATAGCCACAGCCCATTCATTATTATGCTGGCAGGGGTAAATGGTGCAGGTAAAACTACTACCATTGGTAAACTCGCCAAACGTTTTCAAGCAGATGGCAACAGTGTTCTTATTGCCGCTGGTGATACATTTAGAGCTGCCGCAAGAGAACAATTGCAGGTTTGGGGTGAGCGTAACAATGTGCATGTGGTTGCCAGCGAGGGCGGTGACCCAGCGGCTGTCATTTATGATGCAGTCAATTCCGCCATTGCCAAAAAAATCGACATTGTCATCGCCGATACTGCTGGAAGACTCCCCACACAAATGCATTTAATGGACGAAATTAAAAAAGTCCAACGCGTGATTCACAAAGCGTATGCGAGTGCACCACATGAAATATTGTTAGTCATTGATGCCAATACTGGGCAAAATGCTGTTAGTCAAGTCAAAGCTTTTGATGATGCGCTTGGCATCACTGGGTTGGTATTAAGCAAGCTAGACGGTAGCGCCAAAGGTGGTGTCATTGCTGCAATTGCAGAGGCACGTCCAATTCCTGTACGTTATATTGGTATTGGTGAGTCCATTGATGATTTGCGTCCATTTAGCGCACAAGAGTTTGTGGATGCGTTATTTGACGAATAATCTTGGTTATAATGGACAGCATGATTACATTTGACCAAGTCACTAAGCGCTATCCTAAAAGCGACGACATTTTGCAAGGCGTAAACTTTGCCATAAATGAAGGCGAAATGGTCTTTGTCACAGGTCGCTCTGGTGCTGGTAAAAGTACTCTGCTCAAGCTGATTGCCGCAATCGAACGCCCAACGCATGGCACCGTACTGATCAACAATCAAAATGTCAGTCAGATCCGTAATGCCGCCATCCCATTTTTGCGTAGAAAATTTGGGCTGATATTTCAAGATCATAAATTACTGTATGACAGAAACTGCTTCCAAAACGTACTACTGCCACTTAGCATCAATGGCATCACTGGTGAAGAAGCTGCCAAGCGCGTACGCGCGGCCTTAGATAAGGTGGGATTGCTTAATAAAGAAAAAATGATGCCCATCACACTCTCTGGTGGTGAGCAGCAGAGATTAGCGATAGCACGTGCGGTGGTCAGCCGTCCCTCTATCCTTATTGCTGATGAGCCTACAGGTAACTTGGACAGCACCTATGCTCACGACATTTTGGGTTTATTTAAAGCATTTCATCAGGTGGGCGTGACCGTCATTGTTGCCATGCACGATACCTCTAACGCGCCCTTTCAACCCGACCAGATATTGCACTTAAGTCAGGGAAGGCTACTGAAAAATGGAGCGAGCACATGAAGCATTGGCTGAACCAGCACGCTCAGGCACTATCGTTAGTGCTTGGCCGCCTAAAAAAAC
>DHYP01000044.1:42007-42904 GCA_002414145.1 Methylophilaceae bacterium UBA5127 | reverse complement strand
AGCTAGGTACTTTAATGATTTGTGCTGTGATTGGCGTCACCTTAACAATCCCCAGTTTAATCTATGTCATTGTCGACAATCTCAATAGTCTTGTCACTGATGTCAAAAAAGACTCACAAATCAGCCTGTTTTTAAATAAAACGGCGGATGAATCTAGCATCCAGAATATCCAGCAAGAGTTAGCGAATAACCGCAACATCAAACACTTTACCTTTGTGTCTAAAGAGAATGCATTAAAGCAGCTGATTGCCAGCACTAAAAACAATGACCTCATTGCTTCATTAGATCACAATCCGCTTCCAGATGCGTTTTTTATTGAGCCAATTTCAATCGCAAAACAAGACCTTCAACAATTGCAGGAAAGCTTATTAGCATTAAACAGCGTAGAAGATGTCATTGTAGATAGCGAGTGGATGAACCGATTACAAAGCCTGCTCAGGATTGGCTCTCAAGCCATTTGGATATTTGGCGGGCTACTGTGCTTTGCCTTGATTGCAGTCATTAGCAATACCATACGTATGCAAATTTTAACGCACAAAGATGAAATTGAAGTGAGCGAACTTATTGGTGCCACCAAAAGCTTTATCCGCCGCCCTTTCTTGTATTTAGGCACTTCATTTGGCTTAGTGGGCGGACTAATTGCTTGTTTCACGCTATGGTTAGTGACCTATTTATTTAACCTCAATGTCACCAAATTTGCACAAGCTTACCAATCCAGCTTCTCTTTACACTTTAATGCTTTTACGACTTTCTTAGGCATGCTAGCGATCTCCGCCAGTATCGGCTGGCTGGCCGCTTATCTTGCAATCACATTAAAAACCAAAACTAAATATTGATTCAATTAAAGGTTGGTTTCCCTTACTTTTCTAGCAAAAGAAATTTTTTCTTATCGCCATA
>DHYP01000044.1:41012-41996 GCA_002414145.1 Methylophilaceae bacterium UBA5127 | reverse complement strand
AATAGAACTTTTTTGGACTAGCACTCTCTAACACAGAGTGCTAAAATGGAATCAAATTTGAAAAGGAGTTTATTATAAACGCTTTAACATTACCTTCAGTTTCTTCGCTTGATAGCCTAGATCAGTATCTAAGAACAATCAAGCAATTTCCTGTACTCTCAGCCGAAGAAGAGTATGAATATGCTACGCGCCTTAAAAAGGATGGAGATTTAGAAGCTGCACGTGCATTAATTGTATCGCATTTACGTTTAGTTGCGAGCATTGCACGAGGTTACGCTGGGTATGGTTTACAGCAATCCGATCTCATCCAAGAAGGCAACATTGGTTTGATGAAAGCCGTAAAACGCTTTGATCCTGACCGTGGTGTTCGCTTAGTCTCCTTTGCCATGCATTGGATTAAAGCGGAAATGAATGAATTTATTGTACGCAATTGGCGTTTAGTTAAAACCGCAACCACTAAAGCGCAACGCAAACTGTTCTTTAATTTGCGCGGTATGAAAAAGGGCTTTGATACTTTAAACCCAGAGGAAATTCAAAACATTGCCAAAGAGCTCAAGGTAAAACCTGAAGAAGTGATGGAAATGGAATATCGCCTAAATGGCCAAGAAGTTTCTCTTGATGCCCATATTGACGATGATGGCGAAGAGTCATTCAGTCCGATTGCCTATCTAGAAGATGAAAGCCCAGAACCTGCGCAATTCCTAGAAAACATGCAAAATGAGCAGCTCCAATCGACTGGATTAAGTAAAGCACTCATGAGTTTGGATGAACGCAGTAGACGTGTACTAGAGGCACGCTGGCTTAATGAAAATGCCAACGCAACCTTGCACGATTTAGCGGCAGAATTTAATGTATCTGCGGAGCGCATCAGGCAAATTGAGCAAAAAGCCATGCAAAAAATTAAAGCTGTGATGACAGAAACAATGGCTGGTTAACACGCATTTAGATTAGCTAGAACAAAAAAGCCGCTTTTTGCGGCTTTTT
>DHYP01000044.1:40747-40993 GCA_002414145.1 Methylophilaceae bacterium UBA5127 | reverse complement strand
ATTAACATTTGAGTCGTTTTAACATTTTGACTTGCTAAGCAACTTTACTTTCAAGCTGTTCGTTATCAAAATCCAGTGCATTGCCTATATGTTGACGCAAGACTTTTAAATCCATCGTTTGCGCACGAATTGCTTTTTCAACATTTTCCAGCTCAGCAATACGATCCTCTAACGTATCAGTGGCTTGATAAATACGCTTAATACTTTCTAAACGACGACGCAATTGGATTTGATGTTCGCG
The DNA here is from genome assembly GCA_002414145.1 of Methylophilaceae bacterium UBA5127. Lineage (GTDB taxonomy): Bacteria > Pseudomonadota > Gammaproteobacteria > Burkholderiales > Methylophilaceae > Methylophilus. Next base: position 40,752 of record DHYP01000044.1, on the reverse strand, counting down.
CACTT
>DHYP01000044.1:39494-40676 GCA_002414145.1 Methylophilaceae bacterium UBA5127 | reverse complement strand
GACTTCATATACATGAATTACACGGCTTGCCAATGTTTCAAAAAACTTGCTTGTTAGCGTCATTTGTTCATTAGCGATCATATTGAGGGCTGTATTAAACTGCTCCTTGTATGCACGCTCGTATTTTACCAACTCCTTTTGATAACGAAGCGTAGAGAACGCAGGTGGGTCAGACTTACGCAGACCATGCTCTTTAGCAAACTTATCATACATCACGTCCATCATTTTTTTGATGTCTTGAATTTGCGCATCAGAGTCTACTAGGCGGCCTTTTAAATCCGTGAAAAAATCATCCATTGCATCGCGAATGGTTTTAGTAAAACTCGCTTTCACCATTTTCTCGCGTGTATCGTGTACTTTAGTTTTTAAACCTTCCATGCCCAGCAAGCTAAATAGTTTGATCGTTTGCTGAGAGAATACACTGCGTAGCGCTTGAAAACGTTGTAGACCTTTCTCAAAATTCTCTTTGTCTACTTTCACTTTTTGCATCATGTGCTCAACGACATCTTCGTTCTTACCACGCAAACCACGTAACTCTTCAAGCTGCTCTATCACTCCACTGATACGTGACTCTAAAATCAGATTTGTATTTGCTATCAAATCTTCAATTTCATGCTTGGTGTTATCGCGCACAATATCTTTTTTAGCGGGAATTAGTTCATCTGACAACGCTTTTTCTAAAATGGGTAGGCGACTCTGCTCTAATAGCGCATCATCACCATTGACTTTAGCTAACAAACCCTTTTGTGCAGAGGTTGGGAATATCTGATTGGTTTCCAAACCTAAAAGCTCTGCACTAACCTTTACTTGTTTGAGTAGTTCTTTTTCAATTTCTACGTCATCTTTAAGTTCGTCCCACAAACCATCAATCTTATTCAACACAGCCATGCGGCCTTTTTGTTTCCAGCGTGTACCACTGATATATTGACGCCATACATCTATCTCAGACTTGGTCACACCCGTATCTGCGCCCAAAATAAACAATACCGCATGCGCATTTGGTAGCATATTGAGGGTTAATTCTGGCTCAGTACCAATCGCATTTAAGCCTGGGGTATCTAAAATCACTAAACCTTGCTCTAACAGCGGGTGCGGAAAGTTAATCATCGCAAAACGCCAACATGGCACATCCACGGTGCCATCTTTGTTCAGACTCATTGCGTCATCACTGTTATTGGGATC
>DHYP01000044.1:34218-39471 GCA_002414145.1 Methylophilaceae bacterium UBA5127 | reverse complement strand
TTTCAGCCTCTTCTGCGCTGACCCGTTTGGTACTACTCACTTGTTTGAAGGCATTGACCATGCTGTCATTGGAGTTCACATCAAACTCAATCACAGTCCACTCTTCTGGATAGCGCTTATACTCTGAAGTAGAGACATCCGTAGTTCGTGTGTCGATTGGTAATAACTGCAGGGAAGTTGGTTTGGATGAATCGTATAGCAACTCGGTAGGACACATTGTGGTACGACCAGCACTTGAAGGGAGCAGCCGCTGACCGTAATCCGCAAAAAATATTGCGTTAATCAGCTCAGATTTACCACGTGAAAATTCTGCCACAAACGCGACATTCAATTTATCTTCACGTAAGCGCTCAAGCAATTGCGTGATGCGCACCTCTGTTTGAGAATCATTCAGCTCATGCTCGTTTAACCAGTTACGGTAATCACTAATGCAATCCATGAGGGATTGTCTCCACTCAGAATAGGCCGCAAACTGATGCGCCAATCTATTTTCTGCCATATGAATTCCAATTCACACTTTTTTACAATATCACTCTAACATGAAATAAATTTTTATCAAATAAATCAGTAGGCTAAGATGGATTTTTCAAATAATTATCAGATAAAAGGTTCATTTTTTACTACAAACGGTTGCGATTCGTTGTTTTTTCAATAAAAATGGATTCTAAATGGCTTAAACCGCATGTTCTGTTATCATTTCACCCTATCGCATTTTGTATTAATTAACGATTACCATGAGCGGACTCAGCCCACAAACACCTCGCCCAGTCGATATCAGACTACATCAAGCATCTAGGCTTCTTGAAATTCATTTTGATAACAACACTGAATGTATGCTTTCTTGTGAATTCCTGCGCGTGTACTCACCTTCAGCAGAAGTCAAAGGTCACGGGATTGGTCAAGAAGTCTTACAAATTGGCAAAGAAGCGGTCAATATTACTGCCATAGAACCTGTAGGCAATTATGCGGTCAAGCTAGTATTTAGTGATGGTCATGATACAGGCTTATACTCTTGGGATTATTTATACTATTTGGCAGAGCACTACGAAGCGCTATGGCTGGAGTACATCGGCAAACTAGAAGCGGCAGGACACCAACGCAAGGATGCACAACATGCAAAATAATACAGAAAACACTACCCATTTTGGCTTTAAAACAGTTGCTGAGCACGAAAAACAAAAAAAAGTAGGTGAAGTATTTCATTCTGTAGCACAAAAATATGATGTGATGAATGACGTCATGTCTGCGGGGATGCACCGTTTATGGAAACGCTTTGCTGTAGATACAAGCGGTGTTAAAGCTGGTGACAAGGTGCTTGATATTGCAGGTGGCAGCGGTGATTTATCCAAACTTTTTGCTAAAAAAGTAGGCGCGAGCGGGCAAGTAGTGCTCACTGATATTAACGCTTCCATGCTCTCCGTAGGACGTGACCGCATGATAGATGCAGGCTTAGCTGTGCCAGCAACACAATGTAACGCAGAACAACTCCCATTTGCCGATCAGCAGTTTGATTGCGTCATCGTAGCCTTTGGTCTGCGGAATATGACACATAAAGACATCGCGCTTCAAGAAATGCAGCGCGTACTTAAAGTCGGCGGGCGCTTGTTAGTATTAGAGTTTTCTAAAGTTTGGCAACCGCTCGAAAAAGCTTATGATGCCTACTCCTTCAAATTGCTACCGCTACTTGGAAAATTCATCGCCAAGGATGCGGATAGCTACCAATACCTAGCGGAAAGTATACGCATGCATCCGGATCAAGAAACATTAAAACAAATGATGTTAGACGCTGGCTTGGACAAAGTGGATTATTACAACCTCTCAGCAGGCGTAGTTGCGTTACATAAAGGATACAAGCTCTAAATGTTTAAACCGCTTGTCACACGCTTTTTACAACACATTACCAACCAAAATCAGTGGGCAAGACCACATTTAGTGCCATTTGCTGGAAAAACCATACAATTTGATTTCAGTGTCATTCAAGCCCATGTACAAATTCTTGAAGACGGTAGCTTATGCATTGCTGGAGAAACCGCCGAAGCTGATGCCATTGTCCACATTCAACCTAGTCTAGCCATACGTTTATTAACAAAAGATGAAGCAGCTAAAACATATATTAAAATCGATGGCGACACGCATTTTGCAACTGAAGTTAGTAAAGTATTACAGCTTATGCGCTGGGATATTGAAGAAGACCTCAGCACAGTAGTAGGTGATGTAGCTGCATATAAGATGAGTGAATTGACAAAAAAAAGCTTAGCAGAACTCAAAAAACAAAGTATCAATGCGGCTGAAATGCTCTCCGAATACTGGCTAGAGGAAAAAAGAATTCTTGCCAAAAAACGCCATATAAACCAATTTAATCAAGAGGTTGATACCCTAAGAGATGACGTTGACCGCTTGGAAAAACGTCTAGAAAAACTGATACGTCAAAAAGACACCTCTATAGAAGAAAGTTAACTCACCCGCATGCATTACCTACGTCTGTTTTACATTTTTTATGTGCTTGTTTGGTTCAGACTGGATGAGTTTTTTGCTATACATGGTTCTCTTAAACCACTACACACACTGATTAACACTCTTCTCTTCTGGCGCAAAACCACTGCTCCGCGTGGAGAGCGTTTGCGTCTTGCGCTAGAAAAACTCGGGCCTATTTTTGTCAAGTTTGGTCAAGTGTTATCTACACGCCGCGATTTACTCCCCCCAGATGTCGCCGATGAATTGGCAAAACTCCAAGATCAAGTGCCCCCGTTTACATTTGAGGAAGTACAAAAAAGCATCGAAGCTGCTTTTGGCTTGCCACTCAATCAGATTTATCATCACATAGAGCCAACCCCTGTAGCGAGTGCCTCTGTCGCGCAAGTCCACTTTGCCGTACTCCTTAACGGCCAAGAGGTAGCGGTCAAAGTGCTTAGACCAGATATTAGCAAGATTATCCAACAAGATTTAGCACTGATCAAGAGTCTTGCATGGTTGTTACAGACACTATCCAGCGAAGGCAAGCGTTTAAAACCTCTGGAAATTGTGGATGAGTTTGCACGGCATACCCAACACGAATTGGATTTAACGTTAGAAGCCGCCAATTGTAGTCAACTTGCACGTAACTTCAGCGATAGACGCCTGCTTATACCAGAAGTGTATTGGGATTTTTGTCGCAAAGAAGTCATGACCATGCAACGCATGCATGGCACCCCGGTCAGCCAGATTGATACCTTACGCAACAAAGGCATAGACATCACTCAGCTTGCCCATGACGGCGTGGAAATCTTTTTTACTCAAGTGTTCAGAGATGGCTTTTTTCATGCGGATATGCATCCAGGCAATATTCAAGTAATGGATGAAGGATCAGACAAAGGCAAGTATATTGCTCTTGATTTTGGCATCATGGGCAGCCTCACCGAAAATGATAAATACTATCTAGCCCGCAATTTTCTCGCCTTTTTTAATCGCGATTACCGAGATGTGGCGGTAGCGCATGTCGAGTCTGGCTGGGTACCTCCTGACACCAATATAGAAGAGCTCGAAACTGCTATTCGCGCAATTTGTGAGCCTATCTTTAAGAAACCGCTCAAGGAAATCTCCTTTGGTCGCACCTTACTTAGCCTGTTTCAAATGTCACGTCGTTTTGGCGTCAATATACAACCGCAACTGGTCATGTTACAAAAAACTTTACTGAACATTGAAGGCTTAGGGCGTGATTTGGATCCTAATATTGACTTATGGCAAACGGCTAAACCATTCTTAAAACACTGGATGAGCGAGCAAGTCGGCTGGCGTAGCATTGCCAAAAGCCTCAAGCATGAATTGCCATTTATCCTTAAAAATGCACCGCATATGCCACGCTTATGGCATCAATTTTTAACGCAACAAATACAAACACAACAAAGCTTGCCAGTGCAAACCAATATTGCCAACTTGATTGCTGAGCAACACCGTCAATCTCGATGGCAAAAGTGGACGATGCTCGCTATCTTCATTTTAGTATTGCTACAATTAGTGAGTTTAATCATAATCTTACTGAAATAATTCCTGTTAGATCGTTGAGACAATACTGATGACCGTACACTTACTCAAATCTGTGATTATTTTTGCTTTTATCATTACCTGCCAAGCAGTCTATGCTGAACAGCTCACCGCGACTGGCTTATGGAAAACCATAGACGATAAAACAGGCAAACCACGCTCATTGATCCGCATTTCAGAAAACCAAGGTGAGTATGTGGCTGTGGTGGAGAAAGGCTTGAGAGAGACTGATACGGGTGAGTCTGTCTGCGATAAATGTACCGACGAGCGTAAAGGCAAGAAAATCATTGGCATGACTGTCGCCAAAGGCCTCAAACAAAACGGCTCTCTGTATGAAGGTGGAGAAATACTGGATCCTGAAAATGGCAAAATATACCGTTGCAAAATGAAGCTGAGTGATACTGGACAACAGCTAGAAGTCAGAGGCTTTATTGGCATTTCATTATTAGGTCGCTCTCAAATTTGGACGAGAGTCGAATAACCACACTATATTTATAAGAGGAAATCAGCGTGCTTTTTTGGTTTGTAATAGCTTATTGGGTGGTTTCTGTGGGCATTGGCCTATGGGCAGCCAGCCGCGTCCATAACACTAAAGACTTTGCGATAGCAGGTCGCCATTTACCATTTTATATGGTGACCGCGACAGTTTTTGCCACATGGTTTGGCTCAGAAACCGTATTAGGCATCCCCGCCACCTTTTTACAAGAGGGTTTACATGGCGTAGTAGCAGACCCAGTGGGCGCATCTATGTGCTTGATTCTTGTCGGATTATTTTTTGCTGCACCCTTGTATCGGATGAACCTACTCACCATCGGTGATTTCTATAAACAACGCTTTGGACGCAAAGTAGAAGTGCTCACCACTATAGCCATTGTGATTTCCTACCTAGGTTGGGTAGGCGCACAAATCACAGCACTCGGTCTGGTATTTAATGTGGTTTCCGCAGGAGAAATCAGCAAACTCATGGGCATGACAATCGGAGCAGGCACGATTTTAATCTACACGATATTTGGCGGCATGTGGGCTGTCGCAATTACTGACTTGCTTCAAATGGTGATTATTTGTATCGGTATGCTCATTATAGGTAACGAAGTTAGTGGCATGGCGGGCGGGGTAAGCAGAGTCATTCAACACGCGAGTGATGCAGGTAAGTTTTCTTTTTGGCCTGCGGCAGACTTAAAAGAAATCATTGCCTTTGCTGCAGCATGGGTCACCATGATGTTTGGCTCCATG
>DHYP01000044.1:31228-34204 GCA_002414145.1 Methylophilaceae bacterium UBA5127 | reverse complement strand
AAACAAGATGTGTTCCAGCGTGTACAATCCTCTAAAACGATTAAAATTGCAGTATGGGGTTCAGTGTTAGGCGGTAGCTTATACTTTATATTCGCTTTTGTTCCGATGTTTTTAGCTTACTCTGCTACTTTAATTGACCCCAAAATGGTGGCCAGCTTAATTGATGTAGACCCACAGCTTATCTTACCTACGCTTGTACTTAAACATGCACCGCTGTTTGCTCAGGTAATGTTTTTTGGTGCATTGCTTTCTGCCATTAAAAGCTGCGCCTCAGCAACACTGCTTGCACCTTCTGTGACCTTTACCGAGAATATTTTAAAACCAATGATGCCACACATGACAGACCGCCAGTTGCTAAAATGGATGCGGATTGTGACGCTGGTTTTTACTGTATTGGTCACACTCTATGCCATCAACTCGAAACTTAGCATTTTTAAAATGGTAGAAAACGCATACCAAATTACTTTAGTGATGGCATTTGTGCCACTGGCATGCGGCGTATACTGGAAGCGTGCGACCAACCAAGGCGCATTAATGGCTATTTTTATGGGTTTGAGTACTTGGTTAGCCATCTTGATTGCGGGCCCAGAAGACCCCTTTATTCCAGCACAATTTGCTGGGCTCATTGCCAGCATGATCGGCATGCTTTTAGGCTCATTACTCCCTCAAAAAATTAGAAGTGATGTACCGCATGAAAAACCAAGTTATTTGCATGAGCACGCTGCAAGACCGCACCAGCACTAAGAAAAATCTATCATAAGCATACATAAGGCCAATCTGACTTTGCCTAAACTAAAACCTCTGAATAAAGTCTGTTCAATTGGTCTTTCGATGCTAGAATTCGACGTCCTAGACATAATCTGAATTTTATGGAACCCAAAGCCAAGCAGATAAAGATTGAAAAAATTCGCTTACTATATATGCAAAGTATAGCGCCAAGCATTTTAAATGGCGTTTCTGCGATTCTGTTAACTATCGCACTCTGGTACGAAGTGAATCGGGATCACTTACTGATTTGGGCAAGCTTGACGTTGGCTTTTGCAGTTGGTCGCGTCAGTCTGCTGTTAGCCTTTAAATTCCGAAAACCTGTGAATGATGCTGTACTCAAATGGGAAAAGCCCTACACCATTACGTTGTTTATGGTGTTTATTATTTGGGGATTAGGCTTGCCGTTGATCGCCGGCACAGAAACCGTCAACTCTATTCCCATTTTAATGGTCACCATTTTTGCTATCGGCATTGCCTGCAGCGCAAGCTCTTGGTACAACGGTTTACGTTATGTGCAGATTGGTGCCATCTCCATCTGCTTACTGCCCATGATTACTTTATTGCTTACCCATGCTAATTTTGAGCTGTTTTGGGTGGGTATCGCAGCCTCATTTTTATTTGTGACGTGCATTACCAGATGCTTGGTACTAGCCAAATCTCTAGATAACAAACTCGAGCTAGCCTATGATTTAGCAAAAGCGAAACAAGATGCAGAGCTGATCGCCAATACAGATTCACTGACTGGACTGAACAATCGCAGGTCTTTTTTTGATAAAGCAAGCGCTTTACTTGCTTATTGCAGAAGTGAATCGTTACCGATTAGCGTCATCATGTTTGATGTTGATTTCTTCAAAAAAATCAACGACATTCATGGTCACGCAGCAGGTGACATGACGTTACAGCATGTTGCCAATCTACTGCAACGTCACTTACGTGGATCAGACATTTCTTGCCGATTTGGCGGGGAAGAGTTTGCAATTCTCTTGCCCAATACCGTAGATGAAGAAGCAGCATTTACCGCCGAAAAAATGCGTCATGTCATCGAAAAAACACCTGTGATTATTCAAGGCAATAAGGAAATATTGATTACCGCTAGCTTTGGTGTGAGTGATATTGGCGACTCTATGGATGACATGCTAAATAATGCCGATGAAGCGATGTACAGAGCCAAAGGCTCTGGTCGGAATAATGTGAAAGTGTACGCAAGCCGCACTAACCACAAAAATAATAAAATTGCCTCTAACAAAAGTGCAAGTGTTAGAACCTCACTATTGAACGAGGTTTAAGCTTAACCCTAAACTTAAGAATTGCCATTATTTTTGCTGACATTGTGGGCAGAAAAATGTCGAGCGCTGTCCTTGTTTTATGTTGAGTATTGGCTTATTACAGATGCGGCAAGGCTCACCTGTTCTACCATTTACAAAATAACTTTGTTGGAAATAGCCAGGGCTACCGTCTGTGCCAAAAAAATCCCGCAAACTACTACCGCCTGCGTTAAGCGCATCTTGCAATGTGGCTTTGATCTCTTCCACTAACCGCTCACATTGCTTAAGCGTAAGTTGATTGGCATGCTTTTGCGGATGAATACCTGCGCGAAACAACGATTCTGAAGCGTAAATATTGCCTACCCCAACGACTAGGTGGGCATCCATGATGGTCGTTTTAATAGCAGCAGTACGTGTACGCATCTGCTGATGCAGGTATGCTGCGCTAAAGTGAGCTTCTAGAGGCTCTGGGCCCAAATGAGCAAGCAGTGCATGCTGTCGTGGATCACCCTCAGTCCACAACACTGCACCAAAGCGTCTGGGATCACGCAAACGAACCAATCTGCCATCATCAAACTGTATATCAAAATGATCGTGCTTTCCTGCCTGAACAGCCGCATCCAACAAGATGAGTCTGCCAGACATACCCAAATGCATTATGAGTGTACCAGTGTGATTGGCATCAGAAAATGTGGCGAGAATATACTTAGCACGGCGTGCGAGCGCAGTCAGTTGTTTACCCTGCAAAGTATGTGTAATGTGCGCAGGGATTGGCCAGCGCATGGCTGAATTGCGCACACTTACCTGACGAACTACCTGTCCTAACACTGGCATGAGGCCAATGCGCGTGGTCTCCACCTCAGGCAGTTCTGGCATCGTCTATTTCAAATTGAGTGGCGGGTTTACCATGGTGAACCCAACGTCATTGGGGAAATGGTAAATA
>DHYP01000044.1:26145-31200 GCA_002414145.1 Methylophilaceae bacterium UBA5127 | reverse complement strand
CAGGACGTGCTAACAGATACTCTGGAGACTCTTGCATCTTCACAAAATGTACTTTTTTTCCATCTTTAAGTTTTACATCAAAATTGGGTAAAGTTTCGTGATGGTCTGGTGTATAAAACTCTACTGCCGTCGCCTGCCCTTGCTTCCAGCTAAAATCTACCCATTCATTCATCTCATTCTGCGTAGGTTTAGCTTTAGGCGTGTTCGCAATCCATTTCCCCGCTTTATCAAGATCAACATTCAAACGAATCTCCAAAAACTGTTCCAGTCTGGATAAATCAAACCCGATGATTTGCTTGGCTTCAGCAGGTGCTAGCGGACGTTTATCTACCAATTCAATGGCTTGCGTTGACGCCGCTTCAGAGTAACTGGTTGCAATCAAATACACAGCATCGTTGTATTGCACATACTGCTCTTCTGTGACTGGATTATAAGTACCAAACACAAACTCATGTGTTGCTGTACTGTCTGTTAATCTAAGCCTGACACTTGGCGTGTCTAACCCGTATTTAGCTAACTCTGCTGTTGGCAATTTCACTTTTGTCTTAGCCGCAATAATAGACATAATGCGCTGCACGGACATTTGATCTGCGCGTGATTGATACGGAGCTGTCATGCGCCATAAGCCATCTGTCTTTTCAAAACTAACGGGCGCTTTAGCGGAGAATTCTATTTTCACAGACTTAAAATCTCCCATTTTTAGCTGAGAAATTTCATACTCATCTGCTTTTTTCTGCCCATCTTGCGGACGCAAATGCAGAAACAGCGAAATCCCCACCACCAATGCGAGCAAAGCCAAATTCAACAACCATCTTTTTTTCATGCCATTAAAACCTTAACTAAAGACTATGCTTTTCTACGTTTCCACCATAGGTAGAATCCCGTCACAAAAAATCCTAGCGGAATAAAGTACTGAAATCCATGAAATACCATCCAAGCCACCAAGCGACCTTTATCGTCTGAAGGGATAGTCACATTAATATCCTTAAGTGGCATTGGTTGAATGGTAATGAGTTTATCATCACCCGCTAACCAGTTAATGATATTGATACCTAAGTCGAGGTTACCGCCATTAGTAATAAAAGTATTGGATAAAAAGTTAGCATTCCCCATCACCACAATACGCTGACCTTTTTTTCCATATTCACGTTCTAAAGCTACGCCGATATTGATTGGGCCCGCTTTGTCCTTCGATTTATCGTAGCTGACTTTCAAGTTTTTGGCATCATGTGGGATCACGTCAGATTCTAACCAGCCATTTGGGGCTACATCGACTAAACGTGCAACTTTCCACCCTAACTCAAATGAAGCTTTTGCATCTATTTCGTGCGCCTCTGGAAACAACGTACGCAACATAAAGTTCTTAGTAATGGCGTGGTCACCATAATTGCTGGCAAATGCAACTTTGGGATCAGCTCCATATTGGCTGGCTGACTTATCTACAACAATCCCAGGTGAAATGGAAAGGCCTAAATAATCTGCAACCTCTTTTAAGCCCCGCACGTTATTATCGTCTAACGACCAAAGCACGTTACCACCCGCTTCAATATAGGCTTTGATCTTTTTAGCTTCCACCTCGCTCACATCGACTTGTGGACTCGCAATCACCAACATAGCACCATTACTAGGTACGCCTTGTGCAATGGTTAAGTCGGGGTTCGCAAATTTGAAGCCTTTCTTTTCTAGTTGCTTACCAAACTCACCGATGTCAAAGTTTTTAACGCCTAACAAATTGCGCTCACCGTGACCATCCAGATACATCACTGGCTGATTATTGGTACGTGACAAACGCACCAATAAGTTAGTCATTTCTTGCTCTGCAACTGGTGGGTTAATATGCTCGGTGCGCTTGTTATACTCCACGACAATTTCACCATCCACTTTAACGCCAGCATCTTGCGCTAATTTCGGCTCTTCTGATGGGTTAATAAACTTTAAGAATGTATCTTTTTTAGCACGTTGATAACGCGCCACAAAATCCACCACGCCTTTGCGGAAAGTATCACCGTTGTTGGCGTCATCATTGGTCGCATATACCGTTACATGTATTGGCCCTTTCATCTGATTGAGCACATTGATGCTACCTTGCGTTAACAAGTTGCGATTTGCCTGTGTAATATCAACAGCGGAACGATATAAAGTTGCTAAATAGCCTAACATCACAACTAGAACTAAAAAGATCACGACAAAAAGCCAGTTTTGTAATAACAATTGCAGTCTTAAATTACGATTAATTTTCATAGATTGAATCCAATTAGCCTCTTAAACGGTCTGCATCTAAGCGACGAATGGTTAATGTTAAAAATGTGATAATAAACAATATGAAATAGGCAATATCTGCGGTATCGATTAACCCACCAGCAAAGGATTGAAAATGTTTCATCAATGACAGTTGCGCCATGGTGCTGGTCGGGTCGCCTGCAAAGAAGCGATCTAAAATCATTAATACAAATAAAGCGATGAAGCTTAAAATGCCAGCCACGATAGGTTGAGAAGTCAAGCTAGAAAAATATAAGCCAAGTGCTGAGAAACTCGCCAGCAATAAAAACAAACCTGTAGAATTTGCGATGATGTAACCAAAATCAATGTCCGACCAAATATTTAATGTAGACAGCATTAACGCGATGTAGACAATCAAAATGCCTAGAAAAACCACTAATCCTAAAAACTTACCTATCACAATTTCAATAATAGACAATGGCGCACTAAACAAGAATGGCATGGTCTGACTACGACGCTCCTCTGAGATCAAACGCATGGACAACAGTGGTACTGCAAACAACATAATAAATGAAGCTACTCCATAGACTGTTTGCCCTACAAACTGTGTCACTCCAGTGCGTTCTGCTGGGCGGATCGCACCCGACATCACCTCAAAATAATTGTTCACCCCATTAAGGTAATAGGTGCCAAATGCAAACATCAATAAAGCTAAAATAATCCACCCCATAGGCGATGCGAACATGCTTTTGAGTTCTTTTCGCGCAATATTAAAAATCATTATTATTCCTTTTTAAACAGCTTCAGCTTCGTGATAAGTCAACTGCACAAACACATCTTCTAAACTGGTTTGGTCTGGCGCAATCTGATACAAACCCCAACCATTTTTAACTGAAGCTTCTACAATGGACGCATTAGGATTTGCGTCTTCTATAAAACGTACCCTAATCATGTCATCGACAGACTCAACTTCTGCCACCCCATCAATGGCTAGTAAGTCTTGTGCAGTTGGCTTATTTTTGAAACCAATCAGAAGCTTATTTCCTATACGCTGACGTTTTAACACGTCAATGCCACCGTTAAAAACCAATTTACCTTTATCAATAATTTGTACATGATCACATACCATTTCTACCTCAGGCAGAATGTGAGTAGACACAATCACGCTGTGCTCCTGCCCAATCTCTTTAATCAAGGCACGAATATCTCGTATTTGAATTGGGTCCAGCCCCACCGTAGGCTCGTCTAGAATCACCACCATTGGACTATGAATAATGGCTTGCGCAATGCCTACGCGCTGTTGGTAACCGTTAGATAGATTCTCTATCAGGCGTTTACTCATGTGCGTTAAACCACAACGCTCTTTTGCATTTTCTACTGCTTTTTTAATATTTTTGCTGCTTACCTTGTGTAAACGAGCAGCGATTGTGAGGTATTCATCTACCGTAAACTCTTTGTACAGAGGACGCATCTCAGGCAGGTACCCTATTAATGCTTTAGCCTCCTTAGGATTTTCCATCATATCAATACCACAGATTTTAACGCTACCTGCACTAGGCGCTAAATTGCCCGTTAACATCTTCATGGTAGTTGATTTACCAGCGCCATTAGGACCCAAAAACCCCAGCACTTGCCCCTTTGTCAGTTGAAAGCTAACATCACTTACCGCCGCTCTACCACCATACAGTCGTGTTAACTCAATTGCTTCTACTGTTAGATTGTCCATAAATTTTATGTGTCTTTTTCTAAGATCATCCTAAAAAACCAAGCTTTTATGAGAGAAAACTTCATAAAAAGTTTCCTGCAAAAAGTAATAGCCATTCGTTACAATTAAATATATATTATCGCTCAACCCTTAATTATGGATGAACTTGATTGAACTGTCACGGACTAAACATCATATCGCCATATTCGCTGGAAGCCGTTCATGCTTAAATTTAACAAACTACTACTCACCCTATTGCTCGCTACCAATGCAAACCTAAGCTTTGCTGAGAGCAATTCCTCAATCAAACCAAAAATTACTGAAGCTAACGCAGAGTTCGTGTACAAATACCTACTGGGTGAAATTGCAGGAGAACGCGGTGAATACTTACTCGCAGGTCAATTGTTTCTGGATTTAGCGCAACAAACGAGAGACCCTCGCCTGGCAGAAAGAGCTGCAAAAACAGCAGCTTACGCCAAACAAGGCGCGCTCGCACTCAAAGCTTCTACGCTGTGGGTTGAATTAGACCCAAGCTCAGTTGAAGCGCAACAAGCGGCGAGTCAGCTTCTGGTAGCAAGTGGCAACCTCAAAGCGGCAAAACCGCAAATCGCAAAACTCCTAGCAAAAGAAGATACGCGTGCTAATGGTTTTTTATACTTAAACAGCTTACTGGCTAAACAGGAAGATAAAAAAGAGGTCTTGGCGCTTATTCAGGAGCTAGCAAAACCTTACCCTGCATTTCCTGAAGCGCATTTTGCTATTGCGCAGGCAGCCTACATGGCAGAAAACCTCGAGCTCAGTAAAGCAGAACTAGCTATTGCTGACAAATATCGCCCTGGTTGGGAAGTCAGCGCACAAATGCAAGGACAAATCCTATTTAAAGAATCCCCAGACAAAGCCATCGCTTTCTACAAAAGCTTTTTGCAACAACATCCAAATGCCAACGATGTGCGTATGGCCTATGCTAAGGTACTGGTGAACCAAAAAAAATTCCAAGAAGCCAAACCTGAGTTTATTAAATTAGCTTACAGCGCAAAAGGTAAACCAGAAATCAGCGTAGTAGTTGGTCTACTTTCTTTAGAGTCTGATGACCCTAAAATGGCCGACCAATACTTTGAGCAAGCGCTTAA
>DHYP01000044.1:24128-26127 GCA_002414145.1 Methylophilaceae bacterium UBA5127 | reverse complement strand
TTTAAAGAACCCAACCAAGTATATCTTTACCTAGGCCGTTCAGCAGAAAAACAAAATAACAATATGCGTGCCATGATGTGGTACAACAAAATTGAATCTGGAAATTTTTATTTAGACGGTAGAATTTCAGCCGCCAATATCATTGCCAAAAATCAAAGTGTTGATGCTGCTATCACGATGCTTGATGCCGTGGATGATCTTACACCAGAACAACAAGTGGCTGTGATTCAAGCCGAAAATAACTTGCTAAGCCAAGCCAAGCGCGATCAAGAGTCTTTTAACCTTATGCAAAAAGCGGTAAACACATTTCCTGATGCTAGCGAGCTTATTTACGATTACGCAATGACCGCTGAACGCGTAAATAAACTCGATATTATGGAAACAGAGTTATATAGGCTGATTAAAATAAGACCCGATTTTGCACCTGCTTATAATGCGCTTGGTTACTCTTTTGCCGACAGAAACATTAAGCTAACAGAAGCTAAAACACTGATAGAAACTGCTTTTAAACTCTCCCCAAATGATCACTATATTTTAGACAGCCTTGGCTGGGTATATTACAGACTGGGTGATTTACCCAATGCTGTCAGCTATTTACGCAAAGCATATGATGTGCAGCCAGACCCTGAAATTGCTGCACATTTAGGCGAAGTGTTATGGCAGCAAGGACAACAAGAAGAAGCCAAAAAAATCTGGGGTCAGGCGCTCAAAAGCTTTCCAGAAAACGACACTTTATTATCGACAACCAAAAAGTTTAAATCCTGATTAAGCGAGCACCATTGTTGCAAGCCTGCCACCGTCTTTTTAGCATCATCTGCTTGCTGATAACACTCACGTTAGCGGGTTGCGCCACCCAGCCTGCTCCTAAGCCATCAAGTAATACAAGCGCACAACTTCAACATTTAGAAACGCTATCATATTTAACTGAATATACGTTAAAGGGTCGATTAGGCGTAAATGCTAATGGCAAAGGTTATTCTGGTAGCATTGAATGGCATCATCAACCACAACATGACGATATAGACATCTACACGCCGTTTGGCAGCAAAATTGCCAATATCAGCAAAGACTCACAAACTGTAGTGTTAACAGATGCTGAGATGCGTAGTATTAGCGCACAAGACACCGAAACGCTTACTGAAAAAACACTTGGATGGCGCTTACCTCTCAATGGCTTAAGTGACTGGGCAATTGGAAAACCCAACACTACTCCGATAGAAGCTTCCTCATGGGACGAAAGTGGACGGCTCACCTCGCTCGCACAAGAGGGCTGGCAAATCACTTACGAAGAATACACCAACCAAGAAGGTATTGCCCTACCAAGCAAAATCACGCTTAAAAATGACAAGGCCAGCGTTAAACTGCTCATCAAAGAATGGCAAATTTCCGTAAAAACCACCCCCTAAAATGCATTGCTCTCAGTCGCTAGACGCAACAGCCCTTGTTTTTTAATCACCAAAGTAAGTCCTAAAACCATCATTATTCCAGCGTTTAAAACACTCACAACTTGGCATAATTAAGATATTAATGACTTCTTGCGGGTAACGGTTATCCCTGCATTCAACTTATGTCTGGAAAAGTATTCACACTGTTGATTCTGCTGTTCACATTGGTCACGCCATGTGAAGCAGCGACATGGGTCAAACTCAACGAGAATGGAGTCTCCAGACTCATGCTTGATCGGCAATCTATTTCTGAGCAAAATCAGCTCAAGAAAACCTGGGTAAAAATTGAGTACAAACGTGCTCAAAAAAATCTGGAATTTGTTGACGAAAAAGAATATAACAACACAAAAGCCTTATGGTATTTTGATTGTGACGCTAAAAAATCGGCAACAACACAAGTATTTCAATATGCAAATCAAACACTTATTTATTCAGCGGCTGTAGATGTCAAAAGCGCAGAGTTCATAGAGCCACTACCAGAATCCGACGTAGAAATTGCGATGCAGTACGTGTGCAAATCCATAAAACCCGCCACAAGCCCAAGTAATAGCACG
>DHYP01000044.1:20699-24102 GCA_002414145.1 Methylophilaceae bacterium UBA5127 | reverse complement strand
TCCGCAGCAGCGACCACCACCGACAAGCCTCCTGCACCGGCAACAGAACAGCCAAAAGTAGCGACCAAAGAAGCACCTAGAGAATCGGCTAAAGAAGCACCCGCGAAAACAGCAGAGAAAACCGAGCCTGCACCACCCAGCAAAGAAGAAGCACATGCGCCATCTGTGCTAGCTAAAAAATCTGCTGCTAAAAGTACTGGCCACGCAGAACACTGGGGTTATGAAGGTAAGCAAGGTCCAGAAAACTGGGGAAAACTTAGCCCAGAATATGCAGCCTGCGATACAGGATCAAACCAATCGCCTATCGACATTAAGAGCACAATACACGCGGCGCTCAAACCTATACGCACTATACAAAAGTTTCCTGCAAAAGAAATGATTAATAATGGGCATACCATACAAATCAATTTCAATACTGGCAATATGATGGTGTTAGACAAATCAGCGTTCCAGCTTAAACAAGTACACTTCCACACGCCAAGTGAAAACATGGTGAATGGTAGCGCCTACCCATTAGAAGCGCATTTTGTTCATGCCGATGATAAAGGTAACTTAGCCGTATTGGCTGTAATGTTTAAAGAAGGTGAAGCCAACCTTACCCTTGAAAAACTGTGGCCATTAATGCCCAAAGAAATCAATCAAGCCATCCCGTTAAAAGTGCGTTTCACGCCAAACGACTTAATGCCAGTTCGACAACAGTATTATCGGTTTGGCGGTTCACTCACAACACCACCTTGTAGCGAAGGCGTGCGCTGGGTATTAATGAAAGCACCACTAACCGCATCTAAAGAACAAATTAAAGCATTTGAAGCCATCATTCATCATCATAACAGTCGCCCAGTTCAACCACTCAATGGACGTATCGTGCTTGAGTAGCAAGCACTAACACCATCACAAAATAAGCGCAGCACACGCTAACGCCTACATGCGTTAAAATAGCACAACATGAATACACCTTTTACTTATCTGGCTCCAGCCAAAATCAATTTATTTTTACATATCACTGGTCGACGCACTGATGGCTACCACACCTTACAAAGTATTTTTCAGTTTGTTGATTTTTATGACAAAATTCAACTAAACGCTACAAGCCACAACCGCATCACACGCATCAGCCAGCTTGATAACGTATCTGCGGAACAAGATTTATGCGTGCGTGCGGCACGCGCATTACAACAAGCAACAGGCTGCACACAAGGCGTTGAAATACAAGTCGAAAAGAACATACCGATGGGCGGAGGGTTAGGTGGCGGCAGCTCAGATGCCGCGACAATACTACTCGCGCTAAATCAATTATGGGCACTTAATCTCAATCGTCAACAACTCATGGAAATCGGGCTTAAGCTGGGTGCAGATGTTCCCGTTTTTATCTTTGGCCAAAGCGCATGGGCTGAAGGAATTGGCGAGGAACTCACGCCTTTAACACTGCCAAAATCATTTTATGAACAATATTATGTCGTAGTAACCCCCCCTGTTCACATCTCAACCGCGTATATTTTTAGCAATTCTAGATTGACAAGAGACACGAAACCATTGAAAATAGCGGACTTTTCGAATCCAGCAAATTCCAGTTGCTTTAAAAACGATCTCGAAAAAATAGTATGTGAAGAATTTCCAGCAGTTGCAACAACCATGCAATGGCTTAGCCAGTTTGGGCAAGTCAGAATGAGCGGTTCTGGTGCATCTGTGTTTGTTGGAGTGAGTTCAAAACAAGAAGCGGAAAATATTCTGAAACAAAAACCGTGTGATATGTTTGGTTTTGTTGCAAAAGGATTAAAATATCATCCGCATTACGAGTTAACTCATTAGGTTTAATTGGGGAATCGCCAAGCTGGTTAAGGCACCGGATTTTGATTCCGGCATGCGAAGGTTCGAATCCTTCTTCCCCAGCCAAAAAATAGAGTGTAGAAAAATCTACACAATTTGAAATAATAAGCGTGTAAGTTTTTAATTTACACGCTTAAATTTTTTATACAATATCGTAATCGTTTATTTAGTTAAGGGTTCTCACCTTGAGTAACGGCAATATGATGGTATTTACAGGCAATGCCAACCCAGTGCTAGCACAAGAAGTTGCTACGCACTTAGGCATTGATCTTGGTCGCGCAGATGTAGGCAGATTTTCCGATGGCGAAATCATGCTTGAACTACTAGAGAACGTGCGCGGCCGTGATGTATTTGTCTTACAATCCACCAGTTATCCAACCAATGACAGCCTGATGGAAGTCATGGTCATGGTAGATGCGCTGCGTCGCTCTTCTGCTGGTCGCATTACTGCCGCCATCCCATATTTAGGTTACTCACGTCAAGATAGACGTCCCCGCTCAGCACGGGTGGCAATTACAGCTAAAGTCGTTGCCAATATGCTCACCAGCGTAGGTGTTAATCGTTTACTGACCATGGATTTACACTCAGACCAAATTCAGGGCTTTTTTGATATCCCCGTCGACAACATATACGCAACACCTATTTTGATTGACGACTTGCTTAAACATAACCATGAGAACCTAGTCGTCGTCTCTCCTGACGTAGGTGGTGTGGTACGCGCACGGGCCTGTGCTAAGCAACTTAACTCAGACTTAGCAATTATTGATAAGCGTCGCCCTAAAGCAAACGTCGCCAAAGTGATGAACATTATCGGGGAAGTTGCTGGCCGCACCTGCGTCATTATGGATGACATGGTAGACACAGCAAACACGCTCTGTGAAGCAGCTAGAGCGCTTAAAGAACAAGGTGCAATCAAAGTATTAGCCTATGCCACTCACCCTATTTTATCGGGAAGCGCAGCCGAGCGAATCTTCAATTCAGATCTGGATGAGTTGGTAGTGACCAACACCATTCCGCTGAATGCAGCTTCTGCTGCTTGTAAAAAAATTCGCCAATTAAGCGCAGCCCCACTATTGGCAGAAACGATTAAACGTATTAGCCAAGAGGAATCTGTTTCCTCTTTATTTATGGATTAAGTTTTAACCCTGTTTTCTGGTCGCGGAAAACAGATTTTAGTGCAGTACCGCCATCAAATTGGCGATTTTAGGAGTAAGAAAATGAGTATCGAAATTAATGCAGTCAAACGTGACGTTAAAGGTACGGGTGCGAGCCGCCGTCTACGTCGCGCTGGCAGTGTGCCAGGCGTTGTTTATGGTGGTGAAAAAGATGCCATCAATATTGAGTTAAATCACAAAGAATTGTTCTTGCAATTCCGCCACGAAGCTTTTCATGCCTCTATCTTGAATTTAAATTTAGATGGCAAAAAAGAAAGCGTGCTATTACGTGATTATCAATTACACCCTGTACGCAATACCATTCAACACATTGATTTTCAACGTGTTTCTACTACAGAGAAAATCCACGTTAAAGTGCCATTCCACTTTATCAATGCTGATGTTGCCCCTGGCGTTAAACT
>DHYP01000044.1:12034-20649 GCA_002414145.1 Methylophilaceae bacterium UBA5127 | reverse complement strand
TAGGTCATGCGCTAACAGAGGCAGATGTAAGCTGCTTAGCAAAAGATTTGCCTGAATTTATTGAAGTTGATTTGGCTAAACTGGAAATGGGTCACTCTATCCACTTATCTGAAATCAAACTGCCTGCAGGCGTAGAGTTTGTTCAGCTTGCACATGGTAACGATGCGGCAGTTGCCACGACTGCTAAAACACGTGGCGGTGCCTCTGATGCAGCTGACGAAGCCGCTGGCGAAACTCCAGCAGCTTAATTGTTAGCGCACTAAAAACGCGTACTTAAGAATTTAAGTGCGCGTTTTTTATTTTAGAATACACATATGAGCGCCATAAAACTATTTGTAGGCTTAGGTAACCCAGGAGACCAATATGCGTCTACTCGCCACAATGCTGGATTTTGGTGGGTAGATTTAATCGCATCTCAAACAAAGAGCCAACTCAGTTTAGATGCCAAAATGTTTGGCATAGTGGGCAAACTCAGCACGCATCAAGACAAATGGCTACTCAAACCCAATACCTTTATGAATGCCAGCGGCAAATCTGTTGCGGCGCTTGCAAATTACTACAAGATTAAGCCGGAAGAAATACTCGTGATACACGATGAGCTAGACTTGCCCGCGGGGCAAATCAAGCTTAAATTTGGTGGTGGGCATGGTGGACACAATGGCCTACGTGACATCCACGCTGCACTAGGTACACCTAATTACTGGCGTTTACGCATAGGCATAGGGCATCCAGGAGATAAAAATGCAGTTGTCAATTACGTGCTTAAAGCACCTACAAAAGATGAACAACAAGCCATTGATAACAGCATCTATGAGAGTACTAAAGTACTGGATTTATTGCTCAAGGGTGAATTTGAAAGTGCTATGTTAAAATTGCACACAAAAGTAAGTTAAATGATTATACAAACAACTGCCTTTCCACTTATGTTTTAAGCGAGTACAAGACGGTAAGGATGAATAGGCAGGTAGTAAAAATATGTAATGCAACAAGTATCGTTAGTCCATCCAGATTTTGCGCAAGCTCAAGGCGTTGAAATATGAGGGGATGAGACAGTACAAGTAGTACGGCGAATCGCCGAATAATGAAAATAACGCAGAAATTGCGTAAAAGATGAATGGAATAATATGCAATGTGGAATTGTTGGCTTACCTAACGTAGGCAAAAGTACCTTATTTAATGCCATTACCAAAGCGGGCATTGCCGCAGAGAACTACCCTTTTTGCACCATTGAACCCAACGTGGGCATTGTAGAAGTGCCTGATCCACGCATGCAACCGCTTATCGATATTGTCAAACCTCAACGTGTACAACCAGCGATTGTCGAGTTTGTAGACATTGCAGGCTTGGTCGCAGGCGCATCTAAAGGCGAAGGCTTAGGTAATAAGTTCTTGGCAAACATCCGTGAGACAGACGCGATTGCACATGTAGTACGCTGCTTTGAAGATGGCAACGTGATACACGTAGCGAATAAAATTGATCCACTTTCTGATATCGAGGTGATCAATACCGAGCTTGCCTTGGCGGATATGGAAACGGTCGAAAAAACCATGCAGCGTGAAGGCAAAAAAGCCAAAAGTGGTGATAAGGACGCCATGGCTCTAATCAAAGTATTAGAAAAAGTATTGCCAGCCTTAAATGAAGCCAAAGCTTTACGTACACTGGGGTTAAGTACTGAAGAGCTACAACTATTAAAACCGCTGTGCCTAATTACGGTTAAGCCTGTCATGTACCTTGCAAATGTGGATGAAAAAGGCTTTGAGAACAATCCACATTTAGACAAAGTTATTGCATTAGGCAAAGCCGAAAATGCACCTGTGGTATGCATTTGCGCTAAAATTGAAGGTGAAATTTCTGAGCTAGATGAAGAAGACAAACTATTATTCTTAAGCGAACTTGGTCAAGATGAACCCGGCCTTAACCGCGTTATACGTGCCGCTTACGATTTACTCGGCCTACAAACCTACTTTACTGCTGGCGTGCAAGAAGTACGTGCGTGGACAATCAAAAAAGGTGCCACCGCACCGCAAGCTGCTGGCGTGATTCACACTGACTTTGAAAAAGGCTTTATTCGCGCAGAAGTGATTGCCTATGATGAATACGTTAAAAACAAAGGCGAACAAGGTAGCAAAGAAGCAGGCAAAATGCGCTTAGAAGGTAAGGAATACATCGTGCAAGATGGCGATGTGATGCACTTTAGGTTCAATGTTTAGCTACACCAGATTTAATGCCTAAGCATATTTTTACTTTGACAACAAACGCTTAAACCACTAGAATTGCGGGCTTGCTTAAATCTATGCAAACAGTTTACTGGTGATGTAGCTCAGCTGGTTAGAGCACAGGATTCATAATCCTGGGGTCGAGGGTTCAAGTCCCTCTTTCACCACCAACAAAGACGCCTCATTCGGAAGAGTGGGGCGTTTTCTTTTGTGCGTTTCTCGTGTTTTATGCGCCAATTATGTGGCGTATAACAGTCTTTGTAAACACATTCTTAGTTTAAGGAAAACACTTATCGCCAAAAATGGTATGTTAAAGATAAGCTGATTTGCTAGCTTTTAACAACTTGCTTTGTCGCAGCAATTTTTTCATCTGCATATTTCACTACATCTTTAATAACCAGTTTTTGAATGGCAGAGATAAAAGTTTCCATTGAAGAAAAATCAGGTTGCTTGTTTTTTGTCGGTAATGAGACTTTGTCTTTCTGAATTTTTTTGTTACTTATGCTGTCACCCCAAGAATATTGATGTCCTAAGCTTTTATTGATGCAAGTTGCCAAATAAAGCTGGTTTAACTTCGTTCTTTTTTCTTCATCTTTCAAATATAAAATTAAGTTATGACTATCGTTTGAGAAAAAGTCTTTTTCTTGGTAACTCACAACAAAGGTTTTACCACCAATAAAAACACAATTTCCTTTATCTAAATAATTCTCATCATATGAAATATAAGAGCTAACGGCATTGTTTTCAGCACTTGCACACAGGTAAGGTGTTTCACCACTATCTTCCACAATATCTCTCGATAAAATGTTGCCTGAGTTTTTAACGTTAAATACATCAATCACATTAAAGGCTTCAAATTGCTGACTTTCAAAATCGGCTAACGCTTGTTGTTCTTCTACAGTTAAGGTGGTGTCTTTTAGCCCGCTTGCAGACAAGTATGCCTCCAGCTCCGCTATACGCTCTGCCTCCAGCTCCGCTATAAAGCGCTCCATAAAGTCAAAATTGATTTTGCCGTTTTTAGTAGGAAGTTGGATCTTGTATTCTGTAAGACGAGAAGCGGTATTTTTCCCATACTCTAAATTTCCAATAATTGAATTTATTGCTGAAATAATAAATTTTGCTACTTTTTCGTTCAAAAAGTTACTTTTCAAAGTGTAGACATTGCTTCCTTGTTTTGAATAGAAGGGCTCCTTTTGATAATAAACCTTATTTAAATGAGTAAAAGCTGATATTGAATTCCCTGGAATTAAATTAAAATAATTGCCAATTTGCTCAGGTACTTTTTCAATAACACCATTATTGCTTTCATTTTGCATTACAAAGTTATACTTCAATTCCCCATTTTTTTGTAAATCTTCTTGAGATCGTTGTTTCCCATAATGTGCTATATCAAATAAATTACCAATTCTAAACTCACCCCACTCAACGCTTTTTAACCGCTCATTAAGTGGGGCAGTCATTTTCCCAGCGTTTCATCCTTGGCACGTTGCTTTAATAAATTACTAACCTCCCAAGCTAAATAATCACTTACAGTTTTCTTAAAATCTTGCAAAGTCGGTTTGGTGTCGGTAGGGATGGTTTGATTCCAATCAGTACCACTTTCTGGATTGATTGTGCTTTCAAAGTATTCATTTTCAGTGAAAATTTTCAGCTTGCTTTTGCCAAAACGCACAAGGTTTACCAGTTCCTCATAACGCTCTTTTGCGTTATCGGTATCTTTGAGATTGTTGCTAGCTTTTTTGCGGTTAGTGCGGGTGTAGCCATCGTTGGTGAAGTCAATAAACTTCACCATTTCATCTTTCTCGTGCTTTTCATTCACCTTAAACACATACACATAGGTTTGCACGCTCGATTTACCAATGAATAAATCAATTGGCATTTTAATGCTGGCTATTAAAGTATGTTTTTTGAGTATTTTTTTGTTGAATTCTGCCGCTTTACCTGAACCAGCCGAGCCTTGAATAATAATGGCGGCATAGCCTTTGTGCATCATGTTCAAGGCTTTTTCGACAAACACCATGCCGTTGCCTTGGGTAGAATAAGGTGGATTTAAGATAAATGAATCGGCGGGGAATTTTTCATCGGTTTTGCCAAAGCCGTATTTACCATCAAAATCTACTAATGAGTCCTTGTTAAGAATGTTTGAGCTACCATCGCCCATCAAAATCATGTTCAAAATGGCGAGCATATAAACGCTAGACAGCACTTCTAAGCCTAGCAACTGTTCTGCTTTAATTTGCGCTTCTTTTTTTGCGAGTTCATCAGGTGAGGTAATGCTGTTTTTGGCATCGTTAAGCATTTCGTTCATTGCGGCTACAAGCAAACCCGCAGAACCCGTTGCAAAATCCCATACGTATGAATTTTTATTCACACGCGCTAACTTGGCTAGTAAGGTGCCAATATAAGAAGGGGTCAGGACGACATCATTAAGTTTGTCTTGCGTAAAACCCAGCCAGCCATACATTTCGTTAAACAGCTTGCCTGTAAAGTCTGTAGTTAGACCAATTTTGTAGTAAATGCCTAAATCGTCAACAATTTTTACAAACACTCTTTTGAGTTGGCTTTCACCATCACTGACTTTGTTAATGTTTTCTGTGGTGAGCGTGTTTTGAAGTGTTCTTAAAATTAAATTTTTCTTCTCTTCAGGTATCTGCTTTTCTTTTAAAAACGCCTGTATCTTTCTAACAATAATGTCGCCATCTGTATTGCCTGCTTCTGTAGATGACTTTAAGTCTGACTTTTCTAGCGGTGCAACTTTATTGGGTATGCCTAGCGTTGCAATAATTGATGCGGCTACCAGATAAACGCGGTCATTCTCACCCAAACCTTTTTCATTTTGATAAATATCGTTGTTGAGTTTAACTAAACTGGCATCAATTTCTCTTTCGCGTTGCTCTTTGAGTTTGTCTATCTCGGCTTGAGATAGGCTTAAGGTTTTGACTTGCGCAACAAATGCATCAAAATGTTTGGATGATAAAAATGAAAAATCTGTAAATTCACCAACTTTTTGACCTACACCAAAATTAGACTTAGAAACGTAGTAAACACCGATTTCGTGATGAATTTTTCCTGCTTCATCTTTGTAGCCAGTAACGCCAATCGCAATAATATCGGTATAGCTGGTGTGGTGTAATAAGGCATTGGCATAATGCACTGCACCATTAACTGCAAAAGAATTGATATTTTTGAAGTTTGGTTCGTTTTTGGATGTTCTATTTTCAACCTTACCGTCTGAGTCTAGCTTAACTAGCTTGTCTTTGTAACCTTTGTACTCAATAAGTACAGGAAACCAGTTAAAACTTTTATCTTGCAACAATAGTTTTGCATCAGGACGATTACCACCTGCCCCTCCATTTTTAGAGTGATAATCATCAAGTGCTTTATCAATCTCAGCATTTAAGGATTCTTGCTCAAGCTTGTAATTAAGCTTGTGAGATTTAAGCCAGCCATTAGCTAAATCAGCGATGTTAGGTTCTATTGATTGTGCCACTTTCCCATACTCCGTTATATTTGTTATGCAAACTATGAGGTGTTATATAAGCAGCTTGGAATGATACATAATTTTTGTTCTTAAGTGTCCTTTATATCTAGTCCAAAGGACACGTCGACAGACGCGCTGTGCGCCGCTTACGCGGCACGCGCGGCGCGTTGCTCCCGATGTCTAAAATGGCGTAGGTAAGGGGTTTTCTTCGTTAGGCAAATAGCGCAGAAAAATCATGGGCACATTGGCTTCAGTAATGTATAGACTTTTGTCTGGCGCCGCTTCAATCACTATAGACTCCAGTTTTTGGGACAAAGCCACCAAACAATTACCGTTAGGTAATCATTTATGCAGAATACAACAAAACAATGAAATAAAATTACCATACGGTAATTTATTATTGCCAAATCTAATGAATCATGTAAACTATTACCGTTAGGTAATTTATGAGATTCATCATGATAAATGACGATAGCGAAGCGAAACAGCCAATTAAAATTAAATCGACTCAGGATTTAGGGCAATTGGTACGTGAATATAGGGTTGCGCAAAAAATGACGCAAGCTGATATTTTAGGCTTAGCCAATACGGGCAATCGGTTTATTGTAGAGCTAGAAAATGGCAAACCGACCGTGCAGTTTCAAAAAGTGCTGGATGTGTTAGATGCGCTTGGTTTGGAGTTGGCGGTTCGCATAAACGGTAGTCTCAAATGAGCGTACCCAAAAAGCTCTTTGTGTATAGAGGTGAGGTGCTGGTTGGTACGCTACTCGATGAATTGCCCATTAAGTTTGTCTACGATGCTACTTGGCAGCAAAAACATCAAGAGGCCATATCGCCCAATCTTGGCATATCTCAGAGCGAACACTCAGGATTGGCGGTTGAATCTTATTTTGAAAATCTGCTACCAGAAGCAGGGATTCGTGATTTATTAAAGCTTAAGTACCAAACCACCTCCACGTTTGGTTTATTGAGTGTCATTGGCGGCGATACTGCCAGTGACCTCACTATACTGCCCGAAGGTCAATCGCCGCAACCGCCACAATATCAAACCATTACTTGGCAAGATGTGGCTGATTTATTTACGCAACAACAGGGTGTTATCCGCGATATTCAAGAACAAGACGGACTAAGAATATCGTTAGCTGGCGCACAAAGAAAACTCAGCATTTGTATCGACAAAGATGGAAACCCATTATTGCCATTAGGCAGCTCACCATCCACTTATATTGTTAAGCCTGATATTCACGGGATTGAAGGTGTTTGGGCTTCTGCCATCAATGAAACATTTGTCATGACGCTTGCAGCCAAGCTAAAACTTGGCGTAGCTGAAGTCAGCTATCAGCCCATTGCAAAAACGTGTGTGATTAAACGCTATGACAGACAGCTAGATACTAACGGGCAAATCAAAAGGCTGCATCAACTCGATTTATGTCAGATTGATGGCAAACCATCGACAATTAAATATGAAACGGATGGTGGACCAACGCTACTCAGATGTCGCGAATTGCTTAGCCAAAGCGGTGTGAACGCAGCAGATACTAAACGCTTTATACAATGGGTATTTTTTAACCTATATGTAGGCAATCATGACAGCCATGCCAAAAATCTTTCCATTTACTTTCCACCAAATGGGGTAAGGCTAACACCATTTTATGACTTGCTTTCGACCTCGCTTTATTCAGGGCTATCACGCACGTTTGCGTTCAATATCGGCGGTGAAAACAAACCATCCAATATCAATCAAGATCAAGTGATTGCCATGTCTGAGTCACTGAGATTTAAGCCAAAGTACGTGCTGAGCATTGCAGAAGAGGTTTCAAACCATTTACTGGCAACACTAGATGCGACTTCAGAAGAAATCAATACAGTCGCATCCGTAGGTACTGAAAAAACCATGGTAGAACGATTAAACCAACACATTTCGAGTAATACTAAGCACTTTCAAAAACGCTTATTTACAAACCAAATGTAGCAATTTTAGCTAACGTCTCGCTGAACTGCTTCCCTATTTCCATAAGAGCTAATGTGTAATCTATTACATTAACACGAGTTTAGCGCTAGCTCATTTCCTGATCTGTATGCGACTCACACTTAAATTTCAAAGCATTGAAATATTAAGGTTATATAAAGGAAAGTGTGCATGATAATTATTTTGTGATATTGTACGTATCAATAAAGGCATGCCTACAGAATTCATAAAAATGTCATAAATCGATTGTATTCTTGCTAGTAAATTATCATGGGTAAGTCTAACTTAAAAAGGGAATAACAGTGGAAATTGCATCAGAAAACCTAGAAAATGGGGTCATTAGAATTGTTTTAACTGGTCGCTTGGATATGCAAGGTGCGCAAGAGATTGATATGAAATTTACAGCATTAGCCGCAANNNNGCAACCAAAGCAGCCCCAGTAATTGTGGATATGTCAGGTGTAAGCTTCATGGCATCACTTGGTCTTCGCACCCTGCTTTCATCAGCAAAAGCTGTCGCCAAAAGAGGTGGTAAAATGGTGATCTACAGCCCTCAGCCTAATGTGATAGAAGTGCTAAAAGTTTCAGGCGTATCTAACCTTATCCCGATTAAAGACGACTTGCCATCTGCATTAGCCGAGGTTTTAAGTTAGTTAAGCTATACGCAGCTACCTTGCTTCGACCGAAAGTCCAAAAAATTGTTATCTCGAATAATGCACAAGCGTTAGGCGAGGTAAATGCATGGCTGGAAGAAGTTGCTATAGACTTTGATATTGCCACGCATTTAGCATTCAAAATTGATTTGGTAATTAATGAGGTCTTGCCCAATATCATTAGCTATGGCTATGGCTATGGGCAACATGACCAGATTGAGATCAGCTTAGAGCAGTGCGCAGAGCAATTTATCCTTGAAATTTCCGACCACGCGACTCCATTCAATCCCTTTACTT
>DHYP01000044.1:3482-12001 GCA_002414145.1 Methylophilaceae bacterium UBA5127 | reverse complement strand
TACTTACCCCGAGTATGAACAAGCAGCCTCATTAGAAGAAGCCAGTATAGGCGGCAGAGGGATTCATTTAATGAAATCATTCAGTGATGCGCATGAGTATCGATATGCGAATAACATGAACATCACTCGATTGTATTTTTTAAACAATTTAGATGATTAACCCAGTTGGACTATATTAAAAATCAAAAATAGTAGTAGACTTTACACTTTTGTTGCATACAACGTTTGTAGCTAATGTGTAATATCATTGTGCGATTAGGAGTATTAATAAATACTCGCTTTCGCTACAGTTCTACTAGATTTATAAAAACTGATTTCACACTTTAATTTGGGTGATATGTTGATTGGCATTCTTTTGATAAAAAACTATGAGCCTAGACATAATAAAAAGAATTAATTATTCAATCATGTTGGCATCTATGATGGCTGCCTCAACATGTGCGCTAGCAGATCTAGTCGGCGGTCAACTGCTCACTGGATCGGCTAGTATTACACAGTCGTCTTCTGGTGTAACAACAATCACACAAACCAGCCAAAGCCTAGGATTGGCTTGGCAGCGCTTTGATATTAATACCAATCAAACCGTCCAATTTATTCAGCCCAACAGTTCTTCTTTGGCGGTCAATTATATTAATGATACAAACGGTACGCGCATCCTTGGGAATTTAAATGCCAATGGTCAGATTTGGTTGATTAATCCAAATGGAGTGTTTTTTGGCAAAGGTGCGCAAATTAATGTGGGTTCTATTTTAGCCTCTGCTTTAAACCCCTTAAGTGATGAAAAAGACAAAACACAGATTTTTGGTAATGGAGGTACTGGCAGCATTATTAATCAAGGGGTGATTCACGCTGCAGATAATGGATATGTTGCGCTACTCGGAAACAAGGTAAGCAATCAAGGCATCATTACGGCAAAGCTAGGTACAGTGGCATTAGGCGCTGGTAGCCAAGTGCGCCTCACTTTTGATAATAACCAATTGTATGGCCTTATTATTGATCAAAGCACGCTTAATAGTTTGGCCGAAAATAAACAGCTAATCCAAGCAGATGGCGGTATGGTTTTAATGAGTGCTGGGGCTAAGGATAGTCTTTTAGCCAGCATGGTCAATAATACTGGCATTATTGAAGCTAAAACAATTAACAATAAAAATGGAAAAATAATTCTGACGGGTGGCATGCTTGCAGGTACAACTAATGTGGCAGGCACTTTAGATGCAAGCGCTCCAACTTCGGGTGACGGGGGTTTTATTGAAACTAGTGCAGCGCATGTCAGGGTAGCTGATACTGCCAAAGTAACGACTATAGCCAATGTTGGACGTACAGGCACATGGCTGATAGACCCATTAAATTTTACCGTTGCAGCTAGCGGTGGCGACATGACTGGCGCGGCAGTTAGTAGTGCATTAGCCAATAATAATTTCCAAATTCAGAGCAATAGCGGTGCCAGCGGTTCGACTGGAGACATCAACATCAATGATGTCATTTCGTGGAGTACAAACAACACGCTCACCCTAACTGCTCAAAATAATATCAACATTAACAGCAGTATCATCTCTTCTGGTGCTGGCGGTAAACTTGCACTGGAATACGGTCAAGCCCACGTCGCGTCAGGTAACGCTTCAACTTATAACGTAAAAGCGCCTATCAATCTACACGCAGGAAATAACTTTTCTACAAAACTAGGAAGTGACGGCAGTGTTAATCAGTTTCAAGTCATTACAAGTCTGGGCAGTGAAGGCAGCACAACGGGTATAGACCTGCAAGGTGTGAATGGCAACCTTTCTGGAAATTATGCATTAGGTGCAAATATCGATGCCTCTAATGCGGCCAGCTGGAATGGAGGTGCAGGTTTTGACCCCATCGGCACTATTGGCAATCCATACGGCGGAATTTTTGATGGTTTAGGGCATACGATTAGTAATCTGCAGATCAATCGTCCAAATAACGGTTACATTGGCTTATTCGGTTCTGCCATCAACGCGACTATTCAGAATATTGGAGTATCAAGCGGAACTGTAATTGGTTACTTTCATGTAGCTGGATTATTGGGATTTGCTCAGAATACCGTTGTTAAAAAGAGCTTTTCTAATGCAAATGTTTTTGCAAATGGGACTGACGTAGGTGGCTTGGTTGGAAAATCAGTCTCTATTACAATTGCGGATAGTTACTCAACTGGGAATGTCACTGCTCAAGGTGAGGTTGGTGGTTTAGTTGGGGATAGCACCGCCAATAGTAGTATCACCGGCAGTTATGCTACAGGTAATGTCACAGGCACTGGGGGGACTGTTGTATCTGTTGGTGGACTGGTTGGTACCAACCAAGGAAATAGCTCTATTTCGAATAGCTTTGCGACTGGCGCAGTGAATGGTGTTAATCAAGCAGGCGGTCTTGTTGGTGAAAATAATAGCAGTTCAATCATCAACAGTTACTCCACAGGAAGTGTTTCAGGTGTCAATGCATCCGTTGGTGGGCTTGTAGGTGAAAACTCTGGAACCGTCACAGGTAGCTTTTGGAATCAGCAATCCTCTGGTAATAACAATGCAGTAGGTACAGGTAGTACAGGGGGCATCGTAGGTGTAAACAATGCGCAAATGAAAATGTTGGCAACTTACTCACTAGCACAGTGGGATATCAGCAATAGTGCGAGTTCCAATTCTGTTTGGTTTATTAATGAGGGAGTTACAGGACCTTTATTGCGCTCACTGACCACAATTGCTCCTTCGAACAATACAATTGATGTACCGTCATTAATTAGCATCGTGTTTGGCAACCCCATTTATCAGTCTGCGACCGATTCTCAGCAAAGTAGCGAATCAGGCACTCTACCCTCTCACTTTTTTAATATGCAATCCTGTGACTGTGATGCAAGTAATGCCTATATAGCGATTTTGGCAGAATATGGACAGGATCATCAATCAGGCTATCCATTTCTGGAAGATGAAGGCGGCGGGCTTAAATTACCCGTTAATATTATAAGCACCGCACATGAGATGTCAGATGCAGAATAACAAAAAAATAGACAGCGCACCGCCTTGTTTTTTATTCAAATACAGTCACTTGGTGATCTATTTACTCATCTCAGAGATTCATTTTGCACAAGCAGGTGCAATTGCAACGGACTCTGGCACTTTGCTCAAGCAAACACAGCCAGCACTCCCTGTTGCGCCTTCTAATATAGAGACTGGTCTAAAAGACAAGACTACTCATGATAGTGCAGACAACACCTCATTTTTTGTGTCGTCAATTAACATTAGCGGCAATACATTGTTTGATACTCAAACGTTACATGCGTTAGTGAAAGTGTCTGAAGGTAGCAATATGACACTTAATCAGATTCAAACCTTATGCGATATCATTACACAACATTATCGACAACATGGTTATATGTTGAGTCGTGCGGTGATTCCGCAACAAGAGATTAATAACGGCGAACTCAATATTTTAGTAGTTGAAGCGCGTTTGGGTGAAATTCAGGTCGAAAACACTAGCCGAGTCAATAACACGCTTATTGATGCAACCCTGTCTCACTTGCAAAGGGGTAGCATCATTGAGCAGGCTTCGTTTGATCGTGCATTACTGTTATTAAGTGATATTCCAGGCGTTAATACCAGTGCAACTTTTACGCCTGGTAAGGCTGTCGGCACGTCTAATTTAGTGGTCAATACCGAAGGCGAGCCTTTTTTTTCTGGAGTAGCCACAGTAGATGATTTTGGTAATAAATATACCAACAGATTGCGTACAGGTGTCACTGCCAGCCTAGTGAATCCGCTTAGACAAGGTGATGATCTCTCATTTAACCTAATAACCACTGGTCAGAGTATGCAGTATGGTCGAGTGGATTATAGTCTGCTAATCAATGGCTATGGCACAAGAGTAGGCGGTGCCTATCTAGCGCTACATTACGAACTTGGTGGCGATATTGCGAATTTAAAAGCACATGGCGATGCTCAGGCAGGGTCGCTCTGGATAATGCATCCCTTGCTACGTTCTATCACCGCAAACGTATATGGCAACATTCAGTATGACTATACACAGATTAACGATCACATTGACATTATTAGCTTGCAGAATGATCGCCATGTAAATGCGTTAAATTTTACATTCACTGGAGACCGCCGTGACGCATTTTTAGGTGGAGGGGTGAACAGTTGGAACGCCTCTTTTATCTTAGGTAGAGTGGATTTCGATAATGATGCAGCAGAAGCTGCTGATCGAACGACGGCTAACACACAAGGCGCGTTTAGCAAGTGGAATTTAAGCGCAAATCGCTTACAGAGAATCAATGACAGAACCAATCTTTGGGCTACAATCAATATGCAAATCGCCAATGACAATCTAGATACTTCGCAAAAGGTTGTGGTGGGTGGGCCATCTAGTGTACGCGCTTATGATACAGGCACCATCGCTGGGGATAACATCTACCAATCCACTGTCGAACTACGTCGTGATTTAGGAAGCTATTATGGTCAGCTACAAGCAGTCGTATTTGCTGACTATGCGCATGTCAAAATGAACCAACACTTATGGGCATCTGCTACTGGTAAAAACACTAGCAATCTAGCGGGCATTGGCGTTGGTGTAAATTGGAGCAGTAAAAAAGACTGGCATGTTAAAAGTTATGCGGCAACTTCTGTTGGGCCTTCCTCCTCCCAAGTGGATAGCTCAGATAAAACCATTGTATGGCTTGAAGTCAGTAAGGGATTTTAGTTTTTAGGGTCTAGATACAACTTTTGATAGTAAGTGCTATGTAAGCTCACTTCTATCATGATTAATCATAGCCTTATCTTAAACGTGATGATGGAGAAAACTCAATGAAAAATATGTTTAAAGCACTTGGGCTGGACTTAATACTGCTGAGCTTTATAGTGACTACTGCACTAACATCAGCGGCGAATGCGGCAGATAATGCGGGGTTAATTAAAACCAGCAAAGGCAATGTCAATATTGAAAGAAATGGGGCGAGTTTGCCAGCTACAATCGGTACAGAGTTATTTGTCTCTGATACCATAGTGACTGGAACAGATGGATCTGTCGGAATTACATTACAAGATGGAACATTGCTGTCTGCTGGACCAAAATCAAAATTGATATTAAATAAATTTGTGTTTGACGCGACTACTGGCAAAGGCGAGTTAGATGCCTCGATTAAACGTGGCACACTGGCCGTTGTATCAGGAAAGCTCTCTAAAACTTCTAAAGATGCAGTAGTTTATCGCACGCCCACCTCTATTTTGGGGGTGCGCGGAACAGAGTTTATCATCGAAGCTGGTGACGAAGAAAAATGATACATAAGTTGCTCACTGGCAAAGTAACGACTGCATCATTGCTAACACTACTTGCTGTGCAAGTATCAGGTTGCGCCACTGAAGGGCGTGAGCGTATCACTTTGCTACCAAATAAAGACGGTACTGCAAGTGCAGTCGTAGTCAAAACGGATAAAACTGAGCAAATTTTAGACAAACCATTTTCATCGGTAAACGTAGATGCCAAAGGGGACATTTATCGACTAAGACGAAATGCACGTTGCGTAAATGTACGTTATTCGGCAGTGATCGCAGCACAACCCAAAAGACCTAAGTCTTATCTGCTCTACTTTACACCTAAAACAGTTGAACTCAATCCTGATTCCAAATTAGTATTGAAGCAAATTAAAACTGATTTAAAGTCACGTGCTGCACCTGAAATTCGTGCAATTGGTCACACCTCAGCATTAGGCGACGCGCAGGAAAATGAAATTTTATCGCTGGAATTAGCAGAAAAAATGCGTCTGGTATTAGTAGCAGAAGGGATTCCCGAGGATCGATTTACCGTGGTTGGGCATGGTGAGCGCGAGTTGCTCATCCCTACACCAGATGGTGTAGATGAACCTAGAAATTCCCGAGTTGAAATTAATATTCGTTAATCACATCAGGTAATAATTTGGCTATGCATTTTCTGGCTCAACACCCATCCATCTGAGTGCAAGCATGGTAATGTCATCCGAGGCATCCGCCTCTCCGACAAAGGCACGTAAGTCCCGTTTTAGATAATCTACAATTTCAATTGGTGGCAAACCGCCGTTAATACTAGCTGTGGTTAAGGTGGCGGTAACATTTTCGACCGTATAAAACACTTGCTCAACATCCATCGCCTCTGTCACACCATCCGTGACCATAAACAGCGTGTCACCTTGTGCAAGCTGCAAGGTTTTTGCAGGGAACTTAAACTCATCAATCACACCTAGCGGCGGGCTACCCAGCGCTTCAATGCGTTCGATAGCACCGTTTTGGTGAATAAGCCAAGGAGCATCATGGCCTGCATTGACGATATCGAGCAATCCTGTTTCTACATTAAGAATCCCTGCAATCCCTGTAACAAAAAGCATTTCAGGGTTTTCACGCGACATTTCCGCATTGACCATATTAATAATCATGTCAATACGATCATTACCTCTGAGCGCAGCACTTTTTAGCAGTGCTTTTGTCACTACCATCAACAGACTGGCTGGCATGCCTTTACCTGAAACATCACCAATCACGAAAAATAGATGGCTTTCATCCATCATAAAAAAATCATAGAGATCGCCGCCAACGTGCCTTACTGGCTCTAAAAAGGCCTCAATTTCAAAGCGATGCTCATCGAAAAAAGTGGTTTTAGCATCTGGTAAAGTACCTAAT
The DNA here is from genome assembly GCA_002414145.1 of Methylophilaceae bacterium UBA5127. Lineage (GTDB taxonomy): Bacteria > Pseudomonadota > Gammaproteobacteria > Burkholderiales > Methylophilaceae > Methylophilus. The sequence goes on along the minus strand of DHYP01000044.1, from coordinate 5,345 downwards.
TGAATTCTACTTGCCGCTTCCAGCTCGCCATTGATTTTTGCGGCTTGAATACGCTGTTGCAACAAGGAGTTTTCAGCCATCTTATGTTGCTGACTCTCCTCAATCGCAGCACTCATATACAAACTAGCCAGTAAGATAGTTAGGCCAATTAAAATATTGGCTGAATCGAGCAGCAAACCCAACCAATAAAAAAGGCCTAAACCTAGCGCTAGCAATAATATTGATGCCATAACTAAAGTTGTAATGATATGACTGGTTTTAAGATGCTTAACTGCATGCTTGTTTTTTCTTCTATCAGTGCTTGCGTCCTGTGCCGCTTGGAGATTTGCACGTCTTCTATCATTTTTGAGCTCGATATTGATTAATTTTGTCTGTGGCAACCACCATAAAATAAAAGAACCTGAGCTTAACAAAAAAGCAATCTCAAAAAACCGCATCCACCATGGCCGAACCAGAAAACGCCCATCTTCAACGGCTTCTATGAATTGTGCATGCGCTTCAACACCTGGGCGTCTATCACCAAAAGGCGTACTTATCATATCTTGCAAGCCTAATCCTGTAAGACCGATGAGCACCAGTTTGCCTTTAATACTTTTCTCACTGACCTCGCCTTTAAATACACTCACTGCTGAGATGTAACGGTCGCGTGATGCTTTATCAAAATAAAGCCAAGCTTCCCCGTTTTCTTGTAAAGGAATATGCAGTTTTCCAATGGTGGCCGAATTAACACCAAATCTACTCGATTGAATCACGATATTGCTTGCAGCATGCGCAACTCTAAGCATTTCAAGTGAAAGATTAGGTGCGAGTGAATTGTTGATAGATGCCAAAATTACCGAGCGCCTAACCACACCATTATCTAAATTACTCGATAACAAACCCTGCCCTCTCGCTGCATTTTGCAGCTCTGGAAGGCTAGTCAGTACATAAGGAAAGGCAGTTAGTCTAGGTAAGGGGTCTTGGCCTTTTGTAACAATCATACGTGTGCGCAGGCCTCCTTGGGTTTCTGCTGTGCGGAAAGAAAAACCAGCAGCACCTAATACTGTAGGTCCGTGCGCTAAACTGTCCGCCAAAAGACTATCGTTAGTCGCTGCGCTTTTTAATTCATTTAACACTTGTTTTGACAAATCTGGCCTAGAGTCAGCAATTGCTTGAGGAGAAGCATGGTCTGGCTCTGGCATGATAATGTCTAAACCAATTGCGGCAGGCTTTAAGACACTTATAGCATCGATTAGCGCAGCCAAGTAATTACGCGGCCATGGCCACTGTCCTAGCGCGCTTAAGGTACTTTCGTCTATCTCTACAATCACTACCGATCTTGAAACCGTATGCCTAGGCAATACCTTTTGATACTCATCAAAAAGCGATAAGCGAAAGCTTTTGAAGGGCTGTAAGCTAGTATCAGCCATCATGGCTGCATAACCAAGCAATAAAATTAGTCCAACCACTCTTCCATGTTTGGCACACCATAGAGCAGAAATTTTTGCGATGACAGATTGAAAATTCAGTGACAAAGTCGATCCAATAAAAACGATTAACAAATGCTACCTGAATTTTCATGACTCGTTAATGCTAAATCAGCGTGCTTTTAATTTTAGCTGCGGATGGAATCGCTTGACAATCATCATTGGCTACTGTTGTACCCCTAAACTGAGACTATATATTAGGAATAAAAATTGCTTGCAAAGGAACATGCCTTTCCCAAACTAGACCTTAAAAAAACAGAGCATGAGGAGAAAAATTGAGCTATAAAATTAATCAATTACTACAAAAAGTTCATACTAGATATGCCATGTGCGACGATGGAAATGTGGCAACTTACATTCCGGAATTAAGTAAAGCTAATCCCAATCATTTTGGGAT
>DHYP01000044.1:2094-3468 GCA_002414145.1 Methylophilaceae bacterium UBA5127 | reverse complement strand
CTGTAGATGGTCAGATATATGAGGTGGGCGATGTGGAGACATTGTTCACGATTCAGTCTATTTCCAAGCCGTTTAGCTATGGCATGGCTTTAGAAGCATACGGACAAGAAAAAGTGGCGCAACACGTCGGAGTAGAGCCAAGTGGTGATGCTTTTAATTCAATTGTGCTTGAAAAAAATACTAACCGTCCATTCAATCCTATGGTCAATGCTGGTGCAATTACTACCTCTGCATTACTGTACGAAAAATTTGGGAACGAAGCATTCGACGTATTGTTGTCACAATTTAGCGCCGCGGCAGGACGTAGTTTGTCTATTGATCAAGCGGTATATGAATCTGAATCAAAAACTGGCCATCGTAATCGTGCGATTGCGCATTTGTTACTGAATTTTGGGATGGTACATGACCAAGTTGATGCAGCATTGGATTTATATTTCAAACAATGCTCTATTATGGTGCATACACGTGACTTAGCAACCATGGCAGCTACATTAGCGCACGTCGGAAAAAACCCAATCACAAAGGCTGAGGTTTACGATATTGAATCAGTCAAAAGTATATTGTCAGTCATGTTTACCTGTGGCATGTATGACTTTTCTGGGCAATGGGCTTACAGTGTGGGCGTACCTGCTAAAAGTGGAGTGAGTGGCGGCATTATGGCGGTTGTTAATAGGCAATTAGGGATTGCAAGCTACTCACCCAAGCTTGATGATCACGGCAATAGTTGTAGAGGAATTGCTGCATGCCAAGACATCGCAAGTGAGCTTGGGCTGCATGTTTTTGACTTTATGAATGCTGGTTCGAGCTACTTAAAAGTGATGCTAGAACAATAGATTCAAATAAGCATAAGCCATTTAGAGTTAAGTAGGAGGCGTGTTTCTACTTAGCTCTAATCAGTCTTTTAGCATCATTTGATTTTGGCTAGCCACCATAACGCTTTTTCAGCGCTTAACTTGGGCTAAAAAATATTTTTTAGTCTGTTTGTCGTCAAACTTGTAATCTCTGCGTTTTGACTAGTAAGGGTAGTAATATATGCCTGAAATTAACTAACCACGGAGATCAACATGAAAAAAACCATCATCGTAGCACACACTTTATTTGCATTATTGTTATCTGCTAATGTCATGGCAGACGATGTCAAACCTGCCGTAGATTTAGACAAAAGAGGCGATCGCATTGAAGAGCGCTTGGATAACAAAGGTGATCGTATCGAAAACCGCTTGGATAATAAAGGCGATCGTATTGAAGAGCGCTTAGACAATAAAGGCGACCGAATCGAAAACCGCATGGATAAACGTGCTGACGTTGCCGAGGCAAATGGCCATGAAAAACGCGCAGAACATTTAAGAAACAAAGGGGATCGCGTCGATCAAC
>DHYP01000044.1:420-2078 GCA_002414145.1 Methylophilaceae bacterium UBA5127 | reverse complement strand
CAATAAAGGTGATCGCATCGACAATCGTTTGGATAGACGCGGTGATCGCATTGATAATCATCTAGACAGAAAAGGTGAGCGCATTAACAAGCGTTTAGATAAACGCGCAAAGCATCGCAACTAAGTTTAAGCGCTATCAATAGAAAGGCACGATAAGCCGAGATGAATCACTAATGCAGGTTTTTCTAGCAGAAATCGAAAGTCGTGCCTTTCGTATGGCGCAACTCGCCACGGGCAACCGAGACGATGCCTTGGACATTGTGCAAGATGCCATGATGAAGCTGGTACAAAAGTACAGCGGGCATGATAAGACGACTTGGAAGCCGCTGTTTTATAGCATATTAGAATCACGCATTTTAGATTGGCATAGACGCCAGCAGGTACGCAATCGTTTTAGAAGCTGGCTGCATTTGAATGACGACGAAGATGAGAGTGAAGATGTGCTTGAGCAACAGCCTGCAGAAAACAACAGCATTCCGGATTTTCAGCTTCAAGATGCACAATTTATGCAAAGCCTAAACGAAGCCTTAAGCGAGCTACCTGTACGTCAACAACAAGTATTTTTATTGCTCATTTGGGAAGGATTGGATATCAGCCAAACTGCCAAAGTCATGCAATGCAGTGAAAGTAGCGTAAAAACACATTATGCCCGTGCTTTAGAAAAGTTACGTGAAGCATTAAAGGAGCACCAATCATGACCACACCGCTAGAAGATCGCATTAAAGCGAGCCTAAACCAAAGTGTTGACACGCTAGATGCTGAAACTAGACAACGGCTACATGCCATACGCCGTGTAGCGCTTAACCAACCGAGCACTGCATTTAAATGGCGCAGTTGGCTACCTGCAGCAAGCATCGCGTTTTGTAGTGTGATCGCCATGTTCGTCATATTACCGTATCACCAGCAAGTCACTAACGTACCACTGGATCAAACTGCCATGCTAGAACTACTGGATAACCCTGAAGATTTAGATACATTAAGCGATCCTGATTTTTATATGTGGGTAGATGAATTGAATGTACAAAACAATCAAGACACAGGTGAGCATCATGCTGTTTAGGTTATGCGTTTTGTTATGTACCTTAAGCTACTTTTCTGTTGCATATGCACAAGAAAAGTTAACACTACCCATTGATTTAATTGAATTATTAGGTGAGCTAGATGAAGAAGATCAGGCGAGTTTGGATACAGCGATGACAGACATCCACCAGCAATCCAATCTGCCAAATAGTCAGCAGGCTAATAAGCAACAGACCAAAAAATCGCAACAAAGAACTGAAGTAGGAGGTCAACAATGAACACCGCTCGCTATACCATCCCACGCATGCTAGAACGTTGCTGTGTACACATCGTACTATGCTTAGGCTTAATCTTTACGATAACACACAGTCATGCGGAAGGCATGGCTTGGGAACAATTAAGTCCATCGCAGCAAGAAACGCTATCTCCTATCAAGGATAAATGGAGCACACTACCGCCAGAGCGCCAAGAAAAACTAAGTAAAGGTGCGGATCGCTGGAGCAAAATGAGTCCTGATGAGCGTGAGCAAACCAAAGAAAGGCTCAACCGCTTTAAAAACTTAAGCGATGAAGAAAAAGCGGAAGTAAAAGAGAGAATGCGCGAATTTAGAAAGCTACCGCCAGAAGAACGTAAAGCGC
>DHYP01000044.1:0-392 GCA_002414145.1 Methylophilaceae bacterium UBA5127 | reverse complement strand
CTGAACAAAAAGAAAGATTTCGCGAACGAATTAGAAACATGAGTCCAGAAGAGCGCAAAGCGCTAAGACAAAAAATTCGGGAGCGCAAATTGGAACGAATCAGAGAACGCGAATAACAGCATCAAATTTGAGTTGATATTAAAACGCTGCACAGCTCAATCGTGCGGCGATTTTTGCTGGGAAAACACTTCAACATTTAAAAATCGCTTTGCTAGTCTAAGTGTTAAAATACAAACATTAGCATCTAACATGTGATTGAGGTTTATTTTGGCAATTCAGTGGTACCCAGGACACATGACTTCCGCCCGCAAGAAGGCGGAAGAAACCATGGAATTTATTGATGTAGTCATTGAAGTGCTAGATGCGCGTCTGCCTGCTGCCAGCCATAATCC
>DHYP01000055.1:35904-36207 GCA_002414145.1 Methylophilaceae bacterium UBA5127 | reverse complement strand
GCCGTAATTGCGGCGGATGTAATCGATAATGGCTTGGTCAAATTTATCGCCACCTACGCGCTCAGATTTTGCGTAGACAATGCCGCCTAAGGAAATGACGCCCACCTCTGTGGTACCACCACCAATGTCTACCACCATGGAACCTGTTGCTTCAGCGACAGGCATGTCTGCACCAATGGCGGCCGCCATCGGCTCTTCAATTAAAAATACTTGCTTGGCACCAGCACGCTCAGCGGATTCTTTAATGGCGCGACGTTCGACTTGCGTTGAACCTACTGGTACGCAGATGATGATGCGTGGGCT
>DHYP01000055.1:30782-35813 GCA_002414145.1 Methylophilaceae bacterium UBA5127 | reverse complement strand
AGCATTTGCTCAGTAATCGTAAAATCAGCAATCACGCCGTCTTTCATTGGGCGAATGGCTTGGATGTTTGCTGGTGCTCGGCCAAGCATGCCTTTGGCATCAGCGCCTACAGCAAGTAGTACCTTTTTGCCATTAGGGCCGCCTTCTAGGCGTATTGCTACGACAGATGGTTCATCTAACACTATACCTCTTCCGCGTGCGTAGATGAGGGTGTTGGCTGTACCTAAATCGATGGCTAAATCATTAGAGAAATAACTATTTAATGAACCGAACATGTTTTATCCTGATTATGAAGATTTACTATCGTCGCTTAAAGATGCGAATTGAAATCAAGGTATAATAACGTAAATCACATCTAAAATTAAGATGTAATTATATATTGTTACAAACAAATGATAGAAATGAATTCATGGCACTGACAACGGAAGACATTAAGCGCATTGCTTATTTGGCGCGCATAGAAATCAATGAGCAAGAGGCTGCTTCTACACTTACCAAGCTTTCTGGCATTCTGGGCTTGATTGAACAAATGCAAGCAGTGGATACGACTGGTATTGTGCCCATGTCGCATTCGCAAGAGCTTGAGCAGCGTTTGCGAGAAGATGTGGTCACACAGATCAATCAGCGTGAAACCTTCCAAGCGATTGCGCCTCTGACTGACAGTGGTTTGTATCTCGTTCCCAAAGTCATCGAATAACTACCTACAACTTTATGATTAATCACAGCCTGAAACAGCTAGGCCAAATGTTGGCGAGCAAACAAATTTCGAGTGTCGAACTCACGCAAGCTTTTCTAAAGCGTATTACTCAACATAATCCTGACATTAATGCGTATATTGCACTGGATGAAACCATCACCATGGCACAGGCACAAGCGGCAGATGCGCGCATTGCTACAGGAAACATCGCGCCACTGACTGGCATCCCTTTTGCGCAAAAGGATATTTTTTGTGCTAAGGGTTGGAAAACGACATGTGGTTCTAAAATGCTGGCGAACTTTACAGCACCCTATGATGCGCACGTCATCACGCAGTTTGATGCTGTCGGCGCCGTTAACTTGGGTAAAACTAATATGGATGAGTTTGCCATGGGCTCTTCTAATGAGACCAGTTATTTTGGCGGTGTCAAAAACCCTTGGGATTTCGACCGCGTACCTGGTGGTAGCTCAGGTGGCTCAGCGGCGGCAGTAGCAGCGCGCTTATGTGCTGCGGCTACTGGTACAGACACAGGCGGTTCGATACGTCAGCCTGCTAGCTTGTGTGGCTTTACTGGCTTAAAACCGACTTATGGCTTGGTTTCACGTTACGGCATGATTGCTTTTGCCTCATCACTCGACCAAGCAGGGCCTATGGCAAAATCCGCTGAAGATTGCGCCCTCATGATGAACGTGATGGCTGGCTTTGATGAAAGAGATTCCACCAGTTTAGATCGTCCTAAAGAAGACTACGCGCGCGGTCTAGCCAATATGACAGGCGAGCAACCACTCAAAGGCTTGCGCATTGGCTTACCAAAAGAATACTTTGCTGAAGGTTTAGACGCAGGCGTAGCAAAAGTAGTGCAAGACGCGATAGCGGAGTACAAAAAGCTCGGCGCGACCATCGTCGATATTTCATTGCCTAACACGCAATTGTCGATTCCCGTGTATTACGTACTTGCGCCTGCCGAGGCTAGCTCTAACCTGTCACGTTATGATGGTGTGCGTTACGGTTACCGCACTGAGGAATATGATGACTTGATGGATATGTACATGAAGTCGCGTGCTGAAGGCTTTGGTGCCGAAGTCAAACGCCGTATTTTGATAGGCACTTATGTGCTGAGCGCAGGCTATTACGATGCCTACTATCTCAAAGCGCAACAAATTCGCCGCTTAATCGCACAAGACTTTACTGAAGCGTTTAAACAATGCGATGTGATTATGGGGCCAACCGCGCCTTCAACGGCATTTAAAGCAGGGGAAAAAGCCGATGACCCCGTCGCCATGTACTTGCAAGACGTCTACACTATTGCCACCAACTTGGCGGGCTTGCCGGGGATGAGTATTCCCGCAGGGTTCAGCAACGGTCTTCCTGTCGGTTTACAGCTGATGGGCAATTATTTTGATGAAGCGCGCATGTTAGATGTTGCGCATGCGTATCAACAAGTGACAGATTGGCATACACGTATGCCAGCAGGTTTGGAGTAAATCATGCAGTGGGAAGTCGTGATCGGGTTAGAAACCCATACACAATTAAAAACCAATACTAAAATTTTTAGTGGTGCATCAACCACTTACGGTGCAGAACCTAACACGCAAGCGTGTGAAGTGAGCATCGCCTTGCCAGGTGTGTTGCCTGTATTGAATAAACAAGCCGTGGAATGTGCGATTAAATTTGGCTTGGCGATTGAGGCAGAGATTGCACCGCGTAGCGTCTTTGCACGTAAAAATTATTTTTACCCTGATTTACCCAAGGGCTATCAAATCAGTCAATACGAATTGCCAGTCGTAGGTAAAGGCAAATTAACGATTCAAGTGCCGGCCAGCAAGAATACTGAAGCTTACGAGAAAACCATTAACATCACCCGTGCGCACTTAGAAGAAGATGCGGGTAAATCGGTACACGGCGCTGTGGAAGGTATGTCAGGCATTGATCTCAACCGTGCAGGTACGCCGTTATTGGAAATCGTGACTGAGCCCGATATGCGTAGCGCGGCAGAGGCCGTGGCTTATGCTAAAAAATTACACGAGTTAGTGCAGTGGATAGGCATTTGCGATGGCAATATGCAAGAAGGTAGCTTTAGATGTGACGTGAACGTGTCGGTGCGTCCAAAAGGCTCAGATAAGCTCGGTACACGCCGTGAGATTAAAAACCTCAACTCATTTAAATTTATGCAACAAGCCATCGAGTATGAAACCCAATGGCAAATTGAAACATTGGAAGACGGTGGAAAAATTCAGCAAGCTACGGTGCTGTTTAATCCAGATACTGGTGAAACGCGCGCTATGCGTAGCAAAGAAGAAGCCAACGATTACCGTTACTTCCCAGACCCCGACTTGTTGCCTTTAGTGATCCGTGAAGAAGATAAAGCGCGCGTGAGCGCTTTATTGCCTGAGTTGCCTCAAGCTTTGCAAACGCGTTTTATAACTGACTATCAACTCTCTAGCTATGATGCGAGTACACTTACTTCCTCCAAAGCTTTAGCCGATTATTTTGTAGCCACAGTTAACGCAGGTGCAGATGCAAAACAAGCCGCTAATTGGGTGATGGGGGCATTTTCTGCCAAGCTCAACGCAGAAGATAAGCTAATTTCTGAAAGTCCACTATCAGCCGTACAGTTAGCACAGCTGCTCAAACGCATAGCAGATAACACAATTTCAAACAATGCTGCCAAACAAGTGTTCGAAGCCCTTTGGGCTGGTGAAGGCGAAGTGGATGCCATTATCGAAGCAAAAGGTCTTAAACAAGTATCCGACACTGGCGCGATTGAAGCGATTATTAACGAAGTATTGGCACAAAACCAAGCCATGGTGGAAGAGTTTAAAGCAGGTAAAGAAAAAGCCTTTAATGCATTGGTTGGTCAATGTATGAAGGCCTCCAAAGGCAAGGCCAATCCAGCCCAAGTGAATGATTTGTTAAAGAAAAAACTGCTAGGTTAAACCGTTATTTACTATTCAACTGTGTATGTTGATCGGCATCACTACGTGTTTTGAGTGCGATAAAGTGTGCTTTGTCTTCGCTATAGCGTAAGCGTGTGGCTTCAATATTCTTTTTTCTCTGCGCGATTTGCTGTTCGGTACTTGCAATGTCAGCCATGCTTTTTTGCTTATCCTCTACTAATGTATCAGGTGGTGTCTTTTTCTTTTTAATAAAGCCAGCAATTTTTTCATTGGTTTGAGCCAATGATTTGCGTTGGTTTTCTAATTGCAGGCTTAAACTTTCTACGGCAAGCTCATCAATTTTGGTATTACGGGCGCTCGCAAAGTCGATTTCCTCAGCTGTAGAATAGGTGGCGAGTAAGGCGGCATCACGTCTGGCTTGTTCTGCGGCTACTTTGTCTGCCTCTGGGTTATGTTGAGCTGGCTCAATTTTTTTAACTGTCATCCCTTGCTTGTTCAGCATGCTGGCTTTGCTTGCGGTGTCCGGCATCGGCGGCTTGTCACCATAGTGTGTGACACCGTCTTTATCAACCCATTTTACAATTTTGCCATCTGCCGCATAAGCGCCGATGTATGAACATAGTACGAGAATAGAAAAAATGGAGAGGCTGAATTTATTCATTATTTTCAAAAGTACAGTAAAGTTGTCGGTAGTGCACAACGTTATGCAAGTGTTGTGCCAAATCTTGATTGTTTTCTAAAAACTTAAATAAATCACTCAGTTTGGCGATGCTGGATACAGGAATATGGTAATGCGTTTCTACTTCTTGTACCGCAGAAAGTGCTGTTTGTCCTTTTTCTTGACGATCCAGCGCTAAGCTGACTCCACAAGGCGTAGCGCCATTTTGTTTAATTAAATCAACGGATTCTCGAATAGAGGTGCCTGCTGAAATAACATCATCAACAATCAATACTTTACCAAACAGAGGTGTGCCAACCAACGTACCGCCTTCGCCATGGTCTTTAGCTTCTTTGCGGTTATAGGCATAGGGGTAATTGATGCCTTGCCTAGCAAATGCAATGCTGATTGCACAGACCAAGGGAATGCCTTTGTAGGCTGGTCCAAACAGCATATCAAATTGAATGCCTGATTGCTGAATGCTTTTTGCGTAAAATTCTCCAAGTTTTAGCAGGCTTTCTCCATCGTTAAACAAGCCAGCATTAAAGAAGTAAGGGCTTAGGCGTCCCGCTTTGGTTTTGAACTCCCCAAATTTTAACACCTGCATTTTGATAGAAAATTCTATAAACTCTTGGCTTAGATCACTCATGGTTATATTAAAGAAAGTAAATAATGCGCATTATAACGTTGAATCTTAACGGAATCCGTTCCGCAGCCAATAAAGGCTTTTATACATGGCTGGAAAAAGTGCAGCCAGATGTCATTTGTCTGCAAGAAGT
>DHYP01000055.1:29747-30696 GCA_002414145.1 Methylophilaceae bacterium UBA5127 | reverse complement strand
AAAAAAAAGGCTACAGTGGCGTTGGTATTTATACTAAACAAAAACCAGATGCCGTTATTGAGGGTCTGGGCGATAGGGAAATTGATGATGAAGGCCGCTATTTAGAATGTCGATTTGGAAACTTAAGTATTGTTTCGCTCTATTTGCCAAGTGGCTCAAGCGGGGAAGAAAGGCAAGCGTTTAAGTTCAGTGTAATGGCACGCTTCATGCTTCATTTAGAGAAGTTAAGGGGTAGTGGACTGGATGTGATTATCTGTGGTGACTGGAATATTGCACACCAAGAAATTGATCTTAAAAACTACAAAGGCAACAAAAATAACTCTGGATTCTTACCTGAAGAGCGTCAATGGTTGACAGATTTATTTAACAGAGTAGGGTGGGTAGATGTGTACCGTCAGTTACACGTAGGTACTACCGAAGAATGTTATACGTGGTGGAGTAATCGAGGTCAGGCTTGGGCTAAAAACGTAGGCTGGCGCATTGACTACCAAATTGCAACGCCAGGAATTGCAGCAAAAGCGGTGCGTGCATCCGTTTATAAAGACGAACATNNNNATGCACCACTGATTATTGATTATGATTGAAGCAAACAAGTGCTAGGAAAGCCATTGTGAAACGTCAAAATTTACAGCAATTAGTGATGTCATTGCTACTCTGTGCACAAGTATTATTGTGCCCACAAGTGTATGCAGACGAAGGATTGTTGACAAATTTTGGCAGTGTTTACTCTAATATGCACTTGAAATTTAACCTTGCTACTACGCAAAATGCAGCGCCTTGTGAAGCCGCACAATGTATTCAAAATAAGATTTTTGATGATAGAGTGCAATCACTAGGTCAGCTTTTGGCTATGCAGGCGTATACGATGTATCCCGAGTTAGAACAACGCATTCCTTACTTTCAGTTTGACGTGGTCAATAAGGCCGAAGCTGGCATGGCCTCCAATGCT
>DHYP01000055.1:28995-29731 GCA_002414145.1 Methylophilaceae bacterium UBA5127 | reverse complement strand
GTATTGTCATATTTCGCGGTGTGCAGGAAATGGCGTTAACTGATGAAGCATTGCAATTTATCATCGCACGTGAAATGGGACACGTGATTGGACAGCATCATCGTAAAAATAGCTCTACTAAATTAATTATTGCCGCGTTAACCACGGTGTTTTTTCCACCTGCAGGCGCGATTATCGGAGCCTCGTCTACCGCAGCGCAGGCTTCTGTAGCAGGAACCGCCGTATCTAGCATGACCAGCTATCTTGGTTCTGAAATTGCCATGTTAAAAGTGAAACCAGCGCAGTTGTTGGAGTCGGATGATATTGCACTAAATTTGATGCAGGATGAGAGTCAACATCTCATTCTAACTGGTTTACCGAATAAGTTTTCTGCTAAAAATAGCTGGTTAAGAGATTTAAATACAAGCATTGCTAACCTTCAAAGTAGCGTTAAAAAGCAAGATATTGCAATCGCTCAAGTATCTCCTTAGACACAGTTGCTCTCGTTGTAGACTTAATCGCAAAACGCCAATTGTAGGCTTTGCAAAACTTCTCCATTGTTTGCATCCTGCACAAATAATACTGCACCAGCATTTTTATTTTTCCATGCTTCATCTAGTTTAAATTGCTTGATAAATTGATTCTCCGCACTGATTGGAAACGCACCAAATAACTCACGCACTACATAATCGTGCTTCAATAGCCTTCCATTATTTTCTCCTGCTTTGACTTGTGTCTCGAGTTTGTTTTCATAGAG
>DHYP01000055.1:28609-28981 GCA_002414145.1 Methylophilaceae bacterium UBA5127 | reverse complement strand
TAGAGTGCTAAAAATACTTCAGCTTGTTTAATTTCCTGGTTGTTGGTAAGTTGAGCGGTAGCGTTGAGTGAAATCCTGCCATTACTGTCTGTTGTTGTGTTTAGGCTTAGTGTTGCACGTGTGGGGAGTTTTTGTTGTTTAGCTATTTTGCTATGAAAGTAATGATCGTCGCCGCTTTTAAAGTCCTTACCATTAAGCACAAACTGTGGCGTATAAACAAATCCTGTATGATTAAGCGCTGCAATTTTACGTTGCCTGTCGCTAAACTGAGCTTTGGAAAAACGGTCGTGCCAGCCGATGTAATCCCAGTAGTCCACATGAAAGGCGAGCGCTACGTATAAAGAGGGATTGGGCGTTAAATTGCTTAGCGGG
>DHYP01000055.1:20682-28603 GCA_002414145.1 Methylophilaceae bacterium UBA5127 | reverse complement strand
TTAGCCATTTGTCAGCAGAAGGACAGCTGCTACAACCCTCAGAGGTGTAGAGTTCCAACAAAGAGATTGTTTGCGCATCAGTTTGGGCGGTGCATGTTGCTGCAAACAATTGGGTCGGGGTCAGCAATAATAGGCTTGTGAAAATGCTAGAAACGATAGATTTAAAAGACATGGCTGGCTCCTCATGGCGATATGAACCTTAGTCTTTAATTTGCAGAATACCTTACATCGTATGTGTAATTTCTTTGGAGCTATGCCAAGGTGCAATTTTCAATAACAACAGCATGCCAGGAAGCGCTAATCCAAAGCAGAGTATGTAAAAGTTTACCCAGCCTAAGTGTTCTGCCAAATAGCCTGTGAGTGAGTTAAAAATGGTACGGGGCACTGCAGCCAAACTGGTGAATAATGCAAATTGCGTAGCGGTATAGAGGGGGTGAGTGGTTTGAGCGATATAGGCCACGAATGCCGCTGTACCTAAGCCTACGCCAAATGCTTCAAATCCAATTGTAAAGCCAAGTGCGAATAAATTGTGTCCGATATTGGCTAGCCAGGCAAAACCCAAAATAGAGAGCATTTGTACTGCTCCAAATACCCACAACGCCCGGTTAATACCTAATTTAATCATCCAGATACCACCTAATATACCTCCTGCAACACTCGACCAGAGGCCAGCATTTTTGGCGATTAGCCCAATCTCAGTTTTACTAAAGCCCATGTCTAAATAGAATGGCGTGGCGAGTGCAGTTGCCATGCTGTCACCTAGCTTGTAGAGGAAGATAAACGCTAAGATGACGAGCGCTGTCTGGAGGCCATTGCGAGAAATAAACTCATGAAATGGCTCAACCACCGCCTCTCTAAGCGTTTTTGGTGCGCCCTGTTTAATGGCTGGTTCTTTGACTAATAGCGTCATGACAATCCCTGGTAGCATGAATAGTGCAGTAATCATAAACACACTATGCCAAGGTAAATGGTCCGCTAAAATGAGTGAAAGCGAGCCTGGAATCAGCCCCGCAATTTTGTAAGCATTGACATGGATGACGTTACCCAGCCCTAATTCAACATCTGGTAACAGTTCTCGGCGATAAGCATCGAGCACGATGTCTTGGCTAGCACTAAAAAATGCAACTGTCGTTGCCAGATAAGCAATCGTCCAAATATCCAGTTTTGCATGTAAATAACCAAAAACAGGAATGCTGAGCAATAGTGCAACCTGTGTAGTAATCAGCCAACCCCGCCTACGCCCCATCGGTAGAGTATAGCGGTCGAACAAAGGTGCCCAAATAAATTTCCAAGTAAAAGGTAGGCTGATAAGTGAAAATAAGCCAATCGCTTTTAAATCTACGCCTTCCGAGCGCAACCACGCTGGCAACAGACTAATGAGGATGTACAAGGGCAATCCGGAGCTGAAGCCTGTAAAAACACATATCAGCATGCGTTTATTAAAGATGATTTGTTTTAGCTTGTTTTCTGTATTCATAGTGGCGATTTCTTAACCAAGTGCCACAATAGCATAAACTTGCATCACAATCAGCTTGTGTAGTTGAGTCCATTTCGGTTTGCTCAATGACAATGGATGCAATAGTACGCGCTAATAATATTCGGTTTTAGATGCATTAACTTGCGCTTAAAACCTAGAAAATAAATTTTAACTCTGAGTGTATGTAAAGGAGTTACTCATTAAAAATCGCGTTAAGATAATGCAACTAGAGTTTCATTATTCGAGTGAACTTTTAACGCATCACAAAATATTCTCATTCAATCACTATGCTATTTATTTACCCCAGTTGGAGGACTTATGGCAGACTTAAATATTAACGGAAAAACGCTAACGACAGACTATCCAGACGACACCCCTTTGCTATGGGTGCTACGCGATAGCCTAAAAATGACAGGTACAAAATTTGGTTGCGGTGCGGGTTTGTGTGGTGCTTGCACTGTGCACTTAGATGGTCAGCCCGTACGCTCATGTCAATTCCCACTGTCAGCAGCTGTCGGTAAAAAAATCACTACCATAGAGGCTGCGCATGAAAGCAATGTGGGTGCTGCGGTACAACAAGCCTGGCAAAAATTAGATGTGGTGCAGTGCGGTTACTGCCAGTCAGGACAAATCATGTCGGCAACGGCTTTATTAGCGACTAATCCAACACCCACTGATGCAGATATTGATGCTGCCATGTCTGGCAATATTTGCCGATGCGGTACTTATGTACGTATACGCGCAGCGATTCATGAAGCTGCTAAAGCTTTGGTATAAGGGGAAACATCATGGAAAACTTATTATTGAACGTTTCTCGTCGTAACTTTCTTAAAGCGGGCATTGGTTTAACCATTGCGGTGATGTTGCCAGGTTGTGCTAAATCACCTAGTGACAATACGGCCGCTGTTTCGGATGCTGGTACGTTGTTTGAACCAAATGCTTTTGTGAGTATCGGTGCTGATAACACTGTAACAGTGGTGGCCAAGCATTTGGAAATGGGTCAAGGTACTTATACTGGGTTGGCGACATTGGTGGCAGAAGAGCTAGATGCTGATTGGGCGCAAGTAAAAGTGGTGTCAGCACCTGCTGATGCTAAGCGCTACAATAATTTAAGCTGGGGTCCATATCAAGGCACAGGGGGTAGTTCAGCCATTGCTAACTCATTCGAGCAAATGCGAGAAGCAGGGGCTGCCGCGAGAGTGATGTTGGTGCAGGCAGCGGCCACAGCTTGGAATGTACCGGCTAATGAAATTAAAGTTGCGTCAGGTGTGTTAAGTCATAGCAATGGCAAGCAAGCGACTTTTGGCGAGATGGCAGTTGCTGCCGCAACATTAGAAGTGCCGAAAAATGTGGTATTAAAAGATCCTAAAGATTTCAAGCTAATTGGGCAGCACGTAGCACGTAAAGATAGCCTAGCTAAAACCAACGGCACAGCAATCTTTACGCAGGATATTCAGTTAGACAATATGTTGGTCGCTGTAGTAGCTCATCCGCCTAAGTTTGGTGCAACCGTTAAATCGGTAGATGATCAAGCCACAAAAGCAATTAAAGGCGTGGTTGATGTGGTACAAATACCTACTGGCGTTGCCGTACTGGCTAATAGTTATTGGATTGCAAAAAAAGGGCGTGATGCACTTAAGGTGGAGTGGGATGAAACCAATGCCTATCAAGCCAGCAGTGATCAAATCATTGCAGACTACAAAAAATTAGTAGTGAAGCCGGGCGTGGTCGCGCGAAAAGATGGGGATGCAATAGGTCGATTAAGTAGTGCTAAAGCCGTGATGACTCAAGAGTATGTATTTCCATTTTTGGCACACGCTGCTATGGAGCCAATGAACTGTGTGATTCAGTTAAAAGATGGCGTTTGTGAAGTATGGAATGGTAATCAACTACATAGTGTCGATCAGTTTGGATTGTCAAAGGTGTTTGACTTAAAACCAGAGCAAATCAAAATCAATACATTGTATGCAGGTGGTAGTTTTGGTCGTCGTGGTAACCCGCAGTCTGACTATATTTTAGAAACTGCTTATATTGTAAAAGCAATGAAAACTGACAAGCCAGTTAAGCTGGTGTGGTCGCGCGAAGATGATATGCATGCTTGGCAATACCGACCGATTTATGTGCATCAATTACGCGCTACTTTAGATGGTAAAGGGATGCCAAATGCTTGGCATCACACGATAGTCGGACAATCTATTGCCAAAGGCACAGCATTTGAGGGCGTGATGGTTAAGGGTGGCGTGGATGCAACCTCAGTAGAGGGCGCACAGAACTTACCCTACGATATCCCTAACATGCAGGTAGATTTACATACCACAAATGATAGTGTGAAAATCCCTATTCAGTGGTGGCGCTCTGTCGGCAGTACACACACTGGCTATGCTACAGAGGTATTTATTGACCAGCTTGCTAGAACCGCTAAACAAGATCCGGTTGAATACAGGCTGGCATTGTTAACTAAGCAGCCCAAGCATGCTGGGGTCCTAAGGCTTGCTGCAGAAAAGGCCGGGGCTATGCCTAAGCTGAGTGGTGTTAAGCAAGGGCGTGGGGTGGCTGTGCATGAATCGTTCAGCACCCCTGTAGCGCAAATTGTTGATATCAGCATTGATGCAGACAACAATCTTAAGGTAAACCGTGTGGTGTGTGCAGTTGATTGCGGTATTGTGGTCAATCCAGATGTGATTCGCGCGCAGATGGAAGGTAGTATCGGCTATGCACTTACTGCAGCGCTTTCTGGTGAAATTACGCTTAAAGAGGGTGTTGTGCAACAGAATAACTTTGATGGTTATCCAATATTACGTATTGCAGATATGCCAAAAATTGAAGTGTATATTGTACCGTCTGCGAATAAGCCAACAGGGGTAGGCGAGCCAGGCGTACCACCGCTGGCGCCAGCGCTAGCCAATGCAATTTTTGCGGCTACAGGTAAGCATATTAATCAGTTACCTATTGGTAATCAACTAAGCACATAGGTCGTCGTGAGCGATGGATAGTCAAGACTTAGCCGTTTTAACACAAGCAAGAGACTGGCTGAACAGTGGGCACCAGTTACTGCTGGTGACAGTGGTAAAAACGTGGGGTTCATCACCGCGCCCCGTGGGTGCCCTACTTGCATTGCGAGATGATGGTCGTGCGACAGGCTCTATCTCAGGCGGATGTATCGAAGATGATTTGATGTATCGTCTGCGCAAACAAGGAATGCCAACCAAAGCTGAGCTTGTGACCTATGGCGCTACTGCCGACGAAGCAAGGCGATTAGGTTTGCCATGCGGTGGCAGCATGCAATTGGTGATTGAGCCGATGCATCATGCCAGTGATTTAGAGGACATATTGTACTTGTTGAATCAAGGCAAGTTGGTAGCACGTAGTTTGAATTTAGATACGCAAATAACAAGTATTGTTGAAACCACCTCAGAGCAATCCACTACGTTTAAAGATAACATCCTTATCAGCGTTTATGGGCCACGTTATCGTTTGATTTTAATTGGTGCTGGCCAGCTTTCGCAGTTGCTTGCGAATATCGCTTTGAGTTTGGATTTTGCTGTGACGGTGTGTGATCCGCGTGAAGAATATGCCGATTTATGGCAAGTGCCAGGCAGTGTATTGCGTCGTGATATGCCTGATGATGTGGTGATTGAAATGCAGCCAGATCAACGTACGGCAGTGATTACCCTCACGCATGATCCAAAACTGGATGATTTGGCGCTCATGGAAGCATTACGGTCTCCCGCATTTTATGTGGCAGCGTTAGGTTCCCGTAGTAACAACCGCGAAAGACGTAAGCGCTTACTAGCGTTTGATGTTACGCCAGATCAAGTGGCTAACTTACGTGGCCCCGCTGGACTTTTTATCGGTAGTAAAACGCCGAGCGAAATAGCAGTTTCTATTGCGGCAGAATTGATAGCCGTTAAGAATGGGGTAGAAGCGACCCGTTTATTTAATGTGAATGATGCTAAAGCTGTACTAGATATTGCTGAAGATACCCTAAGTAGTTGCCGAACATAATGCAAGGTATCTTATTAGCGGCTGGTTTTGGGCGCCGTTTTCAAGAAGGAGTCGGCTCAGAACAAGACAAGTTACTAGCTCTCCTACCTCAACCGGGTGATACTCGACAAACCGTACTTTGGCAAAGCGCAAATGCTCTAATCACTGCATTGCCAAACAGTATGGCAGTGATACAGCCACAGCAAATAGAACGCAAAAAAATTCTGCAGGACTTAGGTTTTGTCATCATAGAAAGTACTAACGCAGCCCATGGTATGGGATATGCAATTTCTGATGCGGTACGTGCTAGCCCGAATGTTTGCGGCTGGCTTGTCGCGCTTGCAGATATGCCGTGGGTTACTGCCGAATTAATCAAGATAATTAGTGAAAGAATTACAGATCAGCATAGTATTGTTGCTCCTAGCTTTAATGGTAAACGCGGACAGCCTGTAGCCTTTGGTGCTGCTTGGTTTGAACAGTTAAATGCGCTGAGAGGCGATACTGGCGCACGTGAGCTATTGCAAACTTCGGTCATCGATTGGGTTGATTGGCATGACGATAGCATTCATCGGGATGTCGATAGCCAACAGGATTTGAGCAAATTTAAGGCTGGGTCGTAATAAAAAAAGAGCCAGCAACTTTCATTACTGGCTCAAACTTCAGAGATCAATGGTTAAACAAGTTACAACGTGAGCACCCACTGCACGATGGTCTTGATGTCCTCATCTTTTACTTGTGGGCTGTTGGCAGGCATGGGCATATTTCCCCAGCTTCCGCTCCCACCCACTTTTACTTTTTGAATCAACTTGGCTTCAGCTGTTTTGTCACCTTTGTATTTTGCAGCAACCTCTTTATACGCTGGGCCAAGAATTTTCTTGTCTACACTGTGACAGTTTAAGCAACCACTCTTTTGAGCGAGTGCTAATGTAGCTTCTGTTGCAAGTGCATTCGCGCTACAGACTACAAGTGTGGAGGCTAGTGCAACATATGATAAATATTGAAACATGGTGTTCTCGCTTTCTACATTTAGAGGCTAAATACGTTCATTGCGCCACCACCAGGAGCCGCGTTGTATTTCACCAGTTCTTTATAGCCGCCAGCTGCGCCCAAGCCATCTGTATCATTGGTTAAGCCTAAGTTCATCGCAACGCCAGCCCAGCCACCGATGCCAGATAGTACGCCTACATACTGTTTGCCTTTATGGCCGTAAGTGATGGCGTTACCTACTACGCCTGAACCCACCTGAAATTTCCAAAGCTCTTTACCCGTTTGCGCATCTACCGCTTTAAACCAACGATCTAAAGTGCCATAGAATACTACGTCGGAAGCCGTAACTAATGCACCACCCCAAGCAGAGAACTTCTCTTTGTTGTACCATTTTGCTTTGCCTTTGAGACCATCCCAAGCCATAAAGCCACCCATTACGCCATCTGGGCCAGCAAACATGGTGAGCGTTGCACCTACCCATGGTTGACCTGCAACATATTTAGATTCAACAGGCTCATAGGTCATGCAAACGTGGTTAAGCGGCACATAGAACATTTTTGTTTTAGGCGAGAACGCAGAAGGTTGCTCATCTTTTACACCCAAAGCAGACGGGCAGATGCCTTTGGCATTGTAGTCTTGATGCGTTGAATATTTTGGATCCTTAATCGGGATGCCACTTTTCATGTCAATGCCAGTTGACCAGTTGACAAAAGGATGCATTTTTTCTGCAACCAATAGTGTGCCGTTAGTGCGATCAAAAGTGTAACCAAAACCGTTACGGTCAAAGTGTGAAGCCAGTTTCTTGCCATTGGCATCCCACAAAACAATTTCGTTCATACCATCGTAATCCCACTCATCATGCGGTGTCATCTGATAACCCCATTTAGCCATGCCAGTGTCTACCTCACGTGCAAAAATAGTCATAGACCATTTGTTATCACCAGGACGCACATCAGGATTCCATGTGCCTGGGTTGCCTGTACCGTAGTACATCAAGTTAAGGGTAGCGTCATATGAGTACCAGCCCCAAGTCGGACCACCACCGTTTTGCCAGCCATCTTTTCTTGCTTGTGGTTTTAACCAGGTCTTTACACCAAGATCAGTCTCAGGAAATTTGAGGTTATCTTTAGGTAGGTTTTTGAATGAACCCCCTTGTTTGTTGCCGCCATTGACATCTTCATAGAGCGATAAAGCACTGTAATGCGGATTTGCTTGATTAAAATCCTGACCGATCAGCATTTCTGTATCTGGTCCAGTGCTGTATGCACGCCAAACCAGTGCGCCATCTTTAATATTGTAAGCGGAGATATGGCAACGTACGCCAAATTCACCACCAGAACAGCCAGTAATGACTTTGTCTTTGATGATGTGAGGGGCGTTGGTGTTGGCCGCACCAGTTTTAGGATCGTTTACTTTAACATCCCAGATTTTTTTCCCAGTTTTTGCATCCAAGGCGACTAAAACGCCATCGTT
>DHYP01000055.1:20300-20651 GCA_002414145.1 Methylophilaceae bacterium UBA5127 | reverse complement strand
GCCATAACCCAAGCCTTTGTTAACGTTATCGCAACATAAAACCGCTTGTATATCTGGGTCTTGTTTAGGAAAGTAAGCCCAAGCAATTTTTTGGTTATCATTTAAATCCAGCGCATATACATTGTTTGGAAACGCGGTGTGAATATACATAATGTCATTTATAACTAATGGAGCACCCTCATGACCACGGTTAACGCCAGTGTTAAATGACCACGCATATTTCAGTTTTTTAATATTACCTTTGTTGATTTCCGATAGGCGGCTATAGCCAGTGTTTGCAAAATCTTTGCGAGGATGCGCCCATTGGTTGTCATCTTGCATCAATTTATCGAGCTCTGTATCAGCCATTGT
>DHYP01000055.1:17059-20279 GCA_002414145.1 Methylophilaceae bacterium UBA5127 | reverse complement strand
CATACTCAATATGCCAGCACCTACAGCCATTTTAAATTTATGGTTCGTAAAATCTCCAAAATACAATAATGATGTAATAAAAATGTAGCGCGTGAACGCTCAATTCATGCGCTAACGGTGCTAACATTGCAATGGGTGTGCCAAGCCGTCTTTTGGTTGTCATAAACTTAAAAAAGTACTTTTAAAACAATGGCATTAGATTGTATTAGTGATGGGCGTTGAATTCTGTAGTGTTAGTGCAGATGTGTTCAGCGTTGTATCAATACTGAGCAGGTGTTCAGTGTGCGTTGTTCAGTGGGAAAAGGTGTTTGATGAGTACGGAATCCAGTAAAAAAGCTTCTAATATAGTGCTTGCGAGACAACAGTTTATCGCACGTGGTAACTTGCAAGTAGGCACGATTGCGGAGGAGATCGAGAGATCATGGAGACGATGCCTTGATAATGGCGTGGATGTGCACGCGCCAAAAGATATGCAAGTGCTTACCGCGCACGAGCTGTCTATTCGACAAGAAAAAAATCAACTACTAATCGCTCATGCTGAGCCAGAAATGGCAACCTTGACCGAGCAAATTGCGCATACGCGCAGCTTGGTTGTGCTTACCGATCATGAAGGCGTGATTTTGCGTAGTATGGGCGATCAGCATTTTATTGACGATGCGCAACGTGTTTCACTTTCTCCTGGTGCCTCTTGGAACGAGGCGCATCGTGGCACCAATGCGATTGGCACGGCCTTAATAGAGCAGTCGGCCATGACAGTGCAAGGTGCAGAGCACTTCATGTCTTACCACCATGCATTGAGCTGCTCAGCAGTGCCTATTTTTGATGCACAAAACACGTTGCTGGCGACACTTGACGTGTCTAATGATTTAAGTACACCACAACAGCATACGTTAGCATTGGTTAAAATGGCGGCGCAAATGATTGAGAATCGATTATTTCGCGCCAGCTATCAAGCTGATTTTGCACTACATTTTCATGTGCGCCCTGAATTTATCGGTACACTATGGGAAGGCATTGCCATGTTTTCCGATGAGGGCGAGTTGATGGGGATTAATCGTAGTGGACAGTTTCAGCTGAATTTCCACCTGAATCAGCGCGCGATGTTAGCGCAAGCGATTCAGTTTGATCAATTGTTTGATATGAGTGTCGCTGAACTTAAAAAGCAAGCTTTAGGGAATGCATCTATGCTGTTCCCGCTGAGATTCAGCAATGGTGCAAGAGTGTATGCACGCGTTCAGTCGCTCGTTCAACCTAAGCGCACGCATGTCGCCCAGCCAATGAGAAGAACCAGCGCGGCTAGTTTAGATATGCTCAATAGTGGAGATCCACAAATCGCTTTGGCCATCAAGCAGGTGAAGCAGGTACTGACAAAGAGCATTCCTATTTTAATTCAAGGTGAAACTGGTGTAGGCAAAGAGTTGTTTGCACGTGCGATACATGAGGCAAGTGATCGCGCCAATCAACCTTGGATCGCGGTGAATTGTGCAGCGCTGCCAGAAGGCTTAATTGAAGCCGAACTGTTTGGTTACGAAGAGGGCGCCTTTACAGGTGCAAAACGCAAAGGCAGTATTGGGCGCATAGAGCAGGCAGATGGCGGCACTTTATTTTTAGATGAAATCGGTGATATGCCGTTGTCATTGCAAGCGCGATTATTAAGAGTGCTGCAAGAGCGTACGGTAACTCCTCTGGGGAGTGCCAAATCTAAGCCAGTTAATTTCTCACTGATTAGCGCAACTAACCAAAAACTTAAGGAAAAAGTAGCCGCTGGAGAATTTAGAAGTGATCTTTATTATCGTATCAATGGCTTGAGTGTCAGCCTGCCAGCGCTACGAGAAAGAACTGACCTAGATAAGTTGTTACATCTGATATTGCAAATTGAACAAGTGGCACATGCTGAAATCACGCCTCAGGTAATGCAGATATTTGAAAGTCATCCATGGCCAGGCAATATTAGGCAACTGCATAATGTGATAAGAACAGCGATTGCTCTGGCGGATGATATGCCCATTGCAATGGAACATTTTACTAAAGACTTTATAGATGAGTTGTTGGAACAAAATGATGTTACTCAACAGGTATCTGGCGCACAAAAGCCGTTAAAATCAGTGGCCAGTCCGCTATTAAAAGAAGTTGCTGATGATCTGGTGCAGCGCGCCATGCAACAACATCAGGGCAATGTGTCTGCAGTTGCCCGTCAATTGGGTATCAGCAGGAATACTTTATAAAGTAAGCTGAAGTCACTTGGGCTGATGTAGCACGTATTATTAGCGATCTCTTTTGTGGGTCGAGGTTAAGCTGTAATTAATAGTTGTCTAATATCAGCCCTTAGCTAATGCATTTCACTAACTAGGTGCATACAACACCCCATAAAGATAGCTCCTTAGTTGAGGTTTAAAAAGACTCAAGTGTACTAAAATTAAAAGAAGTTGCGTCCGTACTTGCTATTTATTATTATACGGACAGAGCAAACCTTAACTATAAGATTTAAAAAGAAAAAAGCATGCCAAAATCAACATTCACAATATTATTATACGGACGCGTGCGTCCGTATAATAACAGTTAGCGGTCAAAACAACACTATGAGTACGAGCTATTCATGATTTCATTTGCGGTTATACCTATATCAGTTTTTCTTTGTCTGCTTTGGGGTCCCACTTTATTTGTTATTCTGCGACAAAAATCCTCTAGGCGCAGTCGCATCCGTACCATTACTTTTTCATTTGTCGCAGAATTGATAGCGGTTGCTATCCTCGCGTTTCTAGCCGAGATGGCTGGGTTATTAAATCCTGCGGGTTATGTTTTAGTTATTACTTTAGCAACAAGCATAGTTGGTGCAACTAGCGTCTATTTTCTCTCGCAAGCACCGCTAACCCATCATTCAAGCGGGACGCCTAACGGCGCCCCTTAATTCAAACGTTAGGCGTTAAAAACCCGAAGACTCCACGATGAATAAAGACTACCTACTTTTTCACCTTAAAGAAGCTCTCGAAGAGTTATCACGCACCGTCGGCGAATGTGAAACTGACCCAAGCTATTCTGAAAGTGAGCTTTCTGTGGCAATGCAGCATCTCTACCACCACTTGAACACTGCCTGGAATACTCATAACCTAAGCCCTGAGAAAATTGACAAGGCATCAGATCAAGACTTTAATTTATGGGGCTCTTATCCAAGTGATCTTGAGACTTTGGCTATTTAACGGAATGGACGCATCGCCTAACC
>DHYP01000055.1:15178-17036 GCA_002414145.1 Methylophilaceae bacterium UBA5127 | reverse complement strand
TGCTATCGCGCGCCCCTTACTTTCGACGTTGGGCATAAAAATAATGTATTTACTTGGTAAATATTTATGCATATTAATAATTTGCCTTTTTGGGTCTCAGGCATATGCAAATTGTGTCCTTCCTGTTCCAGATGGTGATGGCACCATTCCATCTCCTGCAAATGTAGAGGGAAATATTGTTGCTATCAAAGGCAATATCGTCACAATTCGCGCAAATAAGACAAAAAACAAAGTGTCCGTTATTGTTCCGAAAAACCAAACCATTTACACTGCATTTGGTGGTGACTTGGAAGCTAAAGGGACTAGAGGGTTATTGGTAGGTCAAAAAACTTGGGTATGGCTTGTCGGCTGCAAACAAGACAAAAAGGTAATTCCTAGCGCAGCATGCTTTCAAATATTCTCGTCAGACCCAAATGATCAACCTTGATACTGGACTTGCCTTAAAAAAGCAGACATAACAACCTAACTTTCAACGGCAGCTTTGTCCCCATTAGTGACATTTTAGCTATCTAGTTTATGTGGGAATTGGCATATCAAAAGTAGTTGTTGCTGGGCTACCTTGAAATACTTCTAGATGGGTTACTTGGCACTTCTTAAGCGATACATCGCTAAATTACCCAGTAAGTTGGGTAAAAAGCTGATGGCTTTGTCATCGGTGATGACGTTGCGTTCAATGATGCTGATATTGTGCTTTTTGCATAGTGCTTCAAAGTCGTGGATGGTGCAAAGGTGCACGTTAGGTGTGTTGTACCACTCATAAGGTAAGCTTTTGGAGACGGGCATTTGTCCAGCAGTAATTTGTATGCGGTTGCGCCAGTAGCCAAAGTTTGGAAATGTCACAATCGCTTCGCGTCCAACACGGAGCATTTCAATAAGAATAGCCTCGGTATGATGCATGGCTTGTAGCGTTTGAGAGAGAATCACGGTATCAAATGACTGATCTTCAAAACCTGACAGGCCAGCTTCTAAGTCCATTTGAATGACATCTACACCATTTTGGAGTGCTGCCAGCCAATTGGCATCGTCCTTTTCAACGCCGTAACCAGTGATGCTGAGCGTGTTATGCAAATGGGTAAGTAAGCCGCCATCGCCACAACCTAAATCGAGCACTTTGGTTTCAGGCTGAATCCACTTTGTAATTAACGCAAAATCTTTTCTTAAATTTGTATTATTTACATTTGTTGATGTTGGTATGTTCATACTTTCACCTTTTGCAAGTATGCACGCAAGATATTGTGATAGTGTGGATCTGGCATTAAAAAGGCATCATGACCATGTGCTGCGGTGACTTCTGCATATTTTACAGGTAACTCATTGTCGAGTAGTGCTTTAACAATTTCACGTGAGCGTTCAGGTGAAAAACGCCAATCGCTAGTAAACGATACTACTAAGAATTTGGCTTTTACATGCGCAAGCGCCGCAGATAAATTACCGCCGAACGCAAGCGCAGGGTCAAAGTAATCAAGGGCACGCGTCATGCGTAAGTAGGTGTTGGCATCAAACTCACCCGCGAACTTATCACCTTGATAACGCAAGTAAGATTCCATCTCGAATTCGACGTCAAAGCTATATTTGATGGTGTCTTTAAGTTTGCGTCCAAATTTTGCACCCATCGCATCGTCGGATAAATAAGTAATATGTCCTAACATCCGCGCAATGCGTAAGCCTCTACGCGGCACCACGCCATGGTTGTAGTAGTCACCCTCGTGAAACTCTGGGTCGGTAATAATGGCTTGACGGGCGACTTCATTAAACGCCATATTTTGTGCGGTGAGATTGGGTGCAGAGGCGATTACTAAGGAGTGACGTACGCGCTCAGGAAATGCAATCGTCCATTGCAGCGCTTGCATTCCACCTT
>DHYP01000055.1:9613-15151 GCA_002414145.1 Methylophilaceae bacterium UBA5127 | reverse complement strand
ACCAATGACAGCCGCTAACTGCTCAATGCCTAAATAGTCCATTAGGCGTGCTTGAGACGCTACCCAGTCTTCAACAGTTACCACTGGGAAGGTCGCGCTATAGGGTCGGTCGGTCAAAGGGTTGATGCTAGAAGGGCCGCTACTGCCATGGCAACCGCCTAAATTATTGACGCCAATGACAAAAAATTTATTGGTGTCGAGCGGTCGGCCTGGGCCGATGAGGTTATCCCACCATCCAGGGTATTTGTCCTGCTCACTATATTTTCCAGCAACATGATGATTGCCAGATAACGCGTGACAGATGAGCACAGCGTTTGATTTGTCGGCATTCAGCGTGCCGTAAGTTTCATAAATTAAATGATACTGTGGGAGCACGCTGCCACTTTTTAGCGTGAGCGGTGCGCTAAAGTGAGCGGTTTGTGCGGATACAATACCAACTGAGTTAATTTCAGACATGTGCGTATTATACTATGCCATACTTCAAAAAATCACAGTCGATACTGAGCTGACTATGCAAAACATTCAACCCTTTAAGCATTTTTTCCCAGAATTAGCTGAGAAAGTTTATGTGCATACTTCTGCAACAGTGATTGGTGATGTTAAAGTCGCTGCCGATAGTTCTCTTTGGCCAGGCGTTGTCGTACGTGGGGATGTCAATTCAATTCGTATTGGTTCGGGCACTAATGTGCAGGATCTGAGTGTGTTACATGTCAGTCATCAATCAAGCTGGGATCCAGATGGCGCGCCGCTTACTGTTGGCAATCATGTCACGATTGGGCATCATGTGCTTTTACACGGCTGCACTATTGAAGATGAATGTCTCATTGGTATGGGTAGCATCGTGATGGACAAAGCCATCGTGCAAAAACATGTACTAGTTGCAGCAGGAAGTTTGGTGCCAGAAGGCAAGGTATTGGAAAGCGGGTATTTATACGTAGGTAGTCCAGTACGCAGAATGAGTGCGCTGAGTGATGCAGAAATCGCACATTTTATGTATTCTGCCAACCACTATATCAAGCTTAAAAATCAATATTTAGATAACTAGGTAAGCTCGCAACTGAATCTAATATTAAATCTGGCTTAATGCTAGAAGCCTCAGTATACGCTTGGCGATATTTTCCCGTGCGAACTAACACCGCTTTAATGCCTGCTGCTTGGGCACCGCCTACATCGCTGTCAATGTCATCACCTATCATCAGTGCCTGTTGAGGGTTTAAACCCAGATTCGCCAATACCGCATTAAAAAAATCCACCGAAGGTTTGCCAATGAGCATGGCCTGCGTGTTGGCGGCATATTCTAGGCCAGTGACAAACGCACCAATATCCATTTGTAGCCCCGTTTCAGTCTGCCAAAAGCGGTTTTTGTGAATCGCAATCAGTTTGGCGCCGCGCATCACGCTGTTGAATACCTCGTTCAACAGCGGATACGACCAAGCATCGCCAATATCGCCGATGACGATAAAATTCGCCTCGGTGTCCGATTGCGGAAATTGCGCAAAATCCTGCTTCACGTCATCGGCCAGCAGCAAACGGCAAATCGGATTTTCTTGTGATTGCAGAAATTGAATCGCCGCTTGCGGGGCACTCATGATTTCTTGCTGTGCGACTGCAAACCCAAGCCCGTGCAATTTTTGCTGCAAAGCAGCGATAGAAAGCGTGCTGGTGTTAGTGACAAATCGGCAAGCAATCCCTGCATTGCGTATTTGATTGACCGCCTCAATCGCCCCGTCGATAGGCGTTTTGCCGATATAGAGTACGCCATCTAAATCAAACAAAACTGCTTTAAAAACAGAAAAGTCATGCATGATGCTCACTCCTTGTTTGTTTTAGTATTTTGACAAGCAAAAAACGTACACGTTTTAATGCGCAAGCCTCCCAAGGGTCACACGGTGAATGCCCGCCAAATCAAGCGCATGGCTAATCTCACTAAATCCCTCGGCTGCCAGCAAATTGGCAACTGCGTCAGCTTGATTATAGCCATGTTCCACTAACAGCCAACCCCGCGCATTCAAGTGTGCGGGCGCATGTTGCACAATTTTACGTATGTCATCCAAACCATCGTTGCCAGCGGCCAGCGCGCTAAGCGGCTCAAAACGCAAATCGCCTTGGCTCAAGTGCGGGTCGTCTGCTTCGATATAGGGCGGATTGCTCACAATCAGGTCGAACTTTTCGTTCATCAGCGCGGCAAACCAATCGCTTCGCACAAAGGGCACGTTGGGGATATTCAGCGTTTGCGCATTCTCCCTCGCCACTTGCAAGGCAGCTTCACTGGCGTCGCAAGCAGTTACCTGCACTTGCGGGTGGCTGTGTGCAAGCGCCAGCGCAATTGCCCCTGTGCCAGTGCCTAGATCGAGAATCCTTAACAGTTCGGAGTTTTCTGAGAGATGGCTTATTTCGTCATTTCCGCGAAAGTGGGAATCCATTTTTTTATCTAAATCTAACATGGATGGCCGTTCCTCGAAACTCGGCTTCATATTTGATTCTTTGGACTCGTTTTCCCGCTTTCGCGGGAATGACAGTGAAAAAGTATTATGGCCTTGCGGAATCTTCTCTAAAGCCGCCTCCACCAAAGTTTCGGTATCTGGCCTAGGAATCAAGGTGTCGGGTGTCACTTTGAGCTTTAAGCCATAAAATTCGCGATAACCTAAAATATAAGCAATTGGTTCGCCCTTTAAGCGGCGTTCAAGTAATGCCTCAAACGCCTTATGGATATTGGGTTCTATGGCATCATTCTCATGCGCAATCAACCATGCACGGTTTACATTTAACACATGTTGCAACAGTAGTTGAGATTCCAACACGGCTTCCTCAGTGTTTAAAAGCTTAGCGGAAGAAGTGAGCGCGGTTTTGATGGTTTGAGCGTTTATCATTGAACGCGATTATATCGCTTAGCGTTAGATTTTGTAGGGCGTCAATAGCGTAGCGTATTGCGCCGTAAGAATTTGTTAGCGGATTGTGCATTCCCGTGCGGCGCAATGCCTTTCAGCTATTGCGCCCTACGGGCTTGTCGGGCGGATGAGCGTAGCGTTATCCGCCCTGCGCGGGCTAATCCGCCCTGCGCGGGCTATTGCCCAACCTCAAATGGGCAAATATCACGATGCGCTTTGCATAGCTTTTCATCGTCAGGTAAAAATACATAACCCTCTAACTTTTTATAGTTTTTGCCATTAAAGCCCCAGCGAGTATAAGAAGCATGACCAGCGGTACCGCTAGTTTCCACTAATTGATGTAAGCCATGATTTTTATTTTTAATTGTTTCAACTGCAGTGGTAGTGGTTTCTAAAAGAACCGCATATGTACCATTAATTTTAGCTACAACCCAAACAGGGGCAGCACTTGCTCCCCAACCACAGGCAGGTTCAGTCGTTATGATATATTCAAAAGGATTATTACTATCACTGAGGTTAACAGCTTTACCGATGAGGTTGCATTCAGCAAATGCAAACTTTTTAGAGTTGCGAACAACTGACTCAACTGAGTTTGGCAGTGCTTTGAGGTTGGTTTCCTCAATATTAAATTCTTCTGCATATACGTTGTTTAAAAACATAAACAGCGCAATTAAAAGATAAAGTTTATTCATTAATTATCCTCACCCAACGTCGCCAACAAATCTGCCTGATGCTCTGTCGCCAGCGCATTTATTAGCTCATCCATATCACCTTCGGTAATCGCATCAATTTTGTAAAGCGTAAGGTTAATGCGGTGGTCAGTAATACGGCCTTGCGGGTAGTTGTAGGTGCGGATGCGTTCACTGCGGTCGCCAGAGCCAATCAAATTGCGGCGCTCGCTGGCAATTTTGCTATTTTGTTCGTCCACTTGTTTAGCTTTAATGCGTGCAGCAAGCACCATCATGGCTTGCGCTTTGTTGCTGTGCTGGCTGCGGCCATCCTGACATTCCACCACAATGCCTGTAGGCGCGTGGGTAATACGCACGGCGGAATCGGTTTTGTTAATGTGCTGACCGCCTGCGCCAGAAGCGCGGAAGGTATCAATGCGAATATCCGCTGGGTTAATTACTACGTCAGATACTTCATCGACTTCTGGCAGAATGGCGACAGTACAGGCGCTGGTGTGAATACGGCCTTGGGTTTCTGTATCCGGCACGCGCTGTACGCGGTGGCCGCCGCTTTCAAATTTTAATTTAGAGTACGCGCCATAGCCTTCGATTTTGGCAATAATCTCTTTGTAGCCGCCAACTTCGCCTTCGTTGGCGGATAACACTTCCACCTTCCAGCGTTGACGCTCTGCATAACGGCTGTACATGCGGAACAAATCGCCCGCAAATAAGCCAGACTCATCCCCGCCTGTACCTGCGCGGATTTCTAAAATAATATTGCGTTCATCGTTAGGGTCTTTGGGCAGCAGGAGTTTTTGCAGTTCAAGCTCAATTTCTTCTAAGCGCTTTTTGCCCGCGTCAATCTCTTCTTGTGCAAAAGCTTTCATGTCAGGGTCGCTGAGCATGGCGTGGGCTTCTTTTAAGTCGGCTTCTGTTTGTACGTAGCGATGATATTGTTCAACAATCGGGGTGATTTCCGCATGTTCTTGCGTGATTTTGCGGTAACTGTCCATATTGTCTGTAACGCCTTCGCTACTCATGAGGCGGTTAAGTTCGTCTAAGCGCTCGCTTAAGCTGGCGAGTTTTTGTTGTATTGATGCTTTCATATTGGGGCGTTAGTTCTTAATTTGGTAAAGGTGACGAATGATTTGTTCGAGTCTGGCGTGCTCGTCACCATAAGAATGGTGCAGCGCATGACTCGGGGCATGTAAAAATTTGTTGGTAAGAGCGTTGCTTAAGGTTTCTAAGGCCTTTTCTGGCGATTCGCCTTTTTGAATCAGCTTGAGCGCTTTTTCTAACTCTGCTTGGCGCATGGTCTCTACGTGTTCACGTAGTGCTTTGATGGTGGGAACAGCCTCGCGTTTTTTAAGCCATTCCATAAAGTGTTCGACACGTGCCTGCACAATCATTTCTGCATTGATAGCAGCTTCCTGGCGATTGCCGATGCCTTCCGAAACCACTTGTGCCAGATCATCCACCGTGTACAAAAACACATCGTCAAGGTCAGCCACTTCTGGCTCAATGTCACGCGGCACGGCTAAATCCACCATAAAAATGGGGCGGTGACGGCGCGTTTTAATCGCGCTTTCTACCATGCCTAAGCCGACGATGGGGAGCGGACTGGCGGTGCTGGTGATGACAATGTCAAACTCGGCAAAACGTGCATGTAAATCGTTGAGCAAAATGGCTTGCCCGTGAATTTTTTCAGCTAGCTGCGTACCACGTTCTATGGTGCGGTTGGCAACGGTAATGGATTTGGGTTTTTGTGCAGCAAAATGGTCGGCACAGAGTTCTATCATTTCGCCAGCACCAATAAACAATACTTTTTGCTGGCGAATGTCGCCAAAAATACGTTGCGCGAGTTTTACTGCAGCTGCTGCCATAGAAATAGAGCTACCGCCAATCTCAGTATTGGTGCGTACTTCTTTCGCCACTTCAAAGGTGCGTTGGAAAAGCTTATGCAGCAAGGTGCCTAATGTACC
>DHYP01000055.1:7920-9524 GCA_002414145.1 Methylophilaceae bacterium UBA5127 | reverse complement strand
GGAGGCTCACCCAGCACCATGCTGTCTAAACCTGAGGCAACGCGAAATGCATGCTTCACCGCATCTTGATTGCTGAGCATGTAGGTATAGGGTTGTACTTTGTTCAAATCCAGTTTGTGATAGTCTGCTAGCCAGCTGACAATAGGCTCTGGTGTCGCTGATTGCACGTAGATTTCTGTGCGGTTACAAGTAGATAAAATAGCCGCTTCAGCCGCATTTTTGGCGGTAAGATCGCTGAGCGCCGCGTGCAACGTTTCGTTGTTGAACGCAACATTTTCACGAATGGCGATAGGGGCGGTGGTGTGGTTCACACCAATGGTGTACAGTTGCATGGCGCTATTTTACCAATTCGGCGAATGATTTTGTAAAATAAACAAAGAGTTGCAACATGAGTATATATCGGCTTCAGCTGAGATAAGCTTTAAAATAAAGCGTAATTTTCTTATATTGGCCACGCTTAAGCAAGAAGCTTATCTCAAAACCGTAATTTGGCGTTAAAATAGCGGTTTAGCTAAATTTTTGACTATTTTTTGATGGAACACAGCATGGACAAAACCTATAGAATCGCCCCGAGTATCCTTTCCGCCAACTTTGCCAAATTGGGCAAAGAGATTGAGGATGTGATTAAATCTGGTACAGACATTGTGCACTTTGATGTCATGGATAATCACTATGTGCCTAATTTGACGATTGGTCCTTTGGTGTGTGATGCAATTCGTGGCGTTTCGCAAGAAGTGGGCGCATTGATTGATGTGCATCTGATGGTAAAACCAGTAGATCGCATTATTCCTGACTTTGCCAAAGCAGGTGCAAACTTTATTACTTTCCACCCAGAAGCTTCTGAGCATATTGATCGTAGCTTGGCGCTGGTGCGTGACAATGGCTGTAAATCTGGCTTGGTATTTAACCCGGCGACGCCTTTGCACTATCTGGATTACGTGATAGATAAGGTGGACATGATTTTGCTGATGTCTGTAAACCCTGGCTTTGGCGGTCAAAAATTCATTCCAGAAACATTGAACAAGCTCAAACAAGCGCGCGCACGTATTGATGCGTATTATGAAAAAACGGGTCGCCAAATCTGGTTAGAAGTAGATGGTGGCGTGAACGCAGCCAACATTGCTGAGATTGCGCGAGCTGGCGCAGATACGTTTGTTGCGGGCAGTGCGATTTTTGGCTCAGGTAAAGATACAGACCCTAATCGTTATGATACGGTAGTGGGTGAGATTCGCGCTTCATTGGCTACTGTGAAATAAAAAAGTGCATCAAAATGAGTGAGGCCGTTGGTTTTAAAGTTAAAGCAGTCATGTTTGACTTGGACGGTACCTTACTCAATACCGCGCCGCAAATTACTGAAGCGGCTAATGCGATGCTGAGCGATTTAGGGATGCAGGCGTTGCCGTATCAGCAGGTTAAAAATTACATTGGTGAAGGCGCGCCAATATTGATTAAACGATGTTTAACTGGCCAGATAGATATTGAACCTGCACCTGATTTGTACGCGCAGGCGCAGCCGTTGTTTTTTGCACATTATGCGAATAACGTAGTAGATAGTCTGCCATTTGACGGTGTGCTAGAAGGCTTGGAGTTGGTCAAAACAAGAG
>DHYP01000055.1:7678-7907 GCA_002414145.1 Methylophilaceae bacterium UBA5127 | reverse complement strand
GGATTCAAATTGGCTTGCGTTACCAATAAGCCAGAAAAATTTACCTTGCCGTTATTGCAACAAAGTGGTCTGGCGGATTATTTTGAATTAGTGGTGTCTGGCGATACCTTGGCAAAAAAGAAGCCAGACCCTATACAATTACATCACATTTGTGCACAATTTGATGTGATGGAGGTAGAAGCTATGTTGGTAGGGGATTCCGCTACTGATATTGCGGCGGCGCAAGCGG
>DHYP01000055.1:5573-7652 GCA_002414145.1 Methylophilaceae bacterium UBA5127 | reverse complement strand
TTTGTCGTGACAGTGCCTTATGGGTATAATCAGGGTAAACCGATTGATGAGTCGCAAGTCGATGCTACCATTCGCGACTTAAGTGAGTTGAGCAGTATTTTGATGTAGTTTTTAAACTTAATACAATAAATTTAATACAATATGATTTCTCTAAATGGTCAATTATTAAGTTGGCGTCGCTCTGCGTCTCGTTCTTGGCGAGGCTAGTACGCACTTTGCCAAATTAGGCTAGCAAAAGCACGGTATCAAAAGCCGTATGACCAATAGAAAATATAGAGAGAGTTAGAATCATGTTGACCACGATTAGCCAAGCCGAATTTGATGCATTAGCCGCTAAAGGTTATAACCGCATCCCGTTAGTATTAGAAACATTTGCCGATTTAGACACCCCGCTATCACTTTACCTCAAACTCGCTAACCAGCCATTTTCGTATTTGCTGGAAAGTGTACAAGGGGGTGAGCGTTTTGGGCGATATTCAATTATTGGATTACCTGCCAAAACACGCATCGTAGTCTATGATAATCAGCTGCAAATATTACAAAATGAAGTGGTGATAGAAACACACGACAATGTGAACCCTTTAGATTTTGTGAAATCTTATCAGGCACGTTTTAAAACACCACCGTATGAAGGCTTGCCACGGTTCACAGGTGGATTAGCGGGCTATTTTGGTTACGAAACCATTCGTTACATTGAAAAGCGTTTAGCGCATAGCCGTAAACCAGATGTGATTGGCGTGCCTGATGTGCTTTTAGTGGTCTCCGAAGAAATCGCTGTGGTTGATAATCTAAGCGGCAAGCTCTACTTTATCGTGTATGCCAACCCAGCAGAACCTAATGCGTACCAACAGGCATCCTTGCGCATCCAAACATTGGTACAAATGCTGCGCAAAACAGTGACAATTCCAGAATCCCTGCCTGTATTAAAAACAGTGGCGACCTCTGAGTTTGGAGAGGAGAACTTCAAGGCGGCGGTGAAGAAAGCACAACAATACATTCTGGAAGGTGACATCATGCAGGTGGTGCTCAGTCAGCGCATGTCGCAAGATTTTGATGCGCCGCCCCTGAGCTTGTATCGTGCGTTACGTAGCTTGAATCCTTCGCCTTATATGTTCTATTACGATATGGGCGATCATCATCTGGTTGGTGCTTCCCCAGAGATTTTAGTGCGTTTGGAAGATCATACAGTGACTTCACGTCCAATCGCAGGAACACGCCCGCGAGGTAAAACACGTGAGGCAGATATTGCATTGGCGGCAGAGTTACTGGCAGATCCTAAAGAGCGAGCTGAACATGTACAACTCATGGATCTTGGGCGTAATGACGTAGGGCGTGTTGCGCAGACTGGCACAGTTAAAGTGACCGATAACATGATGATTGAGCGATATTCACATGTAATGCATATTGTCAGCAATGTTGAGGGCGAGCTTAAATCTGGGCTGGATGCGATTGATGTGCTCAAAGCCACTTTTCCAGCAGGTACCGTTTCAGGTGCGCCTAAAGTGCGCGCGATGGAAATTATTGATGAGTTAGAGCCGAGTAAACGTGGTATTTACGCAGGTGCTGTGGGATATTTAGGTTTTAATGGCGATATGGATGTCGCTATTGCCATCCGTACCGCGGTGATTAAAAATAAAAAACTCTATGTGCAGGCAGGTGCGGGTATTGTGGCCGATTCAGTGCCACAAAGCGAATGGGAAGAGACACAGAACAAAGCCAAGGCGGTGATTCGTGCCGCCGAGCTGGTGTTGGCCGGGCTGGATAGCCGTCTTGCTACCCACCATGCTGACCCCGATGCCCACTATGGCGATGACGCTTAAGGAGCCTACGATGTTACTTATGATAGACAACTACGACTCGTTTACTTACAACCTCGTTCAGTATTTTGGTGAGCTTGGACAAGACGTGCATGTGTATCGCAACGATGAAATTAGCTTGGAAAAAATTCATGCGCTTAAGCCTGAAAAAATTGTCATTTCACCAGGCCCCTGTACGCCAAATGAAGCTGGCATATCGGTGCCATTGATTCATGAGTTTGCAGGCAAAATTCCATTATTGGGCGTGTGTTTGGGACATCAA
>DHYP01000055.1:5163-5475 GCA_002414145.1 Methylophilaceae bacterium UBA5127 | reverse complement strand
AGTGTTTAAAGATCTACCTAATCCATATACCGCAACGCGATATCATTCATTGGTGATAGAACGTGCGACCATTCCAGATTGTCTGGAAATTACAGCATGGACTGACGATGATGAAATTATGGGTGTGAAACACAAAACGCTGGCGGTGGAAGGTGTGCAGTTTCACCCTGAATCCATNNTGGGCGTGTGTTTGGGACATCAAAGTATTGGCCAAGCCTTTGGTGGACACATTATCAAAGCAAAGACACTGATGCACGGCAAAACCTCGCTGATTCATCATAACAATATAGGCGTGTTTAAAGATCTACCTAA
>DHYP01000055.1:2086-5000 GCA_002414145.1 Methylophilaceae bacterium UBA5127 | reverse complement strand
CATTCTGACCGAGCATGGGCATGACCTACTCAATAACTTTTTAAAAGGCTATTAAAATCAAACTTTGTCGCGATACGTTGCTGCTCAACAATTTTCTAATGCTTACATACAAACCCGTATGCCGCGCATCAAAAAATAATTTTGCGCCTAGTCTCGCTTAAAATTTTGATTTTTATCATTGAAGATGATTGATTTTAAAAACAGTTTAGAAAAAATACTAAAAGGTCAAGACTTAAGCCATGCTGAGATGTTCAGCGTGATGCAGCAAGTCATGGCAGGTGAACTGACGCCTGCGCAAATTGCAGGTTTATTGGTGGCTTTGCGCATGAAAGGTGAGACTGTTGATGAAATATCGGCTGCAGCCAGCGTAATGCGCAGTCTTTCCACTCAGGTGAAAATTGCGGATAAAACATATTTGGTGGATACCTGTGGCACAGGGGGCGATGGTATTCAAACCTTTAATGTTTCTACTGTTTCTGCGTTTGTGGCTGCTGCTGCTGGTGCCAAAGTCGCCAAGCATGGCGGCCGTTCAGTATCTTCCACGTGCGGCAGTGCCGATGTGCTGGAAGCGCTAGGCGTTAATGTCAATTTATCGCCTGAGCGAGTTGCTCACTGATTTGATCAAATTGGCATTGGCTTTATGTTTGCGCCTAACCATCACAGCGCCATGAAGCATGCGGCTCCTGTGCGACGTGAGTTGGGCATTCGTACTATTTTTAACTTATTAGGGCCGATGACCAACCCTGCAAATGCCAAACGCCAAGTGATGGGGGTGTTTGATAAAGACCTCACAGCGACGCTGGCGCAGGTATTATTAAAGCTGGGTGCCGAGCATGTGCTAGTTGTGCATGGTGCGGATGGTATGGATGAAATTTCTTTTACTGGCGACACTTATGTGGCGGAACTTAAAAACGGTCAAGTGATAGAGTACACGCTAAACCCTACGCAATTTGGCCTCAGTTTGCATCAGCTCAAAGACATTCAAATCCAAAATGCAGAAGAATCCAAGGCCATGATTTTAGATGTACTCAGCGGTATTTCAAACACTAAAAATATTGCCGCACGTGATATTGTGTTGCTCAATGCAGGCGCTGCAATCTATGTAGCAGGTGTCGCTACTAGTTTACAGGCGGGGATTTCCAAGGCAGCGCAAGTCATTGATGAGGGCAGTGCGTTAGAAAAATTGAATCAACTTATCGCGATAACTCAACACTAAGGCTGGCAAAATGGCGAACAGAACTCCTGAACAAACTAGGCAATTTGCCAATGTGAAGTTAGATGAGTTTTTTGATACAGTCTCACCAGAGCTTAAAGCGCATGTAGTTGGTTTGCCCAAGCGCGTGACGCAAATCAGTGCGCGACCAGTGATTCGATTAAAAGAAATACTGAATACAGCAGATCAAATTTTTGACCATGCAGGAAAATTTGCAGCGTGTGCAAGAGGCTGTGGTCACTGCTGTCATGTCTCTGTGCCGATTACCCAGCTTGAAGCGCGTTATATGGGCGAAAATCTTGGCATTACACCTGTTGAATTAAAGCAAAGCATTAAGCATGAATTAACAGAGTTTGGTAGCCATACACCATGTCCTTTTCTTAAAAATGGTGAATGTTCCATATATGCGTTCAGGCCTCTGACTTGCCGTATGCACATGAATTTTGATGAGGACAATTACTGGTGTTTACACGAAAACTGGCAAAGGCCAGAAGCCGAGATTCCGCGACCTACCATACAGCCATTGATTGATGCCTATCATGTGACCATCAGCAGTGTTGCGCCTATCATGGCTGATATACGTGATTTTTTTCCGAACGGCAAAGTGGAATCATGAAAAAAATATTAGTAATCAGTGCATTAGTAATTGTGTGTGGCGGCTGTGAGCAACAGGCCTCACTTGCACAAAGCAGTCATATTGAACAAAATCAGCCTGTAAAACTTAGCGCAGACGCGATCGTCACTGTAGATTCTGCATACGAGAATCGTGCCTCTAATGTTAATGTCGAGGGTCAGGGCACTATCGTAAAAGTGTTGGCGGATGATAACCAAGGGTCTAGACATCAAAAGTTTTTGGTTAAAGTAGCAAGTGGTAAAACATTGCTATTTGCACATAATATTGATTTAGCGGGTCGCGTAGAGAATATTCAAATTGGCGATCAAGTAGCATTTAAAGGCGAATATGTGTTTAATCCTAAAGGTGGCGTGATACATTGGACGCATCATGACCCCCGTGGTGAACATGTAGCTGGCTGGATAAAACATCACGGCAACACATACCAGTAAAATTGAATACAGACAAAACATTATGAGTGATATCTTAAATAAAATTTTAGCGACAAAAGCGATTGAAGTTGCAGCAGCCAAAGCAAAGCTAAGTGTCGAGCAAGTGCAAAAACTAGCGGCTGAACAAGCGCCAGCAAGAGATTTCGTCGGGGCGATTCGCAGCAAAATTAGCGCAGGCAAAGCTGCGGTGATCGCAGAAATCAAAAAAGCCAGCCCGTCAAAAGGTGTGATTCGTGCTGATTTTAAACCTGCTGAAATCGCTGTGAGCTACGAACAAGGAGGTGCCGCGTGTTTGTCAGTGCTCACTGACGAGCAGTATTTTCAAGGCTCAAGTGACTATCTAAAACAAGCACGCGCAGCTTGCAACCTGCCCGTGTTGCGCAAAGATTTCATGATTGATACCTATCAAGTGTATGAAGCGCGCGCCATGGGGGCAGATTGTATCTTGCTTATCGCCGCTGCCTTAAGTTTAGCCAAGATGCAAGCGCTCGAAACTGTAGCGCACAGCCTCGGCATGGCAGTGTTGGTCGAGGTGCATAACGGTGAAGAACTCACAGAGGCGCTTAAACTCACTACGCCATTGTTAGGCATCAACAATCGCAACCTGCGCACGTTCGAGGTCACGCTCGACAACAC
>DHYP01000055.1:1876-2004 GCA_002414145.1 Methylophilaceae bacterium UBA5127 | reverse complement strand
ATTGATGCGCAAAAATCATGTGCATACATTTCTGGTTGGTGAGGCTTTCATGCGTCAGGATGACCCAGGATTAGAATTATCTAAAGTATTTGCTTAACCTTAGCCGTCATTCTGAGCATCGCGAAGAA
>DHYP01000055.1:1388-1793 GCA_002414145.1 Methylophilaceae bacterium UBA5127 | reverse complement strand
ATGGCCGCTAATCAATTTCTTGCCATCCGCCCACGTCGTATGCGTAAAGACGAGTTCTCGCGCCGTCTGATGCGTGAGCATGTACTCACTTCCAATGATTTAATTTACCCCGTGTTCGTACTCGAAGGCGAGAACAAGGTTGAGGATGTGACGAGCATGCCCGGCGTCAAACGTCAAAGCATCGATGTGTTGCTAAAGACCGCCGAAGAATGTGTCAAGCTGGGCATTCCGGCATTGGCGATTTTCCCCGTCGTCCCGCAAGCTGGCAAAAGTCTCGATGCCAAAGAAGCCTACAATCCGAATGGTTTAGTCCCGCGCACCGTTAAGGCGCTCAAAAAAGCGTTCCCCGATTTAGGCGTGATTACCGATGTTGCCCTCGACCCTTACACCACCCACGGGCAAGTC
>DHYP01000055.1:1004-1270 GCA_002414145.1 Methylophilaceae bacterium UBA5127 | reverse complement strand
TCGGACATGATGGATGGCCGCATTGGCGCGATTAGAGACGCATTGGAAGAACAAGGCTTTATCTACACGCGCATTCTCGCCTACTCCGCCAAGTATGCCTCCGCTTTCTACGGCCCATTTAGAGACGCCGTCGGCTCCGCCGCCAACCTAGGCAAAAGCAACAAATACAACTACCAAATGGATCCAGCCAACTCAGACGAAGCCCTCAAAGAAGTCGCACTGGATATTGAAGAAGGCGCTGATATGGTCATGGTCAAACCCGGTAT
>DHYP01000055.1:0-841 GCA_002414145.1 Methylophilaceae bacterium UBA5127 | reverse complement strand
ACGCGCAGGGGCAGATGGCGTGTTGACGTATTATGCGATGGATGTGGCAAAGTGGCTGAAAGAGGCTTAGATAGGCTCTCCATTGAGCTTTCCAGCGCTTGTGATTTGTCGGCTTGGATTTCAACTAAACTAAATGAGCTTACAATTAGCGATGTCAATACACGCAAAAGAGTTGTAGCCCCATGCTTTGCTATTGCACTAGATCATTTTGATGCAATGCTAGTTTTATTTGGAAGAAGTCCTAAAATATGCTCCTCTGCATTTGCTCTAACAAGATTAGTATTTGAATCATACATTCGAGGTATGTGGCTTATGCACTGCGCTACGGATGAGCAAGTTGAAAATTTTTCAGAAGGTACATTCCAATTGCCTAGAAGAATAGAGGTAATGATTGGCGCGATTGAAAAAACTTGTGACTTTGATGGACAGCTTTCTATTAGTCATTCTTCCGCTTGGAGTCACCTCTGTGATTATACGCATACGGGCACTTTGCAAGTGCAGCGCTGGAATAAGTTTGATGCGATTGAACCAAATTATTCAGACGATGAGATATTAGAAGTAATTCATTTTGCAAAAGCATATGTTTTGTTGGTGGCTGTAAGTTTTGCTGAGGCGGTTATTAACAATATTGAGCTAGCAAACGAATTTCTTGCTAAAGCTAAAGAAGTAGCAGCCTAAGAATTTATTAGGTTTTATTTCGCCTCTAGGCGAGTTGCTTTACTTTTGTTTGCTCAAAAGAAAGTAGCCAAAGAAAACGCTACCC
Organism: Methylophilaceae bacterium UBA5127; assembly: GCA_002414145.1. GTDB lineage: Bacteria > Pseudomonadota > Gammaproteobacteria > Burkholderiales > Methylophilaceae > Methylophilus. The sequence continues at coordinate 78 of DHYP01000055.1, read as the reverse complement.
CGCAGCCGCTTCATCTTGCGCGTGTTTCACCCATTTAGGGAGGCTTGCGCAACGCGCTCACATGCTCGGCGCGGCAAA
>DHYP01000058.1:100982-101202 GCA_002414145.1 Methylophilaceae bacterium UBA5127 | reverse complement strand
GACACTGGCAGCTTGCTGGGAGAGAGTGGCGGTGAGAAAGATCCGCTGTATGATGAGGCGGTTGCTATTGTGTTAAAAAGCCGTCGTGCATCTATTTCCTCGGTTCAACGGCAGCTACGTATAGGGTACAACCGTGCGGCGAGGTTGATTGAAGATATGGAGCGGGCGGGTCTGGTTTCTGCCATGCAAAGTAATGGCAATAGAGAAGTGCTTGTGAATG
>DHYP01000058.1:100602-100880 GCA_002414145.1 Methylophilaceae bacterium UBA5127 | reverse complement strand
GCTGAAAGACTTCTTTCTACACACTAATTCGATGCGTGCGCAGTTTAAGCAGGTTGTGCTTGATAAGCAGGGGCGTAAAATGCAAGAGGTCGAAGGTACTATGCAGCTAGCGCGCCCGAATAAGTTTAGGTGGGACTACCACAAGCCATATGAGCAGCAAATTATTAGTGATGGACAGCAGGTTTTTTTATATGATATTGATTTACAACAGGTCACAGTGCGATCGCTGAGTAAAGCGCTGGGCTCAAGTCCTGCGGCTATGTTGGCTGGTGGTGATG
>DHYP01000058.1:100129-100495 GCA_002414145.1 Methylophilaceae bacterium UBA5127 | reverse complement strand
GCGCATTATATTGGGCTTTCAGGATGAGGAGCTTCAAAAAATGGAACTGTATGACAGCTTCAGTCATGTCACGCATATTACCTTTAGTCAGATTGAGAGAAACCCTGCGCTAAAAGTGGAGACTTTTTTATTTAAAACGCCAAAAGATGTAGATGTTGTTGGCGAGTAAATGCGTAATCTCTATGCATGAAAATCCTATCATCTTAATGAAGCAATCAAAAAAAAAGTATTTTTTGACTGCTAAGTTTTTTAGCTTAGTTTTGCTATCCTGTTTACTAAGTATTGGCTCCATGCATGTGTTAGCTGCATCTGATGCTACTGTGGATGCCACCATGAAACAGGCGCAAGACTTAATCAGTGCCGGTG
>DHYP01000058.1:99705-100119 GCA_002414145.1 Methylophilaceae bacterium UBA5127 | reverse complement strand
TGCAACAGCTTATCAATTGTTGCTACCGTTTGAGACGCAAATGGCGGGTGATGTGCCTTACGATTTGCTGCTAGGGACAGCGGCGGTAGAGAGTCAACATTATAGCCAGGGAATGTTTGCACTGGAAAGAGTGGTAGCAGTCGACCCAGATAATGCAGTAGCGCGTGAAAAAATCGCTAAAGCCCATTTTTACTTGGGTGAAGTATCTTCCTCCAAAATGGCATTTAATCAGCTGCTTAACCAGAATCCGTCAGAAGAAACAGCAAAAGCCATAGAAAAGTACTTATCGGCGATTGATAAAGCCATGGGCTTAAGCACTACTTTTTCAGCGTATTTAGAGGCTGGTGCAGGTTGGGATAGCAATGTGAATAGCGCCACAAGTGCTGATTCCATTGCAGTACCTTTTTTCGGCGC
>DHYP01000058.1:98622-99676 GCA_002414145.1 Methylophilaceae bacterium UBA5127 | reverse complement strand
AGAAAATGCCAGAAAAAAATCGGACAGTTTTCTAAACTTGTTAGGGGGGGCAGGCTTTAGAGTGCCAGCAACTTCCTCATTAGCTTATATTGGTAATTTGCAGTTTGCCAAAAAGCTGAATCAAGACTACCAGCAATTTGAAACGGGCTCGATAGACTTAAATCTAGGTATACAGTTTAAGCAGGATAACGATGTTTATTCTCTTGCGCTGCAAGATGATCATTTTTATGTGGACGACGATGCTTTCAGACATGCCTATGGTGCGACTGTGCAGTGGCAAAGCAATTTTGACCCATTTAATCAAGCCAGCCTGTATGGACAATACTCAAAGTTAGAGTACGATGATAATGCGATTCGCGATGCTAATCGTTATGTGCTCGGCGCAAATTATGCGCATGTATTTACAGCGGAAACGCATCCAGTCGTGTATCTAGGGGCATATTACGGGCAAGAAGATACGACAAAGACAGGCGTAAAATTCTTAGACCAATCTATTTATGGGTTAAGAGCAGGTGGCCAACTGACCGTTGTGCCAAACTGGCTGGCTTATGTTTCTGCCGGATACGAACTACGCGATTATCAGGCAGAAGACCCTGCTTTTTTAAAGAAACGCCAAGACAATCAGTATGATTTGACGTTAGGGGTTAACTATCCGCCTGCGCGTAATTGGTTTATTAAGCCGCAGATTAGTTTGATGAAAAATGATTCTAATATTGGTATCAATGCGTTTGATCGTACCACGATGTCTATCAATATTCGTCGTGAATTTGATTGGTGATGCTACTTTATATTAAAGCGCTATTACGTTGAATACACTCTTTCAGCCTGCCAGTCCTCAAGCCCCATTAGCTGAACAGCTGCGTCCTAAAACACTGGCTGATGTCGTTGGGCAAAGCCATTTGCTAGGGGAAGGCAAGCCATTACGCAGAGCTTTTGAGTCTGGAAAACTACCTTCCATGATACTTTGGGGGCCGCCGGGCGTTGGTAAGACGACATTAGCGCGACTCATTGCGAATACCGCCGATGCAGAATTTATTCCACTTTCTGCAGTACC
>DHYP01000058.1:90033-98586 GCA_002414145.1 Methylophilaceae bacterium UBA5127 | reverse complement strand
AGAGCGCGCCGAGCATACGCTTCAGCAGACTGGCCGTAAAACCATTTTGTTTGTAGATGAGGTGCATCGCTTCAACAAAGGTCAACAAGATGCGTTTCTGCCGTTTGTAGAAAGTGGATTGATCACATTCATCGGTGCGACCACAGAAAATCCTTCATTTGAAGTCAACAGCGCCTTGTTAAGTCGCGCGCAGGTCTTTGTGTTAAACGCATTATCTGAACAAGAGTTAGCGCAACTGCTAGAACGCGCAAGATTGTTACTAGCACCAAAAATCAGCCTGACAGAAGAGGTCAAGGAGCAGGTGCTTGCCTATGCAGATGGGGATGCAAGACGCTTATTAAATTTTACAGAGGGCTTATTCAACAGTGCTATTTGTAGTCAATTGACAGTGATTGATGAGGCATTTTTGCAGGCGACGATGTCCAGTAAAATGCGTCGCTTTGATAAAGGTGGTGAAGCATTTTACGATCAAATTTCTGCTTTACATAAATCGGTGCGCGGCTCAGACCCAGATGCTGCCTTGTATTGGTTTTTACGTATGATTGATGGTGGGGCTGATCCGCTGTATCTAGGGCGTCGCATTATTCGCATGGCAATCGAGGATATTGGTATTGCTGATCCGCGTGCACAAACCATGGCGCTGGAGGCATGTCAGATTTATGAGCGTTTGGGTTCGCCAGAAGGCGAGTTGGCTTTGAGTAATGCAGTCATTTATTGCGCCGTTGCTGCTAAAAGCAATGCCGCCTATAACGCATATAATCAGGCCAAAGCCTTTGTAGCACAGGATAAATCACGTCCTGTACCGTTGCATTTGCGTAATGCGCCCACCAAACTGATGAAAGCATTGGATTACGGCAAGGAGTATCGATATGCACATAATGAACCAGAAGCGTATGCGGCTGGCGAACATTATTTTCCAGAAGATTTACAGCCGATTGAATTTTATCAGCCCACACCGCGCGGGCTTGAGGGTAAAATAGGCGAAAAATTGGCGCATTTGAAAGAACTGGATAAAAAGGTGAAGAAAAATTAGCCGCCGATTAACGCAGATAAAAACGGTAAAACCTGAGTTGTCATTCCGTACAAGCCCGTAGGGCGCGATACGGAATCCATTTGAATTTAAAACAAAAATGGATTCCCGCGCTCGCGGGAATGACGGATGAGGTGGCTGATACAGTAGTTAATAAATTTTAGGAATTGTAATGTTAGATATTCAGCAATTAAGAAATGATTTAGATAGCGTCGTAGCAAAATTGGCTAAGCGTAAGTTTGATTTTGATACCGCTAAATTTTCTGCGTTAGAGGCGGAACGTAAAACCGTACAAACGCGTACGCAAGATCTACAGGCCAAACGCAATAACGCCTCTAAGCAAATTGGCATGGCCAAAGCGAAAGGCGAAGATGTCAGTGCGATTATGGCAGAAGTCGCAGGGTTGGGTGAGCAACTCAAGGCCGATGAAACACGTTTGGTCGAGTTACAAACAGAGTTGCAAAATTTATTGCTTAACGTCCCCAATCTGCCACACGAAAGTGTACCAGTGGGCAAAGATGAAACAGAAAATGTAGAAGTGCGTAAAGTAGGCGCACCGCGCAGCTTTGATTTTGAGATTAAAGACCATACTGACGTTGGTGCGCCATTAGGTTTGGATTTTGATACGGGCGCAAAACTCTCTGGTGCGCGTTTTACGTTTATGCGTGGCGGTGTTGCCAAGTTGCATCGCGCCATTGCGCAATTTATGCTGGATACGCAAACCGAACAGCACGGATATGAGGAGTGCTATACGCCATACATGGTGAATGCAGAAACGCTTGTGGGCACTGGGCAGTTACCGAAGTTTGAAGAAGATTTATTTAGGCTGAAGTCAGCTTCAATGTTGTTACCAGATGGATGGGAGACATTTGAAGATTTAAAAAAAATCTTAAACGGTACTGACGGTGATAGCTTTGATGAGGCTGTGACTTGGCTACAGAACTGGTATAAAGTGCAAGGTGGCTTCTATCTGATTCCCACCTCCGAAGTGACTTTAACCAATACCGTGCGCGATGAAATTGTGCCTTTAGAGTCCTTACCAATTAAGCTCACTGCGCATACGCCATGTTTCCGTTCTGAGGCTGGCTCTTATGGTAAAGATACCAAAGGCATGATCCGTCAGCACCAGTTTGATAAGGTGGAAATGGTACAAATCGTGCATCCAGATAAAAGCTATGATGCATTAGAGGAAATGGTCGGGCATGCTGAGAATATTCTCAAAGCATTAGAGTTACCTTATCGCGTAGTGTCACTTTGCACGGGCGATATGGGCTTTGGTGCTGCTAAAACGTATGATTTGGAAGTATGGTTGCCAGCACAAAACACTTACCGAGAAATCTCTTCAGTCTCTAATTGTGAGGCGTTTCAAGCGCGTCGTTTACAAGCGCGTTTCCGTAATGCACAGGGTAAGCCTGAGTTGGTACATACGCTCAATGGTTCAGGTTTGGCGGTAGGTCGCACATTGGTTGCTGTTTTAGAGAACTATCAAAATGCCGATGGCAGTGTGACGATTCCTAAAGTATTACAGCCTTACATGAAGGGCTTAGAGGTGATTAAACCTTAAATTTAATCGCAATAAAAAAGGCGAACCTAGGTTCGCCTTTTTTATTTGGATAGCATTAATCTTCTTTGTTGTGTTTCACTTTATTGAAGCTGAATAGATTCATTAAATCGCCGATAGCTGGTGCATTTTCTGGGATATAGGCTTCCGCCTCGACATGATGATGTTCATCAAATTCCTTATCTTGTTTTGGATTAGGTAAATTGTCTCGGCTACGATTAGATAAGGTAGGCAATTGCCAGTTACGTTCAATAAATTTAAGAATAGAGCTATGGTCATAATATGTGTGGTCAACATAGCCTTTTTTAGCATATGGCGATACTACAATTAACGGAATTCGCGTGCCATCACCAAAGAAGTCGACTGATTGTATGTAGCCGGAATCAAAATAGCCGCCACCTTCATCAGTTGTAATCACAATCGCAGTTGATTCATAAAGTGCTGGATTAGCCTGTACCTTTGCAATTAAGTCTGCCAAGAATGCTTCATAGCGCGCAGGTGCAGAGTAACCTGGGTGACCACTGTCTAAATTTTTAGGAATGACAAAAGAAACTTCAGGTAGCGTGTTTGTATTTACATCGTTAAAGAAGCTGGCCAGACCCTTTAAGTTATCATGCATAGGGGTGTCGACTACCTGTGCAGAAGCATTCAATGGGTCGCCCAATGAGTTATACAACAATGGCTTAGCACTGGCAATTGCTTTTGGCATGGCGATTGATTGAATAATCGCATCTGGTGTGCCAGCAGGCACGGCTGCCTTAACGGCTGCAAAAACTTGATTGTATATGATGGGGAAGAAAGCGTCATTGGTAGCATCGGCATCATCGCGACCAGCTGTATACCATTTCCAGCTAACATTTTTCTCACTTAACAATTCTCCAATAGTACGTTTGGTTTGTGGTGGATATACAAATGCAGTTGGATCTTGATATTTGGGTGTACCAGCAGTATTTAATTTGAGCGAGCCATCCATACTAAAAGCAGGCTCGTAATTATTGACTAAATAATAAGCGTCTTTTTCACAATTTTTGCTAATTCTTTTTTTCTTTAAGAATTGGCTAATGCTTGCTACGCCAGATTGAGTGTCATCTGAACAATTAACATAAGAGCCACCCGAATAACCGTCATGCGTAAAGTAGTTTGGGTTGATTAAACCGATTTGTGGATTTGGGTTTTCAATTTGATTTTCTGGAGGGGTTTCTAACACGCCATCAACTTGATAGACAGCAACATCACCTGTTGCGAGTGCAATGAAGTTGGCACCTGTACCCCCCATGATTGATTGGTGGTAGTTGTCGCTAATGGCATAGTTTTCTGCTAATGATTTAAAGTAAGGTGCATCGCCTTCGTTCATGTTGAAGAAACCCATTTGTTCACCACCTTGACCAGGGTTGTCTGCGGTGATACCAGTTGTTTCATTGCCAGTTCCTGCGGTGCTTGCTGTCCAAGCAAATAAATCTGGTTGATGGTTATCGCCACCCGTTTGTTGCCACATTTGAAAAAATCGGTGGACTGGATCACCTAAAGTGCTGTGGTAACTTGCGAATTTAGTGATTTGGAATGGGCCGTTGAGAGTTAAGCTGGCAAAGCGCTCATCTGGTTTACCTTCTGCAAATTGAAATGTGGTTAGATCCAACTCTCCGATTTTAGATGGCGTGGGGAGTTGATCGTAAGCTTCCGTGCGCTTAGGCGATATTGAGTACATATCATTTTTGTTTTTCGCTTGCTTTTGTACTGCCTTGTTATATTTTGGGCCAGGCGTACCATCTGCATTTACAATACCTTGAGAAACAAGGTTGAGTATAGATTGGTTTTTTGCTGGCATGTAAGTGCCATACAAAGTATCAAAAGAAACATTCTCACCTACTACTACAATCAGATGCTTGATGGGGGTTGTTGTGTCGGCTAAAGCGATGTTGTTTCCAAGTGCACTAAGAATTGCAACAGCAAGTATATTGAGCCTAAAGCTGAGGGTGTTTAGAGATTTCATGAGTGTTCCTCTGAGAGTTTCGGTTGTTATTCCAACATGAGAAATTTGACACACTTCAGATGTCAGCTTAGCTCAGCATAACCAGAAAAGATGACACTTCAATGATAGTAGTCTAGGCCGTTTGGCTTACTTAATCAGTCTAGTGTTAACACTGGAAAACGTTTTGAAATGGGGGATATTTCTACATAACGCATTTGTACTAGAAGCCAAGCGCCGCAAGCAGTGTGGGAATTGGTTGATTGGGTTTGGTAGCTGCAATTTTATAAGGCTCTAATTCAGGACTGTAACTTGGAAGGTTTTTTTCTAAAATCTTGTAGTAGCTTCTTATCGATTCGGTATAGATGACTGGCACGCCACAATTGCAATAGCCGTGTTTGGCATTCACGTAGTATTCTGCATTATTTAATTTGACGAGCGCAGTTTTCACATCTGCCCAGCTATCTGGGTTAAGTTTTAGTTTTTGCGCGAGTACACGCGCATCTTCGATGTGTGCAATACCGCTATTGTAAGCGGCGAGAGCAATGTAAGTTCTGTCAGGCTCTGGGATTCTATCTGGAAAACGCTCTTTTAACCAAAGTAGATATTTAGCACCAGCCATAATGCTTTGTTTAGGGTCTAGCCGATCAGTCACATTCATCATGTCTGAGGTTTCTTCTGTTAGCATCATTAAGCCGCGCACGTTGGTAGGTGATGTGTTATAGGTATCCCAGTGCGATTCTTGATAGCTGACAGCCGCGAGTAAGCGCCAATCAATATCTGTAATGTCCTGCGCATTTTTAAAATGACGTACATATTTAGGCAGTAAAGTCTGGGTGCGAGTCAAAAAAGTGCTGATATCAAAAGGTTTTAAGCGTTTACTGTTGCCGTGATAGCGGTCAATCAGGTTGCGCAACGTACCATCTTGCTTGATTTTTTTAAAGAAAAGATTGATTTGAGCAAGCAGCTTAGGGTCAGCATTTTTGGATAACGCCCAAGCAGTTTTTTCTGGAGCCCCAATGGAAAACCCAACGCCAAGATTCGGGTAATAGTTTTGCATAATGGCGAGTAGATGGCTATCTGCTATTGTGTAATTAATGTCTTCATTTGCCAGTGCTTCCAGCAATTGTTCTGAGCTGGTGTTCTCTAGCTCAATCCACTTGAGTTTGGTCTGCTCCTTATTGAGGTTACGTAGCCTCTCAGCAAAACTCGTCCCTTTGGGAATACTGATGACCTGATCTTCAAGCGCTTTTAAATTACGTGGCGCATCTGTTTTGTCGCTGTTATACACCACTTGTTGTTGTACATCTTGGTAGGGGTCTGAAAAGTGGACGATTTTCTTTCTTTCCTCAGTAATAGAAATATCGGCCGCCGCAATATCTGCCTGACCAGCCATGAGTATGGGGAGCACTTTAGAAAAACTATCCACTACGATGAACTTGATTTGGTATTCATGACCAAGCTCTTGTACAAATAACTTAGCCAAATCATACTCAAGACCTGCATATTCATTGCTGCCATTGATATAGTAAGTGCTGGCACTATTAATGGTAACAAAGCGAATAATCTTATTGTTTGTCTTGGGGCTGTCGGCTGGATTAGCTTGTGGCGTCTCTTTAGAGCACGCAAACAGCGTCAACAAAACCAATGCAGCTAATAGCTTAATTAAGCGCAAACTCTGTCCTCTATTTAGTTTAGAAGGTGAATTCTGGTTAATGCCAGCGTTCTTCTACGTTGCCGTTATCAGCAATTAAAATACCGTGTGCTAATTTTCTAAAAATTCCATGTTCAACCACACCAGGCGTGTTGTTGAGTGCATGGTTAAGTGTTTCTTCACTCATAGATGCATCAAATGTCATGTCAAGCACTAAGCTGCCATAACTCGTAATACATAAGCCATCTTTTGCTGTGTTTGGACGTAAATCGCCTTGTCCGCCGAGCAACTCAATGCTGCGCTTAGCAGCCTTCCATGCAAATGGCATGACCTCAATCGGGATAGGGAAATGCGTACCGATGCGATTGACTAGTTTGCTTTTGTCGGCCACGACCAGAAATTGTTTAGCGGCCTTAGCTAATAATTTTTCCATGACTAAATCGTAACCGCGGCCTTTAAGCAAAGTCATGTCGGGAGTGATTTCATCTGCTCCATCTACGTATAAGTCAATTTGATTGACTTGGTGTAGCGAAATCACATTGAGCCCTAAAGCTTGCGCTTTAATCATACTGATATTCGAACTGGCGATTGTGGTGACTTTAAGTTTTTCATGTTGCTGGCGGCGTGCGAGTTCTTCAATAAAGTAATTAGCGGTAGAGCCTGTGCCTAAGCCCACTAGCATGTCATTTTGTACGAAATTCGCAGCATGAATAGCGACAATTTGCTTATCGTTCATGTGATACGCCCCCAATTTTTAATTCGCCTGATGAATTGGCGACATGTTGTATTGTGCTTGCAGTTATAATAGGCAATCTTTCGCATTAATCCAAGTTTTTCCTGGTTAGGAAAATCATTTTTATCTTAATTTATGTCATTATCACATCCTATCTTAGGTCATCCAGTTAGATTTTCTTATGCTGCCAATGGCTTAGACAGTTTTCTTCTAGCATCACTTTCAGNNGCCTCACTTGCTTGTCGTTTAAAAACAACAAAGACGACTTTAGTTGTAGTAAGTTCAAACGCATTTGAAGCGCAGCGTTTATTAGAAGAAATCCCATTTTTTGCACCTGATTTAATCATCCATTTGCTACCTGATTGGGAGACGTTGCCTTATGATGTATTTTCTCCGCACCCTGATTTAATTTCTGAGCGGCTGGCAACGCTATACCAAATTAGCCAGAACTTATGTGATGTGATGATCGTGCCCATGACTACCGCATTATTGCGGTTGCCACCAGTATCCTACCTATCTGCGCATACCTTTATGCTTAAGAAAGGGCAGAAGCTAGATCTAGAGGCATTGCGTCATCAATGCGCACATGCAGGCTATCACCATGTGAATCAGGTCATGAGCCCCGGAGAGTTTAGCGTGCGTGGTGGTTTGGTCGATTTGTTTCCTATGGGTAGTGTCGTGCCCTATCGTATTGATTTATTTGACGATGAAATTGAAACCATTCGCACGTTTGATGTGGATACACAACGCAGCTTATATCCAGTCTCTGAAATCAGATTGCTGCCGGCGCGCGAGTTTCCATTAGATGAAGAGGGGATTGCTAAGTTTAGAAGTCAATTTCGGGAGCAGTTTGAGGGGGATCCACAGCGCGCAAAAATTTATAAAGATGTGAGCAAAGGAATCGCGAGTGGCGGTATAGAGTGGTATTTACCTTTGTTTTTTGATGCTACAGCGACTATTTTTGACTACCTACCTAAACAGGCAATTGTTTGTTTGCACGGCGCACTCGATAAATCAGCACAAAGTTTTTGGTTTGATGCGACTTCACGCTATAAGCTCATGGCATACGACCCTGAAAAGCCGATTCTTAAGCCAGAAATGGTGTTGATTAAAGCAGATGACTTTTTTAAGCAAACGCATGATTTCGCATTAATTTATATGCAGCTGGATGCGTTAAGTACGTTACCTGCACTTGATGTCGACCGTCGTGCAGAGCAACCTTTACACAAATTACAAAGCTTTCTTTCCCAAACATCGCAACGTGTACTGATTACAGCAGAGAGTTTGGGCAGACGCGAGACCATGCTGCAACTATTTAATGAGTATCGTCTAGATATCCAGATTTGCGACTCTTGGCAAGCGTTTCTTCAATCCGATAGTCAATTTATGTTAGGTGTTTCTAGCTTGCACAGTGGTTTTTTCAATGACCAATATGCAGTGATTACTGAGGCTGAGCTATATGCATCTACAGTACGCCAGCAACGCCGTCGCGAAAAAGAAAAAGCGCGCAATACAGAGGGTATGCTCAAGGATTTGTCCGAACTGCGTTTGGATGACCCTGTAGTGCACGAGCAACATGGAGTCGGGCGCTATAAAGGCTTGGTCAATA
>DHYP01000058.1:84232-90026 GCA_002414145.1 Methylophilaceae bacterium UBA5127 | reverse complement strand
ATGATTTTGGAGAAGGCGAAACTGAACTGTTGCTAATTGAATATTTTGGCGAAGATAAACTTTATGTGCCTGTTTCGCAGCTTTTTTTAATTTCACGTTATTCTGGCGGGCCGCCAGAAAGTGCACCCTTGCATCGTCTTGGCAGTGGGCAGTGGGAAAAAGCCAAGAAAAAGGCGCTGAAGCAAATTCGTGATACAGCTGCTGAGCTACTTAACTTATATGCTCAACGCGCGGCGCGCAAAGGTCATGCGTTTACATTAAGTTTGCATGACTATGAAGCGTTTTGTGAAGGCTTTCCGTTTGAAGAAACACCCGATCAGCTCGAGGCGATTGAAAATGTCATTAAGGACATGCAGTCCNNCTTTCCCCTACCAGCCGACAACTGACCAGTTGAAGGCAACGCAAGATGTGAAGCGGGATATGGAAAGTAATCGCCCTATGGATCGGCTAGTGTGCGGTGATGTTGGTTTTGGCAAGACCGAGGTTGCATTACGTGCCGCATTTGTTGCCGTCATGGGTGGGCGACAAGTGGCGGTGCTAGTACCAACCACATTGCTGGCCGAGCAACACTATCAAAATTTTTGTGATCGCTTTGCAGAATGGCCAATTAAGATTGCCGAAATTTCTCGTTTTAGAACGGCCAAAGAGCAAGCTGAATCTATTAAAGATTTAGCGAATGGTAAAATTGACATCATTATTGGCACGCATCGTTTGATACAAAAAGATGTGAAGTTTAAGAACTTAGGTTTAGCTATATTAGATGAAGAACATCGCTTTGGTGTGCGCCAAAAAGAGCAAATGAAAGCATTGCGTGCCGAAGTAGATGTGCTTACGCTGACTGCCACCCCTATTCCGCGTACCTTAAGTATGGCGATGGAAGGCTTGCGGGAGTTCTCAGTGATTTCTACGCCACCACAAAAACGCTTGGCGATTAAAACATTCCATACAGATTATTCTGAAGGCATTATTCGTGAGGCCGTCACACGCGAGTTCAAGCGTGGCGGTCAAGTGTACTTCTTGCATAATGAAGTGGATACCATTTTTGTACAAAAAGAAAAGCTTGAGAAATTTTTGCCAGAAGCGCGCATTGCCATTGCACATGGTCAGTTGCGTGAGCGTGAACTGGAGCATGTGATGCGTGATTTTTATCAACAACGCTGCAATATCTTATTGTGTACGACAATTATCGAAACAGGCATTGATGTGCCTACCGCCAATACCATCATTATCAATAAAGCGGATATGTTTGGGTTGGCGCAGTTACATCAGTTACGCGGGCGGGTAGGGCGCAGTCACCATCAGGCCTATGCCTATTTGCTGACTGAGCCTGAGCGTAAGATCACCGCACAAGCGCAAAAACGTCTGGATGCGATTCAGCTACTTGAAGACTTAGGTGCAGGATTCCATTTGGCGATGCATGATTTGGAGATTCGCGGGGCGGGTGAATTGTTGGGCGATTCTCAGAGTGGTGAGATGCAAGAAATTGGTTTTAATTTGTATTCGGATATGCTGAATCATGCGGTCAAACAGCTTAAAGCAGGCAAAGAGCCTGATTTAGATGCGCCGCTTGGCGTGACCACAGAAATTAATCTGCATACGCCAGCATTGTTACCCAACAACTATTGCCCTGATGTGCACGAGCGTTTAGTGATTTATAAACGTCTAGCCAACTGCAGCGACGACGAGTCGCTAGACACCATGCAAGAAGAACTGATTGACCGCTTTGGTTTGCTGCCAGAACCTGGAGAAGCGTTAGTGGCATGTCACCGTTTGCGCATTGCTGCTAAGCCATTGGGAATCATTAAAATTGATGCTTCAGATGCCGCTATTCAATTGCAGTTTAATGTTAAAGCCGATATTGATCCAATGAAATTAATTAACTTGCTTCAGCGCGATAAACGTTGTCGCATGAATGGACCTGATAAATTACGAGTTTCTGTACAGTTAGGCAACGTTGCGCATCGGGCAGAGTTGATTAAAACTTTATTGAAAGAATTTAAATAAGAGAAAGGCCAATAGAACTAGATTGGCCTTTAAATACTACAAATAATCAAAGGTAGAAAACTATGCTTTACACATCAATAATGAGTTTGTTTTGAGCAATTAAATTCGCCAGCAAATCAGTTTCGTTTGTCCCAGTAAGTAAGTTAACGCCCGCCAAAGTAATATGTTGATTCTCAGCCGCTGCAGTAAAGTTGCCGCCAGAAAAGCCACCTGTGTTGCTAATTCTAATTTCAGTATTGGTGATGCCTGCTGAAGTACTTGTCGAAATGTCTAAAAAATTCAGTATGTTCGCGCTGGACTCGTTGACCAGTAAATCGTGCAAATCTAATATATCGCCATCAGCTAAATTAAAATCGGTTACTTTATCTAATGCTGGGCGTCCATTTACGCCTTTGTCTGCGAGGTTCCAGACAAATGTATCTGCACCTAAACCGCCAGTGAGAATATCATTACCTAAACCGCCAATGAGTGTGTCATGATCATTTCCACCACTTAAGATATCGTTCCCAGCATTGCCGTTTAGCGTATCATTTCCAGCGCCACCATCGAGCGTGTTAGCGCCATCATTCCCTATTAAAGCATTATCCTGACTGTTACCTGTAGCATTAATAGCGGCTAATCCTGTCAGAGTCACGTTCTCAATATCAGCGAATTTTGCATCGGTTAAACTGGCGGTAAATGCTACCTCTACGGTATCGTTGCCACTGGTTTCATTGGTAATGATGTCTGTGACGACATTAAGTACATAAGTATCATCGCCATCCCCACCATCGAGAATATCGTTGCCTAGACCGCCATCTAATCTATCATTGCCATTACCACCGATGAGTGTATTAGCAGCAGCATTACCAGTGAGAAAGTTATTAGCATCATTTCCTACCAGATTCAACTTGGTAGTGCCTGTTGCGCTAATGTCGAGATGTTCAATGTTAGCTAAATCATTGTTCAGGCTGATAGTGCTTGCGTTCGTCAGAGCAACGCTACCACGTAATTTAAGTGTGTCCGCAGAGCCTTCATTTACATTCTCAGTGATGCTATCCTGTAGTATGGCAATGGTATTTGGTGCTATACCGCTTGCCACGATATCTACAAGATAGGTGTCATCCCCCAAGCCCCCCATCAGTGTGTCTGCACCAGCAGCACCGTCCAAAGTGTTATTGGCATCATTACCTGTAATGGTATTGTTAAGCGTATTACCTGTGAGATTGAGCAATGTTGTGCCAGTATGACTGGCATCAAGATACTCAAGATTGTTACCTAAGGTAATGGTGACTGCATTATTGAAACTTAAATTGCCACGCAGTTCTAGCGTGTCGTTACCTGCATTGCTTGCTTCGGTGATCGTGTCTTGTAGTGCGCCTACAGGAGCAGCAGGTGTAGGGGCGGGCTTATTGAGGCTGGCAAATAGTCCAAGTCTGGCAACGGGTGTGGTGTCTATGGATTTGGTGGCAACGCCTGATTGCAGTATGTCGACAATGTAGGTGTCATCTCCTAAGCCACCGATGAGACTGTCTACTCCAGCGCCTCCATCTAATATGTTGTTGCCTGCGTTGCCTGTGAGCACATTCGCGAGCGCGTTGCCAGTGGCATTGATATCGAGCGTGCTGGTTAATGTAATGTTTTCGATTTGATTATTATAAAAAGCATCACTTAGATTAAGCGAAAAAGCTGCTTCTACGCTGTCAATGCCACTAATATCAATGATGGTATCTTCATAGGAGTCGATAATGTAGGTGTCATTGCCATCGCCGCCTTCAAGCACGTTATTACCCAGGCCACCGTCTAGCTTATCATTACCTGAGCCGCCTGTTAAATGATTGTCAGCATCATTGCCAATCAACGTATCATTACCACTGCCGCCTATAGCATTTTCAATGGTGACGTTGTAGGCAATAGCAACGTTATCATATTGCAATGTGGATTTATCAATGGTGATAGGCTTGCCTAGGCTACTAAAATTGCCTGCATTTAAATTAATAACCCCGCCAGTCGATGCGTTATAGACAATAGTGTCTGTACCACCTGCATCCCAGATGGTTTGGTAATAGGTGGACGTTCCATTAAAAATATACACGTCATCGCCAGCGTGATAGCTCATATTTGCGCCATACAAATACTGTATGGCTTGTATGTCTAGCAACATGGGTGTCGTCGGATAATAACTGTCGTTGCCTTTGTCGCCATGTAGAGGTGCATCCGAATAGCTCATGACCGTATATTTGTAATTTTCTATGGCTGGGTTGGCTATGGTATAAATGGTATCGAAGGGGTGTGATAAACCAAATGCATGACCTAACTCGTGCAAAATAGTATGGTAACCAGCACCACCTAGGCTAAAGTTATTGCCTGAAGGTACGGGTTGTGTGGAGTTAATCCATACATCTCCACCATAGGATGGGCCAGGATAGTAGGTGTAGGCATAGGTACCCTTGTCCATAAATCCACCACTTGTGAAGGCGATACGAATATCGCCCACGGCACTCGCGGTTTCAGTATCAACTTTAATCACATTAAGGTTAGCGACATTCGCCCAACTCTGAATTAACTCTGCTGTAGCGGTTTGTTGAGCGGCATTTAACCCTCGGAACCCTGAGTAAGGCTCATAGCCTGGGTTGTTGAAATAGGCGTTAACGTCTTGATCCCATAGCGTAGTTGCGTTGGATACAGGAAAGCTGTAATACACGGTGGCGCCTGTGCCTACTCCTGAGTCTCCCCACTTCACGCCAGCGATGAGTGCATTGATGTTGGCAGACAGATTGCTATCTAAAGAAAAGATAGTGGTAGGGCTGCTGGTATAAGGAGTTGGCGCCGCCATTTTTGTTCCCTTGTGTTAGTTGAACTTACTTTAAGCTCAATTCATTTTTATGTGTGGATGCTAGTAGTCATTCAGACTAAACAACACATCACTTTTTTATAAACAACACACTAACGAATCTGGATATGATTTGCAATAGCCCATTAGTAGACGCATTCTTTGGGTATAATGTGGCAACTTTTTTTGGGAATGGTGATTTATGTTAGAAAAACTGATTGCTGCTGTAGCTACTTGGATAATGGCCGTGATTTCATCCATGGGTTATGGTGGTGTGGTGTTACTGATGGCGATTGAGTCTGCCTGTATACCATTACCTTCAGAGATCATCATGCCTTTTGCTGGATTTTTGGTCAGTAAAGGTGAAATGACCTTGTGGGGCATTGCTTTAGCAGGTGCTATTGGTTGTGTAGTAGGGTCTATTCCCGCTTATTATATGGGTATGTTTGGCGGCAGACCATTGGCAGAAAAGTATGGTAAATATGTGCTGATTAGTAAAAAAGATTTGGATATGGCAGACCGCTGGTTTGCAAACCATGGCGAAATCATTATTTTTATTGCGAGATTGCTACCTGGGGTGCGCACATTTATTGCTTTTCCTGCTGGGGTCGCGCGTATGAATATGACCAAATTTGTGGTCTATACTTTTGTGGGTTCGTTCATTTGGTGCTGGGTGCTTGGTTTTGTCGGTATGAAGGCAGGTGAGCACTGGGAAGATTTAAAAGTATATTTTCATGAGTTGCATTACGTGATTGCTGCATTGGGTATTGCGTTTTTAGCTTGGTATATCCATAGACATTTTAAAAACGAGCATTAATAAAAATAATGATTAGATTTCGATTAGCGTGCCTAGCTGTAAGAAAAAAATTGCAGTTTTAATTGGTAAATTTTCGTGTAAAAACAAACTTGCATAGCGAGTCAACTGTGGCTTGTAGGTGAGTGCACCCATATTTGCATTGGCGACCGTTACTTCCAAGC
>DHYP01000058.1:83124-84172 GCA_002414145.1 Methylophilaceae bacterium UBA5127 | reverse complement strand
CCTCAATAAATGTTAAATCAATGCGGTGTTCTTGTGGCTGACTGTTGTCATCCATCGTTGTGATACTAAGTTCGGTTTGTGCTGATGCTCTGGGGGTTAATAGCCATAAACCTTGTGGGCTAGTGAGGACTGTTTTGAGTGCTGCAATAATGTGTGGGATTTGTTTTTCGACCTCGGTTTTTGCGTGACCACGTTGTAAAAGCCAAAACTGCATGCTCTGCAAGCAAGTGTCCATGCGGATTGCAGGCCAGTGCGCTAAGCCTTCCTTTGCAATCATTTCCAAATACAAATGTGCTAGCGAGCCAGAATCAGCAGCGAGATTGGGTATGTCATCTGCCATATTTTGCGGTTTAGTTTGAGATTTACTCTGTGCAGATTCCGATGTTGTTTTAGCCTGTAAAATAGTGGGTATTTGCAAGTTTTGCAGACGAATTAACTGTGGTGTAAAGTTGGCAATGTCTGCACCTGTATCTTTAGTGATTGCGGGTACCTCGCAAGCTTCATAGCTTGCACTCACTGTAAGCCAAAGCGCATCTAAATAGGTGTTTTTGGTGGGCTTAATTTCGCCTTTAGCATTTTGATTAGCAATACCGACCAAATGCAGTGCTCGCTCGGCGCGAGTGGCCGCCACGTAGAGCACGCGCACAGCTTCATTCGCCTCACGCTCGGCTTCTAACGTTTCTAGATAATCGTAAACGCTGACCTTTGTTTTATCACGAACACCTTTAGGAATATACGGTGCAGCTAGTAATTCAGTTTTTCCATCCAAAAGGACTTCTTCCCACAGCATCAATGGTTTTTCACTATTATTGCCGCCAGTAGTCGCACCAAGGCCAGGCAAAATAACGGTATCAAACTCTAAGCCTTTCGATTTATGAATGGTCATCATTTGAATCTGCTCACCTTGTACATCTGGTGTGGCGAAAAGCTTGGTGACTTCAATTGCCATGCGCTCTGGGGAGAATTCGTCGTTGCGGTCTAGTGCATCCAAACAGCTAAAAAATGCTTGTACATCAGTAATATCGGCTTGTTCCCACAGGCAGGCGCT
>DHYP01000058.1:82169-83071 GCA_002414145.1 Methylophilaceae bacterium UBA5127 | reverse complement strand
GGCATGCGGCCTTGCGTAGCAAATGCTTCTGTCAAAATATCCCGTACATGACGCAACCGTGCTTGGCCGTCTGTCGATAAAGTATTTACCAGACTCTCGTTTTGTATCAGCGTCCAAATCGTGCTGGTTTGGTCATGATGCGCTAAAGCATATAAATCTGTTAAATTTAAGCCACACCAAGGCGCACGCAAAATGGCTAGCCAATGCACACGATTTGCGCGATGGTGCAAGGCATGGGTCAGGCTCAATAAATCTTGTACCACTTGCCTGTCTTCTAGCGCTTCAATTTCCACTGCTTGAAACGTAATGTCTTTGTAATCTCGCCGCAGTTTGCTTACCAGCGCACTTAGATGCTTTTTAGAGCGCACTAAAATAGCGATTTTTTTATTGTTATCGGTGGCTTGAATAATGCGGATAATCGCTTCCGCTTCGCGTTGTTTAGCGAGCTCTGATGGTTCATCGGCAGGACTGACAATCGGGTGAATATACACACCAGCCTCGCTCACGTCAGGTTTGGTTGCGATAAATTTTCGGTAACTAATCGCACCTTGTGCCATGCTATCGTGACTAGGGAAAATAGCTCGAAACGTATCATTAATCCAATCGACTACCGCAGGGTGTGAACGATTATTGCGATACAAGGGCAAGCGCGTCAGCGCAATATCGCCTATGCCACGCTCGGTCGCTTGCAAAAACAAACTCACATTGGCTTTGCGAAAGCGGTAAATCGATTGCATGGGATCCCCAACACAAAATAGCGTGCGCGCATCGTCCGCTTGCCAGCCCTTTGTGAGTTGCTCAATCAGCGCAATTTGGCTAGGACTGGTGTCTTGAAATTCATCGACCAACAAATGCTGAATTTGATAATCGAGCTTTAGGGCTAAATCCGTGGGCTCGCCCTA
>DHYP01000058.1:81115-82046 GCA_002414145.1 Methylophilaceae bacterium UBA5127 | reverse complement strand
TATTGCGTTGAAACACCAGCCATAGTTTAGCCACTGCCAAGTTAAGTAGCTTGGAAAACGCGCTCACCATCTGCCAACCTTCATTGTTGTTTACATCTGGTAAATATCTCACTTGATGCAAGGCAGATAAATCACCAATCGTTTCAATTACTTGGCATAACGTTTGTTTGTGTGTCTTGCCCTCATCCGTAGGCGGAAATCCAAATTTTACATTGAGGCCTTTTTCTTTTCGTGGTTCGCCTTGGTCGGTCAGCATTAGACTTGCCAGTTCACGCCATCGGCTCAAGTGTTCTGGTGCATCATTTAGTGGCATATCCCAATCGTTAAGCGCAGCAATATTGCTATCCGTAGCTAAGTTTGCAGCGGCAAAGCGCGCAACTGGCATGAGCAATTGTTGCAAAGCAGGCTGGATACTATTGGTGGCGAGTTTAAGTGCCTGACTCACGAGGGGACGAATAATCGTTTGCGCATGTTCGGCATCAAACGTTTCTTGTGCATGATGCAGCCATTGGTCGCGCTTGGCGAGCATGCTGGCTAACAAATCTATTAATTGCGCCGCATTATTATCCACATACCGCAGCGCAGTTTTAACGAGCTCCCCATATTGACCAGACTCTAATTCCGCTAACGTTTGCTGTGCTGCTTGCTGGTACAAAACGCTGGCATCTTCTGTTACGCTAGGTTGTGTGCCAAAGCGGCTCATCAGCGGCATTTGGCGCGTTAGGTGCGCACATAAACTATCGATGGTGAAAATACGCAAACGCGCAGGGTTTTCTAGCAGTTGCCAGTTAAGGTTTGCTGCATGCGCAAGCGCTTGTTGACTGAGTGCATAAGTGATTTGTTTGTGTGCGGCAGTCGGTAGCTCGTTGTTTGCCGCCATCATCAAACTATCCATAATGCGCAGGCGCATTTCTGCCGCAGCTTTATTGGT
>DHYP01000058.1:80718-81083 GCA_002414145.1 Methylophilaceae bacterium UBA5127 | reverse complement strand
CGGGTGATTTGACTGTGGTGAGCAAGCGCAAATAGCGCTGAGTGAGCAATTCGGTTTTGCCTGCACCTGCGGGCGCTTCTACAATAAATGACTCTAAATCCAACGCACGCGCGCGGTTTTGTTCATCTATTTTTAAATGGTCGATTTCTAAATAATGGCTCATGCTGGCGGTGGCTCGGCTACATCTAAAAAGCGCTCAAATTGCAGTTGCCGCTCAGGCAGGCGTAGCAAGGGCAGTACTTCGCAATAACTTAAGGCATTTTTATCGCTAAATTTAACTGAGGCTTCGCCTGCTTTAATCTCAGTAGCAATCATCTCAATGCTGGTTTTAAAATGGACGAGTAAACTCTGCCAATCGCTAAATT
>DHYP01000058.1:78820-80695 GCA_002414145.1 Methylophilaceae bacterium UBA5127 | reverse complement strand
TGCGCTTGCTAGGCTCCACATCAAACACGTCTTGGCTCACACCTTCAAAACTGTGCTCGGCGATTTTAACCATGCCAAATTGCAGGCCTGCAATTTTTTGGCTGGCATCGCCAAAGTAAAAACGAGCATAAATCGGCAATTGTGGTTCTGTGATGCGTTCTTCTCCCCATGTGCTGAACTTAGGTATTTGGCCTGTTTTGTAATCTACAAATACCATGCCACCACTTTCTAGTCGATGAATTCTATCGATTTTAAGCGTGACCTCAATGCCGCTAATATCTACTTGCTTTTCTATCTCGCAACCGACGATGTGAAATGCAACACCTTGTTCTTTTTCAAACGCTAGCCACGCACCCGCTAGCTTTTGCAGGCGTTCATGTTCAAGTTCCAATACGGTTTTGGTTGCAATATTGGTGCTCTTGGCAAAGTCTTGCAAGGCTTTATGGATGGCTTTATTTAAATGCATTTTAAGCGCATCGTCCGACATGTTACGCAAATCGGCAAAATCCAGTTTATTTTCATTGGATTGCCAAAATGCGGCCAATACCGCATGCACCAACTGGCCGCGTGTAAGGTTATCCAAACCTTCGCTTGGTGTTTTAAGATTTTTTGCGCCTAAGCGATATTGGTAAAACGCCCAAGCGGGACAAATGGCCTGCGCCCGAAATAAACCTGTACCGCCAGCTACATGCTCACCCACTTGTACCGCTGGCGCGATATGGTCATCTAAATGCGTTAAATCAGCATTACCCGCTTCGGATAACATTTCCGCTAATGTTTGTGCAAGTGGTAGATAGCTAATGGCTTCAACACTCTTAATCAGTGGCGAAGCACGTAGTTGTGTCGTATTTTCTAACTGGCTACTGGAAAAAATCACCCGCTTGGCAGAATGTAGCACACGCCGGTGAATGCCTGCTGAAAAAGTTGCTTGTACGCTGTTATCGGCATTGGGTAGGCGCGCGGCACGTTGAATATGTGCGGGTAATAGCGCATTTGGGCGTGCAGGGGGCGGCCAAATATGGTCGTTCATTTGTAAAACCCAAAGCGCATCCACTGGCGCGCTCAAGGCTTCCATCATCCCCACAACCTGTATGGGCGTAGCCATAATGGTTTCTGGCTGAAACACTTGTTGTGTGCAAATTTGCTGTATTAGGCTGATGGCCTCAGAGCTCGAAGTATGTGCATCTAGCGCATCTAAGGCGCTTAATTGCTGTAGTGCTTTTTGCCACGATTTTTGTGTTTGATATTCTAAGCTGGTGATGCTGCGCGTACCCGGCCATTGTAATGCCTCTAGTAATTGCGTAAAACAATACGCCCAAAACGATGGTGCTGCTTGTTTGTTTGAAACATAAGCGCTTGCAACGGTTAAGTCATGAATCAGATGTGCAATATTCAAGCCGTTTTCAAACTGTTGTTTGGCAAACACAATAAACGAATCTAGCGATAATTGCGCTGCAGCTTTCTCACGCATCCTGGCATCTAGCTGCGCGCGTGCATCGGCTTCTTGTTGGTAGTTTGACCAAAATGGCGAAAGTAATACTTTAGAGAAATCTGCCTGTGGTATGCGGTAACTGCTAAACAAGCGTAACAAGTTTAAAGCCGCTTGTATCATTGGCTGCTCAATGAGCGGTGTGCCGAGGGAGAAATTATATGGCCGTGCACATTCAAACAAGGCTGGACGCGCGCTGGCTGGTGTGAATGTGTCGTCTAACAAATCAGCCAGCAGATTACGTACCGTACTTAATTGTGGCGCGATAATGGCGATATTGCTATTTAGGTTATTGTCTAGTTGCTGTTTTGCCCACGCCGCTGCGGCGCGGCATTCTGCATCGATATTTTCTAAGCTAATGTGTTGTGCGTGCGCAGGTGTTGCTG
>DHYP01000058.1:78421-78708 GCA_002414145.1 Methylophilaceae bacterium UBA5127 | reverse complement strand
GCGTAGGCAAGTCGCTCGCCACATGAAGATGGTCTAGTTGCCAATCCATGTAGCGCACATTTTCTAGCATGCCAAGCGCTTGACAACGCTTTTGAAACACCTGCTGCCACTGCACAAATTGGCGCGTTTCTTCGGCTAAATTTTCGCGCGGAATATGCAAGTGCCACGCGATACAATACTGGTTGGCTTCTATGGCTGCACTGGCCAAGCCTGACACGTTAAACAGTGCGCCAAACGCATTCTTTTTAAGGCTTTGTTGAATCACTTCTTCCCACAGCAATTGCTCG
>DHYP01000058.1:76224-78408 GCA_002414145.1 Methylophilaceae bacterium UBA5127 | reverse complement strand
TTAAACGCGCTTAAACGTTGTGGTGGGTGACTAATTTTTCCTGCCAAAAGACTGGTTTCGGTAAGGTTATCTAGCCATTGGGTGAGCGTTAAAATACTTGCGCTCGGCCATTGCGTGTTGCCGACCTGCACTTGTGCTTTAGCGATATCGGCCTGAATGGCACGTACTAGGCGGGCAGTAGGGCAGAGAATGAGCTTGTTTTGCATGCGCACATTCTATTGGATATTTATGCTTAACAGTAGTGTTAAAATAAACGCATTGTTTAAATGAAGGAGTCATCATGCTTGCCAAACTCGCTAAGCTTTTAAAGTATTCATTATGGTTGCTCATCATCCCAATTGTTTTGTTTTCGCTCTATACGTGGGCTGCATTGACATGGGTGTATTCGTCAGGTGAGCGCGCAGGTTATGTGCAAAAGCTCTCGCAAAAAGGGTTTGTCTGCAAAACCTATGAAGGTGAGCTGGTACTGGTTTCCATGCCAGGTACGCAAGCCGAGAAGTTCTTTTTTACCGTGAAAGATGCAGCAGTAGCTAAGCGTATTAATGAAACAGTGGGTAAGCGTGTGCGTTTGATTTATGAGCAACATATCGGCATCCCAACCAGTTGTTTTGGTGAAAGTAGTTACTTTGTGCAAGATGTACAACTGCTAGATAAGTAAACCTAGTAGGTTAATATGGCTAAAGCATTAGCGATTCATGATGAAAAAAACTATATTACGCCAGAGGGTTTTGCGGCACTCAAGGCAGAGTTTGATCAATTGTATAAAGTAGAGCGGCCAGAAGTTGTGCGCACCGTCGCTTGGGCTGCTAGCAATGGCGATAGAAGTGAAAATGGCGATTATATTTATGGTAAGCGTCGCTTGCGCCAAATCGATAGTCGTTGTCGCCATTTAATGCGACGTATGGACTTGGCAGAGATTGTTGATAGCAGCCAGTTGCAACACTTAGAAAAAGTGTTTTTTGGCGCATATGTCACGCTGTTTGATCTGAATGATGATAGTGAACACCACTATCGCATCGTTGGAAAAGACGAAATTGCGCCATCCAAAGGCTACATTAGCTGGATCAGCCCATTGGCTAAAGCAATGCTAGGTAAAACGGTAGGAGATACGATTAAAGTGGCTACACCTAAAGGCGAAGGGCAGTTTGAGATTATCGAGGTCAGTTACTTAAAGTAGCATTGTGTCTACCAGCAATCACAATGC
This sequence comes from Methylophilaceae bacterium UBA5127, assembly GCA_002414145.1. Taxonomy (GTDB): domain Bacteria; phylum Pseudomonadota; class Gammaproteobacteria; order Burkholderiales; family Methylophilaceae; genus Methylophilus. Next base: position 77,204 of record DHYP01000058.1, on the reverse strand, counting down.
TAGATGCGAATACCCAACATCCCTAGCAACTTGAGCATGCCAAAATATGCCGCAGCAGTGACAATACAAGAGATGGCTAAACTTAACCAAAAATTTACGCCGCCACGCAGTAACAAAGGCAAGGCAACAAACAAGATTAGAGAAGGTAACACTAGCCAGAAAATGCTTTGCGATAAGGCAGAAACACGCTGAATATCCCCTGTGTCAATATATAGCCAAACAAAGGCCAAAAGAGAGGTNNCGAGGTAAGCGGAATAGAGGCTAAGGCAGCTCCCCATAAAGAGTTGCGCTTGGCCAGCTCGGAAACAGCGACTAAGACTACAGCCGAAATGATGATTTTAAGAGTGTATTGCCACATATAGACATAAGTTTTTAACATTTGACACAAGGGATGCATTTAAGCGCATCCTGCTTGATCAATGGGTAGGACATCACAATAACTAACAGTTGCCAGAATACCAAATATTGGGCTCAAACTGGAATTTGATTTTGCTGCCTTCATCGGGCATAAAGTATAAGTAAGCATTTTTGTGAATTCGTTTTATCCAGAGACCTTTCCATGATTTTCCCTTTACCGCGACAGCGTCAAACTCACGACCAGCGAACTGAATTTTCGCAGTTGAACCTGAGATGCTGTANNNTGTAAGACAGCTTGTATGTTACGCCACTTTAGAATTTGTTTATCGAAGTTTCATGATGTCTTGTATTTCTAAATGTCGATTTAATAAATCGTTAAAATATTTTATACTCGTACGGATATCAAAAACAAACCCGAATATCCCTATGAATTCAAAATCGTCTTTATCAAACACTTCATCAGAAAATTTATTTGCACTCACCATTAAGCGCATGTTGTGGCCAGTGTTATTTTTTGCGTGTGTATTATGTTACTGGGTTGGAGTACAAGTCGGACATCCGATCTTGGCCTATAACATTGCTTATTTTGCACTTGCAATCTGCTTGTATTTTTTAGAACGTGC
>DHYP01000058.1:73066-76168 GCA_002414145.1 Methylophilaceae bacterium UBA5127 | reverse complement strand
AATGATATTGGGCATACCATTTTGACCAAAGGATTTAGTCAATTACTTGCCACGTCTGCCGCGTTGTTTGGTTTGTCTGAGTTTGGCCCTGCAACTTCTTCTGGTCTTTGGCCTGCAGAGCTACCTACATTTTTTCAAATCGTACTTGCTTTAATTATTGGTGAGTTTGGCTTATATTGGGCACATCGGACTGCACATGAATGGTGGCCTGCCTGGTGCTGGCATGCAGTGCATCATTCGGTGACCAAGCTCTGGTTTGTTAATACTGGACGCTTTCATTTATTTGATTCGTTATGGAAAAGTACGTTTGCTTTAAGTCTAGCGCTACTGGCGGGGGCACCTAAGGAAATTGTCATGTGGGTGCTGGTGATTACACCTTTTATTGGTTTTTTAACGCATTGTAATGTGGATATGCGTTGTGGCTGGATTAACTGGGTGTTCAATACCCCGCAATTACATCGTTGGCACCATAGTCAGGTGCCAGAAGAAGGCAATCGAAATTATGGCGAAAATCTGATGATATGGGACATTATATTTGGCACGCGGCTTTTGCCTAACCGTCGTCCACCATTGGATATTGGCTGTTCAGACCCTGTGCCAAAGCAGTTTTTAGGACAACTCGCTTACCCAGTTATGGCTTGGTTTAAGGCCAAATAGTGTCTTGTTAAAAACTTGGGATATTTTTTGCAAAGTTGTCGATAACTTTGGTGATATTGGTGTTTGTTGGCGCCTAGCCAAGCAGTTACAGCGCGAACACGGTTTGCAAGTGCGCCTATGGGTAGATGATTTAGGCATTGCGCAGCATTTAATCCCAACGTTAGCTTTAGCATCGGCGACACAATATCACGAAGATATTTGTATTCAGAATTGGTATGAGCATGCTGATTTTAGCCAAGCGGCCGATGTCGTAATAGAGGGGTTTGCTTGTGGGTTACCTTCGTCCTATCTTTCAGCAATGGTGAAACATCAGTCTAAATGGTTGAATTTAGAGTATTTATCAGCTGAGTCATGGGTGGATGATTTTCACGGAAAACCTTCACCGCAGGCTAATGGCTTGGTGCGGTACTTTTACTTTCCGGGTTTTACTGAGAAATCAGGCGGTTTAATTCGTGAAAGTAACATGACTGCACAATTACAAAGCAACCCTGATACGCCATTTCTGCAACAGCAGGAACCCAGTTTAAACAAAAATTCAAGACGGATAGCCGCTACTCAAAGCTCAGCTTTATATTTGCCTTCTTGCGTTCGTTTTCCCGCCTTGGCAGGAGTGACAGAAAATGAAGCCTTTCAAAGTGCGCTAAAAATATCTCTTTTCTGCTACCCAAACGCACCCATTTCTGATTTGTTCAATGCGCTACAATCCAATACCCATGCGGTGATAGTGTATGTGCCAAAAAGTGCTATTTTGCCCAACGTTACCAAATACTTTGGTAAGGAGGTGGTTGAGGCAGGTGAAAAGCTCACAAAAAATAATCTCACGGTTGAGGTGTTGCCATTTTTAAGTCAAGCCGATTACGATGCGCTTCTGCGTATGTGTGATCTGAATTTTGTACGTGGGGAGGATAGCTGGGTACGCGCGATTTGGGCGGCTAAGCCATTTGTCTGGCAACCGTATTGGCAAGAAGAAAATACACACCTTAAAAAACTACAGGCATTTTTGGACGTGTTTTATTGTGATGCGGAAGTTCAAGTGACAGACACTATTCAACAGTTCCAGCAAGCGTGGGCAAAGGAGTATATCAATGCTGGCTTACTAAATGCTTATTTAGCACAGTTTAGCCCTATTCAACAAACAACATTACACGCATCGCAACGTCTGGTAAATCAAGTCGATTTGGCATCTAAGTTAGTGATTTTTTGTAAAAAAATCTAGTTTTACACACCCTCTGTGGAGCTGGTGAAAAAAAGATAGTTTAGGTATAATGCGCGGCTAACATTTAACCAATACCTTTAATCTTATACATAGCAAGGCAATCTCATGAAAACAGCTCAAGAACTTCGCGCAGGCAACGTGATTATGGTGGATGGTACACCGCTCGTTGTCGTTAAAGCAGAATACAATAAGTCAGGCCGCAGCACTGCTGTGGTAAAAATGAAATTTAAAAACTTACTCACAGAAGCGCCAAGCGAAACTATTTATGGTGCTGGTGATAAGTTTGATGTAATTGTATTAGAGAAAAAAGAAGCCACTTACTCTTATTTCGCAGACCCAACGTATGTGTTTATGGATGCAGAATACAATCAGTATGATGTTGATGCAGAATTCATGGAAGATGCATTGCCATTTTTAGAAGATGGTATGCCAGTGGATATTCGTTTTTATGAAGGTAAAGCGATTTCAGTGGAGCTGCCAACAACAGTTGTGCGTGAAGTGACTTATACAGAGCCAGCAGTGAAGGGTGATACTTCAGGTAAAGTAATGAAACCAGCAAAGCTTGCATCTGGCTTTGAGATTCCAGTGCCATTGTTTGTGTCACAGGGTGACAAAATTGAAATTGATACACGTACTGGCGAGTATAGAAACCGTATTTTAAAGTAATGCATATTAAGTAAAGATAATAATTTAAAAGGCGCTTAATGCGCCTTTTAAATTTGATATAACTGTATTAATAAATACTTTATTTTTTATCAAACTCCATTTCAGCAGCAATCCAATAGCTGGCCGCATCCCCGGCAAAGCCATTTTTCTCAGCAAGATAGTACGCAGCTACTTCTATCATTTTATAACGTTCAAAACCGCTGACTGGCTCTGTTTTCTTTTTGCTGGTTGTTTTCTTGGCTGCTGGCTTTTTCTCAGTTAACGTTTTACTTGTGGTTGTTTTATTTGTAGCAGTTTTGCTGGTAGCAACTTTTTTAGGCGCTGCTTTGGGTTTTTCTGAAGTCGTCTTTTTGGTGGTGGATTTTTCAGCTGCCATTACTCGTGCTCCTTTTGTTAAGAATTTGCGTACGGTTATCAGGTTTTTGACCTTTCAGCTACATCATATTAAACAGTGCCGCCCACTGTCAATCCCTCAATTTTAAGCGTGGGTTGTCCCACCCCTACAGGCACGCTTTGACCTTCTTTTCCACATGTACCAACCCCGCTATCGAGTGACATGTCAA
>DHYP01000058.1:68710-73030 GCA_002414145.1 Methylophilaceae bacterium UBA5127 | reverse complement strand
ACGTCAGGCCCATTGCCAATGAGTGTTGCCCCTTTGACAGGATAGGTGATTTTTCCATTCTCTATCATATAAGCTTCAGCAGCGCTAAATACAAATTTACCACTGGTAATATCAACTTGCCCACCTCCAAAGTTGGCGGCATATAATCCTTTTTTGACTGATTTAATGATTTCTGCTGGGTCTTTGTCGCCATTCATCATGTAAGTGTTCGTCATACGCGGCATCGGAATATGCGCATAGCTTTCGCGTCTGGCATTCCCCGTGATTGGCATGCCCATGAGTCTAGCGTTAAGTGAATCTTGAATATAGCCACGCAAAATACCATTTTCAATGAGTACGGTTTTTTGAGAGGGATTACCTTCATCATCCATACTCAGTGAGCCACGCCTGTTGGCAATTGTGCCATCATCAACAATCGTAATACCTTTAGCAGCAACTTGCTTACCTAACATGTTGGCAAAGGCTGAGCTCCCTTTACGATTAAAATCACCTTCAAGGCCGTGCCCGATGGCTTCATGCAGTAAAATTCCTGGCCAGCCAGCGCCCAGCACTACAGTCATGCTACCTGCGGGTGCTGGACGAGCACTTAAGTTAACAAGCGCTTGGTGCACTGCTTTTTGTGCGTAGTCTTGTAGGATTTCGTCAGTAAAGTAACTATAGTCATAACGTCCGCCACCGCCAGAAGAACCTTGTTCCCGTTTGCCGTCTTGTTCTGCAATCACTTGTACAGAAATACGAACTAATGGCCGTATGTCAGCAGCCATCACACCATCACTACGTGCCACTAAAATAACTTCGTATTCGCCAGAAATAGATGCCATGACTTGACTAATTCTAGGGTCTAGCTGTTTAGCATAGCCCTCCAGACGTTCTAGCATGCGTACTTTTGCATCGGCACTGAGACTTGCAATGGGGTCTTGTGGTAAGTAAAGTGCGTGCGCATCGCGTGCAATGACGGGTTTGCTGGTTTGCTCCAGGCCAAGTGCAGAAATCGATTTGGTTGCATTTGCCGCCTGCTGTAAAGCTGAGAGATTGATATCGTCCGAATACGCAAATGCCGTTTTCTCACCACTCACCGCACGTACGCCTACCCCTTGATCAATACTAAAGTTACCAGATTTCACCTGACCTTCCTCTAATCCCCAGGATTCACTGCGCGTGTACTGAAAGTACAAGTCAGCATAATCCACTTGATGTGACATGATCTGACTTAATACACTTTGAATGGATGTGCTGTCTAATCCAGCTGGCTTAAGTAACAGCTTTTCAGCGACTTGATATTGCAGATTGGAGGGTTGAATATTCATGCTGACATACGAAAGTGATAATAGAAGAATAATATCACACTATCATATGAAGCGATTTGCGCCAGAGCCTGACCTAGGCTCGCCAAAACCATTAAATTGCTCTAATGGTTTTGTGTTTTAAAGCGGGCAGGCTTTGACGTAAGCTGGCTAGATAGTTGCGATTGATGTTAGCAATCACGACACCAGAACCTCTTGGGAGCCTGTCTAAAATCACGCCCCATGGATCTACAATCATGCTATTGCCATGCGTTTCTCGCCCTGATAGGTGGTAACCACCTTGAGCTGAAGCAATGACGTAGCATAAATTTTCGATGGCACGTGCACGTACAAGCGTTTCCCAGTGCGCTTTTCCTGTGGTTTCAGTAAAGGCGGAGGGAACTACAATCATGTCGACTTCACCCATGGCACGGTATAACTCGGGAAAGCGTAAATCGTAGCAGATCGAGAGTCCGATTTTCCCATAAGGCGTATCTACTGTGACAATTTGATCACCAGACTCAATCGTATTTTCTTCATGATAGTGTTCTGTGCCTAAATCTAACCCAAACAGATGAATTTTGTCGTAACGGGCGACTTGTTCACCTTTGTCGTTATATACCAAGCAGCTATTGCGTACTTTATTTGGGTAGTTGCTTACTAAGGGTATTGAGCCTGCAATAATCCAGATTTTGTATTGTTTGGCTGTTTTGGCGAGAAATTTTTGGATAGGGCCGTCGTTTGGCTTTTCTCGTACCGTGACTTTGTCAAAATCCTTAACGCCCATGATGCAAAAGTACTCAGGTAATACTACAATTTTTGCGCCTTCATTAGCCGCAATTTCAATGAGGCGTTTTGCTTCAATGAGATTGGAAGAAACATTTGGGCTGGAGGCCATTTGCACTGCAGCCACCTTAAAAACAACTTCGTTTTTTGCATGTTTAATTTTAATTTTTTTTTCAGTAGACATAATATTTTGTTAGTGTTGCAGTGATTTTTTAGGGGCTTGCTTTGGATTTGTCTCTTTGTTTGATTCTACCTCTTGCGGGTTATCCCATGTGCCAGTAATGACATATTCGGTAGAAGCAATTTTGTTTAAAGGATCTTTTAGTATCTTTTGTGCAACAAATGCGGCTGCGCCAGCAATGGGACCGCCTGCCAAAGCAGCTAAAGAAAGTGAATCCGTCACATGAGGAATAACTTTTACTTTGAAATTTTGGGTCTCGGTCGTTAAATTGGTTTCGCCTTTTATCTTAGTTTCAGCGGCGGGGCCAGTCATAAAAAAGTCGTTGCTGCGCAGAATGCCATTGGTCGCAGTTGCATTGGCGCTGATTTTATCGAAAGCAAACCCATCACTAAATAAATCACGGAAATCTAGCGTCAAGCGTCTTGGCAAGCTTTGTAAACTGATAAGTCCAAGTAGCCTGCCTACACCTGGTTGTACTTTAAGAATTTGACCTTTTTCTGCATCAAGTTTGAAATTACCGCTGAGCCCAGAAGTTTCAAACTCGTGCGGGCTGCCTGGCCATTGTAGTTGGCCAGTGATGGTGGCTTTTCCGCCTTTCACCATATCGGGTTGACCAAAACGTATCAGTGTGTTTCCAATATTTTGTGTTTGCAGGTTAAATCTTAGACTGGTGTTTGGATTGCGTGACCAGTTATGCCATGTACCATCCGCAGTTAACGTGTTGTCTGGATTAGAAATGTTGAGTTTTTGTATGATCCAGTCATTCTCGTTTTCATAGGCATTGAGCGCCAAAGTGCCAAACTTTTTATCGCCCATTTCAAAATTTTCAACTGTAATATCAAGCGCTGGATATTGTTTGGCAAGTCTGCGAATTTCCTTTTTTTGCACGGGTTCTTGTGCTTCTGGGATTTTAGGAATAGTCAGGTTTTTAAGATTAGCAATAATTTTTCCGTTATTGGCGTTAATCCACTCTGCATTTCCATTGATCTCCTGTCCTTGGATGGCCATGGCAATGCCATTTGCAGAAGGTTGTGCTGTGAGTTTAAGGTTGTGAATATTGCGATTGAAAATGTTAAGCGTTTGTATCGACAGGTTGGCCTGATTGATTTGGTTTGCTCCATTTTCACCATTTGCTGACGTGCCTTGATTAAAGTAAGTAAGCCATTCATCCGCATCCACTTGGTCTAAAGACGCATTGAGTAAAATACCGCGTCTGTTAGGCAACTCTGGTGGCATATTGATACCAATACTGCCACGCTCTATACTGTACTGATTGTTGACCTCAGTGCGCATGAGTTTGGCTGATAATAGTTTGTCATAGTGTACAAGTAGGCTATCTTCATTAGGTGCAGTTTGTTTCTTTTCAAATGTAAATGGGATGGCTTCGCTGCTTGCTTTGTTAAAGGGGGTTGGTAAATTGATTTTCATCCCAACCAGATTAGATTGAATAGCAATGTTGACCAGCGGTTTCTTGATTATAATTTCCCCATTCCAGTCGGCTTGTCCTTGTATAGGACGTAAAATTTCGAGTGGGAATTCTTTTTTAATACCAGCATCTGTGGCATTGCCAGACGCATTAATGCGTATAGTCTTGTCTTTGTCCGTGCTGAGATTAAATTGCGCTGGGCCGCCTGCGACTTCAGTCGTAATATTTTGCGCATATAAGTTGCTTTCAGTAAAACGTAGTGTGCCATTGAGGTGATCCAGTTGCGGCATGCCGATATTAGAATCAGCAAAAATGGTGCCATTTTTAATTTGGTAAGCACCTTTAAATTTTGTGGAATCTACATTTTGTAAAGGTACGGTGAGCTCCAATTCCAAACGCGCATCTCCTGCGGTTTTTAGGTTGTCTGTAAAACCCAGCGTGACTTTTTTGACGGGGCTGTTATTAACAAAGCGAATACCTTCTGTGACGGGAGACTCTGCTACGGAGATGGCTTTAAGTATTGGCCAATCTGCGTCCAATTGTGGAATTTCAATATGACTAGAGACAATTTTTTGACCAAGTATGCGCCCTTTTTTTGCGTTGAGCTCCATGCGTGTGCTTTCAAATAGCATAGACGTTGTAAG
>DHYP01000058.1:65601-68660 GCA_002414145.1 Methylophilaceae bacterium UBA5127 | reverse complement strand
GAATTAAGGCATTACTGAGGGTGGCAGTTGCTTTAAGAATGCCTAGCTTTTTATCGGGGCGATTATATTTATCTACAAATGGGAAATCAGCGGTTTTACCTTTGATTACTACATCGATATCACTGAGATCTCCTTTTAATATGGAGGTATCTAGCCAATGTAGCGTATCTTCACTTAGGCTGGTAGGGTAGTAAAATAGTGCGGTTTTAGCATCTGCTTTGCTAAACTTTCCTTTAAAATCAATATAGTCGCTTGCTTCATGATTTAATTCATAGAGACCGTTTACTGTGCCAGTGATATGCGGACTGGTAATATAAACTTCATCAGCTTTAATTACCCAATCTTGGTTGCGTTTGTCCCATGTGATTTCCCCTGTGAGCTGATTGGCAGGTATAGGCCAGCGTAGAATGCCCTTTAAGTCTATCATGGCTTGAGCTGTGTTGAGTTTGAGCTTGCCATGCACTTGGTCAGCTGTAATCTCACCTGTCAGTTTGGAAAAGCCAGGAATCTTGTTATAAGCGGCCATGCTGAGCTGATTAAATTTTGCCGCAATATCATATTTCTCAGGTGCGTTTGCATCGCCTTCAATAGAGGCTTTAAGTGCCGCAATGTCTCCACTCGGGGAAAGTCCATCTATATATTGTGACCATTGCTCGGGAACTGGAAAATAGAGCAGGGTCTTCTTGAGGGCATCGAGCTGCAATTGATTAATGGAAATATTAGCTTCTATCCATGGTTTATTGTTCTTGGTAGAACGTGCAAACAAGCCATTCGCTGCTTTTATTTGCATTCCGTTTTCAAGACTAAAATCTACGTTTTTTGCAGAAAGTGATTGTCTGTTTTTAATATTGCTCCAACTCAGCGTACCATTCATGTGTTTGATGGTTAATGGGTTTTCCTGATCCTTTGTCTCAATGCTGATGTCTTTCATGTTTAAGTCAGCATCCACTTTATCTATTGTGAGATGTGAGAAGTGTAGCCGAGCCTCGGCATTGCCAGTGCCTTTTTGCAACACAATGGGGTAGTTGATCCATGGCCGCCAAGTAGCTAAATCGGTGTCTTTAAGTTGTGTGTGAATCTCGCCATACCAGTCGGCTAGTTTGTTGATATTTCTACCAATGAAATACCCATCTAGTTTGATGGGTGTGGATGAGCCAATAGAGGGTGTGGCATTCATACTGAACTGGTGCCGACCTAACAAGCTTCTCCAGGCTGCATTGCTAAGCGAGGCATCTAGCTGATGTAATGACAGAGGAGGGGCTTGTCTAAGTTCATCGATATAGGTGACTTCCGCATTGAGAATGCTGACATGAGATTGGCTTAAGAGCCAGTTAGCAAAATCTGGGTTGCCGCGACCGCTGATGTTGATACCGGCTAAATAAAATATGTTTTCTTTGGTACGTCGAATGATCAGTGTTGGTTCATGTGCAGTGAGTTCAGAAAGCCGCAAGTCAAGCATACCTATGCTGAGCCAAGATAGCTCAGTATCGATTTGTTTTAGAAATAATGCGGGTCTATTTTGCTCATCATAAATATGGATGTTTGAAAGAGTGACTTGGGGTGATAGATGATGCCATCCTGTTTGAATTTCGCCTATCGACACTTTGCGATCTATGGTTTTGCTAGCGTAGTCGGCAATCGTGTTTTTATATTGGTCTATATTCGGGAATATAAAAAAACGAATCGTAGCAGCACATAGGATAACCAGCGCGACAAAAAACAACAGTAAATAGGTGAGCCAACGGAGTATTGTTTTAATTGTCATTGATACGGTATGTAGTGAATTAATTGTTTGATTTGTAATTGATGTACATTTTACTTTAATTTTGCTATTAGTCCTGTAAAGAAAAGGTAAAGTTCTATTAATGGAAATGAAAAGATTCCATTAGAATAACGCCTTTTGCTGAATATGGCTGACAAGAAGATACGTTTTGATTCAATTTAGAAATTTAACGCTGATGCGTGGTGCCAAGTTGTTGGTAGAGGAGGCCTCATTTCAGCTACATCCAGGTCATAAAGTTGGGCTTACAGGCGCAAATGGCGCTGGCAAATCTTCGCTTTTTGCGTTGCTACGCGCCGAGCTACATCCCGAGCTAGGAAATCTGGAAATTCCTGCTGCTTGGGTCGTTGCACATGTGGCGCAAGAAACACCTGCATTAGCCTTGCCCGCATTGGAGTTTACGCTAGATGGCGACGAGGAGTTGCGTCAAGTAGAGGCGGCTTTAACACAAGCAGAATTGCGTCACGAAGGTGAAAAAATTGCAGAACTACATCAACGGCTGAGTGATATTGATGGCTACAGCGCCAAGGCACGCGCTGCAAGTTTGCTGGATGGTTTAGGTTTTACGCAGGTGGATTTAAATCGCCCCGTTAGTGATTTTTCTGGTGGCTGGCGCGTGCGTTTGAATTTAGCGCGTGCCTTGATGTGTCGTTCGGATTTGTTGCTGCTGGATGAGCCTACGAACCACTTGGATTTAGATGCTGTAATCTGGCTAGAGGGTTGGCTACGCGACTATCGCGGCACTTTACTTTTAATATCACATGACCGCGATTTTTTAGACAGTGTGGTCAATAATATTTTGCATATTGAGCAGCAACGCTTAACGCTTTATAAAGGCGGTTACAGTGATTTTGAACGTCAGCGCGCCGAAAAGCTTGCCTTGCAACAAGCGATGTTCGAAAAACAGCAACGCAAGGTCGCGCATCTGCAAAGCTACATTGACCGTTTTCGGGTGCAGGCAACCAAAGCGCGTCAAGCGCAAAGCCGCATTAAAGCACTTGAGCGTATGGAGATGATATCCGCTGCGCATGTGGATTCACAATTTAACTTTGAGTTCCGTGCACCTATCGCTGCGCCAGATCCACTGTTGGTGCTGGATGCGGTGGATGCAGGTTATGCCATTAAAACGATACTGCAAAAAGTCGCTTTGACTATCCGCCCTGGTGAGCGCATAGGCCTGCTCGGCAAAAACGGTGCAGGTAAATCCACACTGATTAAACTATTAGCTTCAGAGCTGAAACCCATCAATGGCAAGCGCATTGATGGTAAGGATTTAAAT
>DHYP01000058.1:61400-65582 GCA_002414145.1 Methylophilaceae bacterium UBA5127 | reverse complement strand
TGATCGGTTATTTTGCGCAACATCAGTTAGAGCAATTGCGTCCGAGTGAATCTCCATTGCAGCATATGATGCGTTTGGATCCTGCGACACGTGAGCAAGAGCATTTGAATTATTTAGGGGGCTTTGATTTTAAAGGGGATATGGCTAGAGCGCCTTGTGAGCATTTTTCTGGCGGGGAAAAATCAAGGCTGGCGCTGGCTTTGCTGATTTGGACTCGGCCCAATTTATTATTGTTGGATGAGCCAACGAATCACTTGGATTTAGAAATGCGTCATGCATTGACCTTGGCGTTACAAGATTATCAGGGCGGGGTGGTGCTGGTTTCACATGATAGAGCGTTGCTAAGAGCGAGTTGTGATCGCTTTGTTTTAGTTGCAGATGGTAAGGCAGAAGTATTTGATGGAGATTTAGAAGACTATAAAGCATGGTTAAGTGCTGCTAAAATGCAGCAAAATGCTCCTAAAATACAAGAAAATACTGTTAAAAGAAATGATTATGCGCAAAATAAAGCTGATAGGCAGGCGCGTATTTTAGCAAGAAGACCTGTTCTAAAAGAGTTAGAACAAGTCGATAAAAAATTGGCAATGTATCAGACGGAAAAACAAGTGCTGGATACACGCGCTACTGATCAAGCAATATATGAACAACAGAATAAAACTGAATTGCAAAGCTTGCTGAAACGACAAGCCGAGTTGTCTGCATTAATAGAAGCGTTGGAATTAAGATGGCTTGAATTGCATGAAACATTAGAAGCATTGCCAGAAATAGATTAATTTTTAAAAGGGTGGAGTATGACAGCAATGAATTATTCAGAACGATTGAAACTGTTACACGCAATATGCGTAGCAGAAACCTATGCAGATGGTGCCAAACCGCATATTGATTTAGCAGACTATCATGCATTAGATGCGGCCAATTATCTTGCTAGCTTTATCACATTTAGAGCGATACAAAATGCAGACCGCCATCCAGCCGAAGAGCTCAAAGAAAACTTTGACATGTTGAGCGTGTATCAGGCCTATGCCATGTTGATCTACGCATTTCTGACCATGCCACTTACTCAGGAAGAAATCGCACCAAACTTTAATGAAGCACAAATTATTATTGCTAAAACCCTGTTCGCAGGTATTAGTGATGAGCAGTTAGCAGAAATCATTGAGTCTGGTTTACATAAATTTAAATTAATAGGCGATGCTGACGTAGAGCATTGGTCAGAGTACCGCGAGAACCTAGATAAGGTTACCGTGAGTTTTGTGATTGCAGGTAGCGACGATGAGAGCCCGCATAGCAAAGAGGAAGTGTTGCCATTGTTTGGTCAACTATTAAGTCAGTTGTGTGAAGCTTTTACCATTGAGTAGCTAGGGGATGGCTGGGGTAAATACCTCCCCCCATAATTTATGCAGAAGTACTAAGTGACGCACTGTTGCTGCTAATGCTGAATCCATAGGCCTTGATCAGTTGTTCCATGATGTTACTCACAGATTTGTTGGCTGCAACGACAATATTAAGTATTTATTTGAGATAAGAAGTTTTTAAAGTAATTGACAGCGTTGTGGTGCGTACAATGCTGGTGAGCAAATGCATAACCAGATTCAGCGAGTGTATTGGTTTTGGTACGGTTTTCCCAAAGGCTCTGAATCTTTTGTGCGAGTTCGTCTACGTTTTGTGGTTCAAAAGTTAAGCCAGTTTGCTCGTTAGTAATGTAGTCATGAACACCTTTTGAATCAGTCACAATAATGGCTTTTTTAAAAAACATCCCAGACACAATGGTGACATGCCCACAGGGTACTTCGCTATCACGTAGTGGCAGCGCCATGAATCGACTATGCATCAGAATATTATGCGCTTGTGTCAATGGAATATTGGTATACACCTTGACGTTATCTGGGATGGATAAGTGTCGTATACATTCTTGAGTGGCAACGACTACTAGCTTGATATTGCTTAAGCGCGCCATCGCTGCAAAGAGTGTTTCATAGTCTCTACCCTGGCTACCTAGTGCACAAATATACTCACCTTGTTCAACGGGTGGTTCTGACAGATTTGGCTGGGGTGCATGTACAGCCCAATGGAGCATATCGATAGACTCAGGGGGAATGTCGAAGTAATCTGCATAGACCTGTTTTTCTAAAGTGGAGTACACCACAAATCGATCTGCTTGCTTAAACGCTTTGGTCATGGATTTGTGCAGAAATCCATTGGGTAAATTGGTAAAATTAAAAGAGTAAACAAGATGTGGTAAATCAGGATTCATGATTTTAGCAAAATTACCCCCATACAAAGCTGGACGCGGGCCATGAGATACAAGTAGTGCAGGTTTGTTTACAGTACTGGCAACTGCCTGAAATGCGGATACCACGCGTGAAATGGTTGCCTTTTTGGGGATAAATGCTGGTAATTGTATGGCTTGACTTGGGTAATGCACCCACTCAAGTGAAGGGTCATCAAACTCTTCTTTTAGCCAGTTCCAGTTTCGGTCAGCAAAGTCTGTTAAGTTAAGAATTTTCATTGTGCGTTGTGTGGTCAGAATTGGTAGAAAGAGTAGCAGTTTTTTAATCGGCCATGTTAAGCAATTTCACGGGTTTCCATAAATTGAATATCTGGATAACGCTCTTGTGCCATTTGCAAATTCACACGGTTAGGCGCAAGATAAACATAGTCGTCCGCGCTATCAAGGCCTACGTTAAAGCCATATTTGTCAGCAATGGCTTTGAGGTCTGCATCACTGCCTTTGAGCCATCGTGCAGTGTAGCAATCATAAGGCTCAAAAATCATATCTACACCATATTCATGTTCTAGTCTGTGCTCGACCACCTCAAATTGCAGCATGCCGACTGCGCCTAAAATCAGGTCGTTAGACAGCAAAGGTCTAAATAACTGAGCAGCACCTTCTTCTGAAAGCTGCTTGAGACCAATTTGCAATTGTTTCATTTTCATTGGATTTTTAATGCGAGCACGGCGGAAAAACTCTGGCGCAAAAGAGGGAATGCCAATGTATTTAAGGTTTTCATTTTCACTAAAGGTATCGCCTAATTTGATCGTGCCGTGATTGGGAATGCCTATAATGTCACCTGAGTAGGCTTCATCCATCGTGGTGCGGTCTTGCGCCATAAAAGTAATAGCATTGTTAACACTTAACATTTTATTGCTGGATACTTGTTTAATTTTCATGCCACGCTCAAAGCGTCCAGAACATACGCGTAGAAAAGCGATGCGGTCTCGATGTTTGGGATCCATATTAGCTTGAATTTTAAACACAAAGCCTGAAAACTTTTCTTCGTTTGGTGCAACCGCTCGGTTTGCAGTCATGCGCGCTTGCGGAGGTGGAGAAAGATCAACCACAGCATCCAGCAATGATTGCACACCAAAGTTATTCACAGCAGATCCAAAAAACACAGGTGTTTGCTTACCACTCAAATAGCGCGTTTTATCAAAACTGTGAGATGCCCCACGTACTAATTCAATATCGACACGTAATTCCTCTGCTTGATGTCCGATGAGTGCATCTAATCTTGGGTTGTCAATGCCTTGTATGGTTTCGGAGGTGCCTTTTTCTGCACGTGGATCAAAAAATAGAATACTGTCATTCACCAAACTATAAACTCCGCGGAAAGTTTTACCCATACCAATAGGCCAAGTCATCGGAGCACATTCCATGCCTAAGGTTGATTCGATTTCATCGAGTAATTCAATAGGTGCACGGCTTTCACGGTCTAGTTTGTTGATAAAGGTAATGATGGGTGTGTCGCGCATGCGGCATACATTGAGGAGTTTGATGGTTTGCGCTTCTACGCCATTGACGGAGTCAATCACCATCACAGCAGAGTCCACAGCAGTGAGTGTACGGTAAGTGTCTTCAGAGAAATCATCATGACCAGGCGTATCTAGCAGGTTAATCATGTGCTCGCGATAAGGGAATTGCATGACAGAGGAGGTGACAGAAATGCCGCGTTGTTTCTCAAGCTCCATCCAGTCAGAAGTTGCGTGGCGCGCAGCCTTTCGTCCACGCACTTCACCAGCAACCTGAATCGCACCGCCAAACCATAATAGCTTTTCAGTAAGCGTGGTCTTACCAGCATCGGGGTGGGAAATAATGGCAAAAGTGCGGCGGCGAGAGATTTCGTCTTGAAGTGAACTCATTGGTAGTTGTATATAGAACAGTTTTTAGAACTGCTATTTTAC
>DHYP01000058.1:61010-61371 GCA_002414145.1 Methylophilaceae bacterium UBA5127 | reverse complement strand
ATGACGGATGGCCTGAAATGTTGATTTATTTGACAGTTGGTATGTGGCTTTTTTTTAATTTGTAGGTTGGTTTTTTACGTATTTGATTAATGATGTCGATGAGCCCATCTCTTGTTGGTAAATAGAGCTTGAGAATAAGATTGATGAGCAGAGGCTGTTTAACAATCGGCGCATTAATAAACGAGTAGTGTTTTTTAAATATGCCATGGTGTCTTGGCACTTGATCAGCGGAAAAAATGCTATAGATCAAATCCAAATCATAGTGAGAGCGCACCAAACGGTGAGGTTGCGTGGCAAGGTGTGGTGCAATTGCTAACGAATACGCGATAGGGCCAGTTACGGTGAACACCCCCCAGCGTGG
>DHYP01000058.1:59903-60964 GCA_002414145.1 Methylophilaceae bacterium UBA5127 | reverse complement strand
GTTGTTACACATATTTTCAATTACGGCTTTGAGGAACGGATGACCTTTTACCGAGATAATGTACCATTGCTCAAATTCGCCTAACGGATCTGGTACATCGCTTGAGATGCCTGCGCCTTCATAAGGCAAGCCTTTTTCATTGGGCCAGTAAGACAATATAAAAACATCGTCATTCTGAATGATTTCATCGAATGGCTTTAACGCACCACTTTTGATATCTAAATAAAACCCACCTTCATTATAAATAAGCAAATATCTAAAAAAATCCGCCTTGGCTGCGCCATAAATAGGGTTGATCTGATGATAGTACTTTAGTAAATCTGGGAAATGCTGTTTGATGTATTGCTCAATATCCGCATCGTCATATAACCTGAATTCCCAGTGTGGGTTCATGGACTTTAGTTTATCAAGATTCTGTTGAAGCTCGGTAGGCAGGCTTTTGCGATAGTAAGTAAGGTGCACAACCTTAGGAATGGTGGATCCCATCTCAATTTTAGAGACAAGCCCGTAATCACCTAATTTATTAATTTTTCGCAGAGATGCGAGATGTTTAGTCAAAGACTTCATAGTCAATATTGTTACTGTAGATGGTTTGAATTTAATACGTTAACCGTGACTTTGTCAACGTGCGTTAGGGCTATAGAAACAATGATTGCGCCCTGATACAATCACTAAGTTGTAATTCTGAGGAATGCACATTTTAAATGTGTAAGTTTTGGAAATAACCAAATCACTCGATTGAGTGATTTGGTATGTTAATTACGGGTCATTAAGTAGATTGCTGCTACAAATATTACAATGATAAGTAGCCCTTCCATGCTTACTTAATGACTTCTTTTAGCTGATCCAGAATGGCTGGGTTATCTAATGTGGAAGTATCTGAAGTGATTTCTTCCCCTTTGGCTAAAGAGCGTAACAATCTCCGCATAATCTTCCCAGAACGTGTTTTTGGCAGATTTTCACCAAAGCGGATTTCGTCTGGTTTGGCAATCGGACCAATTTCTTTGCCTACCCAATCGCGTAATTCTGCAATGATTTTCTTTGCTTCATCGCCAGTGGGT
>DHYP01000058.1:53530-59796 GCA_002414145.1 Methylophilaceae bacterium UBA5127 | reverse complement strand
TAGCGACTAAGGCAGATTCAATTTCCATCGTACCTAAGCGGTGCCCAGACACATTGAGTACGTCGTCAATGCGTCCCATAATCGTGAAATAGCCCGTTTTCGCATCACGAATCGCACCATCGCCAGCAAGATATAGGTTGCCGCCTAACTCTGCAGGAAAATAACTGTGCTGATAGCGCTCAGGATCGTTATAGATTGTACGGATCATGGAT
Source organism: Methylophilaceae bacterium UBA5127 (assembly GCA_002414145.1). Classification (GTDB taxonomy): domain Bacteria; phylum Pseudomonadota; class Gammaproteobacteria; order Burkholderiales; family Methylophilaceae; genus Methylophilus. Next base: position 59,584 of record DHYP01000058.1, on the reverse strand, counting down.
GGCCAAGGTTTTTTGATGACTAATAAGCCACCATTGCCCCAAGGGGTTGCGTTACCAGTTTCATCTACCACATCGATGTCGATACCAGGGAATGGAAGCGTACATGAGCCGGGAACCAACGGGGTCGCACCTGGTAAAGGCGTGATGACGTGACCGCCCGTTTCAGTTTGCCAGAACGTATCTACAATAGGGCAACGGCTACCGCCCACTTGTTCGTAATACCACATCCAAGCTTCAGGATTGATGGGCTCACCTACTGTGCCAAGTAATCTTAGACTGCTTAGGTTGAATTGACTTGGGTGTGTGTTATGGTCAGTTTCTCCTGCTTTAATGAGTGAACGTATTGCAGTGGGAGCCGTATAGAAAATACTGACTTGATGTTTTTCTATCATTTGCCAGAAACGTCCAGCATTGGGATAAGTCGGGATGCCTTCAAACACAATTTGTGTGGCACCCATCGCTAGCGGACCATACGTCACATAGCTATGGCCAGTAATCCAACCCACATCAGCCGTACACCAATAAACATCTTCAGATTTAATGTCAAACGTCCAACGCATGGTGTTCATCGCGTGTAATAAATATCCTGCTGAACTGTGTTGCACGCCTTTAGGTTTGCCTGTAGAACCTGAGGTATAGAGCAGAAATAATGGATGCTCTGCATTGACCATGACAGGTGGGCATGTGTTCGTTTGGTGCGCGATTAGATCATACCACCAAATATTATTGGCTTGCCAATCAACGGGTTGTCCAGTTTTTTTGAGAACAACCACATGCTGTATACTTTCGCATCCACCCATAGCAATACCTTCATCCACTGCTTGTTTAAGCGGTAAGGTTTTGCCACCACGGAATTGACCATCGGCAGTAATCACGGCGACAGCACCTGCGTCAATAATGCGTTCATTCAGACTTTTAGCGGAAAATCCGCCAAATACTACTGAGTGAATAATGCCTAAGCGCGCACATGCCTGCATGGCGACGACAGCCTCGATGCCCATGGGTAAGTAAGTGATTACACGGTCACCAAGCTTAAGGTTAAGTGTTTTAAGACCATTGGCAAATTGGCACACTTGTTCATATAGCGCACGGTAAGTGACTGTTTTAACATCACCATTATCTGCTTCAAAAATAATGGCAACTTTGTTGGGGATAGTGTCTAGATGTTTATCTAAGCAATTGGCTGAGACGTTGAGTTCGCCATCTTCAAACCATTTGTAAAAGGGCGCGTTGTCTTGGTTGAGCGTTTTGGTAAACGGTTTATGCCAAACTAAAAGTTCACGTGCTAATTTAGCCCAAAAACCTTCATAGTCTGCATTAGCTTCAGCGCAGAGCTGTTCATAAGTTTGCATGCCAGATACTGTGGCTGACTTTACAAAAGTAGGATTAGGCTCAAAAACGCGGTTTTCATGCATTACGGATTCAATGGACATTACACTCCCCTAAAGACTTTACACATTTATAAATTACAAGACGTTATATAATCGAGTCAGGACTTACATAGGATTCAAAAAAGCATGCTGACATGGGATATGATTCTAACAGAAAACCGCGCCACGTCTAGAGAAGCGGGCTATTTAATACATGCTGCCAGTTGCAGTCCTTTTTTGACAAGGTTGTTGTCTAAAGATGCTCTTCTGCTGAATGATTTGCTAGAAAATCTGCATCAAGCTTATCTAATAAAAGACATGCAGACCTGGTTTTTGCGAAAAAAAATTGATGATGAAATTGCATTAAAACAACGTTTGCGTCAGTTAAGGCAGCATGTTTTAGCAAGAACGATAGTAAGAGATATCAATGGTCTAGCTGATTTTGAAGAGGTCGTGACCATTACTTCTGCGCTGGCAGAGCTCACGATACAACAGGCGATTGCATTTCATCAGGCTCAGCTTATTACTCAACATGGAACACCCAGAAGCTTAACGCAAGCGCCGCAGTCTTTGATTGTCGTAGGGATGGGCAAGTTAGGTGGGAGTGAGCTCAATGTGTCTTCTGACATTGATTTAATTTTTTCCTATGAACAGGACGGACAAACAGATGGTGCAGAATCCATCAGCAATCAAATGTTTTTTACTAAGTTGGCTAAAAAAGTGATTGCGGCGCTGGATGAAGTCACTGAAGATGGTTTTGTTTTTCGTGTCGATATGCGCTTACGACCGTTTGGTTCGGAAGGTGCTTTGGTCAGTTCGCTAGATGCGTTAGAAGACTACTATCAAAACTATGGGCGTGAGTGGGAGCGCTATGCATGGATAAAAGGACGTGTAGTGGCAGGACCTTCTACTGCCATCAATAAACTGCTAAGGCCATTTATTTTTAGAAAGTATCTGGATTTTAATGCATATTCCGCCATGCGAGATTTGAAGTTGCAAATACAGCGCGATGTTGTGCAGCGTGGATTAGAAGACAATATTAAATTAGGGCGCGGCGGTATAAGGGAAATTGAATTTATTGTGCAGTTATTTCAGCTGATCCGCGGTGGACAAGATGCTGATTTACAAATAAAACCGACGCTTCAGACCTTAAAAGTATTGGGTGACAAAGGCTTAATCTCACAAACGGCCGTGGCTGAACTTACTCAATGTTATATTTTTTTGCGTCATCTAGAGCATCGCCTGATGTATGTGGATGATCAGCAAACGCAAGATTTACCAAAGTCACTTGAAACCAAGCAACGTATTCTAAAGATGATGCAGATGCATGATTGGGATACATTTATCAATCAGTTAAACCAGTACCGCGCGATTGTGCAATCGCATTTTGATGCGACCTTTAGCGATACACAGAGGGAGTCGCATGTAGAAGCACATGCTATTTGGCAGGGCGTGACGCCAGCGGACGAGGCTTGTGAATATTTGTACCAGTCTGGCTATCAGGATGCGATGGAAACGCTGCGTCGCTTAAATACATTACATGCGAGCAGCCGTTACCAGCAGCTACCGCAACAAAGTAAGACTAGGCTAGACCGTTTAATGCCATTGGTGATTCATCAGGCAGCGCAGACGCCGCAACCAGATGATGCGTTGGTACGCACCATCAATTTATTAGAAAGCATATGTCGTCGTGCGAGTTATTTGGCTTTATTAGCAGAGTTTCCGGATGCGTTGGCGTTAGTTGTTAAACTGTGTGCAGCAAGCCCATGGCTGGCGCAATATTTATCAGCACATCCTATTCTTTTGGACGAACTACTCAATACACAAAACTTATATGCAGTGCCAGATTTTTCCGTTTTAAAATCAGAGCTTGAAAAGAAAATGCAGCAGTTGGAGGGTGATGTAGAAGCGCAGATGGATGCGATGCGTCACTTTAAACATAGCACCGTGTTGCGATTTGCTGCTCAAGATGTGGCAGCACAACTGCCTCTGGAGCGTTTGTCTGATTATTTGAGCGGTCTGGCGCAAGTGATTTTACAGGTGAGTTTGCAAACAGTCTGGCAGTCGTTGCGCTTTAAACATCAGGAAACACCTCAGTTCGCAATTATCGGGTATGGTAAATTGGGTGGAAAAGAGCTGGGCTATATGTCTGATTTAGATATTATTTTTCTGTATAACGACGCACACCCAGATGCCGCAGAGATTTATGCAAAATTTGCACAGCGTATTAACAATTGGTTTAACAGTTTGACTAACGCAGGTTTGTTGTATGAGACCGATTTGCAGTTACGTCCAGATGGTAACAGCGGTTTATTGGTGAGTAGTGTAGAAGCATTTACTGATTATCAACTCAATAAAGCATGGGTTTGGGAGCACCAAGCCATTACACGCGCAAGATTTGTTGCTGGTGATAACCATGTGGGAGCAAGTTTTGAGTCAGTTCGCCACAAGGTGCTGATGAAGACGCGTGATGAAGATGGGCTGAAAGCGGAAGTGGTTGATATGCGCCAGAAAATGCGTGCTACACACAAGCCTCAGGCGGAATGGTTTGATGTTAAGCATGATGCTGGCGGTATTATTGATGTGGAATTTATTGTGCAGTATCTGGTGTTGCGTTATGCAAATACTCATGCGCAATTGATTGAAAACATTGGCAATATTGCTTTATTGCATACGCTAGCTGCGTTAGGTTTAATCGAGCAGGCTATTGCAGAAAAGGTTGCTAATGCGTATCGTGCATACCGCATCATCATACATAGCACACGGCTGCAAGAAAAAGAAGCTAAAGTGCAGATCTCAGAAATAGAAGCACATCGCACCGCAGTGTTATTATTGTGGCAACAAGTATTACTCGATTGACTTTACAGTAGAAAGCCTTATGAAAATATTAGAACATACCCCACTTTGGGTTAAATTGGTGTACGCCAATATCCGCACACGCAAATCCGCAATTTGGATGATCATCAGTTGTATTGTTTTTGCGTTCTACAGTATTCCTTGGTCGCAATTGAGTGGAAATCCGCTGGTACTTAAACTGTTCTTGATTCACGATTGGACTTGGTCGATCTCTATGCTGCCGCTCACTATTTGGTACTGGCTAGCACTAAGATGGGTAGATCAACATGCAGCGTGGAAAGAAGTCTAACACCCCCAACGTAATGCTGGTGTGTGCACTGGTGCATCCCAAAGTGTTTTAATCGTATCGTTTAAAACGCATACGGTAATAGAGGCGCCCGCCATGTCAATTGCGGTGGTGTAATTGCCGACTAAGCTCCGAGCAATCGTTAGGTGAGCTTGTTGCAACAAGCTGGCTGCTTTGTGATAGATAAGGTACAGCTCCATCAGTGGAGTTGCACCTAAGCCATTGACCAGTAATAGGATTTCTTTGTTGGTGTCTGTCGCTAGAGTCGCCTGAAGGTCGGCTAAAATCGCTTGTATACAGTCTTTTACAATAGCGTCAGCCTCTCGCATGGCTTCACGTCTGCGACCTGGCTCACCATGAATGCCCACACCCATTTCAATTTCTGTATCAGAAATATCAAACGTGGGGCGGCCAGCGGCAGGAACAGTACAGCTGGTGAGCGCTACGCCAATGCTGGCAGTACGTGCATTGACCAGATCCCCTAATGCTTTACAGGTGGCTAAGTCTGCACCTGTTTCAGCTAAACTGCCCACACACTTTTCGACAATCACTGTGCCTGCCACACCTCGACGACCCGTGGTATAAGTGCTGTTGATCACCGCACAATCGTCACTTGTTAGCACAGTCGCATGTTCGAAAGGCAGCATTTCTGCTGCCATTTCAAAGTTCATCACATCGCCGGCGTAGTTTTTAACAATAAATAGAATGCCTTTATCAGCATGAACAGTCTCTGCAGCAGTCAGCATTTGGTCTGGCGTAGGAGAAGTAAATACTTGCCCTGGGCATGCGGCATCCAGCATTCCGTAACCAATATAGCCTGCATGCAAAGGCTCATGTCCTGAACCGCCGCCAGAAATAATGGCTACTTTGTTGCTGGCTTTGTGCTTGCGTGTTACAAAATTAGGTTCGAGATGCAGAGAGACTAAATCATGATGTGCCGCAGCAAAGCCAGATAGACTTTCCGTCAGCATGTTATCTACATTGTTGATGAATTTTTTCATGATTTAACCTCATTTAACATTAAGTCACATACGGTGTGCACCATCACTTGGCAACTTTTTGCCCCTGCATCCAAATGACCAATGGCACGTTCGCCCAAACCAGCGGCACGCCCTTTGGTCGCAATCATGTTGCGGGTGGATTCCAAACCTGTGTCAGCCGCAGTTTTAATTGCGATACAAAGTTCAGGGATTGATTGCTGAGCAGCAGCGCCAGTTGTAAACGTGGTCGAGACGGGAATCAGCACATCTAACATGGTTTTTTCGCCTGCTTGGGATTTTCCACGATGCATAATGGCTTGTACACCAGCCGCAAAAGCTGCCGCAATCTCAAGTGGGGTATCACCACCATTTTCTTTGAGTACTTTTGCCATACTCATAAAAAAACTGGCGAATAATGGGCCAGACGCACCACCTATAGTACTCAGAAGTTTCATGCCAATTTTATTCAGAATCTCATCGGAAGGTAAGCCTTGTAACTCATTGTACATGCTGGCAACTATTTCACTGCCACGCTTCATATTAATGTAATGATCACCGTCAC
>DHYP01000058.1:49807-53525 GCA_002414145.1 Methylophilaceae bacterium UBA5127 | reverse complement strand
CAATTGCGCGATCAAGCGATTCAATACTCCCTTCATTGGCAACAATCGCCGCATGAATGGCGAGACTAGCAGATAAGATAAATGAGGATTTCATGGGTAAAGACCATTCTTATAATTACCCAATGTTACACAACAATAATTGTATTAATCAATATGATTTTGTGGCTTTGGCAGCTGTGCGTAACTTTAAAGCAATGGGGTGCGCTTTTTTGGCGGGGTGTCTTAATGCGTGACGGATCAGCCACTTCACCTCGTTAGATGCATTTTCCAACCATCGTTCACAAATCTCAAACGCCAGCTCAGGGTGATCTTTTGCAATATCGCCTAAATGGTTTGCCACACTTCGCCTAACATACAAACTTTTATCTTCTTTAAGCGCTTCTAGGATAGGCAGCACAGGGGTAGGGTCTTGAATAAACATTGGTAATCGCATTGCCCAAGGCAACCTTGGGCGTGTGCCTTCAGAGCATAAGCGTCTTACATGCGGGTCTGCATCTTTTGTCCACGTCAATAATTGTGCGAGCGTGCGTTCAGGCGCTTGAATTAAAAAGGGTCTTATCGAAAATTCCGCACTAAAACGTCGCGTCAGTTCGTATTGTGCTCGCATAGAGATTGCAAATGGGTCTTCATTGCCGTTATTCTCTGCGCTTAAGCCGTAAGAGGCTACAAAGCTCACATGCGGCAAGTAAAAGAATACCGCAAGTCCAAGGCTCTCCGTACGTGTTAATGGCGGGGTAAGAGAGTCGAGTAGCACTTCAATTGCAGTTTGGTATTTAGCGGGTAAATACTCATGCATTGCTTTTGCAATATGCTGCCCACGTTCTAAAATGCCAAGAGGTTCAATATTCTCAAGTGCTCTATGACAAAAAGCATCAGCATCAAATGTTGGGTAAGCTTGCGTGATGTTGTGTGCTAAACAACTGATAGCCTCTGTATCCAGTAAATGCTTTAAGGGCACACCTTTGTTAATAGAACTGGGCGCTTCTGGAATGCGAACTTGCAGGGTGAGTGGTAAATTCATTGATTCCGCTTCATTCAAATAACCATTGATGTAACAGCCGTCCAGGCATGAGCGTAAAAGCGCCAGCAATCAAAATGCCACCAACATATAAGCCCTGCATATTAGCCTTGTGCTTGGCTATATTCCCACTGCGTGCTGCTAGGTAAGCTGTGGGTACGCAGTAAAAAACGACCGCACAGAATAAATGAATAAAACCAAAATGCCCTAGCATCCTTGGCCCTACTTGAGCAGGCATTAAAAGTGCAATGGATGCAGTGGTAAGCATGAGCAATAAATAGCATTTACCAACACGTCTATGCGTTTCAGAGCCTTTTTGCTGCAGCAGCAAATAAGTGCCTAAAATAAAAGCCATTAATACAGTTGCAAGATGTAAATAGGCCAGATTTAAATAAGACATAACGGTTACTCTTTCCGTTTTGGAAGATATCGTGGTATGAGAATGCCGCCTTCAACGGCGGCTAGTGCTGGGTGAAGATGACCAACATTTCGCCAGATTTGTGCAGTGTGTGTGCCTGCTACGGGTTTCCATCCTTGTGGAATAAATTCATATGTCCATTCAGGGTGGTTGGGCTCGTGTATCCATGCATGATAACTTGGCGAATCTCCAGAGGTGTCAATCGAAATAGTGACCTCACCACTGGTTGGATTACTCATATCATAAGCCTGAATGGCAGCTACAATATTTGGCCCAGCTTGTTGTTCACTTAGCCCGACAACACCAAAAAATATAGCGAACATTAAAGGAACTGGGTGCCAAAAAATAATACTTAATAGCAGAAGAACTACAGCAAGCCCTATTAGCCAATAATGTAAATGACGTGCAAAACCTATGGAGGGGCGTAGTGCATTGATTTGTTGGTCATGCGGTAACATTTAGCTGGGCATATCTGATGGTAGAAGTGTCTTATTTAATTTGGTATTTCAGCTTCGACAAGTTTTGCCAGTAACGCAAGAGATTCCTGCCATCCAAGATAGCAAGCTTCAGTAGGAATCACATCTGGGATGCCTGCTTGTACTATATTGAGCTCAGTACCACAAAACACATTTTTAAATTCAACAGTTACCATCATCACACCAGGTAAATTAGGATCATCAAATTTATCTGTATAGCGGATGCGTTCATGCGGCGAGAGCTCTAAATACTCACCACCAAAAGAATGGCTTTGACCAGAACTAAAATTAGTAAAAGACATGCTAAAAGTCCCGCCAACCTTGGGTTCCATATCATGCACTTTTGCGGTAAAACCATTGGGCGGTAACCACTTCACCATCGCATCAGCATCAAGGAATGCGCGATAAACTCGTTCTGGAGGCGCTTTTAACACGCGGTGAAGTCGAATAGTGTTAGTCAGCATGATGAACTCCCTTTGGAATATTTAACACTTAAAACAAACCTGAATTGTTTAAGTTATGTCTAGCATAAAATTAATTCAGTGACGGTGCAAGCTGTTAGGTGGAGGAGGGGTACTTGTGAAAAAAGTGAGTCAAAGAATGGCTGTCATTGGTTTTGTTTCACTTCAAGCTAACCCCAGCTTTAAACACATATTCTGGTTACGCCAGTATTATCAGCTGGGTTAGCTAACGGCTAGTTAAAATGTTTTATATGCACTTTTTTCTGAAGATTGCACATGAGCTTTACCTGCCACGCCTAATCTAGACCTAGACAACAACACTAACACCCTAATGCCTAGTTTAAAGGCGAATCGAACGGCCTTTGCCATTAATGATGAGTTATGCGCTTGTCTCAGCTCGTACTTTCCTAAGACCAGCGACCACAACAACAAAGACAAAGCACAGGGCAACAGAAGTAAACAGCTCTGTGGCTGATGGCGGAAACACAAGAACGAAACCTTTGCCTTTGATGAGCGAAGAAAAGCTCGAAACGCAAAATGGCATCGCAAACAAGCGAAAAGTCTGCCAGCGATCCCTTGTGGCTGACTTAAATCCACCGACACTCAGAATCAACGCAATGCCGATGACTACACTAATGCCAATTGAGTTGAGCCAGATATTTAGCGAAGCGTCGAAGTGATGGAATACCGTAGATGCCCACCAGATCAGGTAGCACCAGAGCACAACCTTACCATTCGAAAGGCTTGATAAGTAGCGTACGATCAATGAGTCCATTTTTCTAAAGACCTAACGTTTGAGTTAGGTATTTAACTTACCAAAGATGATTTTCACTCTACATTTTGCCCAATACGCCAAAGAACGCCAGATGGGTCAGTAATGCAAAAATCTCGCATTTTCCACGGCTGAAGCTCAATTGGCCAAAGTTTTACGCCGTATTTCGATACAACCTCGCTTTGATTGACTTTATCCCACCATGCATCAACATCTGCAACTAGCATATGCATCATGAAATTTTCAGCGAGACCATCAGAGCAAAAATTTTGAAGCAAAAAACTGACATGCTCAAAGTGAAAGTAAGCAATGCCTCCACCTTCGGACGCCATGGTAAAGCCAATGTCTTTATAAAACTGCTTAGACAATTCAAAGTCCTTAGCTGGAACAAAAGCTTTAATTTCTGTTACGTGCAAATTTGACATAGTTTTATACACCTAACGGGTGCGTGAGTTGAGCGACACTTTCGCACTGAGCCCGCGCGTTAGCATCGGTGCGAAGGAAGTGGGGCGTAGCCACGAAACGCCATGCGAACTTTTGACATAAAGGGTGTTTTAGCGCGTCCCTCTTGAT
>DHYP01000058.1:49467-49789 GCA_002414145.1 Methylophilaceae bacterium UBA5127 | reverse complement strand
GGCTATTTGTAAAAGTAAGTGACTCATAGCTAATTTGAAGGTTTTAAAAACTTAACTGCAAACCAAACAATAAATGAAAAGTGAATAGCCATAACAATAACAAAAATTAATGGATTTTCACTAAAGCTTATTGCAGATGAAGAGAACTTGCCAAAAGCTATAACGGTTTGTGTGAATAGACCAAAAATAAAGCCAATCGTGTTAAAAAGAACCAAGGCAAAACCAAGAGCGCCAATTGATTTAATTACACCTCTCAATTTTTCGCCAGCAGTCTCGTTTGGGTCAGTTATCATTTATAAGCCTAACGTTTGAATTAAGGGGC
>DHYP01000058.1:48987-49344 GCA_002414145.1 Methylophilaceae bacterium UBA5127 | reverse complement strand
CTTTGGATTTACTGTAAGGGCTGGGTCAATGCTTAATTCGGCACAGCGCTTACGGATAGCTTCAAGTTTAGGGTTTTGAATTTCGCAGTTCTCAAAGTAGTCCCACTCCCCTGAAGAAATGGTGTCGTTCAGCCAAGAGTTGAGAACAACCAAGATTTCATCTTCTGTTTTTAATACGGGACGACGGTTAAGGTGTAAAAACCACACCACTAACAACACTCCCAAAACAGTTAAAATAGCCCAAAGCATTTAATACACCTAACGTTTGAGATAAGGGGCTGGCGAGAATGGCGGCACAGCCGAAGTTATTAAAATTATTTTCATAGATGCTTATTTTCGCCAGTCCCGCTTGATGGA
>DHYP01000058.1:47400-48922 GCA_002414145.1 Methylophilaceae bacterium UBA5127 | reverse complement strand
GATTTGCTCGATGATGTTTACCTCAGCTACTTTCCTAGAACCCTCCATAAACCAACACTTTCGGCCTGGCACAGCATTTTTTGCATGGTATTCCCACATTTCTTCAAAAAATAAAATCCACATGTAGGCTTTTCCATGTTCTGGAACAATTACATTTTCTTCTCGAATAATCGCGCCATTTTCATCTAAAAATTCAGGCCATACACAATAGAGACCTTGCTTATTTATGTCTTCACCTTCGTAATGAAGATCAGAGCGATAACCTTGATACGGCGGTCCAGCACGCCCCCCATCCTCAGGTTTTAAGAAGCGGTACTCGACTAAGAAATCGGGAAGCCTTTTGTTTCGTTCTTGATAAGGTATCCACATATTAAATTTTTTCGTGTAAGCCTAACGTCTGAATTAAGGGGCGCCGTTAGGCGTCCCGCTTGAATGATGGGTTAGGCTTTTTGAAAGATTGCATCATTAGCCTCAATTAAAGCAGCTTTTCCAACAAGTTCTTCATTTTCTGGGAAAGAAATTATAATTCCTCTGACATATCTATTATCTTTGATAGCTAAGTCGTCCCAGTCAAAAAAATATTTAAAACTTAATCTAAGCATATTATTTTTTGAAATTTTGAATGTTTCCCAATTACCCTGATTTGTTTCTACATCAACAAAATAAATTCGATGTGGTTCATTTTTCAATAAAACCTCAATGCTTGATTGAGTCTCGTAATACGAGACTTCCTGAAGTTTTTCAGGATAACTTACCATATTGAGGAAGAGTGCCTCAAGAACGTTGGAGTAGCGCTCCTCAGCGTCAACTGCCTCATCCCTTGAGGCAGTGTAGAAAAATGTATTGTATAGGTTCCTACTAGCCAACCTGAATTGAATCATTCTGTCATTGAGATTCATATTGGAGCCTAACGTTTGACATAAGGGGCTGGCGACATCAGTGGCTCAACCCTCGTTATTGAAAATTGTATCATCGAAGAACACTTTCGCCAGTCCCGCTTGATGGATGGGTTAGGCATTTTTCAACTTCCATTGATACATTTCTTTAAATTCTTCAAAGCATGACTCACATATCCAGAGACCTTCATCCTGATTAGTCCATCCCTCTTTTATGCTATCTGAAATATCTAAATCAGTAATTTTTTGTAAGCAGAACTCTCAATGATCGTGGTCCCAATTTTCTCGTGTCATTGACCATTTTTTAAACGACCAGATACAGGGGCTATAATAAGAGACCTCCCCACCAAAATGCTCGCGTATTTTCCCCTTTTCGCTCATTAGTTGCCTAACGTAAAGTAGGCATCCTATTTGACGCAAAGTTTTGCGTCAAGCGGAATATTTTGTTACAAATAAATGACAAAGTATATAATATAATCATATCGTTAATACTTTTTAGGCTATCCTAAAATTAAATTATGAATACGTCAAAATTTAGCACAAATGCTGAACCACCTAAGCTGCTCGATTTAGTGCGCGGCAAGATTCGTTTAAAACACTATAGCATCCGTACAGAGCAAGCTTAT
>DHYP01000058.1:40497-47379 GCA_002414145.1 Methylophilaceae bacterium UBA5127 | reverse complement strand
TTAAACGTTATATTTTGCATTTTGACAAGCAACACCCTAAAGATTTAGGCGCGGCGGAGGTGGAGCAATTTTTAACGCATTTAGCCGTGCATGGCAAAGTGGCGGCGAGTACGCAAAATCAAGCCAAAAGCGCTTTGTTGTTTTTATACAAAGAGGTGTTGGGTGCTGAACTGCCGTGGCTGGATGATATTGAGCATGTCAAAACGCCCAAGCGCTTGCCTGTGGTGTTGACGCCGCAAGAAGTGCAGGCAATTTTAAAGCAGTTGGAGGGGACGCATCATTTAATTGTCGGCTTATTGTATGGCACGGGTATGCGGATTCTAGAGGCGCTGCGTTTGCGGGTAAAGGATGTGGATTTTGCACGTAAAGAAATTTTGATACGTGATGGCAAGGGCTTTAAAGATAGAATTACCATGTTACCTAAAAGTGTAATTGCGCCCCTTAAAACGCATTTAGAAAAAGTCAAAGCCTTGCATGAATCTGATTTAGCGAGTGGTTATGGCGAGGTGTATATGCCACAAGCGCTGGCTAAAAAATACCCGTATGCCGCAAGTGATTGGGCTTGGCAATATGTTTTTCCCACCAGCAAACTATCGATTGACCCGCGAAGCGTAGACGCAGAAGGTAATGGCATCACGCGACGGCATCATGTGCAAGAACAGGCGATTCAGCGTGCGGTACGGCAGGCGGTGTTAGATGCAGGTGTCACAAAAGCAGCAACCCCGCATACGTTTAGGCATAGCTTTGCCACGCATTTGCTAGAGAGTGGTTACGATATTCGAACCGTGCAAGAGCTGCTAGGGCATAGTGATGTGGCTACTACCATGATTTACACTCACGTACTTAACAAAGGTGGACACGGTGTGAGTAGTCCGCTGGACGTTTTGAACTAATAAAAAAACTAAAGGATGCGTATGACAAAGTTTGATCAATATTTAGTAAAACCTAAATCCAAGTTTTCTCTGAAGGATGTTAGCCCTGACGATAAGTCTGAGCGCGGGGCAAGTAAAGAGGATGATGCAAAAGAACTGATACGTTTAGCCACTGAAATCAATACGCTGCAAGATGTTTTGCATGCACAGAAAAAACATAAAGTGTTGCTGGTGTTACAAGGGATGGATGCCAGTGGTAAAGATGGTACGGTCAGGCATGTGTTTAGAGAGTGCGACCCACTGGGGATAAGTTTAGCGAGTTTTAAAGGGCCGACAGAAGAGGAGCTGGCGCATGATTATTTGTGGCGTGTGCATGCACAAGTACCTAAAAAGGGAGAGATTGTCATTTTTAATCGCAGTCATTATGAAGATGTGTTGATTGTGAAGGTGCATGATTGGATTGATGATAAAGAGTGTGAACGGCGTTATGCGCAGATTAATGATTTTGAGCGGATGTTGTCTGAAACAGGTACGGTAATTATTAAGTGCTATTTACATATTTCTAAAGAGGAGCAAAAAGCACGTATGCTGGATCGCTTAAGTGATCCCACCAAAGCATGGAAATTTAATCCAAATGACTTAAATGAACGCGATTTGTGGTCTAAGTACATGCAGGCATATGAACATGCAATGCGTGCGACTTCAACAGAATATGCGCCTTGGTATGTGATCCCTGCAGATTCTAAAACTAATCGTAACTTGTTGATTTCTCGATTGCTATTAAATACATTAAAAAACCTGAATCTTGCGTATCCACCTGTGCCTGCCGAGTTTAAAAATATTACAGTGGCGGATTGACTTTAATGGTTTTTACGCTTGAATCTTTGCTATGGCTTAAGGTTTACTCCAAATAAATAGTTTTCTTCTAATATTATGAGCTTAAGGTTTAGATTGATTTTGTTAATCACCATGCTTTCGCTGGCGTTTAACCTTGCGGCAGGTTGGGTGTTGGTGAATGATACGCGTGTTTCAATTCGGGAGCGCGTAGAAGCGGCTACGCGCGTTACGGTGCAGTTGTTAGATACTGTGATTGTGAGCTCTGCCATGAATCCGAGTTTTGGCCCAACGCATTTGGTGTTGCAGGACTTTTTACGCTCTTTGGGGTATGTGCGTAGCAGTCATATTGAGTTATATGACCACGCAGGTAATGTGTTGTATGTGTCGCCAGAATCCAGCTTCATGAAAGATGTTGTGCCGCCCCAATGGTTTGTAAAATTAGTCGCACCAGAGGTAGAGTCAGTAGAGCGGCGCATTCGCTATGGTACGCTAATCGTGCATTCCAGCCCTGATGGTTCTGTGCGCGAAGCTTGGTCTGGTTTTAGGCAGTTGATTATCATCGGCGTGGTGTTTTTTATATTGATTAATCTGATGGTGTATGTGTTGTTAAGTCATGCGCTAAGGCCAGTACGCAATATTTTGCAGGCGATTAACCGTATCGAGAAAGGCGATCTGACAGTGCGCCTGCCACAATTCAAATTACCTGAGTTCGATAAGATTGGACATAGCTTGAACCGCATGGTGGTCTCATTGGATGCAGAGCGACAGTTGGAAGAGAGTCGGCAATTAACACAATTAATTCAAAAACATATCGAAGATGAGCGCAGGAGTTTGGCGCGCGAATTGCACGATGAGTTAGGCCAGTACGTGACTGCAATCAAAACATTTGCCGTGGCAATTGCCAATAAAACCAAAGAAAAAGCGCCTGATGTCGAAGCAAGTGCTCAAACGATTGTAGCTGCGGCCAATCACATATACGATGGCATGCATAATATTATTCGTCAACTCAGGCCAGGGTCTCTAGATAACTTAGGACTAAGCGATACGTTACGTGATATGCTGAATATTTATCAGCAGCAACATCCCGAGCTGGTCGTTAAGCTTAATCTGGAAGGAAACCTGAATGTATTGGGAGAAAACATTAACATTAATGTGTACCGTATCGTGCAGGAGTCAATCAATAATGCCATTAAGCATGCTGAAGCAAGTTTGATAGAGGTGACGTTACACGCAACGCCACAGGGAGGCTTGGAACTGACGATACGAGATAATGGCAAGGGAATGGATGTTGGTAACGTTGATCAAACAAACCATTTTGGATTGCTGGGTATGCGTGAGCGTGTGCAAGGTTTGCATGGTCAGTTCAATATAGACGCCAGTACAGAAGGTGATCAGCATGGAACTACTATTAAGATTTCTATTCCAAAAGAAGCAAATCATTAACCTCACAACATAGTGTGGTGCCAAAAGGAGCAATATGAGTCAAATTAATGTAATGCTGGTGGATGATCACGCTGTCGTCCGCATGGGCTTTAAAATGTTATTGGAGTCTGCAAGCGACATCAAGGTGATTGCCGAGGCCGAAAACGGAGAGGCAGGCATTAAGGGATATGTAGAACATAAACCAGATGTGGTGGTGATGGACATTACAATGCCAGGCATTGGTGGCATGGAAGCAATCGAGAGGATTTTAGCTAAAGACAATCACGCTAAAATTTTAGTGTTATCGGCACATGAAGATTCTGTACACCCTAAACGTGTATTAAATGCAGGTGCAATGGGTTATCTGACTAAGCGTAGCGCGCCAGAGGAGTTGATTAAGGCGATTAGAAGTGTTGCCCTTGGCAAAAAATATATTGAGGCAGGTGTTGCGCAACAAATGGCGATTCAGCAATTGTCAGGTGAACAAAATCCAGTAGATGTGCTAAGTGAGCGTGAGTTTGAGGTGTTTATGTCGTTGGCTAAAGGTAAAACGACGAATGAAATCGCCGAAACTTTGTTTTTAAGTCCACGCACCGTGGGTACGCATTTGTATAATATTAAACAAAAACTGAATGCTAATAATTCGGCAGAAATTGCATTGATTGCAATGCGTAGTGGTTTGATAGACCCTTAATTCAATAGATTATTGATTTAATTGGCTTTATAGCGTGCAATATTCATTTCACCATTATTGGAAATCTCTACCATGGCAGTGCTGCCGCTAGGTAGCTTTCCAAACTCTGGTGGAATCAGAAAAGTAATCATCTTTGCGTCAGTCTGATTACCCGCGCGAATCACGCCAGTACCTAATCCCCAGCTTTTCCATTCCTTAGGGTCGGGTACTGTTTGCGAGCCCTGCAAACGCGCTTTTTCTAGCAAAGTGGTTTTTTCATCCCCAATAAGTAAATTAAACAGTTCCACTTTGACTAATGGATTTGATTTCATAATCAGTACAGGGATTTCTTGTTCTTCTTTAGGGTATTCAGGCAATGGTTCTTCAATAGCGGTTACCGGTGCAAACTGCATATTCAGCATCGCGGTGCGGTAAGGGTCTGGTGCGCTTTTGAATATTTGACTGGTAGTGGAGTGAGGTACTGACGGCGCATTTTCATCAACATCCATCGCTTTTGCTACGGCTTTGTCCGCGACGCGCGTGACGATAGACTGAGCTATTTGTTGTGCTATGGTTCCGCCCAAACAGCCGCATAATAATGTGCTGATGCTTAAAATTAGTGCTAATCGAATTAATTTTAAATGTATATACATCAAATAATTAGATTGCAATAGTTAAGGTAGGATATTAAGAGTAATCCTAATTAAAAAAAATGTCCAGTGGTTTGATTTAAATACTTGTAGATTGTTTTAAATTTATGTTGAATACATTATTTTGCGCTTGTGCTATTGGCACTCATGATACCGCTCAGGATAATCAAACCTATGGCAAAATATTCATTTAAGCTCAATGTTTCCTGCCAGAATACTACACCTAAAATTGTGGCAAAAATGACAGTGGTATATGCCAAGCTCGCGACAATTAAGGTGTCACCAGTACGCTNNAGTACGGTAAGCACGCGTTAAAGCAAGTTGCCCTATGGTGGCAGAAATGCCTAAACCTAATAACACTGGCATGTCTTGCCATGCGAGCGTTGAAAAGTGTTGTGTGAGCATCCACATACCAGCACCGATGGTAGAAACTAAGGTGAAATAAAATACAGTGCGCCAATCTGGCTCCTGCGCTTGGCCAAGCTGTCTTACCTGCACGTAGGCAAGACCAGCTCCTGCACCAGACAGTAAACCAATCGCGCCTGCTAATACATCATCGCCCGAAAAACTGGGTTTTAACAGTAAGGTTACACCCACAAAACCCAAAATAATCGCAACATAAAGTATTAGCTTGGCCGTTTGCGATTTGAGCTCTCGATGCAACATAAAAGGTGCAAATATCGCCAGAAACAGCGGGGAGGTATAGTTCAAGGTGATAGCAGTAGCCAGCGGTAAGTGTGCGATGGCATAGAAAAATAGCACAAGTGACACAAAGCCAGTGAGCGATCTCGATATTTGTTTGGAGAGTACAGGTGTACGCAATGGCAGCTTGCGTTTGAGTATGTAAAAATAAATGACCAATAAGCCAAACGCGGAACGATAAAACACCAGTTCAGAACTGCTGAATTTATTGGCACCCACCTTGACTAAAGCGCCCATCATGGCAAAGCCAATCGCAGCGACTAGCATCCATAGGCTGCCCCAATTTGGTAATCGCCAGTGTTTTGATTTCATCTAGTGGGCGAGAGGTGGGGTTCTAAGTGCTTGCGATACCAAATATGAAAATGCTCTAAACCTGTTTCCATTGGGTGCTGATAAGGGCCGCGCTCGTCAATCCCTTGTTTGTATAAGGCACGTCTGCCATCATGCATACGTTGGCAGATTTCTTTATCTTCGATGGCGGTTTCGTAATATGCAGCTTGTTGCGCTTTGACGTATTCGCGCTCAAATAAGGCAATGTCTTCAGGATAGTAGAATTCCACGACATTGCTACAGCTCTCAACACCAGTAGGAATGATATGTGAAACTACCAAAACATTGGGGTACCACTCAATCATCAAAAATGGATAGTAAACAAACCAGATAGCACCATTGGCTGGTTTTTTGCCTTGCTGATATTGCTCTACGGATTCTTGCCAGTGTTTATAGATCGGCGAGAGACTTGCTTCTGGCAGTGATTTATAACCGACTGTTTGAACGCTAAAGTTCTCACCATATTGCCATTGCAATTCGTTGCAATTGACGAATTGATTTAACCCCGGATGAAAAGGACCTACATGATAGTCCTCAAGGTAGGTTTCTATAAAAGTCTTCCAGTTAAATTGGTAATGATCTACGCATACTTGGTCAAGATGATATCCTGTAAAATCAAAGTATTGCTTACATTCTAACCGACTTAATTCATCAGTAATGCTTCTGGACTTGGATGATGTATCAAATAGCAGACCTTGCCAATTGCTCGGTGAAGACTGGTTAAGATGTAGGCATGGGTTCTGTTTGAAATGTGGTGCCCCTAATAACTTGCCATTTAAATCATAAGTCCAGCGATGTAGCGGGCAGACGATATGACTGGCGTTGCCGCGTCCATTTAACATGACTGCTTGCCGATGGCGACAAATATTGCTAATTAAACGGATTTCACCTTGCTGATTCACAAGTGCTTTAGCGTTGTCCATCCATTCCAGCGTGTGGTAATCCCCTGCATTAGGTACCATAAGCGCATGGCCAATGTATTTGGCAGATTGATTAAATAAATATTTTTTTTCTAAAGCGTACACTTCGGGGCTCAAATACCAATCAACAGGCAGTTGGTTGAAGTGATTTTCGTTGAATTCTTTAGGTAAAGATGTGACGGGTGCCATAAACCTCAAGTTTGTAGATGCTGCAAAATGTGGAATTTTGCCTGAATCTCCTTGAACTGAAAAGAGATTTTATTCTACTTTCTGCGTGCCAATTTAGAATAAACGCGTTGTACAAAACTGTTTGATTAAAAAATATTATTGATTTTGCAATGAATAAGGTCATTATAATTCCGTGCCTAGCGCTAATTTAAGGTCAAAAATCTTGCTAAAAGCATGTATTTGCGCTAATCTCGTGCGTTACTAATCAATGTTAATTTTAACGAGGAAGTGCTTGATGAAAAATCCTA
>DHYP01000058.1:35485-40469 GCA_002414145.1 Methylophilaceae bacterium UBA5127 | reverse complement strand
ACCTGGAGTGATATTAACAGTGGTATTGGTGTTCTTTTTGAAAAATTTTTTAGTGGTCGGAGGCTAAGATGGAGTTGATGCCAGCATTAGCACGGTGGATACACTTTTTAGCAGGCGTGACTTGGATCGGTCTGCTTTATTATTTTAATTTGGTACAGATGGCCGCATTAAAAGATGCTGGAGCAGACGGTACAGCCGCGGGTATTACCAAGCATGTAGCACCTCGCGCATTGTTATGGTTTAGATGGTCAGCATTAGTGACTTGGTTGGCAGGCGCGGCGCTGTTGGGGGCTGGTTTCATGAATGCGTTTATGCTACGCAATGGTTATGAAGCTATCGGCATAGGCGCTTGGCTAGGTACAATCATGCTGTTTAATGTTTGGGTGCTGATTTGGCCGAATCAGCAAAAAATACTTGGTATGGTGCCCGCAGACGATGCAGCAAAGGCTAAGGCGCGACGTGTAGCGATGCTGGCTTCACGAACTAACATGATGTTATCCATTCCCATGTTATTTTTTATGGCCAATGGTTTGAGTCACCGCGCCGTACTTGGATTTTAATTAGAATTAAGGCATTAACGGCGGCCTTAGCCGCCGTTTTGCTTTTTTAAGTAATCAGTTTTTAGTTGGAATAGAAAATATGTCTGAGCATTTAATGAATACCTATGGTAGGCAGCCTGTCACTTTTGAAAAAGGATCTGGTGTCTGGTTGTATGATACGGATGGTAATCAATATCTGGATGCGTTATCTGGCGTGGCGGTTAATGGCCTTGGCCATGCACATCCCAAATTTGTGGCTGCACTTAATGCACAAATTTCACGCTTAATTCATGTGTCCAATATCTATCAAATAGCAGAGCAAGCGCGTTTGGCCGATAAGCTAGCCGAAATTTCAGGAATGGATAAAGTCTTTTTTTGTAACTCGGGGTGCGAGGCTAACGAGGCTGCAATTAAGCTTGCCCGTCTTTATGGACACAATAAAGGGGTGGAAAGCCCTGAAATTATCGTGATGGAGCGTAGTTTTCACGGTAGGACAATGGCAACGCTTTCTGCAACTGGTAACCGTAAAACACAAGCGGGATTCGAGCCTTTAGTCTCAGGTTTTATACGCGTCCCCTTTGATGATTTGGAGGCAGTTAAGCAGGTTGCAAAACGTAAGAATAATGTGGTGGCAATACTGGTTGAGCCTGTGCAAGGCGAAGGTGGGGTTCACATTCCTGCGGACATGAGATCTTATATGCAAGGCTTGCGTAAAGTATGTGATGATCATGGCTGGTTGTTGATGCTTGATGAAGTGCAAAGTGGCATCGGGAGAACAGGTACATGGTTTGCCTTTCAGCATACAGGCATGGTGCCAGATGTGATGACCTTGGCTAAGGGCTTAGGTTCGGGTGTGCCAATTGGTGCGTGCGTCGCTAAAGGTGCCGCTGCAGATACATTTACGCCAGGCAAGCATGGATCTACTTTTGGCGGAAATCCGTTGGCTACTGCGGCGGGATTGGCCACTTTAAATATTATTACCGAAGAAAAGTTGCGTGAAAATGCAGAAGAAATCGGCAATTTTTTAAATGCGCAGTTCACTCAAGCGTTTAAAGGTAATAAGGCGGTGGTAAATATACGCAATGCAGGTTTGATGATTGGTATTGAGCTAGACAGGCCGTGTACAGATTTGGTAAAGATGGCGTTAGCAGAAAAATTGTTAATCAATGTAACGTCAGAAAAAGTGGTGCGTTTGTTACCACCTTTGATTATGAATAAGCAGGAAGCACAAGAGTTAGTGCGCCGTTTAGTGCCACTGATAGAGCAGTTTTTAAAGGCAAGCAGCTAGAAAGCAAAATATTTAAGCATGAGTATTAAACACTTTTTGCAATTTAATGATCTCAACCGTGATGAGATTGAGTATATCTTTGCACGTGCGAGCTGGATTAAAGCGCAATTTAAAGCTTATAAACAATACTGGCCGTTACAAGACCGTACCTTAGTTATGATTTTTGAAAAAGCCAGTACACGTACACGTCTGTCATTTGAGGCGGGCATGCATCAGCTTGGAGGTAGTGCAATCTATTTGAATACACGCGATTCACAATTAGGTCGTGGTGAACCTGTAGAAGATGCTGCACAAGTGATTTCTCGCATGTCAGATATTGTGATGATACGTACTTTTGAGCAAAGTATCATCGAGCGTTTCGCGGCAAATTCGCGTGTGCCCGTGATTAATGGTTTAACCAATGAGTATCATCCATGCCAGATTTTGGCGGATATTTTTACCTTTATTGAGCATCGTGGTAACGATATTTCGAGTATTAAAGGTAAGACAGTGGCTTGGATTGGGGATTCAAACAATATGTGCAATACATGGCTGCAAGCGGCTGAAGTGTTGGATTTTAATGTACATGTGTCGACTCCTCCAGAGTATGAAGTTGAGCCAGAGCGTGCAAATTTATATGGCACTGATCACTTTGAAGAGTTTGTTGATCCCATGGAAGCAGCAAAAGGCGCTGACTTGGTCACTACAGATGTGTGGACTAGCATGGGTTTTGAGTCTGAAAACGAAGAGCGCCGCAAAGATTTTGCGGATTGGCAAGTCGACGCTGACATGATGAAAGTTGCTAACAAAGATGCGATGTTTATCCATTGTCTGCCAGCACATCGCGGCGAAGAGGTGACGGCGGAAGTGATTGATGGTTCGCAATCTGTGGTGTGGGATGAAGCTGAGAATAGGCTACATGTGCAAAAAGCATTAATGGAATATTTATTGTTAGGTAAAGTTAAATGAGTAAAGTAAACAAAGTTGTATTGGCTTATTCGGGTGGTTTGGATACTTCAGTCATTCTGAAATGGTTGCAAGATGCCTATCAGGCAGAGGTCGTGACATTCACTGCTGACTTAGGTCAAGGTGAAGAGCTAGAGCCAGCACGTGTGAAAGCACAAGCGGCGGGTGTGAAAGAGATTTATATTGATGACGTGCGCGAAGAATTTGTGCGTGATTTTGTGTTCCCGATGTTCCGTGCCAATACCGTGTATGAAGGTGAGTATCTGCTCGGTACTTCTATCGCCCGTCCATTGATCGCAAAACGGTTAATTGAAATTGCAGCAGAAACAAAGGCTGATGCCATTTCTCACGGTGCCACAGGTAAAGGCAATGACCAAGTGCGCTTTGAGTTAGGTGCTTACGCACTTAATCCTAATATTCAAATTATTGCGCCATGGCGTGAGTGGGATTTACTCAGTCGTGAAAAATTGATGGCTTACGCTGAAACACATGGCATTGCCGTTGATATGAAACATAAGCAAGGTGGCAGCCCATATTCAATGGATGCGAACTTGCTACACATTTCATATGAAGGTCGTCATTTAGAAAATCCAGCAGCAGAAGCTGAAGAAAGCATGTGGCGCTGGACAGTTTCGCCAGAAAAAGCGCCAGATGCGGCCGAGTATTTGGATATTGAATACGTGAATGGTGACCCAGTGAGTCTTAATGGTCAGGCGATGAAGGCGCACGAGATTCTGGCGCATTTAAATGTGATTGGTGGCAAGCATGGTATTGGACGGTTAGATTTAGTGGAAAACCGTTATGTCGGCATGAAGTCGCGCGGGTGTTACGAAACGCCAGGGGGTACCATTATGCTCAAAGCGCATCGTGCGATTGAAAGCATTACCTTGGATCGTGAAGTTGCACATTTGAAAGATGATTTAATGCCACGCTACGCCAGCATGATTTACAACGGGTACTGGTGGAGCCCAGAGCGTATCGCGCTACAAACGCTGATTGACCACACGCAAAAAACCGTCAATGGCTGGGTGCGCGTCAAACTGTATAAAGGTAACGTGATTGTAGTGGGTCGTGATAGCAAAACCGATTCATTGTTTGACTCAACTATTGCGACTTTTGAAGATGACAAAGGTGCATATGATCAAAAAGATGCGGCTGGGTTTATTAAACTCAATGCGCTCAGAATGCGTATTGCAGCGAATTTAAGAGTCAAAAATAAATCATAGAAATTTAGGGGAGAAAAAGCATGGCGCAATTTGATAATGTAAGTGTAAAGAAAAAAGCAAATGTTTACTTTGATGGTAAATGTGTGAGTCATACAGTGATGTTTCCCAATGGAACGCGCAGCACAATTGGTGTGATTTTTCCAAGCACTTTGACTTTTAATACGGTTGCGCCAGAGTTGATGGAAATCAACAGCGGTGTTTGCAAAGTGCGCTTAACTGGCGATGCTGAGTGGAAAACCTATCGCGCTGGTGAAAAATTTACCGTGCCAGGAAATTCTTCATTTGAGATAGAAACTATTGAAACCCTAGACTACGTTTGCCACTTTGAGTAATTTGATTGCTAGACTCTGCCACGTTGTTTAGTGATTGCCGTACAGATTGTACTGTCTTCGCCACACGCCTTGCATAGTCTTAGCTTAATAAATTATGAGGAATTACAATGCCAAGTTTTGATATTAGTTCTGAAGTCGACATGGTCGCTTTGAAAAATGCGATTGATACTGCTGGTAAGCAAATCACTAATCGCTATGATTTTAAAGGCTCTTCTGCCAAAGTGGAGCTAAATGAAAAGGACAGCATCATTACGATTTATGGAGATAACGACTTTCAGCTAGACCAAGTTAAAGATATTTTGCTGCCCGCGATGGAAAAAAAAGAACCTGACTCAACCAAGCGTTTAGAGCATAAAGATGTGCAAAAAGTATCAGGAAATAAAGTAAAACAGGAAATGAAAATTCGTGCTGGGATTGATAGCGATTTGGCCAAACGCATTACTAAGTTGATTAAAGATTCAGGTATGAAAGTGCAGGCGAGTATTCAGGGCGATACTGTACGGGTGAACGGTGCAAAGCGTGATGTGTTGCAAGAGGCCATTGCATTTTGTAAAAAAAGCGTGACGGATTTTCCGTTACAGTTTGGTAATTTTAGAGATTAGTTTAAAACTTATGGCAGCTAAAACCTTATACGAAAAATTATTTGATAGTCAT
>DHYP01000058.1:32822-35461 GCA_002414145.1 Methylophilaceae bacterium UBA5127 | reverse complement strand
TCATGAAGTCACCAGCCCACAGGCATTTGAAGGGTTGAAGCTTGCTAATCGTCAAGTATGGCGAGTGAACTCTATTTTGGCTGTGCCAGATCATAACGTGCCTACCACAAAACGTAGTAATGGTATTGCTGGTATCGTCGACCCAATTTCACGTTTACAAGTACAAACGTTAGATGAAAACTGTGCTGACTTCGGTGTAACAGAATTCAAAATGAACGATGTGCGTCAAGGCATCGTGCATGTGATTGGTCCAGAGCAAGGTGCGACTTTACCAGGCATGACAGTGGTGTGCGGTGACTCTCATACCAGTACACATGGTGCATTTGGTGCGTTGGCGCATGGTATCGGTACCTCAGAGGTTGAACACGTCATGGCAACGCAGTGCTTGGTGCAAAAGCGTTCAAAATCTATGCAAGTGCTTGTTGAAGGTCAACTAGGCAAAGGCGTGACAGCCAAAGACGTCGCGTTGGCGGTTATCAGCAAAATTGGTACGGCAGGCGGTACGGGCTATGCTATTGAGTTCGCAGGTTCTGCCATTCGCGGGTTGACCATGGAAGGTCGTATGACTTTATGTAATATGGCGATTGAAGCAGGCGCTCGCGCTGGTATGGTGGCAGTGGATGATACGACCATTGATTATGTGAAAGGTCGCCCATTTGCGCCAAAAGCTGAACAATGGGATGCCGCTGTGGCTTATTGGCGTACATTGCACAGTGACGAAGGTGCGAAGTTTGATGCAGTCGTCACTTTAAATGCAGAGGATATTCAGCCACAAGTCACATGGGGAACTTCTCCAGAAATGGTGGTCAGCATAGATGGCAAGGTGCCAAATTTAGCACAGGCTAAAAATGACGTGCAACGTGGCGATTGGGAGCGTGCTTACGCCTATATGGGTTTGCAAGCAGATACGCCAATTTCCGATATTAAAATTGATAAAGTGTTTATCGGCTCTTGTACCAATTCACGTATCGAAGATTTGCGCGCTGCTGCTCAAGTAGCCAAAGGTAAAAAGGTAGCTAATAATGTGAAGCTCGCTTTAGTTGTGCCAGGCTCTGGCTTGGTGAAACTGCAAGCAGAGCAAGAGGGCTTAGACAAGATTTTTATCGAAGCAGGATTTGAATGGCGCGAGCCAGGTTGCTCTATGTGCTTGGCGATGAATGCGGACCGTTTAGAGCCAGGTGAGCGTTGTGCGTCAACCTCAAACCGTAACTTTGAAGGTCGCCAAGGGCAGGGTGGTCGTACCCATTTAGTCAGCCCTGAGATGGCTGCTGCGGCAGCTATAGCAGGGCATTTTGTTGATGTTAGAACATTTAATTAAGGATGGAATGATGAGAACAGTATTATCATTATTACTTTTGTGCTTTGTATTAAGTGCTTGCAATACGATTCATGGCATGGGTAAAGATATTGAAAAAGCAGGGGAAGCAGTGCAAAAAACGAGTCAATAACACTGTTTTAAGTACAGCAGCCTTGACTCATGCTAGTTATTTTAATTAAAACATTGATATGAGTTTGTTGCGATAAAATGAAGGTGTGCTGGTTTAGTAGCGCACAAGTAGGCGTGAAAACTTTAAGAGACAGCGTATGAGAGTATTTACAATATTAACGGGTGTAGTCGCACCTTTAGATCGTGCCAACGTCGACACTGATGCGATTATCCCTAAGCAATTTTTGAAATCAATCAAGCGTAGTGGCTTTGGGCCAAACGCGTTTGATGAGTGGCGTTATCTTGATCATGGCGAACCAGGCATGGATAACAGCAAACGCCCGATCAATCCAGATTTTGTGCTGAATCAATCACGTTATCAGGGCGCGAGTATATTACTTACACGTGAAAATTTTGGTTGCGGATCAAGCCGCGAACATGCGCCTTGGGCGTTGGAAGATTACGGCTTTCGTGCCATTATCGCGCCGAGTTACGCAGACATTTTCTTCAATAACTGCTTTAAAAATGGCATGTTGCCCATCGTGTTGAGTGATGCGATTATCGATGGCTTGTTTAAAGCAGTTGAAGCGAATAACGGCTATCAATTAACTATTGATTTAGATAAGCAAACGGTGAATGCCCCAGATGGTCAATCTTATGGTTTTGAGATAGATGCTGTGCGTAAACATAACCTACTCAATGGCTTGGATGATATTGGGTTAACCCTGCAGCAAGTTGATGCTATCAAGGCGTTTGAAGTGAAGCACAAGGCGAATCAGCCTTGGTTGTTTAACTAACTGAAATGTTCAGTCAATTAAGTTCAGTCAACAAAAGGTTTATGAGAATGAAAATAGCAGTACTCCCTGGCGATGGAATCGGTCCAGAAATAGTAACACAAGCCGTTAACGTACTAAATGCGTTAGGTTTAAATTTAGAAATGAACGAGGCGCCAATCGGTGGTGCGGGTTATGAAGCTGCTGGTGATCCTTTACCAGATGCGACTTTGAAGCTGGCGCAAGAAGCTGATGCAGTATTATTAGGTGCGGTAGGTGATTGGAAGTACGACAAGCTTGAGCGTCATTTGCGCCCTGAGCGCGGTTTATTGCGGATTCGTAAAGAGCTAAAGTTATTTGCCAATTTGCGACCAGCACTGCTTTATCCTGAGTTGGCCTCTGCCTCTACGCTTAAGCCAGAAGTGGTTTCTGGTTTGGAC
>DHYP01000058.1:24935-32798 GCA_002414145.1 Methylophilaceae bacterium UBA5127 | reverse complement strand
AACTGACAGGGGATATTTATTTTGGTCAGCCACGCGGTATCTCCACATTAGAAAACGGTGAGCGCGAAGGTATTAATACCATGCGCTATAACGAATCTGAAATTAAACGTATCGGTCGCGTGGCGTTTGATATTGCCATGAAGCGCAACAGGAAAGTGTGCTCTGTTGATAAAGCCAATGTGTTGGAAACTACAGAACTGTGGCGTCAGGTCATGATTGAATTGTCGGCAGAATACCCAGAGGTTGAGTTAAGCCACATGTATGTGGATAACGCTGCAATGCAATTGGTGCGCGCGCCCAAGCAATTTGATGTGATGGTGACAGGCAATATTTTTGGTGACATTTTGTCGGATGAGGCGTCTATGTTGACAGGCTCAATCGGCATGTTACCCTCAGCTTCATTGGATGCAAATAATAAAGGGATGTACGAGCCTAGCCATGGCTCAGCACCTGATATTGCAGGCAAAGATGTTGCCAATCCATTAGCGACCATTTTGTCGGTTGCCATGATGCTACGCTATACCTTTAACGATGAGTCGAATGCTGCTCGCGTCGAAAATGCAGTGAAAAAAGCATTGTCAGAAGGATACAGAACTGCAGATATTTGGACAGAAGGTACAAAGAAAGTCAGTTGTTCTGATATGGGTATGGCTGTGGTTGCAGCTTTATAAGAAATTTAGGGAATAGAAATCATGTTACGTGTAGGATTTGTTGGTTGGCGCGGTATGGTGGGCTCTGTGCTCATGCAACGCATGATGCAGGAAAATGATTTTGCGGATATTGAGCCGCAGTTTTTCACCACATCACAAGTAGGTGGCACCGCACCCAATGTTGGTAAAGATTCGCCAGCGCTTAAAGATGCTAAGGATATCGTAGCATTAAAAGCGATGGACGTGATTGTGTCATGCCAAGGTGGTGACTACACCACAGACATTTTTCCGCAATTACGTAATGCAGGATGGAGCGGGCATTGGATTGATGCCGCTTCGACATTACGTATGGAAAATGACGCGGTCATTATTCTAGACCCAGTCAATATGCACGTGATTCAAGATGCTTTAGCTAAAGGTGGAACAAATTGGATAGGTGGAAACTGTACAGTCTCGCTTATGCTGATGGCACTCAACGGCTTGTTCAAGGCTGACTTGGTAGAGTGGGCTACGTCCATGACATATCAGGCTGCTTCTGGTGCGGGAGCCCAAAATATGCGGGAACTCATCAAGCAAATGGGGGTGATTAATCAGTCCGTAAGTGCTTTATTGGCTGACCCAGCGTCTGCGATCTTAGATATTGATAAAACTGTCGCAGATACTATTCGTGCAGAGACCTTTCCAGCACCACATTTTGGTGTGCCGCTAGCAGGAAGCTTAATCCCTTGGATTGATAAAGACTTGGGTAATGGGCAAAGTAAAGAAGAGTGGAAAGGTGGCGTTGAAACGAATAAGATTCTGGGTCGTGAATTCAACCCTATCGCAATTGATGGTTTGTGCGTGCGTATTGGTGCAATGCGTTGTCACAGTCAGGCGCTAACTATAAAACTTAAAAAAGATGCGCCTTTAAATGAAATTAACCAAATGTTGGCAGAAGCGAATCCATGGGCAAAAGTTATTCCAAATGAACGAGAGGTCAGTATGCGTGAACTCTCACCAGCCGCGATTACGGGTACTTTGACTACCCCAGTGGGACGTTTGCGTAAGCTGGCGATGGGTGGAGAATATCTTTCTGCCTTTACGGTGGGTGATCAGTTGCTGTGGGGAGCTGCGGAACCATTACGACGCATGTTGCGCATTTTAGTGCAGCAATAATTGAATATGTGAGTCAGGTCTAGTTGTTAAAATGCGACAGATTTCATTAAACAAATACATAGGCAATGAATATAATGTGCGTTATGAGCTTGCAACTCTAACTGATTGATGTTATTTTTGTTATTGCAAAATTAAGTTAAAAAAGGTGTGATGGTGCATAGCTCAAAATTAAAATATATAGCAATTGCGATTTGTTTAATATTATTCCCCTTTTCAATCTATGCTGCAGGCTTAGGCAAATTGAATGTAATCTCTGGTCTGGGTGAGCCCTTAAAAGCAGATATTGAATTATTGTCGGTAACTGCAGAAGAACTTTCCAGTATTAACGCCACCATTGCGCCGATCCAAGCTTATCAAGATCAGGGGTTAGAAAAGCCAGCTTCACATAACGATATTAAAATTGAAGTTGCTAAAAATGCCAGAGGCATGCCTGTGCTGAAGTTACGCAGTGTACAGCCTATTACAGATGCATTTCTGGATATGCTAATACAAGTAGATTGGTCGTCAGGTAGGCTGTTAAGAGAATATACAGTATTACTTGATCCTCCAGGCTATACAGGCGAAGCAAATACCAATGGTCAGCCTAACGCAGTACAATCTCCCAAAGTGGCGACAGAAAAAAATAAAGAGACTACTAGTGCAAAAGAGTCTGTTAATTCTGAAGTAACAACGCATCCTGTTTCTTCAGCCACTAGTGAAATTAAATCGTCAGAGGTAAAACCTCAAAAAAAGTCTAAAAGTCATCCATCAAAATCTGATCAGCCACCGACAACAGAATTTGCCACCGAAAGCAACAGTGGGCCAGAACATACGACAGAGCGCGGCGATACTTTATCCAAGCTCGCGCATGAGTTAAAGCCTGAAGGCGTGAGTTTGGAGCAAATGCTCGTTGGCTTGTATCAGGAAAACCCACAAGCATTTGATGGCGATAATATGAACCGCCTGAAAGTTGGACAAATTGTACGTGTGCCAAGCCAGGATTCGCTACAAGGAATATCAAAGTCAGTTGCACGCAAAGAAGTGCGCGTTCACGCAGCTAACTGGAATGCCTATAAAAATAAATTGGCGGGAATCGTAGAAGAAAGTGCTGGTAGCGAAGCTGCGGTAGCGACGCAATCTGCTAGTGGCAAGGTCGTGACAGAGGATAAGACTGCAGCTGTAGCCAAGGCGTCAAAAGATGTTGTAAAACTTTCTGCGGTTGAAACGCCTGCAAAAACTGCAGATGACAAAGTTCTAAAAGATAAAGTAGCGGCGCTACAAGAGGAAATCACAGCTAAAGATAATGCATTAAAAGAAGCCGAAAGTAAGAAAATTGCATTAGAAAAGCAAGTTGAAAACATGCAAAAACTCATTGCGCTAAAAAATGATGCAATGACTAAACTGCAAAGCGAATCAAGTGCTAAAACTGGTGTAGAACCGCAAAAAACTGAGCCTGAAGTTAAGCAGGAAGTTCCGCCTGTTGCACCAGAGGCGAAACAAGCAGCAGCGATGCCTGCGCCAGTAGCACCCGATGTGGCACCTGTAGAGCAAACTAAAAAACCAAAAATAGTAACGCCTACGCCAAGTGCACCCGTAGAAGAGCCTTCTATGGTATCCACAATTTTAGAGAATCTTGACTTAAACACCTTGGGCCTTGCTGGTGGAGGTTTGTTGTTGCTTACGACAGGCTTGATATATTTGAGAAACAAGCGCAAGAAAAATCTGGCTAGTTTTGAAGACGGAATTATGACCTCAGGTGGTCTAAAAGCAAACACCGTGTTTGGAAACACCGCTGGAGGAACTGTCGATACGGGAGATACCTCCTTTCTTACAGATTTTTCACAAAGTACTGCTGGTGGCATGATTGACTCTCACGATGTGGATCCGATTGCTGAAGCCGAAGTATATATGGCGTATGGGCGTGATGCGCAGGCAGAAGAAATATTAAAAGATGCTATTGTTAAAGAACCTAAACGTTACGAACTGCATTTAAAACTTTTAGAAATATATCAGGCCGCAAATAACACTTCAGCTTTTGAAGCAATTTCAGGTGAGTTATATACTTCATTGGGTGCTAATGATCCAACTTGGAGTAAGGTTGCGCAATTAGGTCTGAAATTAGATCCTCAAAATCCGCTATACCAAAATGCCACAGCGATTGCCGAACCTGAAACGGCACAAGAGTCAAACTCTCCTATATCAAAAGAAGAATTTTTTGCAAGTTTTGGTGATGCTGTTGAACCTAGGGAAGCTACAGCTATTCCAGAGGTACTAGATGGTGATGGCGAGGTGGGTGATTTTGCTTTTACCAGTGCAGATGAGCCTGAAGCAATTGCATCCGATGTCAAAGATGAAGCGCAATATGATTTAAACGTTGGTGGTTTAGACTTTGATATTGAAAAATCACCAGAAGTTAAGACTGATTCGCTAGAGACAGCCGCTACATTAGGCTTCGAACTAGAGTCTGACGCTAAAGGCTTCAATCAGGACACAGTTAGAAACCACTTTTCTTTACAACCTGAAGTGGAAGATGCTGAAAGTACGAGTTTAGAGCGCGCAGTGACACGTTCGCTGGATGTTCCTACTATTGACTTCCCGATTACTGAGGTGCAAGAAAAACCTGCTGAGTCAGTTGAAACCCAGTCAGTTGAGAGTATTGATTTTTCTAATTTAACAGAAAATATAGTAGAGGCGCCAGCAGATGATTTTGGTATCACTTTAGATGCGCCAGCTGAAAGTCTTGAGCCTTTTGAGTTGGATGTAACACAGACTGAAGAGATAGTTGAGCCTGAGGTAAATCTTCAGAATGAGCGCGTAGGGGACGTAAGTTTTGCGCAAGCTGCTAGCATGGATTTATCAGAGATTAGTTTAGATTTAAACGATACTGTAGGGGATGCAACATTTGCCGATGTTTCTGAAGCTCACGAACCAGAAGAAGTGGAAACAAAATTAGATTTGGTCATGGCATATCTTGATATGGAAGACAAAATTGGCGCAAAAGAGTTGCTGGAAGAGGTTATGAATGAAGGCGGTGAAAATCAACGTAAGCGCGCGGCTGAGTTGCTTGCGAAAATTGGGTAGACCCGTTGATGCCTTAAAAGCCGGCCATGTGTCCGGCTTTTTTGTTTTAAGGATAGGCTAGATGCATGTTTTAGTTAAGTTTGCATTATTGCTAGCATTGGTCTTAGTTATAGGCTGGCTATCCTTAGTGATGCTAATAACAATAAGTGCAGGACTGGCCTTGTCGGCTTGGGTGATTGACAAGCAAAAATTTTTTATTTCGCTATACCGTGTACGCTGGTTATTGTTTATCCTGATAATTACTTATGCCTTTGCAACGCCAGGTCAGTATCTAGATTTTTGGTGGGCATGGATGATGCCAAGTTACGAAGGTATCGAAGCAGGTGTAAAGCAAGCACTAAAAATTATAACGATATTGTCTGGACTATCTATTTTACTATCTACGACAACCCAACTAGCGCTTATAGGCGGTTTGTATCAATTCATGCGACTATTTGATATATTAAAACTTGATGCTAAGAAGTTCGCAGTGCGCATATGGTTAACGCTGCATTATTTCGAGACAAGAGATACACAGCGAGAAGGCAAGCGTAGCTTAATGCATATGTTTGAAGAGTTAGAGCAATTGGATTCGTCAAGACAGCTTAGTGAAATCAGCATGAATTTAGCTACTTTTTCTGTATGGGACAAGCTGATATTGTTGCTAGTCCTTCTAGCCATTATCATAGTGTGGATGCAGTCGTAGCATGAGAGTTGCACTAGGGGTTGAGTATAATGGATCAAGCTTTTTTGGCTGGCAAAGTCAGTCCAGTAAGCGCGGGGTACAGGACGCACTTGAAACAGCATTGCAATCAATCGCGAATCATCCTGTGCGCGTACATGCGGCAGGGCGAACAGATACAGGAGTACACGCCCTTATGCAGGTTATACACTTTGACACTTCGGCGGAACGTCCAGACAGTGCTTGGATAAGAGGGGTGAATGCACATTTGCCTTCTACGGTACGCGTAAAATGGGCACAAGTGGTAGATGATGCTTTTCATGCAAGATTTTCTGCGGTACAACGGCACTACCAGTATGTATTAGTGAATCAGCCCTGTGCGCCAGCAATACAGGATGGACGCGTGGGTTGGTATCACTTGCCGTTAAACTTAAAAGCGATGCAAGATGCGGTCAAGTTTTTGCGTGGTGAGCATGATTTTAGTGTTTTTCGTGCTAGCGAGTGTCAGGCAAAGTCACCAATTAAAACAATCTCTAACGCAGAAGTGCGTCAGCAGGGCGCATGTTTTATTTTTGATTTTTCGGCGAATGCATTCTTGCATCATCAGGTGCGCAACATGATTGGGGCATTAATTTATATTGGAAATGGTAAGCACCCCGCATCATATATGCAAGCGTTGCTTGCACAAAAGGATAGAACGCAATCACCTCCTACTTTTTCACCGTATGGATTATATTTAAGTGGTGTGCAATATGATTCCCAATGGGGATTGCCCAATACGCATGAACGATTAACGTTGATTTAAAGATAGATTAACAGTATGAGTAATGTAGACAGTATATGACATTAGTACTAGTTTGCGATAATCTAACATATTGAGTTTGGTAGGGAATAACATTGCGAGTTCGAGTTAAAATTTGTGGTATTACCCGAGTGCAAGATGCATTGAAAGCAGTCCAGTCGGGTGCTGATGCGATTGGTTTGGTATTTTATTCAGCCAGTCCTAGAAATGTCAGTCTGCCTGTTGCAGCTGATATAGCGCAAGCGTTACCCCCTTACGTGAGCAAGGTGGGCTTGTTTGTAAACGCAAGTAAAGTCGAGATAGAGCGTGTATTGTCTGCTGTACATTTAGACATCATTCAATTTCATGGTGATGAATCACCACAGTTTTGCGACCAAATTAATATGCCTTATTACAAGGCAATTCGCGTTAAAGATGACACAAATTTGTTACAATACGCGCAACTTTATCAAAATGCCAAAGCACTATTACTCGATACTTATTCAGATACTGCCATGGGTGGCACTGGGCAAGTGTTTAATTGGGATCTAATTCCAGCAGGTCTAGAAAAGCCAGTGATTCTTGCAGGGGGGCTGACTGCAGAGAATGTCAGATTGGCGATTGAAAAAGTCAGACCTTACGCAGTTGATGTCAGTGGCGGTGTTGAGCAAGATAAAGGCATAAAAGACGCACAGAAAATGGCTGCTTTTATGCAAGAAGTTAATCAAATTAGGAGTTAACCATGCAAGTGTATGACATGCCTGATGAACGCGGACATTTTGGTCAGTTCGGTGGCATATTTGTAGCTGAAACACTCGTAGAAGCGCTAGAAGAGTTGCGTTTAATGTATGAAAAATATCGACATGACCCTGAGTTTTTAGCTGAATTTGCTTATGATTTAAAACATTTTGTAGGTCGTCCTAGCCCGATTTATCACGCAAAAAGGCTCTCTGAGAAAATTGGTGGTGCGCAAATTTATCTGAAGCGTGAAGATCTTAATCACACAGGTGCACATAAAATCAATAATACGATAGGTCAAGCATTGCTTGCCAAACGTATGGGTAAACCGCGTGTGATTGCAGAGACGGGCGCTGGTCAGCATGGTGTGGCAACAGCGACTATTGCTGCTCGCTTGGGCTTGGAGTGCGTGGTGTACATGGGTTCGGAGGATGTAAAGCGTCAAGCGCCCAACGTATTCAGAATGAAGTTGCTGGGAGCAACGGTCGTACCTGTGGAAAGTGGCTCAAAAACACTGAAAGATGCGCTGAATGAAGCCATGCGTGATTGGGTGACAAATATTTCTAACACGTTTTATATTATTGGCACTGTGGCTGGTCCACATCCTTATCCAATGATGGTGCGCGACTTTCAATCAGTTATTGGCATGGAAGCCAAGCAACAAATGCAAGAAATGATTGGGCGTCAGCCTGATGCGATTGTGGCGTGTGTAGGTGGCGGTTCAAATGCAATGGGCATTTTTTATCCCTATATTGATGTGCCTAATGTGCGATTAATTGGTGTCGAAGCAGCAGGTCATGGCTTGGAAACGGGCATGC
>DHYP01000058.1:17704-24845 GCA_002414145.1 Methylophilaceae bacterium UBA5127 | reverse complement strand
GCGAAATTATTGAAACCCATTCAATTTCGGCTGGTTTAGATTATCCAGGTGTAGGGCCAGAGCACGCTTGGTTAAAAGACATTAAGCGTGCTGAATATGTGGCGATTACTGATGATGAAGCGATGGCTGCTTTCCATCAATTTTGTCGCACAGAAGGTATTATCCCTGCACTAGAGTCTAGTCATGCCTTGGCGCATGCAGAGAAAATGGCAAAACAGATGCGACAAGATGAAGTGCTTTTGGTTAATTTATCTGGTCGTGGTGATAAAGATATTAATACCGTCGCCAAACTCTCTAACATTACACTGTAAATTACTATGTCACGTATTCAAGCCACCTTTCAAACCTTAAAATCAAATCACAAAAAGGCACTAGTTCCATATATCACCGCAGGAGATCCACATCCTAAATTGACGGTACAGCTTATGCATACCTTGGTAAATACTGGAGCGGATATGATTGAGCTGGGCGTTCCATTTTCTGATCCTATGGCAGATGGGCCTGTGATCCAACGGGCAAGCGAGCGGGCATTGGCACATAAAGTGAGTTTGCGTCAAGTCTTGCAACTGGTGAAGGAGTTTCGCCTGCAAGATGATAAGACGCCTATTGTACTAATGGGTTATGCCAACCCTATAGAGGCGATGGGAGTGACCAAATTTGCAGCACTTGCAAAAGATGCTGGGGTAGATGGCGTACTCACGGTGGATTATCCGCCAGAAGAATGTGAAACATTTACGCAAGCCTTAGCAGCTTCAGGGGTGGATAGCATTTTTCTGCTGTCGCCCACTACAGAGCCTGCGCGTACAGATTTAATTGTAAAACAAGCCACAGGTTTTCTTTATTATGTGTCATTAAAGGGTGTGACTGGCGCAGCTAACTTGGACATTGAAGAAGTCAAAAGTCGTGTTGCTGAGATCCGTACCAAAACCGATTTACCCATTGGTGTAGGGTTTGGTGTAAGAGACGCTGCTACTGCAAAACAGGTGGCACAATTTGCGGATGCGATTGTAGTCGGTAGCCGTATGGTATTGGCGATTGAAGATTCGACTGAACAAAATATTTTTCAGAATGTATCTGCATTAATGCAAGAACTGCGTACAGCAATAGATGCTTCTTAATAACAAACTAATTACGCTGGAGTTATCATGAGTTGGCTAGATAAAATACCGCAAAAAATACAACGCGCCGTGGGCGCTGTGCAGAAACGTAACGTACCCGAAGGGCTTTGGAGCAAGTGTGATGCATGCCAAACAGTGCTTTATCGATCTGATTTAGATACGAATGCAGAGGTTTGTCCAAAATGTGGGCATCATAACCGTATCGGCGCACGAGCCAGATTGAATGCACTTCTAGATCCAGAAAATCGTGAAGAAATTGCAAGCGACGTAACACCTGTAGACGCTTTGAAATTTAAAGATAGTAAAAGCTATGCGGAACGCATGAAGGTCGCGCAAAAAGAAGTCGGTGAAAAAGATGCGCTGATTGTGATGAAGGGTATGATTGAAGGATTACCAGTTGTTGCTGCGGTGTTTGAGTTCAAGTTTATGGGTGGCTCTATGGGCGCTGTAGTAGGCGAGCGGTTTGTGCGCGGCGTGAATGCTGCGATTGAACAGCAGTCCCCCTTTATTTGTGTTTCTGCTAGTGGTGGTGCACGTATGCAAGAAGGTCTGCTATCTTTAATGCAAATGGCTAAAACCAGCGCGGCGTTGACTAAGTTATCTGAAGCAGGCTTACCTTATGTATCGGTGCTTACAGACCCTACCATGGGTGGCGTGTCTGCAAGCTTTGCGATGCTTGGTGATGTAATTATCGCAGAACCAAACGCCTTGATTGGATTTGCAGGACCTCGCGTGATTGAACAAACTGTACGCGAGACTTTACCTGAAGGCTTCCAGCGTGCAGAATTTCTGTTGGCTCACGGTGCAATCGACATGATTGTGGATAGACGTGAAATGCGACAAAGATTAGCAACTCTGCTTTCCATTTTGATAAAAGTACCAAAAGCTGCTTAAGTTATAGGCTCAATGCATATTGCTAAGCCGAATACGGTTGAAGGATGGCTTGCTTATATTGAGGCATTGCATCCTAAATCTATTGCAATGGGTTTAGAGCGCGTCGCGACAGTAGCCAAACGATTAAAATTAAAAGTAGACTGCCCGATTGTGACGATTGCAGGCACCAATGGCAAAGGCTCGTCGTGTGCGATGTTATCTCAGGTGTATATTGATGCTGGTTATCGCGTAGGCTGCTATACATCCCCACATTTACTACGCTATCACGAGCGTGTGCGCATCAACAATCAGCAAATTTCCGACCAGGCATTATGCGCTGCATTTTTAGCCGTTGAGACAGCAAGGCAAGAAGTAGAGTTGACTTATTTTGAAATGGGTACGCTTGCTGCCATGTGGTATTTTATCGAGTCTGAATTAGATGTGGTGATTTTGGAAGTAGGCCTTGGTGGGCGTTTAGATGCCGTTAATATTTTTGATGCAGATTGTGCAATCGTGACCAACGTAGATCTGGATCATACCGATTACTTGGGGGATACGCGCGAAAAAATTGGATTTGAAAAAGCTGGGGTGTATCGATCCAATCAAATCGCTATCTGTGGTGATCCAAGCCCCCCACAAAGCCTGTTGGATTATGCACAGACAATTGGCGCAGAAGTAAAGATTGCACAACGGGATTATGTGGTAAAGCAAGCAGCAAACGGTTGGTGCTATCAGGACCAATTCGGCACATTATTGCTGCCAGCATTAGCGCTAGTAGGTGATTTTCAAATCAACAATGCTGCTTCAGTAGTTTATGCGGCACGTTCACTTCGTACCAGATTGCCAGTCGCGGATGAAGTCATCGTTGATGCCTTACCCAAGGTAGAGTTGTTAGGACGCTTTCAATATTTGCATCATCATCCTGATGTTATTGTTGACGTTGCACATAATGCGCATGCAGTACAATCTTTGGTAGAAAATTTGGCTAAATTGAATATTAAAGGTCGTTTGATAACAGTGTTTTCCATGTTGGCAGATAAAGATATTGCAAGTGTAGTGAGTTTGCTAAGTCCTCAGATTGATGAATGGCATATTGCTGAAATAGAACATCCGCGTGCGGCGACGTTGCATGAGTTAAAAAATACTTTAATCACGCATGGCGTAAGTGTGCCGATACATGCGGCATTAAAAGTAGAAGATGCATTCGTTGCTGCGTGTAATAATATGACAAAAAATGATAAAATAGTCATATTTGGATCATTCTTTACCGTGGCAGCGATACTCAGTAACTGGCAGCAGTTAGAAGTAATGTTAAACGGCACACAGGATAAGGCTTAAACATGCAAAAAGACTCAGTAGCAGATATTGAGCTCAATCTTAAGAAAAAGGCACGTCGCAGGTTGGTTGGCGCAATCGCTTTAGTCTTATTGATGATTATTCTATTGCCAATCCTCCTAAAAGACAGGGCTCCTGTTACATCACAAGATAAAGTGAAAATTACATTGAATAGTGATGCTGAAAAAGCCGTCGATGCAAATTCTCTATCACAAGCAAAAACAACAGATTTTGACTCCAAGGTTGTACCTGACGAAGCGTCTTCTGCCTCACAAGAGATAACGCTACCTAAGCAAGCCTCTACTGCAGCTGAGTCTCCAGACGTAACAGAGCAGACAGCCGCAAAACAAGCACCAACTGAAAAAATGCCAGAGCATCTAGAACATAGTAAATCGGAGGCGATTAAAGCTGAAAGTGCAAATGGTGTTTTTTTTGTGCAAATTGGAGCCTTTACGGATATCAACAAAGTTAAAGAGCTGCAAGCAAAGTTAAGTGAACTCGGGTATAAGTCCAAAACAGAAAAGGTTAAAACGCCTAAAGGTGACTTAATACGTCTGAAGTCACAAGTATTTAGTAGTAGAAATGAAGCCGCTATTGCATTACAGAATATCAAAGATGCAGGATTGACTGGTATGGTAGTGAGTCAGTGATCGCGGTTAAGTACCAATAATGACGGCATTTGATTACGCAGTATTATTGATTATTGGGCTTTCTGTACTCATTAGCTTAATGCGGGGTGTTGTTAGGGAAGTGCTATCGTTGTTAGGGTGGGTTGTGTCTTTTTATGTGGCAAAGACTTATGCTTCACAAATGGCGCCAGCGCTCCCAGCAGACATCCCTACAGACAATTTAAAAATGTTAGCAGCTTTTGTCATATTGTTTTTAGCGACTTTATTACTGGTCAGTTTAATTTCTATTGCATTATCTGGAATTTTAAAAAATTTAGGTTTAGGATGGCTAAATCGATTACTTGGTGGATTGTTTGGTTTTGCCAGAGGATTATTAATTGTAGGGGTGCTAGTGATGCTAGCGGGGATGACAGATTTGCCTAAGGATGCACGTTGGACGAATGCCATGTTTAGTCCTCCGTTGGAAGCAATGGTGAAAACGGCGTTACCGTGGCTTCCGTCAGCGATGACAAAATATGTCAGATATGATTAATATTTAAAGCAATCAGTAAAGGTTTAATACATGTGTGGAATTATTGGAATTGTAGGTAAAAACCCAGTGAATCAGTTGCTGTATGATGGACTGCTGGTGCTACAACACAGGGGACAGGATGCGGCTGGTATTGTCACCTGTGATGGCAATACGTTTCACATGCATAAAAACAATGGCTTAGTGAAAGACGTATTTCAGACGCGTCACATGCGTAGCCTATTAGGAAATGCTGGCATTGCACATGTGCGTTACCCAACTGCGGGCTCGTCAAGCGCAGCTGAAGCGCAGCCTTTTTATGTGAACTCCCCATTTGGTATTGTGCTTGGACATAATGGTAATCTAACTAATTCTGAACAACTCAAGTCCGAAATGTTTAGACAAGATTTGCGCCACATTAATACCAATTCAGATTCAGAAGTGCTGCTTAATGTGTTGGCACATGAAATTGAAAAGACCTCTCGTAATGCGTTGCTAAACACCGATATGGCATTTGATGCTGTGGCTGGTGTGCATAGACGTTGTAAAGGCGCGTATGCTGTTGTAGCGATGATTGCGAATTTTGGTTTGTTAGCCTTTCGAGATCCATTTGGTATTCGCCCATTAGTGGTGGGTAAGCAAGAAACAGAAAAAGGCACAGAGTATATTGTTGCATCAGAGAGTGTCGCGCTGGATGTGTTGGGTTTTACAGTTATACGTGATGTAGCACCAGGAGAAGCCATTTTCATTGATATGGATGGCAATATGTTTAGTCGTCAGTGCGCAGAAAACCCAAAGCTCACCTCCTGCATTTTTGAATACGTTTATCTTGCGAGACCAGACTCTGTCATTGATGGTGTTTCTGTATATCAAACGCGTTTAGATATGGGCGTTAGTCTAGCTGAAAAAATAAAAAGAGAATGGCCTGATAAACACATTGATGTGGTGATTCCTATCCCTGATACCAGTCGCCCCAGCGCTTTGCAATTAGGGATTGCGCTTAATTTGGACTACCGTGAGGGCTTTATTAAGAATCGCTATATTGGCAGGACATTTATCATGCCAGGTCAGGCATTACGCAAAAAATCAGTTCGGCAAAAACTAAACCCAATTGGGATAGAGTTTAAAGGTAAAAATGTATTGTTAGTAGATGACTCAATTGTGCGTGGCACGACTTCACAGCAAATTGTACAAATGGCTCGAGATGCAGGTGCCAATAAAGTATATTTTGCTTCTGCAGCCCCTCCAGTAAGATTCCCGAATGTCTACGGCATTGATATGCCAAGCCGAGATGAGTTATTAGCCACAGGACGTACAGATGAAGAAATCTGCAAAGAAATAGGCGCGGATGCACTGATTTATCAGGATTTAGATGCGCTGAAAACAAGTATCGCAAAATCTAACGCCCAGCTCACCTCCTTTGATAGCAGCTGCTTTGACGGACATTATGTGACGGGTGATGTCGATGTCGCTTACCTCAACAGAATTGAGGCAGCACGCAGTGATTTTAACAAAAAACAAAAACCGCCCAATTCAAGTACACAGCTCGATCTTAATTTACTTTCAACTGATATGGTGGAAGTTGATTGATAAATTTTACCCGTTTGGGTAATTGGAAGTTGTAGGTAATTGTGTATACTTGAAGCTAATATTTTTTGTATATAGTTGTGTAGCCTATGATTCCATTTAATAAAATCTACCTTACTGGTAAAGAAATCACATACATTCAACAATCCCACGAAATTGGTAATCTTTCAGGGGACGGTGCCTTCACTGATAAAGCCTGTGAATGGCTAGAACATTACACTCAAACTAAAAAAGCATTAATCACGCACTCTTGCACAGCTGCGTTAGAGATGGCTGCAATTTTAGCTGATATTCAGCCTGGTGACGAAGTGATTATGCCTTCTTACACGTTCGTGTCTACAGCAAATGCTTTTGTATTGCGTGGCGGTGTTCCTGTGTTTGTGGATATCCGTGAAGATACTCTTAATCTCGATGAAAAGCTGATTGAAGCAGCCATTACGCCTAAAACCAAAGCCATTGTACCTGTACACTACGCTGGTGTCGGTTGTGAAATGGACACCATTCTGGCTATAGCAAAAAAACATCATTTATTGGTGATTGAGGATGCTGCGCAAGGTGTCATGTCTAAGTATAAAGGGCGTTCTCTAGGTGCCATTGGTGATATTGGAGCTTATTCATTCCATGAGACCAAAAATATTATTTCTGGTGAAGGTGGCGCTATTCTGGTGAATCGCGAAGATTTAATGCTAAGAGCCGAAATTATTCGTGAAAAAGGCACTAATCGTAGTCAGTTTTACCGTGGTCAAGTAGACAAGTACACCTGGCAGGATATGGGCTCGTCTTATCTCCCAGGTGAAGATACTGCTGCATTTTTGTTTGCACAATTAGAACATGCTGAAGAAATTACAGCCATGCGTATGAAGGTTTGGGATACCTATCATGCAGCGTTAGCGCCACTTGAACAACAGGGTGTATTAAGAAGGCCAATCATACCTGCGGAGTGTCAGCATAATGCACATATGTACTATATCTTGTTGGAGTCATTGCAGCATCGTACTGAGTTAATAGAAAAGTTTAAACAAAAAAATATTCATCCAACATTCCATTACATTCCATTACACAGTGCGCCTGCAGGCAAGAAGTTTGCGCGT
>DHYP01000058.1:9114-17642 GCA_002414145.1 Methylophilaceae bacterium UBA5127 | reverse complement strand
CATTGTGGGCAGGCTTGGAAGCCAGACAAAATGAAGTGTTGGACGTACTTGGCGTGTAATTGTTTGCGTTAATTATTTTTGTAATTTCTCTTGACATCACTATTGATTGAGCGTTAAATGTAATTGCGCTGATTTGAGTGGCCAACTTTAAACAAAGCCAAACTCAGCTTGCGGGCGCATAAAAAATACTGCTAAAGCGAGATACTAAAAAACCCGTTTTAGCCTCAGCTTAAACGGGTTTTTTCATGCCCAGAATTCGGACAACTCATGAACATAAATCAATATCATACAGAAACAATCAGCGTGCGCGCTGGCACACAAACTACAGAGTTTGGCGAAAACTCAGAAGCACTTTTTCTAAACTCAAGCTTTCGATTCGCGAGTGCGGCACAAGCCGCGGCAAGATTTAGTGGCGCAGAACATGGCAATATCTATTCACGTTTTACTAATCCGACTGTCTCTATGTTTCAAGATAAATTGGCGGCACTAGAAGGTGCTGAGCAGTGCGTGGCTACCTCTAGCGGGATGTCAGCAATACTGGCATGTGTGATGGGGCTGTGTAGTACGGGAGATCATATTGTGGCTTCACGCAGTATTTTTGGTACAAGCGTGCAGTTATTTAGCAACATTCTTGCGCGCTGGGGATTGCAGGTCACGTTTGTGTCATTAACCAATCCT
The DNA here is from genome assembly GCA_002414145.1 of Methylophilaceae bacterium UBA5127. GTDB lineage: Bacteria > Pseudomonadota > Gammaproteobacteria > Burkholderiales > Methylophilaceae > Methylophilus. The sequence goes on along the minus strand of DHYP01000058.1, from coordinate 16,964 downwards.
GCCGAGTGGCAGGCGGCTTTGACGCCTAAAACCAAGCTATTTTTTGTAGAAACGCCATCCAATCCGCTGACTGAGGTTGGCGATATCAGTGTGTTGGCGGAAATTGCGCACAAAGGGGGCGCGCATTTGGTGGTGGATAACTGCTTTTGCACGCCTGCGATTCAAAGGCCTTTGGCGTTGAGTGCTGACATTATTATTCACTCAGCGACTAAATATATTGACGGGCAGGGCAGATGTTTGGGTGGCGCAGTGTTAGGCAGTAAGGCGTTGATGGAGTCTCTGTATGGCTTTTTGCGCACGGCAGGGGTCACCATGAGCGCGTTTAATGCTTGGGTGTTCTTAAAAGGCTTAGAGACCTTGCATGTGCGCATGGAAGCGCATGCCAAGCGTGCGCTAGCACTCGCGACTTGGCTGGAAGCGCAACCGCAAGTAGCGCGTGTCTATTATCCGGGTTTGACTTCGCACCCGCAGCATACGCTGGCGAAGCAACAACAAACAAGTGGCGGCGGAATTGTCAGCTTTGAAGTCAAACCAAAAGCAGGCCAAAGTGAACAAGAGGCCGCTTGGGCTTTGATTGATGCCACGCAACTGATTTCGATTACCGCCAATTTGGGCGATGCCAAAAGTACCATCACGCACCCAGCGACTACTACACATAGTCGTGTTAGTGCAGAGGCGAGAGCAGAGGCAGGCATTAAAGATAACTTGGTGCGTATCGCGGTTGGGCTTGAGCATGTAGACGATTTGAAAGCGGATTTGGCTTTACTAACCAAATAGTGACGCAAATAAAAAACGGGGCGATGACCCCGTTTTTTATTTCTGCAAAAAACTCAAAGTCGTCAATTACAAATCTTTTGCGTTTTTTGCTAAGTATTTGGCTACGCCTTCTGGAGACGCATCCATACCAGCTTTGCCTTTTTTCCAGCCAGCTGGGCAAACTTCGCCGTGTTCTTCAAAGAACTGCAAGGCATCGACCATGCGCAACATTTCGTCGATGTCACGACCCAGCGGCAAATCGTTGACAACTTGGTGCACTACCACGCCTGCTTTGTTAATTAGGAAAGAACCGCGATAGGCCACACCGCCTTCGGTTTCCACGTCATAAGCTTTGCAGATGTCGTGTTTGATGTCGGCAACCAGTGGGTAGCCAACTTGACCGATACCGCCTTTGTCAATTGGTGTGTTTTTCCAGGCCAAATGCGTAAAGTGCGAGTCAATAGAAACGCCGATGACTTCAACACCACGCTTTTTAAACTCATCCAAACGATGGTCAAATGCAATGAGTTCAGAAGGACATACAAAAGTAAAATCTAAAGGATAAAAGAAGACTACGGCATACTTATTTTTAATATGTTTATGTAGTTTAAATTCCTCTTTAATGCTGTTGTTGCCCATCACCGCGGCAGCGGTAAAATCTGGGGCGGATTTGCCAACTAGTACGGCCATTTTGTTCTCCTCGTTAATCTACGGTTAAATAATGCTTGTCACAATGATAGATGAGTTAAGTGAAAATAATTTGAAATTAACCCATGCTTTCTCTCAGGGAAGATTGAAATCCTGAGACTACGCATAGCTTATCATGATAAAATCATGTGATAAATTTAAATTAAAAAAGATAGTCAAATCATGAGTCAACCGATGGATCAATTCGCTAAAGAAACACTACCTATTAGTCTAGAAGATGAGATGCGTCGCTCTTACCTTGATTACGCGATGAGCGTCATTGTAGGGCGCGCATTACCTGATGTGCGAGATGGCTTAAAACCTGTGCATCGACGTGTGTTGTATGCCATGCATGAGCTCTCGAATGACTATAATAAACCCTATAAAAAATCGGCGCGTATCGTCGGCGATGTAATTGGTAAATACCATCCGCATGGCGACACTGCAGTGTATGACACTATTGTACGTATGGCACAGGATTTCTCCTTACGTTATATGTTGGTGGATGGTCAGGGTAACTTTGGGTCGGTGGATGGAGATAATGCTGCTGCAATGCGTTATACCGAAATCCGTATGGCAAAAATCGCGCATGAGTTGCTGGCTGATATTGATAAAGAAACCGTCGATTTTGGTCCAAACTATGACGGTAGCGAGCACGAGCCGCTTATCATGCCAGCGCGTATTCCTAACCTGCTTATTAACGGTAGCTCAGGTATTGCCGTGGGGATGGCGACCAATATTCCGCCACACAATCTGAATGAAGTGCTATCAGCCTGTTTTGCCTTACTGAAAAACCCTGAAACTACGGTGGAAGAATTGATTGAATTGGTGCCAGCACCTGACTTCCCAACGGCTGGCATTATTTATGGTACCACTGGTGTTAAAGAAGGCTACCGTACTGGCCGTGGCCGTGTGGTCATGCGTGGCCGTACGCACTTTGAAGATATGGACAAAGGCGGACGCCAGTCTATCATCATTGATGAGCTGCCATATCAGGTCAATAAGAAAACGTTAATCGAGAAAATTGCCGAGCTGGTCAACGAGAAGAAAATTGAAGGCATTTCGGATCTGCGTGATGAATCAGATAAATCTGGTATGCGCGTTGTGATTGAGCTGAAGCGAGGTGAAGTGCCAGAGGTTATTCTCAATAACCTTTACAAACAAACACAGCTACAAGATACCTTTGGTATGAATATGGTTGCTTTACTAGATGGCCAGCCACGCTTGCTAAATCTTAAGCAAATGTTGGAAGCTTTCTTGCGCCATCGCCGTGAAGTCGTTACACGTCGTACTGTTTACGAATTACGTAAAGCGCGTGAGCGTGGGCATGTGTTAGAAGGTTTGGCTGTTGCGCTCGCTAATGTAGATGAAATGATTGCGATAATTAAAGCCGCACCAACACCACCTGAAGCAAAAAAAGATTTGATGGCGCGCTTATGGCAATCTCTAGTAGTGGAAGAAATGCTCAAACGTGCAGCGATGGAAGCTTCACGTCCAGAAGGCTTGTCGGTTGATTTTGGATTGACACCAAAAGGTTATCGTTTGTCTGATGTGCAAGCCCAAGAAATCTTGCAGATGCGCTTGCAACGCTTAACAGGTCTGGAGCAAGATAAGATTGTCACAGAATACAAAGAGGTCATGGATGTGATTGCTGATTTGTTGGATATTCTTGCTAATGCGCCACGCGTAACAGCCATTATTACTGATGAGCTCATGGAAATTCAGAAACAGTTTGGTGACAAGCGTCGTAGTGAAATTGTAGCGAATGCACAAGATTTGTCTTTGGAAGACTTAATCTCACCGCAAGATGTGGTAGTAACGCTTTCACACACAGGCTATATCAAATCACAACCGTTAGACGAGTATCGCGCACAAAAACGTGGTGGCCGTGGCAAACAGGCAGCAGCCACTAAAGAAGATGATTTTATCGACAAGATGTTTGTAGCAAACACTCATGATTACATCTTATGTTTCAGTAGCTTAGGTCAAGTGTATTGGCTCAAAGTATACGAAGTACCGCAAGGTAGCCGCATCAGTCGCGGTAAGCCAATTGTTAACTTGTTCCCATTAGAAGAAGGTGAAAAAATTAACGCGATTCTTTCTGTGAAAGAATTTGATGAGAATCACTTTATTTTTATGGCAACGGCACAGGGGACTGTGAAGAAAACGGCATTGACCGAATTTGCCAACCCGCGTAAATCAGGCATCATCGCCATTAAACTTGACGAAGGTGATTACTTGGTGGGTGCTGAGATTACTAATGGTCTAAACGATATAGTACTAGTTTCCAATGGTGGTAAGGCGGTATGGTTTACCGAAGATGATGTACGTCCAATGGGACGTGCAACACGCGGTGTGCGTGGCATGAAATTAGGTGCTAAACAGCAAGTATTATCATTGTTGATCGCAGAAAATGATCAGCAATCAGTTTTAGTTGCGACAGAAAATGGCTACGGTAAGCGCACCGTGTTGTCTGAGTTCCGTCATTCTGGTCGCGGTACGCAAGGTGTGAAAGCGATTGCGATTAGCGAGCGTAATGGCACAGCAGTTGCGGCGAGATTGGTGAGTGAAGAAGACGAAATCATGTTGATCACAACGGGCGGTGTGCTGATTAGAACGCGCGTCAAAGAAATCCGTGATATGGGTCGTGCTGCTCAAGGTGTGACGCTGATTAATCTAGGTGAAGGTGAAAAACTTTCTGGATTAGAAAAAATTGTAGAAACAGACGAGGAATAATACCTAAGTGATGAAGCAGATTTACAATTTTTCGGCAGGGCCTGCCGTATTACCTAAATCAGTACTTGAACGGGCGCAGGCGGAAATGTTGGATTGGCACGGTTCTGGCATGAGTGTGATGGAAATGTCGCATCGTGGTAAAGAGTTTACCAGCATCCTAGAAAAAACTGAGGCGGATTTTCGCCAGCTACTTCAAGTGCCAGAAAACTATAAAGTGCTGTTTCTGCAAGGAGGTGCAATTGCAGAAAACGCCATGATTCCATTGAATCTGCTCAATGGCAAAAGTGCGGATTATGTCGTCACAGGAGCATGGAGCAAGCGTAGTGTCGAGGATGCAAAAGCTTTTGGTGATATACGCGTAATTGCCTCTGGTGAAGCGGAAGGCTTTACGCAGGTGCCTGATTTTAATACATGGCAATTGCACCCAGATGCAGCTTATGTGCATTACTGTACGAACGAGACGATTCACGGTATAGAGTTTGTTGATGTGCCTGATACACATGGCTTACCAATTGTTGCTGATATGTCATCGCATATTTTATCTCGTCCAATAGATGTGAGCCAATATGGGGTGATTTACGCTGGTGCGCAAAAAAATATCGGACCAGCTGGGTTGTGTATTGTGATTGTGCGCCAAGACTTGTTAGACCAAGCCTCACCACTAACACCTGCGGTTTTTCATTGGAAAACACAAGCGGCAAATCAGTCCATGATTAATACGCCGCCAACCTATAGTATTTATATTGCGGGTTTAGTGTTTGAATGGCTGTTAGCACAAGGTGGTGTGGCAGTGATTGAGCAAAAAAACATTGCTAAAGCTGCGCTACTCTATCAATATTTAGATCAAAGCCATTTTTACTACAACAATATTGCAGTAAAAAATCGCTCACGGATGAATATTCCATTTAGGTTGCGTGATGAAAGCCTAAATGATGCTTTTTTAAAAGGTGCGGAAGCCAATAGCTTGTTGCAACTAAAAGGGCATCGTATGGTGGGCGGCATGCGCGCAAGTGTGTATAACGCGATGTCAATCGAAGGTGTACAGGCGCTTATAAACTATATGCAACACTTTGAGCAAAATCACTAGGGCATAAAACTTGTCAGATTTACTTAAACAATATCGCAATCAAATCGATGGCATTGATGAGCAAATGCTTAAGCTTGTCAATGAGCGTGCAAAAATTGCACGCCAGATTGGTAGTTTAAAAGAAGACGGTGTGATTTATCGTCCTGAGCGAGAGGCGCAGATATTACGGCGCTTACAAGAGCACAATGCAGGGCCACTATCTCAAGAGGCTGTGAGTCATATTTTTCGTGCGGTCATGTCAAACTGCCGCGCTTTGGAAAAAGAACTGTCAATTGCATTTTTGGGACCTTTAGGCACTTATAGTGAAGAGGCTGCATTAAAGCAGTTTGGCCAAGGCCGCACCGCCGTAGTGTGTGGTTCTATTGATGAAGTTTTCCGCACCATAGAAGCGAATCAGGCAGATTACGGCGTTGTGCCAGTAGAAAATTCTACAGAAGGTGCCATTGGGCTGACTTTGGATTTATTGTTGGTGAGCCCTTTAAAAATTTGTGGTGAAGTGGCATTGCCTGTACATCATTGTTTGTTGTCACGCCAACAAAATATTGCTCAAATCTCCCATGTATTTTCGCATGCACAATCGTTATCGCAATGTCATGAGTGGCTGAATAAAAATCTCCCCAAAGCACAGCGTGAAGCAGTAACGAGCAACGCACGTGCAGCACAAATGATACATGAGCTGGTTAGTGCTGAAGGTACTTTTGCTGCGGCGATTGCGAGTAAACGTGCAGCTGAGTTGTTTGATTTAAATGTATTAGCAGAAAACATTGAAGACGACCCCAAAAATACTACGCGCTTTTTGGTATTGGGAACACATGATGTTACGCCTTCTGGCAGAGATAAAACTTCACTTGTCATGAGTGCAAAGAACCAGCCTGGTGCAGTGGTGCAGTTACTAGAACCGTTGTCGCGCCATGGCGTGAGTATGACGAAGTTTGAGTCTAGACCTTCCAAACAGAACCTATGGGATTACATTTTTTATGTGGATATTGAAGGTCATCAAAATGATGCATCGGTAAGTGCGGCACTGTTAGAACTAAATCAGCGTGCAGCATTATTTAAGGTGCTTGGCTCTTATCCTGTAGCAGACGTTTAATCAATCCCATTGAGTTGCAAAATGAATTTACAAAACTCCCCAAGCTCTTTATCGATATTAGCGCCTGATTATGTGCGTGCAATTGCACCTTATCAAGGTGGAAAACCTATCAGTGAGTTGGCACGTGAAATGGGATTGGAAGAGGCTGATATAGTTAAATTAGCCTCTAATGAAAATCCTTTGGGAATGAGCCCAAAAGCACAAATGGCCGTGGAAGATGCGATTGCTGAGATTGCGCGTTATCCGGATGGTAATAGCTTTGCATTACGTGATGCTGTGAGTCAAAAGTTTAATGTTGCGCCCAATCAAATTGTGTTTGGTAATGGTTCAAATGATATTTTGGAGTTGGCTGCACGTGCTTTTTTGAAAGCAGGCGATGAGGCAATCTACTCACAACATGCCTTTGCAGTCTATCCCTTGGTGACGCAAGCTGTTGGGGCTATTGGTGTTGTGATCCCAGCCATTGCCTTTGGACATGATCTAGAAGGCTTTTTAAAAGCCATCACTGTTAAAACAAAATTGGTTTTTGTTGCGAATCCTAATAATCCAACAGGTACGCTTATTAATAAACAAGTGCTTTATGACTTTCTACGGCGTGTTCCCAAGCATGTGCTGGTGTTGCTGGATGAAGCTTATGATGAGTACTTGTCAGCACAAGACAAATCAGAAGCGATTCACTGGCTCGCAGAGTTTAGCAATCTTATTATCTCGCGCACTTTTTCTAAAGCGTATGGTCTAGCAGGCTTGCGCGTTGGCTTTGGCTTGATGCATGCAGAGGTTGCAGATATTTTAAATCGTGTACGTCAGCCATTTAATGTGAACTCAGTAGCGCAAGCAGCAGCAATTGCCTCGCTGGATGATGATGATTTTGTGGCGCGTAGTTATGCGCTAAATCAAGCAGGGATGCTACAAATCACGCAAGGGTTGGCACAATTAAACTTGGACTACATTCCATCTTTTGGTAACTTTGTTAGTTTTAAGGTGCCTAACGCATCACAAGTCAATCAGAAATTATTGCAAAATGGGGTGATTGTACGTCCAGTAGCCAATTATGAAATGCCTGACTATTTGCGCGTCAGTATTGGTTTATATAGTGAAAATGCGCGCTTTTTAGAAGTGTTAGAAAAGATTCTTAAATCATCATGAGTGAATATGAAAAATTAGCCACGGACGATGTGCGTATCCGTGAAGTACAAGAACTGATTTTACCTTCAGAGCTATTGGCACGTTTTAAAGAAAGCCAACTGACCACAGAAAATATTCTGGCGACGCGTAAGGCGATTCATCAAATTCTGTATCAAGCGGATGACCGATTGTTAGTGGTTGTAGGGCCTTGTTCCATTCACGACCCAGAAGCGGGAATGGAGTATGCAAGGCGCTTACTAGAGATGCGTAAACAATTATCCAAAGAGCTTTTAATTGTGATGCGCGTTTATTTTGAGAAACCACGCACAACGGTCGGTTGGAAGGGTTTGATTAACGATCCACATT
>DHYP01000058.1:8205-9083 GCA_002414145.1 Methylophilaceae bacterium UBA5127 | reverse complement strand
AGCTATGATATTAACGAAGGCTTAGCTATTGCACGCAAGTTTTTATTAGATGTGAATGAAATTGGCATGCCAGCTGGTGCAGAGTTTTTAGATACGATCACGCCACAATATACCGCAGATTTGGTCAGTTGGGGCGCGATTGGCGCACGCACAACGGAATCCCAGATACATCGTGAACTGGCTTCTGGTCTGTCTTGCCCTGTTGGCTTTAAAAATGGCACAGATGGCGGTGTGCGAGTAGCGATTGATGCGATTAAAACAGCGGCAAGTCCTCACTACTTTTTGTCTGTAACAAAAGAGGGGCGTTCAGCCATTATTGCTACCACTGGCAATGAAGACTGCCATGTGATTTTACGTGGCGGGAAAATGCCTAATTACGATGCAAAAAGTGTAGATGCGGTTTGTAATAGTTTAGCTGAAGCAGGTTTAGCACCAAGATTGATGATTGACTGTAGTCATGCCAATAGCCAAAAACAATATCAATTGCAAATAGAGGTCGCTAAAAATGTGTCAAATCAAGTCGCCTCTGGAGATGTGCGTATTATTGGCTTGATGGTGGAGTCTCACCTGAATGAAGGCCGTCAAGACCATGCCCCAGGCTGTGCATTAGCCTATGGTCAATCTATTACAGATGGCTGTATCGGCTGGCAAGACACTGTAGAAGTGCTTGAGTCTTTAGCTGAAGCAGTGCGCAGTCGTCGTTTAATCAATAGTGAGTAACTTCTATAGTCATAGCATCATGAAAATCACTAGTCGTGAATCATTGTAGCTTGCAGATGATTTATGAAATGCCTGCGTATGATGCTGGTCATACCATCAATGATGATGAGATTGATACAAGGAGATTGACATGCGGACAGCACCAGCAGCGACAGAAA
>DHYP01000058.1:2202-8174 GCA_002414145.1 Methylophilaceae bacterium UBA5127 | reverse complement strand
ATGCGTTTTGGCTTTGAAGTGACCATGTACGTTTGTAATAAATAATTGTTTTACCATCAAGGCTGCCGTTAGGCGGCCTTTTTTCATCTCATTCAATAGATAAGAAGTTTTTCATGCATATTCATGTTTTAGGCGCAGGTGCAGGTGGTGGTTTTCCACAATGGAACTGTAATTGTTTTAATTGTGATGGCTTGCGTAAAGGTACAATTAAAGCCACTAAGCGTACACAGTCTTCTATTTGTGTTTCAAGTAATGGGGTGGACTGGGTATTGTTTAATGCTTCTCCTGACGTGTTGCAACAAATTCAAGACTTTGCGCCGTTACAGCCCGCGCGAAGTATCCGCGACACTGGTATCCAAGCGATTATGTTAATTGATGCGCAAATTGACCATACAACAGGTTTGTATATGCTACGTGAAGGTCAGGTGAAGCGTGAAATCTATTGTACAAAAATGGTGTATGGAGACTTAACGTCTGGCAATCAAATCCTAAATATTTTAGGGCATTATTGCGGGATTAATCATCATGATGTGCCTATTGACGGTAAAACCAGTTTTGAAATTCCCAATGTGCCTAATTTACGCTTTACCGCGGTTGCGCTGAAAAGTGCAGCGCCGCCATATTCCCCACACCGAAACGATCCACATCCAGGTGACACGATTGGCGTATTGATCGAAGAAATCAGTACAGGTAAAAAATGTTGGTATTCGCCTGGCCTAGCAGAAATTGAACCACATTTGCCACCACTCATGCATCAGGCCGATTGTATTATGGTGGATGGCACGTTCTGGACTGACACAGAAATGATTGATTTAGGCCTCATGACGAAGAAGGCGCGCGATATTGGGCATAACCCACAATCTGGTGCTAACGGCATGATTGAAAACTTGGATGAATTCAAGGCTGAACGTAAGGTATTGATACATATCAACAATACCAACCCGATTTTAAGAGAAGATTCTGCCGAGCGCGCTATTTTGAATCAACATAAAATAGAAGTGGCTTTTGATGGCATGGATATCATACTTTAGGAGAACGTAATGAATGCACTAACAAACGATAATTTACCCTGGTCACGTCAAGAGTTTGAAACTAAGTTAAGAGAAAAAGGCCAAGGCTACCATATTCATCATCCGATTCATGTGCTGATGTATGAAGGTAAACTTACTAAAGAACAATTGCAGTGTTGGGTAGCCAATCGTTATTACTACCAAATCATGATTCCGCAAAAAGACGCTGCAATCATGTCCAACTGCCCTGATAAAGAAGTCCGTAAAGGCTGGATTCATCGTATTACCGATCACGATGGTTATGATGACGTGGAGGGCGGTATTGAAGCATGGATTAAGCTGGGCGAGGCCGTTGGATTGACTCGTGAACAAGTGACTTCGCTGGAAATGGTATCACCAGGGGTACGTTTTGCGGTAGATGCCTATGTGAACTTTGCACGTCAGCGTCCATGGCAAGAGAGTGTATGCTCAAGTTTGACAGAATTGTTTGCACCACACATTCACCAGCAACGCATTAGTGCATGGCCAAGCGTGTACCCATGGGTGAAAGAAGAGGGCTTTATTTACTTTAAAAAACGCCTGACAGAAGCACGCCGTGATGTTGAGCAAGGTTTGGATATTACACTGGATTATTTTAGTGTCAGCCGTGAAATGCAATTGCGTGCGCTTGATATTCTCCAGTTTAAGCTAGATGTGCTGTGGGTGATGGCAGATGCCATTATGCTAGCGAGTACTGAGATTAAAGTAGAAGGCCGAGATTACTTGCGCCAGCCTGTCATTAATTTTAGGTAAGTTATGGGCAATAATATTCAACATTCTGATGTATATGCAATTGCACTACACCATCGCTTTCAGTGGGAAGAGGCGCAGCAAAGTTATGTGATTCTTTTTCCAGAAGGCATGGTGAAGTTGCATGGGGGCGCTGGTGAAATCATCAAACGCGTAGATGGCAAAGCCACGGTGGGGGACATCGTGGCGGATTTGAAAGCAACATTCCCGGATGCAGAAAATATTGAAGCAGACATCATTGGCATGTTTGATTTAGCAGTTGGTAAGGCCTGGTTAAGAAAAGTAAATTAAGCAGGTTTAAGCAGTACAACATGACACAAAATTCTTTAGGTGAATCAGCAGTGCAACAAAATGTGCAAGCGCAAAATAATGGTGTTGCTGCGAGCGCAACGCACACGCAACCTTTATGGCTGTTAGCAGAAGTCACTTATCGTTGCCCATTGCATTGTGCATTTTGTTACAACCCGACCGACTATGATAAACACACACAAAACGAGCTTACGACCGAACAGTGGATTCAGGCACTGCGAGATGCGCGTAAAATGGGCGCAATTCAGTTGGGCATTTCGGGTGGTGAGCCATTGTTACGCGATGACATTGAAGACATTGTCATCGAAGCCAAAAAATTAGGGTATTACAGCAACTTAATTACTTCTGGAGTAGGTTTAACAGAAAAGCGCATTCAAGCTTTTAAAGAGGGGGGGTTGGATCATATTCAGCTGTCCATGCATGACATCACAGAAGAGATTAATAATTTTATTACCAACACCAAAACCTTTGAACTCAAGAAAAAAGTGGCTGCTATGATTAAAGATCATGGCTACCCCATGGTACTCAATGTGGTGATTCATCGCTATAACATTGGTCACATGAAAGAAATTTTAGAGATGGCGGAAGCACTGGGTGCTGATTATATTGAGCTTGCCAATACGCAATATTATGGTTGGTCTTTGGTTAATCGTAGCCAATTGATGCCTACTAAAGAACAAATTGATGAGGCAGAGCGCATCACCAATGAATTCCGACAAAAACCTGGCAATAAGATGAAAATATTTTTTGTGGTGCCAGATTATTTTAATAATCGCCCGAAAAAATGTATGAATGGCTGGGGTGAAGTATTTATGATTGTCACTGCCAATGGCGATGTATTGCCATGCCATTCTGCACGTGTTTTACCCAATATGCAATTTCCCAATGTGCGCGAGCATGGCTTGGAATGGGCATGGAAAGAGTCGCCAGCCTTTAAAAAATACCGCGGTGATGATTGGATGAAAGAGCCATGTCGTAGCTGTTCTGAAAAAGAAAATGATTTGGGTGGTTGTCGTTGCCAAGCGTTTTTATTGAGTGGTGATGCCGATGCTGCTGATCCTGTGTGTTCTAAATCGCCCTATCATCACTTAATCGAGCAGGCGATTGCTGAGTCTCAAAATCCACAAATTCAGTCACAACCCATTATTTTTAGGAATGATAAAAACTCTAAGAAATATGCAAGTGGTGAATCAAAAGAGCGAGTAGAAGCGTTTCACGCTTTGCCTTAGTTTATACGAGGTAAACTCCATTTGGTCATTGCTGCGAGCGTGGGAATCCATTTTAACCTTACATAAACCCTACACAACGTTCTCATTGGCACGGGAATGCAGTAGATTTGGATTTATAGGCTAAAATAGCATGGCTTTTAGGTCATCATAAATATAATACTTGAAACCACATTCCATTTTTTTAGTTTACGCACTGGCCGCACTGGCTGCACTCGCGCCATTTGCGATTGATACTTATTTGCCTGCATTTCATATCATGGGCGCAGAATTAATTGCGACGGATGTGCAAATTCAGCAAAGCCTGACCTTTTATTTGCTGCCATATGCGGCGATGACGTTGTGGCATGGCGCGATTTCCGATGCGATTGGCCGTATTACTACCATTAAATGGGGCTTGAGCATTTTTGTGCTGGCTAGTATTGGTTGTGCTTTTGCACCTAATGTAGAAACGTTATGGTTTTTTAGGGCACTGCAAGGCGCTAGTGGTGGGGCAGGCAATACCGTAGCGCGTGCCATGGTGCGTGACTTATTTGAAGGCGCGGAAGCACAACGTGTGATGGCGACTATACAGATGTTATTTGGCATTGCCCCTGCAGTAGCGCCCATTATTGGCGGGGTGCTGCTGGGTTTTCATTGGCATGCGATATTTATTTTTTTGGCTATTTACGCAGCGCTAAGTTTATGGGCAGCATTGATGTTTTTGCCTGAAACCATGCCGCCAGAAAAGCGCTTAAAAGTTTCAGCTAAAAACGTATTGGTAAGCTATAAAAGTATTTTCAGCGATACGGAATTTGCAAAGCTTGGCATTGCCAGTGGTGCTAATTTCTCAGCTTTTTTTGTGTATGTATTATCCAGCCCAGTATTGCTAAGTAAGCATTTGCATTTAACACCACAGCAGTTCGGTTTTTTATTTATACCTACTGTGACAGGTATGGTGCTGGGTTCTTATTTAGCTAAGCGTGCTGCTGGTCAATATGTCGCAAAGCGAGTGGTTAAAGCTGCGTATATTTGGATGGGTATTATTGTTGTGTTGAATATCGCGATTTGTACTTTTTTCCCTACAGATACTGTCTATAATATCTTACCAGTGGCCTTATTTAATGTGGGCATGGCGTTAGCGATGCCCATACTTTCATTGGCTGGGCTTGAAAGACATCCCAAAATTCGTGGTACAGCGGCATCTGGGCAGGCATTTATTCAAATGCTGTTGTCTACAGTTTCCGCAGGTTTGGTCGTACCGTTTGTATGGTACGCACCATCTGGCCTAGCTTGGGCGATGGCGGGATATTTGCTATTGGGTTGGTTGGTAATTCGGCATAGCATGTTGTGGAAAAACTAAATCACTACTTGGTGTTCTTCGCTGTATTTAAGCTAACCAAATAAGTGAAGTTAAACATTTCTCCACGTTAAATACACCCTGCAATCAAATTCTAGCTGGTGGTAATTAGGCTCCATATATCTGCACAGCTGGTAAAAAGCTTTATCGTGATTGCGCTCTTTAAGATGCGCTAGCTCATGCACTAGAATCATACGTAGAAATTCTGCTGGTGTTTCTTTAAAAAAGGATGAAATGCGAATTTCTTTTTTGGCTTTTAGTTTCCCACCTTGTACGCGTGAAATTGCAGTATTGAGGCCCAGCGCGTGGTGCTCAATACTTAAGCGATTGTCATACATGACTTTATCTAACAGTGGTGCATTACGCAAGAATGCTTGTTTGATGTCATTGGCATAAGCATAAAGCGCTTTGTCAGTTTGAATGTTATGCATATTAGGGTAGCGCTGTGCAATATAATCCCCTAGCCTTTCTTGCATGTGCAATAGCGCGACTTTTTCTTGTAAATCAATAGGGTAGTGCTGTAAATATTTAAGTGTTTTAGTCATTTTGCCTATTTACTTTGCCAATATGGACTAATGCCGATTGTATGCCACGCCACAACTTTGGTATCAGCCAAAGCATCACCAACACAAAAAAGATTAGCACGCCGATGAACACCATGGGGTGCGTGAGCGCGAGCCAACCGCCCCCTAGCAACAAACCTTCTTCGCCAAATGAAGCGGCGATATTGCTGACAGGTTCAGGTGAAGTATTAATCAGTGCACGGCTACCCGCTTTAGTGGCGTGCGTCAAGCCAGTTAGGCTACCACCGAGTAGTGCGGCAATCGTGGCAATCATGGGGTCGTTACTATTAATGGCACCCATTGCCAACAGTGCACCAGCGGGAATGCGGATAAATGTTTGAATAGAGTCCCAGGCACTGTCGAAATAAGGAATTTTATCTGCTAAAAATTCAATAATCATTAATATTCCAGCGACGCTGATGACGATGGGGTCGCTCAAAATATCCCAACTTTTTGGTAGATGGATGTAGTTAAACTTTGCTAATAAACCGATGATACAAACCGTAGCATACAGCCTTAAACCACTTGCCCAACTCAAGCTGCTGGCTAATGCCAAACTAGAAACTGCATCCATATTTGCCTTTTGTTCAACAGATTCATAGAGATAAAATTGGATTAGTATAACGCTTATAAATGGTGAATTCATAAAGTTTAGTCGGAGTTGGCCGATATAAACTTAAAGCGTTGAGAAGATTAATATTGATAGGTTACGATCGGAGTCTAAAATGAGTACACG
>DHYP01000058.1:0-2181 GCA_002414145.1 Methylophilaceae bacterium UBA5127 | reverse complement strand
AAAAGCATATTTAAAATTATTGGAACAAAAGGGCGTTCCTGAAGCTAAATTGATTCAACGTCAATATGTGATTCTAAGATTAATCCCTTATATCGAACACATCCCAGCGGATGGCACACACTACAGGGCAGCTGTGGATCAATTGTTTAATAAATTAGACCATGCTGAATGGGCGATCTGCATTCCTGTGATTAGAGATTACTTTTCATTTTGGGTCAAAGATATCAAAGCCATTGTTGGTATGAATCAGGACAAGGCTTTTGAGGCGAATCCCAAGGAATGGCGCCCAGAGACCAGAAACTTAAAAGAGTTATGGGAATCTTTGGATAGGGTGACATTATCCAATGTTGAGAGCAAGCCTTTGCAAGATTATGAAAAATCCTTGCGCAGTCGGGGTGCCGATGATTTGTTTATTGATACGCGTAGAAAATTAGCAAAATTGCTATTGCTAAGATTACGCGATGTTCCGCATAAGCAACCCAATGCTTATCGTAAAGTGGTGGATGCTAACCTTCCACTATTCACGACTGATGAAACGCATCACACATTTTTAAATGTAGGCAGAGAGTTCTATTATTTCTGGAAAGGTGATCATCAAGCAATGCAACCTGTTGCGATGGCTGCTTAATTTGATGGTGTAGAAAAAAGGAGACTTGTAAAGTCTCCTTTTTTACTTAGATCTCATTTTTATAATAAGAGCAGATTTATTCGATTAATAGATCTATCTTACCAGATGCGCCGTTCATAGCATCTGCATCTGGTAAAGCGTCTTTTCTTGCGCTAATAACAGGCCATACTTTTGCCAGCCGAGCATTGAGTTCTATAAATTGCTGTTGATCAGCAGGCACATCGTCTTCAGCAAAAATCGCTTCGGCAGGACACTCCGCAACGCATAATGTGCAATCAATGCACTCGTCAGGATTAATTGCTAAAAAGTTAGGACCTTCTACAAAGCAATCCACTGGGCAAACATCAACGCAGTCTGTGTATTTACATTGAATACAATTTTCGGTGACGACATAAGTCATTTTAGTTTCCTTTACAGCTTTAAAAGCTAATACGTTATTTTATTAGAAAATTTGTTTTGATGGTTAATTTATCGCAAAAATCCGCAATGGCGAGGCGCCTGAACGCAGGCAGTGCATTTCAGTACGGCAAGTGAGCGCAACAAAGTCAGCGTGGAGTTTTTGTGATCAATCATACAATCATGCCCGCACCAACGGTATTGTTGGTGCTCTCGTCAATCACAATAAATGCGCCTGTTGCACGGTTAGCTTTATAGCTATCTACCATTAGGGGTTGTGCCAGTTTGAATGTTAGACGTGCAATGTCGTTCATTTTGAGGTCAGGCGTGGCTTGTTGTTCTAATGTATTCACATCTACTTTATATTGAGTCGCGCCGATTTTGGCTTTTGATTCACGTGTGGTGTGGCGAATAATATAGGTACGGGCTGGCGACAATGGCGTTTCTGATAACCAACAAACATGCGCTTCAATTTGTTTCACTGGTTCAGGTGCTTCGCCTGTTTTTACAATCATATCGCCGCGAGAGGTGTCAATTTCGTCTTCTAATAGCAAGGTCACGCTTTGCTCGGTTTGTGCGCTGGCGATTTGCTTATCGCCAATTTGAATGGCTTTCACTTTAGATTGATAGCCATTTGGTAACACAGTCACCGCATCACCCACAGCAATGTCACCACTTTCAATTCTGCCCATAAAACCACGGAAATCGTGCAGTTCAGCATCTGCACTGGCGTGTGGACGGCACACAAACTGCACTGGGAAGCGGAATTGTTCGGATTGCTCAGTGTGCGCGGCAGGTGCTTTTTCTAGCATTTCAAGCAATGTTTCACCTGAGTACCAAGGCATATTGTCTAAGCGGTCAACCAGCATATCTCCATTAAGTGCAGACATGGGGATAAAGCGAATGTCACGAACTTGTGCTAAACCGATTTCTTTTGCAAAGGCGGTGTAATCTGCACAAATTTTGTCGTAAACAGCTTGGTCGTAATTGACCAAATCCATTTTATTCACTGCCACGACAATATGCGGAATGCCGACCAAATGCGCCAAATAGCTATGACGACGGGTTTGCGTGAGCACACCTTTGCGTGCATCAATCAAAATAATCGCCAAATTAGCCGTTGAAGCGGCCGTCACCATATTGCGCGTGTATTGCTC
>DHYP01000032.1:8185-16059 GCA_002414145.1 Methylophilaceae bacterium UBA5127 | reverse complement strand
GGTAGAGCAGCGGACTTTTAATCCGTTTGTCGTGGGTTCGATCCCCGCACACCCTACCAATAAATCAAGGGGTTACGTGAAAACGTGACCCCTTGTCTATTTCTAGAGTTGTGTATACAAAGTTGTTCTCGTATGATTAGGTCTTAGAGGCTTAATATTTTTGAAAACTGTATGTCTACTACTGACGAATCCACCAAAAAGGGTAAGCGATTAAATGCAAATGAGGTCTATGCACGCCTTAAGCAGATGATTACCTCCTTTGAGTTGTATCCTGGCTCTCGGGTCACTGAGCATGAGCTTGCGGATTTATTTTCGATTAGTCGCACTCCCATCAGACAAGCTTTACAGCGGCTTGAGATAGAGGGTTTTTTAACGGTGCGCCCAAAACAAGGGTGTTTTATTCGAGCGCTGGATGTTGCAGAGTTGGCTGAGTATTATGATGTGCGTATTGCTGTTGAACAGCTGGTTATAGAATACGCTGTTAATAATATGACAGATAAGCAGATTGAGCAGTTTATAGCGATGTGGCAGCCAGAAATGCACGATATAGACTTGGCTGAAGGGATCGACTTGGGAGAGAAAGATGAAGCTTTTCATGTGGGCTTGGCGCAAGCGAGCGGCAAGCCAGTCATTGCAGAGGTATTAGTCAATATTAATAATCGTATTCGTATTATTCGGCGTCTGGACTTAAATACAGATAATCGAAGCGTTCGCACTTATCAAGAGCATTCGGAAATATTGGAGCATATTTTGAATCGTGATACCGCGAAGGCAAAAAACATGATGAAACGCCATATTATGCGAAGCAGAGAGTTTGCTAAAACACTGACACTAACCGCCTTAGCTCGCCAAAAGTCTTTTGCGGTGAGTTACTCAAAAAAATCATAATAAATTTAAATGATGCTGATTGATATCATGCTTGGTATGGCACTTGCTAACTGAGATTCAATGTATGCAATATTGCATTCTTTTAGATTGTCTTTAAAGGAGTTATTTTGAGTCATTCCTTGTTTTTAGATTCTTCTGTTATTAGCTTGCCACAAGTTGAAAATGCCGCACATTTGTTGTCGCTGCACCTGATAAAAGAAGATATGATCAATGTGCATCAGCAATTTAAGCTCATCGCCAGCCATGCCGAGCTTGTGATGGCGTTTGCGCTAGATGATGCGATAGAGCCTGCACCTGAGTACCGCCCATGATTGATAAAACCAGTCGTGCAATAGATATCGCCGAAGCAATTAAAGCTGGCAAAGTAAGTGCAGTAGAGGTGACGCAAAATGCGCTGGCCAGTATTGCAGATTTAGACCAGCGCTATAACTGTTTTACAGAGGTGACACCAGAAAGAGCTTTAAAAGAGGCTGCCGCTATTGATAGGGCTAGGCAGCAAGGTGCCCACTTGCCGCCCCTTGCGGGCGTGCCATACGCAGTTAAAAACTTATTTGATGTAGAGGGTTTTGTGACGTTAGCTGGCGCTAAAATCAATGCATCTAATGCACCTGCGATTGCTGATGCACACTTAATTAAAGCGATGCAAAAGGCTGGTGCGGTGTTGCTGGGCGCATTGAATATGGATGAGTATGCTTATGGTTTTACTACAGAAAATCATCATTTTGGCGCTACACGTAACCCACATGATGTTTCACGTAGCGCAGGAGGTTCTTCAGGAGGCTCTGCGGCAGCGGTGGCAGCAGGTTTTGTTCCACTGACTCTGGGCTCAGATACCAATGGTTCGGTGCGTGTGCCTTCCTCTATGTGTGGCATCTTTGGTTTAAAGCCGACTTATGGTGCATTAAGTCTAGAAGGGATGTTTCCTTTTGTGCACAGCTTTGACCATGCGGGCATGTTTGCGCGTAGTAGTTTAGATTTAGCATTGTCATTTGATCTGTTACAAGATGAGCGTACACATTGTCTTGAGCAAATCAATCTCGGTATTGCAGGGTTGCGTATTGCACAGGCTGGTGGTTATTTTGAACAGTGTGATACGCAAGCGCAATCTGCAATGGCGCTTGTTGCAGAGGCGTTACAGGCTACAGCTGTAGTCAATTTACCAGAAGTCGCTAGAGCACGCGCTTCGGCCTATGTGATTACGGCAAGTGAAGGAGGCAATCGACACTTGCAGCGTCTGCAAACGCGCGCTCAGGATTTTGACCCTTTGACGAGACCACGTTTGGCTGCGGGAGCGCTAGTACCTGCAGCATGGTATCTGCAAGCGCAACGGTTTAGAACTTGGTTTCATCAAGAAGTTATGAAGGTATTTGAGCATGTTGACGTGATTATTGCGCCAGCAACACCTTGTTCTGCACAAAAAATAGGGCAAGAAACAATGTCCATACAAGGCGTGACAATGCCAGTAAGGCCCAACATGGGCATGTTTACGCAGCCAATTTCCTTTATTGGTTTGCCTGTTGTTGCGGTACCTGTTCAGCAGGTGGGTGGGATGCCGATAGGTATACAGATTATTGCTTCACCTAATCGCGAGGATCTGGCATTACGTGTAGCTGCTTATCTTGAGCAAAGTGGTGTGTGTGCTGCACCAGTAGTCAGAAACTGAGGTGAAGATGGAAGTGAATATCCCGGAAGTATTAGCAGAAATGCGCATCGTGTTTGCGGCATACGAAGAAGCCTTGAATGGCAATGATGTAGCAGCACTTATTAATTTCTTTTGGCAAAGTCCTTATGCCGTCAGGTATGGTGCTAATGAGAATCTCTATGGATGGGATCAAATTGTCAATTTTAGAAAAAACCGCACACCACCGCCTGCTAGAGTCTTGTTTAATACAGTAATTACAACATTTGGTCACAATTACGCGAATGCGAGTACTGAGTTTAAACGCCACGATGGTGTTGGTAGGCAAAGCCAAAGCTGGATTCGCTGTGCAGATGGATGGAAAATTGCTACCGCCCATATTTCATTTAGCCCGACTTAATTTCCGTTGAGCTTCATCAACACAATGCGCTAAATGAATGCGCAGCGCACTGCTTTAGGGCAAAGTTTCCTTAATTTAACGATTTTTACAGCGGCTAATGCTGATAGCTTAGGTTCAACACAGCAACTTTCTAAGTCGTTTACCGTATTACTTTTTAAAATCCAGTGGCATATGATTTGCTTTGTTGTATACATGGTTGCATTAATTTAATCAAGCGAATCATGATGTAGACAAGAGGATGTATGGCAACAGTACTGATACAAGCAAAGCCAGAGGCACTGGCAATAGATCTTGCAAAAACTGCAGTGTTAATGATCGACATGCAGCGCGATTTTCTAGAGGTCGGTGGATTTGGCGATACGCTGGGCAATGATGTGAGCTTGTTAGCTGCTGCAGTCAAGCCATGTCAGGCGCTGTTGGCGGCTGCTAGACAAAAAGGGATGTTAGTCATACATACACGAGAAGGACACCGCCCTGATATGACTGATGCATTTAAAGCCAAAGTAGAGCGTGGCTCTCCTAGTCTCAGAATAGGCCAAAAAGGGCCGATGGGCAGAATTCTTATTCGAGGAGAAGCTGGACATGACATTATCCCTGAGCTGTATCCACGAGCTGGTGAGCCTATTATTGATAAGCCAGGTAAAGGTTCATTTTATGCGACAGATCTAGAGGCCATATTGCGAAACTGCAATATCGAGTCACTCATCGTTTGCGGCGTGACAACAGAAGTATGTGTACATACCACGGTGAGAGAGGCTAATGATCGAGGCTATCGTTGCCTAGTTCCTGCAGACTGCTGTGCCTCATACAGTCCAGAGTTTCACGAAGTAAGCTTACGCATGATTTATGCGCAAAGTGCAATTTTCGGATGGGTGACAGACTTGGCTAGTGTGTTAGCTGCAATGTGATATTAGCCATTTTGAAATTGAATCAATTTTATGGGTTATTTCTTAGGTAATGTAAATGGGGAGGTAGTATGACAGCAGCAGCAAAAGTTAAACTTTGGGCGCCAGGCGATTGGAATGCTTTTTTTGGCTTTGGCACCAATATTCTAGTGAATTTACTTGTGCTAACAGGCTTATTGCGATTTGTGCTGAAAATGCCAGATGAGATTGTGTTCGGACGCATACTGCCTGCTACAGGACTTATGTTGTGTTTAAGCACTGTTTACTATGCATGGCTAGCTTACAAGTTAGCAAAAGAGACTGGTAGAACTGATGTATGTGCGCTACCTTCTGGCGTGAGCGTGCCACATATGTTTGTTGTAGTATTTGTGATTATGCTGCCTATTTCCATTACCAGCGGGGATCCGATAAAAGGTTGGGAAGCAGGTCTTGCCTGGGTGTTTATTCAGAGCTTTGTATTAATGATTGGTGGCTTTATCGCTCCCTACATTCGCAAGATTACCCCTCGAGCAGCTTTACTTGGTACTTTGGCAGGCGTCTCCGTTGCGTTTATTGCATTACGGCCAGCGTTGGAAATGTTTATGACACCCGTGGTAGGTGTTGTTTGTTTTGCCATTATCCTTGCAGGCTGGTTTGGCGGAGTGCGTTATTTTAAAGGGATGCCAGCAGGCTTAGTCGCCATTGCTGTCGGGACTTTAATCGCATGGGGTTCCACCGCAATCGGTTTGAATTATGGGGGGATTGGACTAGATAAAGTGACAGCTTCATTTGCAAATTTTGGTTTTTCATTTCCTATCCCAGCGATTGGACATGTATTTTCTGGCTTTGAGTATCTCAGTGTGATCTTAGTGACTGCCATTCCATTTGGTATTTATGATTTAGTAGAGGCGATGGATAACGTAGAAAGTGCGGCAGTAGGCGGAGATAGTTATCCAACGACACGCGTACTCAGTGCAGATGGGGTCGTCAGTTTAATTGGTTGTATGATGGGTAACCCGTTTATTAATGCGGTATACATTGGACATCCTGGATGGAAAGCCATGGGTGGACGTATTGGCTACTCGGCAGCTACGGGCGCGGTAGTACTGATACTTTCGTGGTTAGGAATTATTGCTTTAATGGCCTCTGTGATTCCAGTGGTTGCGATTTCGCCCATATTGCTCTACATCGGTATGTTAATTGGCGCGCAGGCCTTTCAAGAAACACCCAAAAATCATGCGCCAGCCATTATTTTAGCTTTTATGCCTCATTTAGCAGCTTGGGGAAAATTGCAAATCGACAACGCGCTAGGAGCCGCTGGCACCAGTGCTGCTGCGTTAGGGGTGGATAAGCTAGGACAAGTCGGCGTGTTATATCATGGTCTTGAAGTGTTGGGGGGTGGCGCCATTTTGGGTGGACTAGTGCTTGGCGCAATTGCATCATTTGTGATCGAGAAAGAGCTAGTAAAAGCCTCGGCTTTTGCCTGGGCTGGTGCGGTATTTAGTTTTGTCGGCTTGATTCATGGCGAAGCGATTGGCATTGCAAAATCACTACCAGTCGCATTCAGCTATTTGGCCGTGGCTGGGATGCTATTTTATGTAGGTAAATATGCAAAACTGGAGGCAAGTCCATCGGCTGTGCATGCGTAAATTAAACTAACGTGATTGCTTGGGCATGATGGATATAGACTAGTTGCTGCTACGATAAAAGTGGCAACTAGTCTTTTTAAACAGTATTTTAAACGGCATTTTATTTTGCGTTTTTCAAAGCAGTCCAGCCTTTTTGATGCATGCAAATGACGAGTGCGCGAGTGTATTTTTGAGCGGCAATATCAGGCTTATGGCCTTCACCAAGTGTGTCAACACATTGACCGATGTCGGCTTTTAACTTGCTGTCACTACCCCCCATTTTCCACCAAGAGCTGATTGAATAAAGATCTGTTGGTTTTGGTTCAGGTACATTGCTCGGCAACTTATTTGTCATCGCATTGTTTGGGGTGTCTGCTTCAGATGAAGCAGCTGATGTTTCAATTCTTTTCGCACCATCAGTAGAACGATTGTCGTTAGTGATCGATGCGGTCGCAAATAAATCAATATCACTCAAGTTGTCGAGTTTCTGTACTACCCACCCATTTTTCTTTAAACATTGTTCTACCGTTTCACCATTAACAGCCTTTTGGCAGATTTGCTTCGTATTCTGCAGGTCTGTAGCGCTGGCACCCCGTTTGTAAGAAAACTCGCCACAGGCACAAAGTAAGAGAGGCGCAGTCAAGACTAAAAAATAGTTTCTCATTGTTTATTAGGTATCCATTTCAGCGATTAATTTTGCCCTAAGAATAATCCTATTAGTCAAAAAAATCGACTACGCAGAATGACGTATTTTGAAGTGTTGCATACATCGCTATTCTAGCAATAAGACAAAAGTAACCAAACTATTTGGTGACATATGCCTGTGGAGTTAGTTGAATTTAACACGAATAAGGGATCCTAAAATGAACTTTAAACTGAAGAGAAGTATATTGTTGGCAACGACCTTGGTCGCTTCTAGTGTAGTAATACCCAATGCAATGGCTGGTGGAACGATCACTTTTGGAGAAGATAAGTCAGTGACAGTTGGCTTGGGTATGCGCTCAAGCTATACCAATAAAGATGATGGTGCTTCTAATGGCACGTCAAATTCGAATGACCTTTCTTTAGATAGTATGCGTTTGTATATGAATGCATCACTCAGTAAGTATATTAAAGGCACCTTTAATACTGAGAAGAAATCAGATGAATCCGTAGGTGTCATTGATGCTATTGCACAATTTGAATTTATGCCTGAATTTAATATTTGGGCTGGGCGTATGCTGCCAGGGAGTGACCGCGCTAATTTAGATGGGCCTTACTATTTATTGGCTTGGGATTATCCAGGCATTGTTTCTCGCTACCCAAGCAAAACGACAGGTCGGGATGACGGTGTCGCAATCTGGGGTAAGTTGTTTGATGGTGCGTTAATTTATAACGTAGGTGCTTTTGAAGGCCACAATGTAGGCGGCAAGCCAGGTGTAGGCGGTAATTTAACTACGGGTGACGAGCTGCTCTATGCTGGCCGTATTCAATATGATTTCTGGACACCTAACGGCGCACCAGCTTACTACACCGGCAGTACAACTTTTGGTGCAGTAGATGTGTTGTCAATTGGCGTAGCCGCGCAATATCAAAAAGATGGGTCTGTAAGTACAACAAAAGTGGGCGACTATACTGGTTGGAATATCGATGCACTGTTGGAAAAGAAACTGGGTGATTCTGGCGCTGTGACGTTAGAAGCTGCTTACTACGAATACGATACCGATGGCGTGATTACTTCCGAAGATGGTAACGCCTATCTTGCTGGCATCGGCTATATTTTTAGCGATAAAGTCGGCTGGGGTCAATTTCAACCCTATTTCCGCTATCAAAAATTTGAGCCAGATAACAATATTGAAACCAAGCAATATGACTATGGCGTGAACTATGTGATCGACAGCTTTAATGCCAAAGTAAGTGCCACCTATTCAAAAACAGAAGTCACCGCAACGCCTGATGTCGACAAGTTTGTTGTTGGTTTGCAACTTCAATTTTAACTAAATCACATTTTAAATAAATACTTTTTAAGAGGAGTTTTGAATGAACACAAGACGTGGATTTATAAAATCAGTCAGTATTATCGCTGCAAGTATCGCAATGATGGGGATGGCACAGATTGCCAGTGCAGCAGACACTATTAAAGTCGGCATTCTGCACTCACTGTCTGGCACTATGGCCATCTCAGAAACAGCGCTTAAAGATATGGCGTTGATGACCATTGATGAGATTAACAAAAAAGGTGGTGTGATGGGTAAGCAGCTGGAGCCAGTAGTGGTCGACCCAGCTTCTGACTGGCCATTATTTGCGACAAAAGCGCGTCAATTGGTGAGTCAAGATAAAGTGGCGGTGACATTTGGTTGTTGGACATCCGTATCACGCAAATCTGTATTGCCTGTTTATAAAGAGCTCAATAGTCTTTTATTCTACCCGGTGCAATATGAGGGTGAAGAGTTAGG
>DHYP01000032.1:5873-8166 GCA_002414145.1 Methylophilaceae bacterium UBA5127 | reverse complement strand
GTTCTACACAGGCGCGGCTCCAAACCAGCAAGCGATCCCTGCTGTAGAGTATTTGATGAGTAAGCAAGGGGGCGGTGCTAAACGCTTTGTGTTGTTAGGCACGGACTATGTGTACCCACGCACGACTAACAAAATCTTGCGAGCGTTCTTGCATTCCAAAGGCATTAAAGATGATGACATCATGGAGACCTACACGCCATTTGGTCACAGTGATTATCAAACGATTGTAGCTGACATCAAGAAATTTGCTGCTGGCGGTAAGAAAACAGCGGTGGTTTCTACCATTAATGGTGATTCTAACGTTCCGTTTTATAAAGAGTTAGGCAATGCAGGCTTGAAGGCAAAGGATGTACCAGTGGTTGCATTCTCCGTGGGTGAAGAAGAGTTACGCGGCGTAGATGCTAAACCTCTGGTTGGTCATTTGGCTGCTTGGAACTACTTTATGAGCATTAAAAACCCAACAAATAAAGCTTGGATTAAAGAATGGTCAGATTACGCTAAGGCGCAAAAACTACCAACGGCTGATAAGCCTTTAACCAACGACCCAATGGAAGCGACTTACATTGGTATTCATATGTGGGCTCAGGCAGTAGAGAAAGCAAAATCTACAGACACAGATAAAGTGATTGCCGCAATGGCAGGCCAGAAATTTAAGGCGCCTAGTGGCTTTGTAGCTGAGATGGATCCAAGTAACCATCACTTACATAAACCTGTATTTATTGGCGAGATTAAAGCTGATGGACAGTTTAGCACAGTATGGAAAACGCCTGGTCCGGTGAAAGCACAGCCTTGGAGTCCTTTCATTGAAGGTAACGATAAGAAACCTGATCATCCTGTGATGTAAATTAAGGTAGCTTGATTAGACTGTTAGCCGCTATAGAACCTCTATAGCGGCAATTCAAAAATGCAAATTAAGTTGGTGAAATATGTTTTTCACAGATGTTCATACAAGAAAATTATTCAAAATAACCAATATTCTGATGTTGCTCGTGCTTTCGTTGGTTGCAGCGTTCACCAGTCATAATGCGTTCGCATTAGATGCCAAAGAAAAATTAGCATTGAGTCTAGGAGAAAATGAAACGCGTATTTTAGCGCTGAATAAAGTAGTGCTTAAAGGCGATACCCAAGCCATGCCATATTTGCAAAGTCTGTTAGATGATGCGGTAAAGGTACAAGGTGAAAAACTGTTTTTAGTAACAGATGAGGGTGCAAAAGACGCGGTCACCGATGCAGAAGTGACGCTACCAGAAGATGCGGAAGATATTGTAAACAACAATCAAATGCGTGGTGAACTTGAAGCAAGTATCGCTGCGCTCAATTTATTATCTAAAGATTCTGCCACACGCTTAGAAGCAGCAAAATTGCTACAAGGTACAGAAGCTAACACAAGCCGCTTAGCGCTTATTCAAAAGGCAGAAAATACAGAATCGCAACCTGAAATCAAATCTATGCTAGGCATGGTGCGTGCGAGCATAGAGTTGACTAGTGATGACAAAGCTAAGCGCTTAGCTGCTGCAGAAGCGCTTTCTGAAAGCGCAAATGGCGGAATTAAACAAATGCTTTCGGCAAGACTGGGTGCTGAAGGTGAAAAAGATCCAGAAGTGATTGCAGCCATACAACTTTCATTGAAGAAAATTGATAGCCATCTCGCAACATATGAACACCTAGGTCAGATTTTCACAGGGTTAAGTTTAGGCAGTATTTTGTTATTGGCTGCATTAGGTTTGGCAGTGACTTATGGCTTGATGGGTGTGATTAATATGGCACATGGTGAGATGATGATGATTGGTGCCTATGCTACGTTTTTAGTACAAAATTTGTTTACAAAGTTTTTTCCAGAATACTTTGGTTGGTATTTGGTAACAGCCATTCCAGTTGCGTTTGTCATCACTGCCTTGGTCGGCGTGGTGATTGAACGTACTGTACTGAGATTCCTATACGGTAGACCATTAGAAACCTTGCTGGCGACTTGGGGCGTTAGCCTGATTTTAATGCAAGGGGTGCGCAGCTTGTTTGGCGCGCAGAATGTGCAAGTGGAAAATCCTGCATGGATGTCTGGCGGCATTGAAATGGCTTCAAATTTATCGTTGCCGTACAACCGTATTTACATCATCGTGTTTGCTGTGCTGGTGCTTTTGTTGATGTGGCTCATGATTGCAAAAACGCGTTTGGGTCTGTTTATACGCGCAGTAACGCAAAATCGTAGTATGGCGAGTTGTACTGGCGTGAATACGGCAAAAGTAGATGCGCTGGCATTTGGATTAGGCTCTGGTATAGCAGGTTTGGCAGGAGT
>DHYP01000032.1:1805-5850 GCA_002414145.1 Methylophilaceae bacterium UBA5127 | reverse complement strand
CAAATCGGCAATGTTGGGCCAACGTTAGGGCAAAGCTATATCGTAGATTCTTTTATGGTCGTGGTGCTGGGCGGGGTGGGGCAGTTGGCAGGTGCCGTTTATGCAGCGATGGGTTTAGGCATACTGAGTAAGTTCTTAGAAGGATTTGCGGGTGCAGTGCTAGCCAAAATATTCATACTTGTGGTGGTCATCATCTTTATTCAAAAGCGCCCACAAGGTTTGTTTGCCTTTAAAGGCCGTCAAATAGACTAGGATCAAGAGCGTTATGCAAAACCATTATCCACAATTCACCATACTCGAGCGTCTATACACCAAGAAAGGCTGGGGCATGCTCTTAGGCGTGTTGGCAGTGCTATGTGTACTGTTTCCAATACTTAACTTAGTCGTGCCAGCAGGTAATGTACTGCATGTTTCTGATTACACCATTGCGCTAATAGGCAAAATGATGTGTTACGGAATTGTAGCACTTGCGATTGATTTGGTCTGGGGTTATACCGGCATACTGAGTCTGGGGCATGGGCTGTTTTTTGCGTTAGGCGGGTATGCGTTTGGCATGTACTTGATGCGCCAAATTGGTCTAGATGGTAGTTATCATAGTCATCTCCCTGACTTTATGGTGTTTTTAGATTGGAAATCATACCCATGGTATTGGCAGTTTACTGAACATTTTTGGTACGTGTTGATACTGGTCATGGTTGTACCTGGGGTATTAGCATTTATATTTGGCTATTTTGCTTTTAGGTCGCGCATTAAAGGGGTTTATTTTTCTATCATCACACAAGCAATGACTTATGCGTTTATGTTACTGTTTTTTAGGAATGAAACAGGATTTGGTGGTAATAATGGATTTACAGACTTTAAGCGCTTGCTAGATATTCCTATCGCTACGCCACAAATGCGTATGACTTTGTTTGTAGTGACTGCATTAATGCTGATTGGATTACTTGTACTGTCTCGCGCTATCGTTACCAGCAAGTTTGGGCGTGTACTCACTGCGATTCGCGATGCGGAGAGTCGCGTCATGTTTTCTGGATACAATCCTTTACACTACAAACTGACTATTTGGACGTTTTCTGCAGTGATTTGCGGGATTGCAGGTGCTTTGTATGTACCACAAATTGGCATCATTAACCCTAGTGAAATGTCCCCTGCCAATTCGATTGAAATTGCAATATGGTCTGCCGTTGGTGGGCGAGGAACTTTGGTCGGTGCAATTTTAGGCGCAGGCATAGTCAATGGTGCCAAAAGCTATTTCACTGTAGCATTTCCAGAGTACTGGCTCTATTTTTTAGGCCTAATTTTTATTTTAGTCACTTTGTATTTACCACAAGGCGTATTGGGCTTATGGGAGAAGTTAAGGTTTAAAAAGAAAACGATAACGCCAGCAGAGCAATCGACAGCTCACATTGAGAATAAACATGATTAAAAGCAACATTTCTGATTTTAGTGCAAGTAGCGGACTTTCAAGTGGTCGTGTCAGTTTAGGTGACCAGTTAGATACAACACATGGTGTAGTGTTGTATTTGGAAGAGATCACGGTGAGCTTTGATGGCTTCAAGGCATTGAATAACTTATCTCTAACCATTGATGTTGGTGAGTTACGTTGCATTATCGGCCCTAATGGAGCAGGTAAAACAACGCTACAAGATGTCATCACAGGGAAGACGCGTCCAGATTCAGGCTCAGTATTTTTTGGACAAACCTTGGACTGCACCAAAATGACCGAGCCACAAATCGCACAAGCAGGCATCGGACGTAAATTCCAAAAACCAACGGTCTTTGAAAATCACACCGTTCTTGAAAATTTAGAGTTGGCCATCAAAACCAATAAAAGCGTCTGGAGTTCTCTTTTCGGCAAGATGACAGGGCAGCAATTAGATCGTATCGATGAAGTGCTACAGACCATCAATTTACAATCCCTTTACAAAACCCGAGCTGGTTTGCTATCCCATGGTCAAAAGCAATGGCTAGAGATTGGTATGTTGTTATGTCAGGAGCCTAAATTGTTATTGTTGGATGAGCCTGTTGCAGGCATGACAGATGAAGAAACCGATAAGACTGCTGAATTGTTTAATAGCTTAGCGGGTAAGCATTCGTTGGTAGTGGTCGAGCATGATATGGCGTTTGTGAATAAAATCGCGCGTAAAGTGACGGTGTTGCATCAGGGTAGCGTATTGGCAGAAGGCACTATGCAGCAAGTACAAAGTAATGAAGAAGTCATCGAAGTATATTTAGGTCGATAACATTAATAATAGGTCAATCGTATGTTAGAAGTTACTTCAATTCAACAGTTTTACGGCGGTAGCCAAATTTTGCGGGAAGTCTCATTGACTGCACCTACTTCAGCCTGTAGTGTGATTTTGGGACGCAACGGCGTAGGTAAAACTACGCTACTAAAATGCCTAATGGGTGTGTTGCCGATTAAGTCTGGACAAATTAAATTAGATGGCAAAGATATCTCTAAACTAAAGCCTTATCAGCGGGCAGCGATGGGGATGGCATATGTGCCACAAGGGAGAGAGATTTTTTCACGATTAACGGTAGAGGAAAACTTGCTGATGGGCTTGGCAGTCAGCAAGGGTAAAGCATCACGCAATATACCAAGCAATATCTATGAGATGTTCCCAGTGTTAAAAGAGATGCTGCACAGACGTGGCGGCGACTTATCAGGAGGCCAGCAACAGCAGCTAGCGATTGCACGTGCTTTAGTATCGAAGCCTAAATTGTTGATTTTGGATGAGCCAACAGAAGGCATACAGCCCTCAATTATTAAAGACATAGAGCGCGTGATTCGTACACTCACAGCACAAGGCGATATGGCTATTTTGCTGGTGGAACAATACTATGATTTTGCAGAAGCCTTGGCAACACAGTATATGGTGATGTCACGCGGACAGATTGTTAAAAGCGGTGAGGGTGCGCAGATGGAAGCTGATAATATTCGTAACTTTGTGGCTTTGTAATTTTTTGCCATCTTCCATGGTAGATGTGGCAAGATAATACGATGGATGATGAAAGACCCACTTTTGGTGTAGTGACGGGCCAACCAGTGCTTAATAATCCCTCTATTAAGCACTGGGAAGCACGTTTAAGCTTAGAGTTTAGGAGCACACAAGAGCGTAGCTTTTTAGCAAAAAATATGCATTACGGGCCACTGGTGTTGCAGAAGTCATTGTACCCAGAAGGCAAAGCAGTATGTCATGGTGTAGTAATACACCCGCCAGGTGGCGTGGCAGGCGGTGATGCATTAACGCTGAATATCGTGTTAGATGAGCGTGCACACGCTTTATTGACAACACCAGGTGCTGGTAAATGGTATAAAGCCAATGGGCTGTTCGCTAGTCAACATCTAAATTTCAATTTGGCGCAAGCAGCTTGTTTAGAATGGCTACCACAAGAAAATATATTATTTGATGGTGCACAAGTGAGGTTTAGCGCAGAGGTTAATTTGGTCGCTGATGCCCAATACGCAGGTTGGGAAATTTTATGCTTTGGACGACAAGCCCAAAATGAAGTTTGGCAAACAGGCAGCTTGCACCAAGCGTTAACAATTCGGCGTGACGATAAATTGATTTGGAATGAGCGTACTTGTTTAAAACCTGAGCACGATTTAATCAAGTCTATCGTTGGATTAAACGGCAATGCAGTATCTGCAAGTTTTGTGATTGCCTTTGGTGCAGTCCCCGCTGAAATATTGATGGCTTGTAGATCAGTTCAGCCCAAGCTGACGTTAGACATGCATGCAAAGTATGGTGTCACAGCATTGCCGCAAATATTTTCTGCGCGTTATGTTGGGCAATCCGCACAATGCGCTAGACAGTATTTTGAACAGCTTTGGCAGATATTACGACCTTGGTACGCTGAACGTGAAATGATTAGACCGCGTATTTGGAGTACATAATTTAAAGAGTCAACCATGGAATTAACCCCTAGAGAAAAAGATAAACTTCTTATTTTTACCGCTGGCTTGCTGGCGGAACGACGCAAAGCACGTGGCTTAAAACTCAATTATCCAGAAGCTATCGCTTATATTTCTGCGGCTATT
>DHYP01000032.1:377-1714 GCA_002414145.1 Methylophilaceae bacterium UBA5127 | reverse complement strand
TCCCCGACGGTACAAAACTGGTAACAGTGCATCATCCTATACCTTAAAGGCTAAATATGATTCCAGGTGAAATGAAAATAGCAAAAGGCGATATCGTGCTTAATGCAGATCGAGCCACGGTGACGCTCGATGTGGCTAACAAAGGCGACCGTCCTATTCAAGTTGGCTCACATTATCATTTCTTTGAAACCAATGAGGCGTTAAGTTTTGATCGGCAAGCGGTTTATGGCTTTCGCCTAGATATTGCAGCAGGCACAGCGGTACGTTTTGAGCCAGGGCAAACACGCACGGTGCAATTGGTGGCGTTGGGGGGTGACCGCAAGGTGTATGGGTTTGCGGGCAAGGTCATGGGGGCATTGAAATAATGGCATTGAAAATCGACAAACAAGCCTACGCTGAAATGTTCGGCCCCACCGTCGGCGACAAGGTGCGCTTGGCCGATACCGAGTTATGGATTGAGGTTGAAAAAGACTACACACTGTATGGCGAAGAAGTAAAGTTTGGCGGCGGTAAAGTGATTCGTGATGGCATGGGGCAGGGGCAATTGAATGCCGCAGAAGTGGCTGATACTGTCATTACCAATGCTTTAATCGTCGATCACTGGGGCATCGTCAAAGCCGATATTGGCATTAAAAACGGCTATATTTCTGCGATTGGTAAGGCTGGAAATCCTGATATTCAGCCTGCTGTCACTATCCCTATCGGTGCAGGTACTGAGGTGATTGCAGGGGAAGGCATGATTGTCACCGCAGGTGGCAGCGACACGCATATCCACTTTATTTGCCCACAACAAATTGAAGAAGCACTGATGTCTGGCGTGACCACCATGATTGGTGGTGGCACAGGACCAGCCACAGGTACTTTTGCGACAACTTGTACCCCAGGCCCTTGGCATATTCATCGCATGTTGCAAGCCGCCGATGCCTTCCCTATGAATTTAGGGTTTTTAGGTAAGGGAAATGTCAGCTTGCCAGAGCCCTTGCGTGAGCAAGTGGAAGCAGGTGCAATCGGCCTAAAGTTGCATGAAGACTGGGGTACCACCCCTGCCGCGATTGATAACTGCCTCAGTGTGGCGGCAGAGATGGATGTACAAGTGGCGATTCACTCAGACACGTTGAATGAATCTGGCTTTGTAGAAACCACGATAGGCGCATTTAAAGATCGCACCATTCATACCTTTCACACTGAAGGGGCAGGGGGCGGACACGCGCCAGACATTATCAAAGCGGCGGGCTATGCCAACGTGTTGCCATCCTCCACCAATCCAACGCGACCATTCACCGTCAATACCATCGACGAGCATTTAGATATGCTGATGGTGTGCCATCACTTAGACC
>DHYP01000032.1:0-204 GCA_002414145.1 Methylophilaceae bacterium UBA5127 | reverse complement strand
ACCGCGCACAAGATGAAAGTGCAGCGTGGTAGTTTGGTTGAAGATAGCGCCGATAACGATAATTTTAGAGTCAAACGCTATATTGCCAAGTACACCATTAACCCCGCATTAACGCATGGCATTGGTCATATTGTTGGCTCATTAGAAGTAGGTAAGTTGGCAGATTTGGTGTTGTGGCGCCCTGCGTTTTTTGGCGTAAAGCCT
>DHYP01000006.1:63573-63957 GCA_002414145.1 Methylophilaceae bacterium UBA5127 | reverse complement strand
TGAGCTAAACAAATCCAATCTGCATGAGCAGATTGAAGTGCACTATATCTAGCGGCTCTAGCGGTAGCTTCCACCCCTAAACCACTTGCTGGATCAACAGAGATATGTGAAATCAGGTAGGGTACTTGGTAAGCATTGCATGTGCGCTCACAAAAATCTGCCCAAGCATCTGCATTAACACTTAAACCATGATGCACATGCATCGCCTGCAATTCGAATGTGAGTTCTAATCGACATTGCACAAGGACATGCAGCAACACTGAGGAATCTAACCCGCCACTATAGCCAAGCAATAATGACGGGGGCGATGTTGAATGTTCACTTAAAACGCGTGTTAAAAAACCCTTAACACTTTGAACTAAAGTCTGGCTATTTGCTGGCAAT
>DHYP01000006.1:60700-63529 GCA_002414145.1 Methylophilaceae bacterium UBA5127 | reverse complement strand
TCATACCTTGTTTCTAATAACTTATCGAGTTTTTTCGCTAGCAACAATTTTAAGTGCTTCCTAATCGCAATACGCACATTTTCCATGATCTGTGCTGATTCACGATGTGCACCGCCCATTGGCTCAGGAATAATCTCGTCCACCAAGCCCAAGCCTTTTAGCCTATCAGCTGTAATTGCCAAAGTCTCAGCGGCTTCTGGTGCCTTAGTGGCACTTTTCCATAGAATAGAAGCACAGCCCTCAGGTGAAATGACAGAATAAGTGGAATACTGTAGCATCAGTAGCTGATCAACCACACTCAATGCCAAAGCACCACCAGAGCCACCCTCACCAATCACAATACCGATAATCGGTGTCTTTAACTCTGCCATTACGTAGAGATTTCTTGCGATTGCTTCGGATTGACCACGCTCCTCTGCACCAATGCCAGGATAAGCACCAGGAGTATCAATCAAGGTAATAATCGGTAAATTAAATTTTTCTGCTAATTTAAACAGACGCAATGCTTTGCGGTAACCCTCTGGACGCGGCATA
Organism: Methylophilaceae bacterium UBA5127; assembly: GCA_002414145.1. Classification (GTDB taxonomy): domain Bacteria; phylum Pseudomonadota; class Gammaproteobacteria; order Burkholderiales; family Methylophilaceae; genus Methylophilus. The sequence goes on along the minus strand of DHYP01000006.1, from coordinate 62,995 downwards.
CCAAAGTTGCGATATTGCCGCTCTTTGACATCGCGCCCCTTTTGATGCCCGATGACCATAACAGGCATACCTTCAAAACGCGCGATTCCACCGACAATCGCAGGGTCATCAGCAAAAGTGCGATCACCGTGCAGCTCTTCAAAGTCTGTAAATAATGTCTCTAAGTAATCTAAAGTATAAGGACGTTGTGGATGACGTGCGACCTGTGATATTTGCCAAGCTGATAAGTTTTTATAGGTTTCTTCTAACAGTTTTTTATTTTTCTCTTGTAACTGCTCGAGCTCCTTAGAAATATCTAATGCATCATGCTCATCATGAGACACCTGAAGCGCTTCAATACGCTTTTCTAATTCTGCAATGGATTGCTCAAAATCTAAATACGTCAATTTTGGATCTGTGAGGCGCCTAAATTTCATCGTAAAAACAGTTCTTATGATATTAATTAAGTTAATTATAAAGGATTTTTACATTTTCTTTTGAAAGCCATGCGCTTAAATGACGCAATAAGTCATCATGCAATTCTACGCGCCAGTCATCACCTAGCATTAAGCTCGCCTGCCCCTGATGATTGTGATACTCAATTTTGACAGGACACAGCTTTTTATCGACCGCCTTACTGCAATACGGACTCAGTATAGCAGCAAGCTTTTGTGCATCCGATAAACCATTGCATGAGATTTTAAGCATATTGGCGTATGTGCTTCTGGCAGTAACAAGATCAAATATTTTCCGCGCATTCACACGTATCCCGCCTGAGAACTCATCGTGGCTGATGCGCCCCTCTACAACCAACAATTGATCTTCCTTAATCAATTGCGCGTATTGGTTCAGCATTTCTGAGCCAACCACTACATCCACTCTCGCGACCGCATCATCAAGTGTCACAATCGCCATTTTGCCACGCTGCGTCATACGAACACGCACGCCCATTACCACCCCTGCCATGAGCTTAGGTTGTTCTTGTGGTACTAAATCTGCCAAGGTGCCGCGCACAAAAGTTGCCAACTCTTCTTTATGAGACAAAAAGGGATGTCCGCTCAAATAAAATCCAAGCGCAGCTTTCTCTTCTTGCAATGCTTGCTCTTCTGTCCATGGCTCAACCGCGGGCAGTTGATGTTGAGTATCAGACACTTCACCAAACAAGCTATTTTGTCCTGCATGCTGACTGCTTTGCTCTGCCGCAGAAATCGCTGTACTCACCGCAGCTAATAATGCCGCACGATTTGGCTCTAGTTGATCAAATGCCCCTGCACGGATTAATGACTCAATGACACGACGATTGACCTTACGTAAATCCAAGCGATTACAAAAATCAAAAATATCCTTAAATGGTCCATCCTGATTTCTCGAAAATAAAATTACCTCTATAGCAGCTAGCCCAGTTCCCTTAACTGCGCCCAAGCCATATAAAATCTTATTTGAACTCAATGGCTTGAACTGGAATTCACTTTGATTAATATCAGGTGGTAGCACTTCTACTTGATTGGGCGCGCAGTCATCAAAGAAAATATGTACGTTATCCGTATTATTCATGTCTGCTGACATAGTGGCCGCTAAGAAAGCAGCTGGGTAATGTGCTTTTAAATAAGCAGTTTGATACGCCACTAAAGCATATGCTGCTGCGTGTGACTTGTTAAATCCATAACCCGCAAATTTTTCCAGTAAGTCAAACAACTCATTGGCCTGCTTCTCGCTCAAGCCATTTTTCTGCGCGCCTTCGTTAAAAATAGCGCGCTGTGCCACCATTTCTTCTGGTTTTTTCTTACCCATGGCGCGGCGCAGTAAATCCGCACCACCCAAGCTATAACCTGCTACCACCTGCGCAATTTGCATCACCTGCTCTTGATACACAGCAATCCCGTACGTTTCTTTGAGGATAGACTCAGTGGCAGGATGTGGGTATTCCACGCGTTGCAAACCATGTTTACGACGACAAAAATCAGGAATCAAATCCATGGGGCCAGGTCGATATAAGGCCACCAAAGCGATAATATCCTCAAAGCAATCTGGCTTAGCCTGCTTGAGCATATCTTTCATGCCTCTGGACTCTAACTGAAACACCGCTGTGGTATTGGCAGTTTTAAGTAGTTGATAACTTTTTTTATCATCAATCGGTAGCGATTCAAAACTCAGTGGCGGGAGCCCTTCACTTGCACGTTGTGCATTGGTATTGCTCAACGCCAAATCTAAAATCGTTAGCGTGCGCAAACCCAAGAAGTCAAATTTGACCAGCCCCACCGCCTCTACATCATCCTTGTCATACTGACTGACCAAGCTGCTGCCATCTGCCTGACA
>DHYP01000006.1:55025-60691 GCA_002414145.1 Methylophilaceae bacterium UBA5127 | reverse complement strand
TGACAATAAATAGGGGAGTAATCCGATATCTTGCCAGGTGCAATCAGCACGCCACCAGCATGCATCCCGACGTTGCGAACCAGACCTTCTAAGCGCAAGGCAAGCTCTAGTAGGCTGGCCACTTCTTCTTCCTTTTCCCTGCGCTCTTGTAGCTGTGGTTCTTTTTCTAGCGCACCACGCAATGTAATCCCTAATTCCAAAGGAATCAACTTAGCAATACCATCCACAAAATTAAAAGGCAAATCCAGCACGCGCCCGACATCACGTATCACTGCCTTTGCTGCCATGGTACCGAAAGTAGCGATTTGTGAAACTGAAGCTAAGCCATACTTTTGCTTGACATAATCAATGACGCGATCGCGTCCTTCCTGACAAAAATCAATATCAAAGTCAGGCATTGAAACCCGCTCTGGGTTTAGGAAGCGCTCAAACAGCAAGTTGTAACGCAATGGATCAAGGTCTGTAATTCCCAAGCTATAAGCGACTAGCGAACCAGCACCAGAACCACGACCTGGCCCTACTGGTACACCGTTATTTTTAGCCCAGTTAATGAAGTCAGCCACAATCAAAAAGTAACCAGGGAACCCCATTTGAATGATAATTTCGCATTCAAACTGCAAGCGCTTTTCGTAGGCTTCTCGCTTTTTTTCTCGTACATTATCGTCTGCATACAGCGCATGCAGTCTTGTTTCCAAGCCAGATTTGGATTGCTGAATTAAATACTCATCTAAACTTTCTTGATTGGGCGTTGGAAAATCAGGCAAATAGTTTTTACCTAAAGTGAGTGTTAAATTGCAGCGTTTAGCAATTTCCACAGTATTCGCAAGTGCCTCAGGCATATCCGCAAACAAAGCCTGCATTTCCACTTGTGACTTAAAATACTGAGACGGGGTAAAATGCTTAGGACGTCGACTATCTGCCAGCATGTAACCTTCTGCGATACAAGTGCGTGCCTCATGCGCCATAAAATCATCGGGCAAAATAAATTGAATGGGATGTGTTGCAACGACAGGCAAGTCTAACGCATTTGCTAGCTGTAAGGTCTGATGTATCAACGCTTCTTGTGCTACATTTTCGGCAGGCGCGTATACCCGCTGAAAGTCTAAATAAAAACGATTTGGAAATAAACTTGACCACTGATTTGCATACTTTTTGGCCAGTTCTAAGTTGTCTTGACTCAGTGCAGTGCCAATGTCGCCATGCTTGAATCCAGAAAGTAAAATCAATCCTTCATTCGCTTGTTGCAACCAAGCTTGCTTAAGTTCGGCACGACCCCGATATTGGTTTTCTAAAAATGCCTTACTTAGCAACTCGCAAAGATGGCGATATCCAGTGAGGTTTTGTACAAGCAGCAACACGCGGTGTGCTTGATCTCGATTGATGGGATTCTCTATCCAGACATCACAACCGACCAATGGCTTGATGCCAGCTGCGCGAGTTGTTTTAAAGAACTTAACCGCGCCAAATAGATTGCTTAAATCGGTAAGTGCAAGCGCAGGCATGCTGTCCTGCTTAGCGGTGGCAACGTAATCATCTATTCTGACCACGCCATCAACAACAGAGTATTCACTATGACAGCGTAGATGAATAAAGTGAGGCTGACTCAATTGACTGTCTGATTCTTGCATGCAGTCATTTTACCTTTGTCAGGTAAAATTGGCATACAAAACATAAAAATTTTTATGTGGGTGAGCTTAGTGCAATACTTTTTTTGACGCGATTAGCGCATTGACTTTTGCAATCAACTCATCATCTTGTACAGGCTTACCAAAGAAGGCATCGACACCGATATCCTGTGCCAAATTCTGATGCTTATCTGCTGTGCGTGAGCTAATCATAATTAACGGTGTATTGGCAGTACGTGCATCATCGCGAATATTACGTGACAAACCAAATCCATCCATTCTAGGCATTTCAATATCAGTTAGGATAATGTCAGGTACTGTTTCTTGTAACAATTGCATCGCATCCATACCATCTTTGGCCACCAATACCTCAAAGCCTTCGCGCTCCAGCAAACGTCCTAACACTTTTCGCATCGTGAGTGAATCATCCACCACTAATGCTTTTAATTTATGTGTAACGTTCTGCACTTCCTCAACTTTGACCTTAACAGCACCCACTGCTAGCACTTCGCGATTCGCTAATAACAGTGGGTTAAGTATTAAAATTACTCGACCATCACCTGATACAGTTGCACCCATAATGCCAGGCACGCGCGCCAGTTCAGCGCCAATAGGCTTGATCACTACCTCTTGATTGCTCAGCATTTCATCCACTTGCAACGCAATGCGGTAATTGCCACTTCTTAATAACAAGATAGAGGCATACCCTTGATCATTTTCTGCAATAGGCTCGTTCAGCAATTTTGCTATATGATGCAATGGATAGTGGTTACCTGCCCACACAACTTCGCCCGCACTGTATGCATTGGCGAGCTCTGCCTGCTTAATCTTTTGTGCTTGCTCAATCATGGCCACAGAAATCGCATATTCAGTATTGCCTGAACGTATCATAAGCACTTGTGCAACTGTAAGCGTTATAGGGAGATAAATAAGGAAGCGAGTGCCTTCACTTACTTTACTTTCTACATCAATACGACCACCCAGCTCTGTCACTTCATTGCGTACAACATCCAAGCCAACACCTCGCCCTGCAATCTGCGTCACTTCTGTGGAAGTTGAGAATCCAGGTTCAAATATGACCGCCATGAGTGCTTGATCACTGACCTCAGCATCTGCGTTAATAATTTTGTTTTTGATGGCAATTTCTTTTACTTTAGCTAAATTAACACCAGCACCATCATCACTAATTTCGATACGAATCTCATCGTTAGAGGAACTAACTTTTAAGCGCAACCGACCTGTCTCAAATTTAGATGATTTTTTTCTAACTTCAGGTAGCTCGATACCATGTGCAACTGCATTTCTAAGTAAGTGTTCTAGTGGCGCACCAATCTTATCAAGCACACTGCGGTCAATTTCTGTCTTAGCCCCTTCTATGACAAAATCAACACGCTTGTTCAAATCACGTGCCGTTTGACGCACCACCCGTTCCATACGCTCTGACAACTGAGAGAATGGCAACATACGTACACTCATCAAGGCTTGTTGCAAATCACGGTTCATGCGTGTTTGCTGTTGTAGCGCCGCTTCAGCCTGACCTAAGTTTGTGACAAAGCAACTTTGGATAGTGGAAATATCGTTTACACTCTCGGCCATCATGCGTGTTAATTCTTGCAAGCGTGTAAAGCGGTCAAACTCTAATGGATCAAATTTCTCATTGGTTTCTTGCAACAAAGTCAAACGTGATTGCAGTTGGGTATCTGCTTCAATTTCTAGCTCGCGCAAATAGTTACGTAAGCGCGTTACGCTCTCGATAAGATCATGCGAGGTGCCTTTAAAGCCAATCACCTCTTTATCGATGCGTGATCGAATAATCGAAATTTCACCAGCCTCATTAATCAGTCGATCCAACACATCCGCTCGCATACGCAAATACTGTGTTTTGCGGTTTGCCGCTCTAGTTGATCTAGGTTCTTCTTGGTGGTGATCATTGACTTCGACAGCCTGAATCTCATCCTGCGCTGACTCTACCTCATCTTGTGGCTCAGGCATCAAGTCAGCAACATCAGTTTCTGTATGCGTTACTACAGGCTCGAGAACTGGCTGCTCAGGCAACTGCCCTTCATCAAAATAGGTGCCAATCAAGTCCAGATCTGCAAATAAATGTTCAAACACTTGCGCGTCCACTTTGCGTTTTAATGCCTGAACGACACGCTCTTCCATATGATGCACAATACTGCCTAGTGTATTTTTGCCAGCCATGCGCGCACTACCTTTTAAGGTATGTAATGCACGTTGTAACGCATCAGGATGCTGTGTTGATTTTGGATCAAACTTCCAAGCCCTTAACTCGTCACCAATCAAGGGGAGTAAATCGTCCGCTTCTTCATGGAACAAGCTTAAAATTTCACCATCCACCTCGACATCGGCTTCAGTAGTCCACGGCTCCATCTCAGGTGCGTCTTGCGCCTCATTTTGTGAGTCAGTGGCATTTGTCATTGACTCCACCACATTGTGCTCAAGCTCTTCCGCATGAGGCGCTACAGACTCAATCTCAGTTTCTACTTGTTGCCGTGTCGTATCGCATATGCTAGGGGTTACTTTTGCGACCGCATTCAGTAATGCTTTTTCTTCTTTAGGCTCATTAAACTCAGAGATACTTTGCCACATTTTGGCAATAGACTTAATTACTCTGGCATAAATTTTGTGCTGGGGTAGTGACCATGCGTCACCCACATCATCCAACCATAATTCAACCGCGCGCCCCAATGTACCCAAAGGGTTAAAACCAGCTGCTAAAGCGTTGCTAGCAAGTGTATGAATAGCATGTCTTGCCTTAACTGACGGAGCCACCATGCCAGTATTTTCGCTCATTTTGACTAAATCTTGCTCTAGGGTCGTGATATTCAACATACTTTCATTAAGAAAGATGTTATAAAACTGACGACTCAGTTGACGCACTCCACCAATCAGCACAAAATCCTCTGCGGCTTTTTTCTTCTTGGCGACTTTGGGTGGATTGCTCCAAGCCTCTATGCGCGCAAGCCATTTTTCTTGATTAAATACTAATTGACCATGGGCACGGAGTTCTTCTGCCCAGCCAGCAAATGCAGAAGCCACCTGCTCGACTTCATTGAGTTGATCGGGTGTTAAGTGAGTCTTTTTATCAAGCAAGCCATTTAAAAAAAGCTCGACTTTACCAGCCACCTCACCTAAACCAGCCAAACCTACTGTACGCCCACTTCCCTTCAGCGTATGAAACCCTCTTCTCACCTCCACCATTGATTCATGATTAGCATTTACCTTTATCGCTTGTAGATTTTCTGCGATATGCGCCAGTACTTCTTCAGTTTCAGTTAGGTAAATGTCCAACAACTCATCATCAAATGCTTTATCAGTGATTTTTTTATCATCATCCGAATCTGCCATGTTCTGTTCTATGCTGGCAATTTTCGTTTCTTCAGAATGCTCGGCAGGCGTTTCTGTTGCAGGCTTAATATTGGTATAGACCACTTGCATACGATTAAGCGCAGCTTCCATCGCAGTTTCGTATTCTGGCCTAACCTTGGGCATGCCTTCCGCATACATGCCAAGCATACTTAAGCTTTCTGCTAGAAGCTCAAATTCACCCTGATTCCCACTAAATTGGGCACTTTGAAAATACTCAATAAAACGTAGACTGACGTTTGCTACGTTTGCTGGCACTTCCAAATTAAGCATTTGGAAGATGGATGCCACTTCTTTTAATGGTTTGAGTGTTGGCAATAGTGCAGATTTCTCTTCTGGTTTTCTAAAGAAGCTATCCAATGCCTGCTCTATTACTTTGAGTGAGTCATGAACATGTGCAACCACCGCCTTAATGGTATCAGCATCGAGTTCATTGGTTCTGTCATGCTCTAACTGCTCGTAGGCAGCGCCAGAGCCAATCAACTCCAAACGTTGAATTTCGGATAACACTTTCTGAATGCGGTCGGCATCTAATTCTAAATAGTCGCGCAATGACGACTCAAGCATATGAATACCAGCAGCAATCTCAATCAACACAGGATGCGTTGTGGTACTAGCACCATCACGCAAGAAATTAATGGCTTGGCTTAGCTG
>DHYP01000006.1:45393-55017 GCA_002414145.1 Methylophilaceae bacterium UBA5127 | reverse complement strand
CACGACCACCTGACTCAGTCTCTGCACTAGCGATTGTTGCTCTGTAAGCTTATCAGCACACTTAGTAATTAACACATTGTCTATGTTAATCATGGCATTTTGACGATCACCCACATTGAAATCTATCTTATTTGAAATCTCATTCCAAATATCACTCACCGTTGTCAAGAACTCAGCAAGGTGATGCGCAGTTTCGATTTCTGACTGATCAATATGTCCGCCTGTAAACTGATCGGAAGGATGCTCGATATAGTTTTGCAAATGGTAAGTATCTTTTACCTTAGGCACATTTCCTATACTGACTTGGCTAATTGCCACATAATATAAGATATCTTTTAAGAACTGAGGGTTTGCTTTTGCTGAACCTTCCTGTAAAAGCTTTAACTCCTGATCGATACGCCTGCATAAACGTTTTGCTCCTGAAAGTTCGGCCACGTCTGCATCTAATAAGCTTTCTGCAAAAGCACTCGCCACCCACCACATGGCTTTAGGCACATTACGAATCTGCGCCTGACTCACATTCAGTGTTGCTTCAGCCATACTATCAAGCGATTCTTTTTGCTTGGTTTGTAACCAATTTAGAAACGACTTTTGATACTTAACTCTTTGTTCTGAAATATATTTATTATAATCTTCATCACTTAACTCAAGTGTCGGCAGATCTTTAGGAATAGGTACACTTGTATCAGGAAAAAACAGCTCACTTTTTTCTAATTCTCTGCCTTGCGCAATCACAATAGGAGCTAAATTCTCATACAATCGCAGAGGAATGTCGCGCGCGCCCTTCATTAAGGCTTCGATATACGATTTAAGCGCCTCAACTGCTTCAATCAGCTGATGAATCAGCGCTGGCGTGCAAATAATTTCATGCTTTTCTAGCTTAGAAAAACAATGTTCCAACTCAGAACAGAAGCGCTTACAGCCTTCCAAACCAACCATATCCAAAGCACCACTCGCTTGATAAGCGTGTGTTTGTGCCAGACGCAAATGTGAGGTTTCAGTGATGTTATCGCTTAACTTTTTTAATGAATCTAAAACAGTATTCAGCGATTTATCAATTTCGTCTTTTACCCAAGTTAATGGGCCAATATCACAGTCATTGGACACTTAAAATTATCTCGACATATTTACGCAAGTTTGAAACCAGCGACTGACTCACGCAATTCTTTCGCCAACCCAGTCAACTGTCCAACTGAAGTTGCTGTTGATTTGGTACCTTCAGTTGTTTGTGTAGTAATCTCTTGAATTTGCTGCATATTTTTAGTCACAGTAGAAGCCACTTGTGTTTGCGCCTCGGTGGCGGATGAAATCGATTGAATCAAACGCGCCAAGTTGTTGGTCACGTTTTCAATCTCTGCCAGACCTCTACCCGCCGCATCAGACAATTGCGCCCCTTCTACCACACCCTCGGTACTTTTCTCCATCGCGGCCACCGCAGAGTTCGTATCGGTCTGAATCGTTTTCACAATGGCACCGATCTGTTTGGTCGCCTCTGAAGAACGTTCCGCCAGTCGTTGCACTTCTTCCGCAACCACAGTAAAGCCTCGCCCTGCTTCACCCGCAGAGGCCGCTTGAATCGCAGCATTCAACGCCAGAATATTGGTTTGCTCTGTAATGTCAGAAATCAAGTCCACAATCTCACTAATCTCTTGTGAGCTTTCACCCAAGCGTTTAATACGTTTTGACGTTTCCTGAATTTGCTCACGAATACTGTTCATACCTTGAATCGTGTTTTGTACCGCTTTAGAACCTTGTGACGCTGCTTGCAGTGAGCGCTGCGCAACTTCAGACGCCTGGCTCGCGTTACTAGACACCTGCAAGATAGAGCGCGTCATGGTGGTAACCGCATCTGTGGTATCGGTAATTTGCTTGTATTGCTGTTCTGTTGCTGATAACAATGAAACAGAAGTTTGTTGCGCTTGTGCGGTTGCGGTGTTCACCTGTTCTGACGCACGCGTAATTTCTGTTACCAAGTCTCGCAAGTTATCAATCGTATAGTTAATGGAGTCTGCAATCGCCCCTGTAATGTTCTCTCTTACTTCCGCACGAACAGTTAAGTCACCATCAGCCAAATCGCCCATCTCATCAAGCAAGTTTAAAACCGCCATTTGGTTATTTTGACCATCTTCTTCTAGCTTTTTCACAGACTCATCAATGGCTTTTACTTGTTTAATACCATAGTAAATCATCGCAAACAAAATGGCTGCACCGAGCACAGCCAGTGCCGTTAAAATTGTTTTGAGCAACTTGGCTACTTCATCTGTGGTCTTTTTAGACAACTCTTCCACTTTTACTTTTAGTGTATTCGCTGTCTGTTTATTCACCTCATAAGCACTCGCAACATCAGCCAATGGCTTAGCCGCAGCAATCGCACCTAACCTAATGGCAGGTACAAAATCCTTGTTATAGATTCGATAAAAGTTCTCATTAGATTTGGATACTGCTTCAAATGCCCCGGACATTTCCTCATGACCTAACGTTTTTTTCCAGTAGTCAATCCGCTGTTGATAGTCATTCTCGTATTTTTTGACCTCTTCCAGTTTCTTATCCCGTTTTTGATAATCGCCATTGGTCGTTGCAACATAAGCCTCATTCACGGCCGCAAACGCATCTACTGCATACAAAGGAGGAGGTAGAATATCTCCTCTCAAATCGTTATTCTGCTGAATCTTATTAAACTCAGGACCATTTACACTCACTTTATAAATAGTGTAGGCTGACAATGCCGTGAAGGCTAAAAAGCCAATTACAGGCCAATACACCTGAGCGTAACTCGTTTTGCCACCAGCGCTAGTCGCCTTTTTATTAGAAAATCTCTGCTTGATATTCGCTGGAATTTCTTTAATAAAACTTAAACTGATTGCCATTTAACTTCCTTTATCATTCCCACATACTGAACATAATTAAATTATTAATAAGATTGAACAAACTCTTTTGCCCTTATTAGCTTTTCACAATCCATCACGTACCATAACTTGCCTTCTTCATCTTCATAAGTTTCAGGCTTCATACAAAAATCAACTTTCGCTTTCGTGTTAACGCTACGCATCACATCTAACTTACGCAAACCGACCAGCCGTTCTACCAAAATTGCCACGTGTGAAGTCACCTCATTATTGAGCAATATCACACGAGAATTTGAGCTCATTGTCGTTTTTTCGTCACTTATTAACTGACCAATGTCATTCACGACGTACAACACACCACGCACATTAGCCACGCCCAAAAACCACTCTTTAACCAATGGCACAGGAAAAATTTCCATCAAAGGCAGTGTCTCGCTAATTTCCAACATATTAATTAATACGTTTTTCCCTGCAATAATCACGCCAAGATATCCTGCAGTTGCGGACGCACCTATTTTTTTTGCATCATCTAGTCTCGCTAGAATATTTGCTTGATAGTCTTTTAGCGTGTTTGTAGCTGACATACTTTATCCAAGTTTTTTAATCGCAGCCATGAGCTCTGTTTTATCAACAGGTTTTTGCAAACAACCTTTAGCACCCATTTTTTCTGCCCAAGCTAAATCCGTTACTTGCAATTTACCCGATGTTAAAATAATAGGGATGCTAGCAGTAGCAGGGTCTTTGGTTAATGTTCTTGCAGCCTGAAACCCTGTCAGTCCTGTCATAATGATGTCCATAACTATCAAATCAGGCGCAATACCCGCCGCTTTTTCTACACAAGCTTCGCCACTTTCTAATACCTCAACATCAAAACCATTCGCCTCTAAAATTTCAGTTAGATAAAAACGATCTGTCGCTGAATCATCCACCACTAGTATTTTCTGTATCGCCATTATTTAGCACCCTTTATTTCGTATCCATCAATAGATTAACTCTTCACATACTTTGTTACAGCATCTACAAGCGCCTCTTGCGTAAATGGCTTTGTTAAGTATTCGTCAGAACCAGCCATCCTCCCACGGGCACGATCAAACAATCCATCTTTACTGGAAAGCATGATGACTGGGGTAGATTTAAATCGATCGTTACGCTTAATTAAACTACAGGTTTGATAGCCATCTAACCGTGGCATCATGATGTCAATAAAGATGACTTGGGGATGTTGATCAGCAATTTTTGAGAGTGCATCAAAGCCATCTTCTGCCAGTATGACCTCGCAACCTGCGTTTTTAAGAAAAATCTCAGCGCTGCGTCGTATCGTATTACTATCATCAATGACCATAACTTTAATGCCTGCAATATCTGCGCTAGACAATTAAACACCCCCTACTTATTCGTTGTTTTAGTGGTCAAAACTGTGTAAATTTTACTGTTACAAATCAACATTTCTTGTAACAATCCTTTACATTTATAGAAAAATATTACATTATCTATCAATAATTGCAACACTTAGCTTACATTTATGATAAAACACTTTAACATTTAATGGTAAAAATAGGTAAATAAGATACAATTTTTCAATTCACTTTAAGAAGGACTGCTATCAATGTTAATTAGACAAGAGTCTATCGATGCTAAAGGTACATTAAGGGATTTACCAACTGCATCACCATTACCAACCGCAAATTTAGTCATGGTTTTCTCTTCGGTTAAACGATTTGCAGAAGGAAAATTACAATCTTTTCTAAAATCACGCTACCCAACAGCTCAGATAATAGGCTGTAGCACGTCAGGTGAAATAAATATTAATGGTGTTTTTGACGATAGCATTCAAATTACAGCCATAATGTGGGAGAAAGTAGTTCAGCGCGTTGCTCAAACCAAAATGACCAGCATGCAAAACTCATTTGAAACAGCAGCCACCTTGGCAAGACAGCTTAAAGCGGACAATTTAAAAGCGCTTATTGTTATCTCAGATGGTCTTAATGTGAATGGCTCAGAATTACTTAAAGGCTTTCAAAGTATTTTAGGCGAGATCCCAATTGTGGGTGGACTGGCTGGAGATAGCGGCGCTTTTGTTAAAACCCTACAACTCTATAATGAAACCGTTTCCGATGGCATGGTCATTGCCGTTGGACTTTATGGTGATGCACTTATTATTTCTAGTGGCGCATTAGGCGGCTGGAAACCATACGGCCCCCCAAGAAAAATTACGCGCTCAGAAAAAAACGTAGTGTTCGAGATGGATGGCAAACCAGCCCTCCCACTTTATCGCATGTACATTGGTGAAGCTTTCTCTAAGGGTTTACCAGGTACAGGTCTCAAATTTCCTCTCGCAATCATTGAAGAAGGTAAGCGTGATGTTGAAAAAATCCGCACATTATTAGCCATCAACCCTACAGACAATAGCCTTACCTTTGCTGGCAACGTGGAAGAAGGTGAGACGGTTAGACTCTGTCAAACCAACCACGACAGACTAGTAGAAGGCGCTGGTGGTGCGGCAAGCCTAGTGATGGATGGCTTAGATAGCAATAAAACCAATCAAACAGGTCTAGCGCTTTGTGTGAGCTGCGTCGGTCGTAAAGGTGTGATGGCAGAACAGGTTTCAGACGAAGTCAAACAAGTGCAACAAATACTAGGCTCAAAAACCCTCATTACTGGATTTTATTCCTATGGTGAATTAGCACCACGCCCGAACACTAACGATAGCGTATTACACAATCAAACCATGACCATTGGTTACTTAAGCGAAAACATTCTCGCTTAACCAAAAATATCATATCCCCTTAAAGCACCTGTTTAAAACAGGTGCTTTTTGCATTATGATGATGGGTGGAGACTCTATCAATATTATCAAAGGAATAACCATGAGTAACGCTGTGACCTTTCAAGGGAACCCGGTCATCATCGAAGCCTACTTACCCAAAGTAGGCGAACACATCCCTGAGTTCACATTAGTCGATAAAACTTTACAGGACGTGACATTAGAACAATTTGAAGGTAAGCGTAAAGTTTTAAATATTTTCCCCAGCATTGACACCCCAACATGCGCTGCATCTGTAAGAGCATTCAACAAAGTTGCTGGGCGCGCAGAAAACACGGTGGTGATTAATATCTCAGCGGATTTACCTTTTGCGCAAGCACGTTTTTGTGCTGCCGAAGGCATAGACAATGTTGTTAACCTATCCACCATGCGTGGCAGAGACATGCTTAAAAACTATGGTCTACTCATGGTGACCAGCCCATTGGCTGGACTTGCTGCGCGCGCAGTCATTATTGCTGACGAAAAAAATATCATTCGTTATATGGAACTTGTGCCAGAAATTAGCCAAGAACCTAATTACAGCGCAGCCCTAGCCATACTAAAATAGGTTTTCTTCTTGTAAATAGTCGCCTGAACCAAACCCATATTGCGCTTGTGGTTGAATGCCGTGTTGTTTCAGGATAAAGTGCAACGATTCTAATTTAGGAGAACGCAAATGTCAGTCACCCTCAAAGGCAATCCAGTCACCATAGGCGGTTCATTTTTGCAAGCAGGTCAAACTGCACCAGACTTTCAGCTCGCAGATGCAAAACGCAACTTGCAATCACTCGAAAACTACGCAGGAAAGCGAAAAGTGCTCAATATTTTTCCTAGTATCGACACCCCTACTTGTGCTACCTCTGTGCGCACATTTAACCAAAAAGCCAGCAATATGAACAACACTGTGGTGATTTGCATTTCTGCCGATTTGCCTTTTGCACAAAGCCGTTTTTGCGGAGCCGAAGGTATTGAAAATGTAGTGACTCTGTCTACTTTTCGTGACACTGCAAAATTTGCCAAAGATTATGGCGTACAGATTCTAGATAGCAGTTTGGCTGGTTTAACCGCCCGTGCCGTGTTGGTGCTAGATGAAAACAATAAAGTTTTACATAGCGAATTGGTCAGTGAGATAGCCAACGAGCCTAACTATGATGCAGCTTTAGCTGTGCTATAAGTATAAGCTGATGACTACACTTAAAAGCCCAGCATTTGCTGGGCTTTTTTATTTTTGATACTCAGTATATTTAGCGTTACTACCCTTGCATTGTTCAACGGGATATTTTTTTGCATTCAGGTCTATCTTTTTATTGGTGGCTTCTATCAAGTCGATACCGCACACTTCTGCAATTCTAAGTAAATAGACAAACGTGTCAGCCAGCTCCTGCCCAACTTTTTCTTTGGCTTCAGTGTTTAAGTTGCGACTTTCTTGCTCAGTCACCCATTGAAAGTGCTCTACCTCTTCACCCGCCTCTACGATCATCGCCATCGCCAGATTTTTAGGTGAGTGGAACTGTGCCCAATCGCGTGCTTCGACAAATAGATTTACACGTTCACGAAGCTGATTTAAATTATCTTGCATGGTAAATTCCTATTCGTAAACTCAAAAACAGCCCGCTACTAAACATCGTATATTTTTTCTGCTTTAAGTAAATTAAAAAAATCATCTGCTGAAAGCGGCTGGCTAAAGTAAAAGCCTTGTATTTCATCACATTCAGACTCTTTTAAAAACTGAAGCTGTTCAAATGTTTCTACACCTTCAGCTATCACTTTAAAATTCAAACTGTGTGACATCTTAATAATAGCATTCACAATTGCAGCATCATTCGCATCAATTTTAATATCTCGTACAAAGCTTTTATCAATTTTAATCGTATTAATCGGCAATCTTTTTAGATAAGATAAACTTGAATAGCCTGTCCCAAAATCATCTATCGTGAGCTTCACGCCCATTTCTTTAAGCGAGAGCAAGTCCCGTATTCCATCAACATCTCCATCAATTGCAACAGTTTCTGTGACCTCTAACTCCAAAAACTGTGGCTCTAATCCTGACTGCATTAATATTTTGGAAACTTGCTGTAAATAATTGGCACGTCTTAACTCTACCGTAGAAACATTGATAGCGATAGGGATTGCAGCCACACCCGCCGCTTGCCAGGTCTTGTTCTGATTACATGCTTCACGCAAAACCCATCGACCAATCAGTTTAATCAATCCCATATCTTCTGCAATTGGAATGAAGATCTCTGGCGATACCAAGCCATTTTCAGGATGTAGCCATCTAATCAGGGCTTCTGCTCCAACAATCCGACCGCTCTGTAATGATATCTTAGGCTGATATAACAATCTAAACTCTTTCTGATTGACCGCTTTTAATAAACGATTCTCAAGCTCAACTTGCTCGGCAATTCTGGTACTCAATTCTTTAGTGAAAAACTGATAGTTATTTCTTCCCAGCCCTTTTGCATAGTACATTGCTGCATCTGCATTTCTCATTAAAACATCAGCATTATCTCCATCCTCTGGATACATGGAGATGCCAATACTTGCAGAAATATTGAGCTCATGCAATCCCACTTGGAAAGTAGAGTTCGCTTCTTTAAGCAGCTTTTGTGCAATCTCTGCTGGCGCAACAGGGCTATCAAACTCTGAAAGCAAGATAACAAACTCATCTCCACCCTGCCTGCTAATAGTATCCATATCCCTTATACATGTTTGTAATTTTCGACTTAACATCTTGAGCAACTGATCACCCACCTCATGCCCTAATGTATCGTTAATTTTTTTAAAATGATCAATATCGAGATAAAGAATAGCGATTCTTGAGTTCTTTCTTTTTGCTGAGCTTAACGCTTGCGTAACACGATCAGTGAGTAGCAGCCTATTAGGAAGATCAGTTAAAAAGTCATGCTCTGCAAGATACGACATTTTTTCTGCCATTCGCTTTGCATTGCTCACATTATGAAACACCAGAACAACACCGATTGTATTTCCATCGACATTAATAATTGGCGCCGCAGAGTCTTCAATTGCAAACTCATGGCCCGTTTTAGAAACAACAATCGTATGATTTGCAATACCACACACAGCACCATGCGCTAAAACCACATCGACTGGATTGGGCGCCAGCTTGCGTGTAGTCTCATTTAAAATCCTAAATATCTCTAAAATAGGTCGCCCTTTTGCCTCCGCCAGTTGCCAGCCTGTCATTTTCTCTGCGATGGGATTTAAGTAAGTAATCTTAGAGTTCATGTCTGTGGTAATAACCCCATCCCCAATTGACTCTAAGGTCACCAATGCCTGTTGTTTTTCTTTATAGAGCTCTTGCTCGGCAAGCTTTCTTTGATCTATTTCTTTCAATAAATCATTGTTGATATTGGACAACTCAAAGGTACGTTGTTGAATAATTTCTTCAAGGCTATTATTTAAAGTTTCTAATTTCTCCTCCGCCTCTTTGCGCTGAGCTACTTCATACTGTAACTTTTCTATTGTTTTTTGTAGTTGTTTGGCGCTTGTGACGGTAAGTGCCAACGGCATTAATCGCCATAACATTACCGCAGTGATCACCGAGGCAATCGAAGTGATACCCTTCATACTTGCATCAAGCCAATATACAGGCTCCCAAATAGTGACAATAGAAATAAGATGTGTTATCCCGCACGCAAAAATAAAAAGAGAGAACATTTTAAATATCCAGTTAAACTCTAAATCTATTCTCTTGCGAACAAAATAAATCAGAGCCACAGGAATGCTGAAATAGGAGAAAGCAATTAAACTATCTGAAGTCACATAAAGCCAAAGCAGGCTTGGTGTCCATAAATAGCAATGCCCATGAGGCATAAAATTAGCAGGAACGAGTAAATCAATAAGGCTATCCATTTTGTGCTCCTCTTTTAACAAAGGGACTATCACTGATTACCACTTAAGATAATACTACCTACTGACTAGATATACTTAAATTAAATCTTTCGATTTGAT
>DHYP01000006.1:37052-45367 GCA_002414145.1 Methylophilaceae bacterium UBA5127 | reverse complement strand
TTTTGATTTCAAACAAACGGCACTCTAACGGCCCGTTAAACAATGGTGTTTTCTTACTTGGGGATAAACGCATTAGCTTGGGCATGCGCAAATCATTGGTCAGAAAATACGTATTCCAACCTGCAAACTTTTGCTTAAGCGTATTGCTCATTTTGGGATACAAAGCAGCCAATTCTTCATCTTCGCCAATCCGCACGCCATAAGGTGGATTTGCTACCATCACGCCCGAATCAGCTGGTGCGGAGAGTGCAGTAAATTCCACATGACTCAGCTGCACTGCCTCCAACAAGCCTGCTGCTTCCAAATTTTGTTTAGCTACACGCACGGCACGCAAATCCATATCGCTGCCGTAAAGCTTTTGAAAGCTAGCAGGTTTTACCGCCTTTAGTGCTGCGTTTTTGATTTTTTTCCATGTGTCAGACTCAAAGTTTCTGAGCTTCTCAAAGCCAAAACTTCGATTCAAGCCTGGCGCGATACTTAAAGCCATCATCGCAGCTTCCAGCATAAATGTACCACTGCCACACATTGGATCGAGCAAGGGCTGCCCCACTTGCCAGCCTGTCAGTTTTAAAATACCAGCTGCTAAATTCTCGCGTAAAGGCGCTTCTATACTCGCTTTACGGTTACCGCGCTGATACAAAGCATTACCTGAGCTATCAATGTAAAAAGTATAAGCATCTTCTGTGAGGTAAGCATGTATACGTACCGCTGGATTTTTGGTATCGATGTACGGGCGCGAGTCTACCACTTGCCTGAATTTATCGCATACCGCATCCTTAATGCGTAAAGTAGCAAACTCCAAGCTCTTGAGTGGACACTTCACGCCAGTCACTTTCACCATAAAATCATTCTTCACCTCAAACAAATTTGGCCAATTGATTTTATATGCTGCTTGGTACAGATCATCTTCACTTGCATACTTGCCACGGCCGACCTGAATCAAAATACGTGTCGCTATGCGCGAATGCAAATTGGCGCGATAACACACACCCAAGTCACCGGCAAAGCCTACGCCGCCATCCGTCATTTGAATGTTGCGCGCTTGTTGTGACTTAAGCTCTTCCACTAGCAGCGACTCTAATCCACGCGGACAGGTGGCAAAATAATTGAGTTCCATATTGTAAATATTTATTCCATGATAATACGGCTAGGCGTATGGTTATTATGATCTCTTAGGCGCTCTAAAAGCCCCATAAAATCGAGTTTTAATTCTGCGTCCAACACTTTAGCCTTTTGCCGTAATGGTTCCCAACGCAACTCATTTGGCAGTCGATTAAAACCCATCACGATAATATTGCCAGGACGACCTGTCGGAACCATCAATACGCGATTGTTAAAAGTTTGCTCTATCCGCTGCAAATACACATCAAAGTTTTTATCAGAGCCCCATAGATTAATCTCTAGCACGCCATTTGTCGTCAATGCGACACGGCAACTATCAAAGAAGTCCTGACTATACATATTAAGCGGTACACCTTTACCGTCAAACATATCTAGCATCAGCAAATCCGTGGTTTCAGGATGATCACTAATATACTGTACTCCATCGCCTTCAATTACCTGCAAACGCGCATCATCGTCTGGCAAATAAAAATGGCTATGTGCAATACTAATCACTTGGGGGCTCAGTTCTATCACACGCGTTTTGATATGGGGATGATAATGATGAATATACTTGGGAATCGAGCCCCCGCCCAAACCCAACATCAGCACATCTCGCACCTGTGGCGCAAATAACAGAAATAACATCATGCCTTTAGAGTAAGAGAGCTCCAAATCATAAGGCGCTTTGACACGCATAGAACTTTGTATCGTGCTCGAACCGATGTACATCGAACGCACACCATCGATCTCACCCACTTCTACACTTTCCGAAGCCACGCTACGGTGAATTTTTTTGCCGAAACCGAACATTTAAACCTGATCTTCCTCAATCGCTACACTATCTGTTTTATCTTCATCTACACCCAAAAATTTACACTCCAGCTCCATCAGCAAGGTATCTACTTTTTTCACCTCAAGCTTGACGCGCTNNAGGCTTACCTGCCGCCATCTCTGGCAGGCTGTGTACTTTTGTTATGTACGGCAAATCGTCCAATCGCACCAAATTCTCACGCCAGACAGTCGCGCTCATTTCTTGGATATTTTCCTGAATCAAATATTGCAAGCACCAGTAGCGTTCCATGCGTGTTTGAAACTCATTGTAGGCATTGTAAGTCTGGTCAAAGTTACGCATATGACCGACAATCTCATCACTTTCAGGCGGATACGTCGGTGCTGTCATCTGCACAGCGGCGATAAGCTGGCGCTGATTGATTAAATCCACCGCACGCCTTAATGGCGAAGTACACCAAGCGTATTGCGCTACCCCCAAGCCTTGGTGACCTTCTGCTTTGGTGGTCATATACACTTTTCCGCCATTTTGTGCGCGATAAATGCCTGGCAAACTGTGTTGCACCAACAACGCACCCCATTGGCTGTTGGCTTCTATCATCAGTTCCGCCACCAGTTTATCCATCGGTGAACCGCGCTGACGATTCACAATTTTGACAATGCCATCGGTCACATAAAAATTGTAATCAATCGGTTGTGGTTTGGTAGGGTCATACTTACCACGCGCTTTTTCTAAACTCTCTGCAAACTTAAACAAAAATAAAAGCTGTGACCAGTATGCATGACCAGTATCTTGCTCTAGTGTATGCTCGTTAAAGTAAGGCTCTAAGCTGTCATGACGTAAGTTCTCGGCGATTTTAATGCGCTCTACGCACGTGTTGCGATCGACCACACTAAAATCAGGTGCCACTTCAATATACAGTGACAGCACTGGCTTGACCTCACCTGCATCTAAACTAAATGGCCGAATCGCCTCTTCTGGCATCATGGTGATTTTATGCCCGGGCATATACACGGTGGAGAGACGCTTCATCACTTCGTTATCCAGCGGGCTATGCGGCAATACGCCCAAACTTGGCGCGGCAATATGAATGCCCACTTGCGTATTCCCATTGGCAAGCGTTTTAACGGAAAGTGCATCGTCAATCTCGGTGGTCGTACTATCGTCTATGCTAAATGCCTCAACCTCTGCCAATGGCAAATCGTCATGAACCTTTGCAATTTCGTACTCACCAAACGCAGTTCCATTGGGGAAATACCCTCGCAAAAACGCACCTAAATGATAATCATGGTTAGAGGCAATCGCACCAGCTTCCGCCAATACCACAAGAGGCAACTTGTGTAAGTCACTTGCAGCTTGGTCTAGGGCTTTCCATTCCAGTGTGTTTTTATCTGGCACATATAGCAACATATCAAGCTTAGACTTAAAGCTCTCTGGCAAAGTATGCGCTTTGAGTTGCTCCACCATCTGCGCTACTTGCTCAGCTTGTAAGCGCTTTTTCTCTAGTCCTGCCAAAGCTGCTTTGAGAATATCCGCTGGTGCAGATTTATAGCGCCCTTTACCTTTGCGATAGAAGTAGACTGGGGCGCTGTGTAATTTAGTCGCAATCGCGGCGGACTGAATGCTAGAAGGTTTACCACCATAATATTCTTTGGCAAGGTCTTCAAAACCAAACTCAGACTCACCACAGCATTCCCACAAAAAATCAGTATCTAAAGTGTCTGCTTCGCTCTGTGCCGCTTCCATAAAGCCTTGTAGCGCAGCTTCAAACTTGAGCAATACATTCGCCGCTTTAATTTTGCTGCGCTTGCCGCTCACAGATTCCACTTGTAGCGAGCTATCGCTTTCCGTCATCACACTAGCGACTTTAAACCCGCCATCTTCTTCATAAAATACGTTCATGCATCTTGCTTAAAATAAGTTAGGCGCAATGATACATGACTGTAGCCAAAACCTCTAAAATAGGCGTATGAAAACATTCACTTTTGATAACCGCTTTTTGCGCGAACTGCCTGGCGATCCGATTACTGAAAATTACACACGCCAAGTGGCAAATGCCATGTGGTCGGCAGTGCAACCCACGCCCGTAAGCAATCCGCAGCTGCTTGCCTATAGCCCAGAAGTGACGCGTATGTTAGGCTTAAATGAGATCGATATTAAAAGTAGTGAGTGGGTGCAGACTTTGGGTGGCAACGGCTCATTATCTGGCATGGCCACTTACGCTACGCGTTATGGCGGTCACCAATTTGGCAACTGGGCTGGGCAGCTGGGCGATGGTCGCGCCATTTTATTGGGCGAGCTCATCAACGAAGGCAAACGCTACGAGCTACAACTCAAAGGTGCTGGCGAAACGCCCTACTCACGCAGTGCTGATGGGCGCGCCGTATTGCGCTCAAGTGTACGCGAGTTTTTATGTAGCGAAGCCATGCATCATTTAGGCGTACCCACCACACGCGCACTCAGTCTAATCAGTACGGGTGATTTAGTCAGACGCGATATGTTTTATGATGGCAACCCGCAAATGGAACAAGGTGCCATTGTGTGCCGCGTTGCACCGTCCTTTACGCGCTTTGGGCATTTTGAGATTCTGGCGAGCCGCGGTGAGCTGGATCTGCTCAAGCAAATGATTCGCTTTACTATCGACCGCGATTTTACTGATTGGTATTCTACACAGCCGCATCAAATCAACAACACGCTTCCTGTTGAACTCATAGAAGCTTGGTATACAGAAATTTGCAAACGCACGGCGATTATGATCGTGCACTGGATGCGCGTTGGCTTTGTACATGGTGTGATGAACACCGACAACATGTCTATTCTTGGCCTCACCATAGATTACGGCCCTTATGGCTGGGTCGATAACTTTGACCCTGGCTGGACACCCAACACCACTGATGCAGAAGGTCGTCGCTATTGCTATGGCCGCCAGCCTGATATTGCACGCTGGAACTTAGAGCGCTTGGCCGATGCACTCGCCACACTGATGCCCAACCCTAAAAGTATTCAGCGGCTGCAAGAGTGCATTGCGCATTACGACCAAACCTATATGCAGCACCTCACGCAATCCCTTGCAGGTAAGTTTGGGTTTAATGAGTGGCAAGATAGCGATAGTGAGCTGATTAACCGCTGCTTTGAGCTGATGATGCGCGCAGAAGTCGATATGACGCTATTTTTTAGGCATCTGGCACAGGTAGACGTGGCTAATCCAGAACTCGACACCTTAAAAATTGCTTTCTATACGGAAGCAGGCTACCAAAACTTTAAGCAGGACTTCACCACTTGGCTCAACACCTACGCACAACGCATCCGTCAAGCGAATGAGACAACAGAAGCTAGGCTAGAGCGCATGCGCACGCACAATCCGCGCTATGTGTTGCGCAACTACATGGCACAACAAGCCATAGATTTAGCGGAGACAGGCGATACCAGCATGATAGAAACCCTGCTTGAATTGCTGCGCAACCCCTATACAAAACAAGCAGGGATGGAAAAGTTTGAAGAAAAACGCCCCGATTGGGCACGGCAAAAAGCGGGTTGTTCTATGCTGTCTTGTAGCTCTTAACTTCATAAACAATCGAGATAAACAATCGAGTCGATCGCATTTTTAATATCAGGACTTAACATGAGCCACCCTAAATCGTCATTCCCGCAAAGGCGGGAATCCATTTTGCAATAGAAAAGTCAGCTTAGCTGGCTTTTCTATTTAGTTCGAGCCTTATACGGTTCACTAACTCAGACAAAAATGGAAACTTGGTTGTAATGATATTAATTACCTAAACTAACTGTTGGAATGAAGATTGATTGATTAAATAGCCTTTGTTAACCTAATATCTCTACAGATGTTAACTCATATACTGACTTAATCAATAAGTCGCTTAATTAATTATTTTAGTATTTTTATTTTGAGAAGTTGTTCCATATAAGCAATTTTTTCATTTTCTACTTTATTTATAGAACAATTGTCTACTTTTTCTAACATTGAAAAATACTCATCATCTACAGACTCACTGTGAATCAAAGGATTGTCAAACTTCCTTTCGAGCTCTTTATCGAACCCACAAATGGTAACTAAAAACTCTTCATACCATAGGGGTCGTCTTCCTAGATTAATTTTGTCGCTTTTAGTTAGCCAATAAATCTCATTCGAAGTTCTAGAAAGCATTAACTCACTTAAATTTCTCGGTACATTTAGCAATTCAAGATATTTTTTAGTTTCTGTATAAAGAGCATCATTTATTTCCTGAACTTCCTTTAATGTTTTATTTTCTAGCTTCTCTTTAGGGTAGTATGGTCTATGAATTCCAACTGCTCCTGTATCAATATCTCTTTCAGTGGCTGATGCAATCACAAAAAAGCACGAACTTAAGCAAGGTCCAGTGTGCCTCGAGATTACTATATGCTTGTATGTATTCTTAATAATATCACCAATTTTTACAGCGTCAGCTACCGAGCCACCCTTGCTAGAGATGGAAATGCCTTTAGCAAATATATATTCCC
The DNA here is from genome assembly GCA_002414145.1 of Methylophilaceae bacterium UBA5127. GTDB lineage: Bacteria > Pseudomonadota > Gammaproteobacteria > Burkholderiales > Methylophilaceae > Methylophilus. The sequence goes on along the minus strand of DHYP01000006.1, from coordinate 38,976 downwards.
ATGGATCTTTTTTAATAAACTCTTGAAATTTTATTGTATCTCCGGCCTCGATATTACCGTTGATATAAATATACTTTCCAATTGGCTTAGATATTTCTTTGCCTGTATGAGGAGAAATGTCTGAATATGAAAAATCCGCCGCATTGACGTGTCCTGAAATCAAGCCAATGATAATTATCATGAATAAATTATAAATTGTATTTTTCACTTGTATAATTTCCTAGTTTGTTAAGCAAAATAGCCAATTAAGCACTATTTTTTTGCAGTGCGCTGATAAGTTTTAGCGTACATTCAATGAATCGCTGGTCACGAGCGATACCAATTGCCCCAAGGTCAGTAGTTCCAGCCAACTTGGCTACAAATATTGTTGAGTCGTAGACAATTTCTCGCACCTGATTTATCCATATTGTATCCAATGATGCAAATACGGCTTGCTCAGACAGTTTTGCATCAATATGAGCTACCGTTTTATGTCTAACCGTGATCAATGGTGCTGCCCGATTGGCAAGCACTTCATATTCTTCACGTAGCAATACTAAGCGATTTGATTCTATAAAGTTTGCTGATTCGTTCAAGAAAGTCAGTAAACAAGAAGAATCAGGACGCTTATCATACAGATGCGCTAAATTGACGAAGAGTGCCGTGTAATGAGCATCTGCAGAAGCGCGAAAAAAATCACTATGCTCATTCATTACTGTTGCTAGATTAGGTTTAACTTCGTATTTCTGTGCCCACCATACTTCGTAGTGTATCTTTGCCGCAGACGCAGACCTTATAAGGTCGTTAAGTATTTTCGACGATTCAATAGAGGTATCTAGCATTTGAGATATTAAGTTTCAGCAATATTTTACTTTGTATTTTATATGGTTATTTAGTTTGACTTAATGCCCTTCATTTGACCATCTGTTCATGTAACACGGAGACTATAAAACCATTTAACAAACATCACTATAATTCTTTCTGCTTTTTTAAGCAAAATCACTATACGCCACTTTGCATGTAAAACACCCACTATGGACAACCACATTTCCGCCACGCTACTCAACAAGTTACTTGCGCACTCTGGCATGAAAAATACTGCAGTGATTATTAATGAGCTAGGCTAGGTTTCTTAGAGTTGGTGAATGTGATAGCCCTATAAATAATCATCTTCACGCTGATGACGTACTGCTAGTATCGTGACTATAGCATTCTCTTCTATTTCAAATAGCGCCACATAGCCATTTGCGCCAAAGCTGATGATCAGCTCGCGCAAAAATGGGTTATCCGCCTGAGCTTTTCTGCAAGTAAAGGGAAAGCTTTTGAGCAATTCCATGGCTTTATAAATAGCCTGTAATGCATGTTCTGCCGCACGTTTATCTTGCTGCAATAAAAAAGCATAAAGACGCTTAATGTCTTCTCTAGCTGCTTTAGTAAACCTGACTTGGTAATGCAATCAGCTTGCCTTTTTAAGCATATCATCTAACTCTGCCAACACACTTTCTGCTGAGTAATACGCTTGTGTGGCTTTGGATTCATCACGCGAGGCTATACCACGTGCGATAAAAGCTTGCTGATGTTTGCGGCGTTCTATATTTGCTCTTAGAGATTCCTCAACAAAGCTTGAGAGCGTTTCATTGCTGGCAAGTACGCTTTCTGCGGCTTCGCGCAGTTTTGGCTCTACCCGTAAGGCTGGGATTGTTGCGGTTTTCATAAGCAATCTCCTGTGTAATTCATTTGCATTACAATTATATGCCAAATCAGAAAAGATGCAAAGGCAGAATAGAGTAAAATAAAGACCATTTTTAGCAAAACAACATTACTCAAGATGGATAACCGCATTCCCGTCACGCTGCTCACAGGCTTTTTAGGCTCAGGCAAAACCACGCTGCTCAACAAGTTGCTTACGCACTCTGGCATGAAAAACACTGCGGTGATTATTAAT
>DHYP01000006.1:34656-37025 GCA_002414145.1 Methylophilaceae bacterium UBA5127 | reverse complement strand
CTTAGACCACATACTCGCACAGAATGTAGAGAGCAGTTATGTAGCGGATAATATGGTGCTGTTGCAAAGTGGTTGCTTATGCTGCACTTTAAGCAATGAATTGGCGAATACCATGCGCGATTTATTTTTTAAACGTGCTGTGGAAGCGATTCCACAATTTAATCGCCTAGTGATAGAAACCACAGGCATGGCAGACCCAGGCCCCATTTTGGGTAACTTAATGAATGAGCCTGTCATTGAATCTGTTTACCGTTTAGATGCGGTTGTCGTAACCATAGATGGGGTATATGGCGCACAGCAAATTGAGGATCATAATGAGGCAAGAAAGCAAGCGGCTGTGGCCGATGTTTTACTGATCACTAAAACAGATTTAGCGAGCAGCGAACAAATCGCTCACTTAAAAGAAAAACTGCATGCACTTAACGCTGGCGCCACGCAGCATCAGGTTTTACACGGTGAGATTGACCCAGAGTTGTTGATTGATGCAGGCTTATTTGACGCTACTGGTAAACAGGTAGCGCCAGAACGTTGGTTGCGTGCGCCGCTTAAACCTCATACGCCCAAAGGCACGTTACCAGCAAAACAGCATAGCGATGAAATTGAAAGCTTTACTGTGACTTTGCCTAGCGGCTTAAACTGGCAAACCTTTAAACCCATTCTGCTTAAGCTATGCCAAACGCATGGCGAAGGATTATTGAGACTTAAAGGCATTTTACATTGTGAGGATCAAGCGCATCCGCTCGCCATCCATGCAGTACACTTTACCCCCTACCCTGCAACGCCCTTGGTCGGCTGGAATGAAACGCAGCCCATCAGCCGCATTGTGATTATCAGCAAAAATATTGATAAAAATGCAGTAATAGACATGTTAATGCAATTTTAATACATTAAAATAACAATAAACTAAGGAACCGTTATGATTAAATTATTAGAGCAAATTTTAGAAACTGTTATTTTTAGAAGCCGCTGGCTGATGGCACCGATGTATTTAGGTCTGGTAGGCGGGCTGGTCATTTTGCTAGTCAAGTTTGGGCAAGAGTTTTTACATATCGTCATGCATTTGGCAGAAGCGACTGAACAAGAAACTGTACTTTCGCTACTTGCGTTAGTCGACATTACGCTTGTAGGTAACTTATTGATTATGGTGATTTTTAGCGGTTACGAGAACTTTGTCTCTAAAATTGATACTGCCAATAGCGAAGACCGTCCAGATTGGATGGGCAAAGTAGATTACTCAGGTCTAAAACTTAAACTGATTGGTTCAATAGTTGCGATTTCTGCCATTGATTTGCTCAAGGCTTTTGTGCACCAAAGCTCTGGCACTTCGAGCATTTCTACAGAACAAATGGCTTGGCTAGTAGGAGTGCATACCACCTTTATTATTACAGGCGTGCTGTTTGCTTGGATGGACCATATTTCAGAAAAAAATAACCACCACTAACTTCTAACTGGAAATAGAAGTTGGTTTATTGCGTTTTGTAATTTTTACCAAAGAACTCTGTCATCAAAAAGTCTTCCAGACCAGCGTTGTCTTCTGGTCTGGCAGACAAAGTCAAAGCGCGCCCCAAACGATGTGACTCCCAAGTAAAATCACCTTGGTAATGTTCGCGTATCAAGGCAATCATGCGCTTAACCATCAATAAGCGTGTGTCTTGCCCTGCTTTGGCTTCAATATCAAAATACTGCATCTTGGCATTACTATAATCGTTGGTCCAACCTCTAAAGCTAAAACTGCCACCCAATGCATCGATACGCTTAATTTCAAAAATACCATTGGTTCCTGTTTTAAGGTTTTCCATAATGCGCTGATTACGTTTTTCTTCTTCTGTAGGACCGCGTTCTGCCGCTGCCGCTTCTGCGTTAGCACGTGCTGCATCTGACTCCTGCGCTTGTCTACGTGCACGATTCTGATTCACCAAGGCCATCATATCCACAGGCGCATCTCTCGGTTGAGGTGGCTGCGCTGGCGTCTCTGGCACTTTTTGAGGCGTTGGCTCAGTTTGTGTCAATACTTTGGGTACAGAGAAATCCTGAGGTTTAGGTTTGGCGGGTTTTGTGCTTGGCTTTTTCGCGATGACTTTAGGTGTAGGCTCTTCAACTTTGGGCGGCGGTGGCACATCCGTTGTCGGCACTGGCGCTTTTGGTGGCGGCGCTAGCGTGATCTCTATCGTGTCCGATTGAGAAGCTGGCATAGACATATCAAATTTAGGAACGACTTTCCACAATAGCAGTGCATGCAGAATAATAGAAACAACTAATGCAATTAGTGTGTTACGGCTAATGCTTAGTCGAATTTGCTTGTCCGTCCGCGGACGTGATAAAAAACCATCTGCCAAAGACTCAGTGTTCAACATACTAATTTTGTAACT
>DHYP01000006.1:30513-34619 GCA_002414145.1 Methylophilaceae bacterium UBA5127 | reverse complement strand
TAATAGAAATTGGGAAAGGCGTTCTCAGCTCTTGTGCAAAAAGAGAAACACGTAACTCCTCAATGAGCCAGCGATAATCTGCCAAAATTTGAGGGACTGGCAGATGCGCTGCCTGCAAAGCATTAACCTTATCTTGCCAACGCTGCCATATTAGTCCCACGCTTGCTGCATTTTTGCCATCTCTATCTGGGTTAGCTGGCTGTTTTTCTATGCGTAAGCGTAGCGCCTTCAAATAACGTGGCACATGCTGTAAATATTCCCAAGGCGTTTGCGCAAAGCATCCCTTATACACCAGCAAGCTGATTTGAGCGTCTACATCTCGCTTCAAACGATTCACCGTGGATGGCATTTTAGCTTGTTGATTGACCAGCGCCTGATACTCTTGCGCAATCACATTTGCCTGCCTAGTCAGCGCATCTGTTACGGCTGGGAGTCGCGCTCTGGCACGTTGTTTTAGTTTCATGAATTCATCGCTATTTCTGGGCAGATCGTCTTCGCCGATAAATGCTCTATCCGCAATTGCATTGAGTAAATCATCTTTCAAATCATCGGGAGAGACTACATTTCTAAGCAAAAGTGCATATTGGTTAAAATTTGGCAGCCCTTTTTCCAGCTGCTTCATTTGCTCTTTTAGCTCAAAACGCATGAGCCGACAAACACCTTTACGATGATTTACATGTGCATCCTCCGCAGTATCAAACAACCGAATCGCTACGCTATCGATGTTATCTTCCAAGGCAGGGTAGCCTGTCACTTGATGATTTTCTTTGGTAAAGGTAAGCGTTTCTGGTAAATCGCCAAAATCCCACTGCTTTAGTCCTGCCTTTTCAATATCAGGAGAGCTGCTGCGGAAAGTGAGCTGTGCAGCCGAACCCAGTTGTTTTTTGAGTAAATTCCAATCTCGTCCCATGCCCAACTCACGCCCAGTTTCGTCCAGCACGCTAAAATTCATGCGCAAATGCTCTGGTAAAGCAGATAAGTCAAAATCTACCACAGCCAATTTAAGCGTCGTTTTACGTTCAATATACTCTGCCAAGGCACTTAACAGCATGCCTTTGGGCTGATGTAACTCTAAAAAGCCCGTGACAAACTCTGGCACAGGTACACACACACGACGGTACGCTTTAGGAAGCGCCTTAATCAACGCGGTAAGCTTCTCTCGTATCATGCCTGGCACTAGCCATTCCGCCCGTGTAACATCTAGCTGATTCAGTAAGGCAAGCGGCACACCCGCTGTCACTCCGTCTAAAGGATGATTTGGCTCAAAGCGGTATTTAAGATTGAGCGTGACACCATCTAACTCACAAGTTTCAGGAAATTGCGCCTCTGTAATTGCTGTAGCGCCATGACGCATTAACGCATCTTTGGTTAAATACAATAATTTAGGATTGATTGTCTCAGCGTCAGCACGCCACTTTTCAAAACCAGCCCCATTCACGATGCTGTATTGATGACTAATAGGTGGAATAATCGCATTATAAAATGCAAACAATTGATGCTCATCTACCAGCACATCTTGGCGGCGCGCTTTATGCTCTAGCTCTTCAATTTCTGCAATCATGCGTCGATTTGCTTCAAAAAATGGTGCTTTGGTATCAAACTCCATATTAGCCAGCGCTTCGCGAATAAATATCTCACGTGATTCCTGTGGGTTGATTGGCCCATAGTGCACACGACGCTTGGGGACAATCGTCAAACCATACAAGGCCACACGCTCCCAAGCGATGACTTGCGCTTGTTTTCTATCCCATCGCGGGTCGGTGTAACTACTTTGCGTGAGTCCTCGTGCTATTGGTTCTATCCAATCAGGTTCTATTTTTGCCACGCAACGCGCGTAAAGCTTAGTGGTGTCTACCAGCTCTGCCGCAATCACCCATTTAGGACGCGTTTTCTTTAAACACGACCCAGGCGCGATGTGGAAGCGTATGCCACGCGCTCCCGCGTATGAGTCACTGTCACCATCTTTAAAGCCGATATTACCAAGCAGCCCTGCTAACAAAGCTTTATGAATTTGCTCATAGTTAGCCTCTTTCTGTGTGCCATGCTTCGCAATGGCTTTGTCGCCTGCCTCACTCACTCCTTGCCGTACCATATGTACTGTCTGCGTCGCTCTTTCGTTAGCTTCGTGCTTTTGCTTTGCCTGACGCACAGATGCAGTTTCTAGCCAAATCTCCTCAACAATCTCTAACAACTGTGCGTGGAGTTCACGCCATTCTTTTAAACGTAAAAATGAGAGGAAGTTGCTGTGACACTGATTCAGTAAGTCTTTATTAGATTTTTTGTTTTTAAGTGCATTGTCAAACCAGTCCCAAAGCTTAAGATAGCTCATAAAGTCTGAGCCTTCACCCACAAATTTTGCGTGCGCATTATCAGCCGCTTCGCGTTTATCCATGGGACGCTCACGCGGATCCTGTATGCTGAGCACACTGGCGATTATCAATATTTCTGTTAAGCAACCTTCCCGTTTAGCCGCCAAAATCATCCGTCCCACACGCGGGTCTAGCGGCAGCTTGGCAAGCTGCAACCCTGTTTCTGTAATCTGTCGCTTATCATTCACGGCACCTAATTCTTGCAATAGTAAATAGCCATCTGCAATTAAGCGTGAGCTAGGCGCTTCAATAAAGGGAAACTCCGCCACATCGCCCAAGCGTAGCGCCGCCATACGCAAAATAACAGCAGCAAGCGAACTACGCAGAATTTCCGGTTCAGTAAATTCTGGGCGATTATTAAAATCCTCTTCTGAGTACAACCTGACGCAAATACCGTTTGAAACACGTCCACAGCGCCCTGCTCTTTGTTTGGCCGCTGCTTGGCTGATTTTTTCTATCTGCAATTGTTCTACCTTGGCACGCGGGCTGTAGCGATTCACCCGCGCTAGCCCTGCATCAATTACATATTTAATACCAGGCACAGTGAGTGACGTTTCTGCTACATTGGTCGCCAGCACAATGCGGCGTGAGCTGTGACTTTTGAATATTTTTTGCTGGTCTTCGATAGAGAGTCGTGCAAATAATGGCAACACTTCAATATGCTTTAGCTTCGCTGAACGTCCTTGATATTTGCGCAAATGGTCAGCAACATCACGTATCTCGCGCTCACCTGGCAAAAACACCAAAATATCGCCATCGCCCTGACGCAGTAAATCATCTGCCGCATCTAAAATGGCTTCTTCTATGGCTTCCTCTTCGTCATCCTCTTCGAGCCAGCGCGCTTCGGTTTTGGCTTTACGGGCTATCCCAAAAATTGTATCGTCATCTAAATCAAATTGGGCATTGTCAGCCTGAGAGATTTCTTTAGATCGAAACCCAGCCTTACCTAATGGGCGATAACGAATTTCAACTGGGTAAGTCCTGCCCGAAACTTCGATGATTGGCGCACCTACAAAGTGATTTGAAAAACGCGTTGCATCAATAGTGGCAGAAGTGACTATCACTTTTAAATCTGGGCGTTTAGGTAAGAGTTGCTTTAGGTAACCAAGCAAAAAGTCAATATTCAGACTACGCTCATGTGCCTCATCGATAATAATCGTGTCATACGCATTTAGAAACTGATCACCTTGCGTTTCGGCCAGCAAAATACCATCCGTCATCAGCTTGACATAACTGGATTCAGAAAGTTTATCGTTAAAACGTACCTTGTAACCCACCACCTGACCAAGCGGTGAATTTAACTCTTGTGCAATGCGGCTAGCCACCGAACGTGCTGCAATGCGGCGCGGCTGTGTATGGCCGATTAAACCTGCAACACCTCTGCCTAAATTCAGACAAATCTTAGGCAACTGCGTAGTTTTACCTGAACCTGTTTCACCACATACAATCATCACTTGGTGCTTTTGTATCGCAGCAGCAATTTCTGCTTTTTTACTGCTTACAGGAAGCTCTAAAGGGTACTCTGGTTTAGGTAATTGTGTAAAACGGTCTTGATATCGATTAATAGAAACCTGCAGTTTGCGTGCGATTTCAATCAGCGATTGATCTATAGACTTGCCTTGCTTAAGCAGCTCTTTAGCTTGCAGCAAGCGTCGACGCAACGGGTAACGGTCTACCAGCATGCATTGAGGCAACTGCTTTTCTAGTTGGGAGATTAATTGAAGTGGCGTACTCATC
>DHYP01000006.1:24575-30467 GCA_002414145.1 Methylophilaceae bacterium UBA5127 | reverse complement strand
CAAACGTTTAATCTTTTCTTACGCAGTCTTCTAAACCAGTGTTGCCGCCTTTAAACTCGGGCTCATAGTAAAACTTATGAAAACCTAACTTGCCTTGTTTGTTGTACTGAAACTGCGCAATACCCGTACCAAAATCTTTAGTTTTGGGATCTGTCAGCGCAAAATGCATCGCCACCATATTGCCATTAGCAGCCGCATGACCTAGATATGTACCATATCCAGGCACTTCTAACTTAAAGTCATAACTCGCATAAACCCCTTTAGTATGTTCAGGCTTAAGCTTCATGGTGACTGTACCCGTGTACTTTCCTTCGTGCGCATCATCTCCCGTGCAATCGTATACACCAGTCATATCAATGAACTGAGAAAATGTCTCAGGCAAACGTTTAGTCGCCTGTGCATTTAAGCTGAAAAAACCGTAAATCAATATGATTAAAAAAATTCGCATGCTCATCTCATCACCAATTTAGCCTGATAGCAAAAAATATAGACAAATTGTATGATACTTTAAAGCGATTATGCTAGACCATACAAAAAAGTATGCCCGAATATTTAGAAGCGTCGAATATCAATAATGCGTAGTAATGAGTTGCGCCATCTCGCCTAACATAGCGGGGGATAAATCATTTGGCATCATTGCACCAACGCCAAGATGGACATTTTCAAATAGGCTGTTATGTTCTGTAATGTTGATAGGACGATGAAATAAAGCACTTGCTGTTTCTTCTCGACTGACAGTTCGATACCGATATTTGCTCACAATGTAATTCATGACCTTCCCTTTCTAAGAAAAGAGTATGAATGGTTACTGTGACACCCTTGCGAAAGAAAAATTGAAGTTTTATGAAAAGCGACTACTGAGCGATTCTAGATTAAATGCTTGAAGAATCTCTGTCCGGCGTTGCTGCGCACTACGTTTAGGCTGATTAATCCACTTGGCAATAATCAGTTCATTCTTCATGGAATGTTCCCACCCCACTAACTCCGTCACCGTCACCTGATAGCCATGTGCCTCTAACTGCAAGCAGCGCAATACATTGGTTACATGGCTGCCGAATTCACGGGTATGAATAGGGTGACGCCAAAGCTCACTTAAAGAGGTACTACTTAAACTCTCTGCCTTATGTAGGCGCATCACCTCTGCCACCTCCGCCTGACAGCAAGGTACCAACACCATATATTGCGCCTGCTTTGTGATGCCAAATTGAATCGCATCATCTGTGGCTGTATTGCATGCATGCAAAGCAGTGACAATATCAACCTTTTTAGGAATCGTGTCAGCGACCATCGACTCCGCAACCGATAAATGTTGAAACGCCATACGCTCAAAGGCGCATGCTTGGGCTAACGCTTGAGACTTTTCTACTAAATCAGCTCGCGTTTCAATACCAATCACGTGCCCGACAGACAATTGTTTTAAAAGTAAATCATACAAAATAAAACCCAAATAGGACTTTCCTGCACCATGATCAACCAATACTGGATTAGACTCAGCAGATAACACATCGTTAAGCAAAGGCTCAATAAAATTTACCAAATGATAAACCTGCTTGAGTTTGCGACGACTGTCTTGATTTAGTTTGCCATCACGCGTAAGGATGTGCAGCGCCTGCAATAAAGGTACCGATTGATGTGGTCTAATTTCTGGAGGTAGTTGCATAGACGCTATTCTAGCCTGTTCACTCAAAAACACGATAGCACGACCACCTCTTTACGATGTCAATAAGATTGAATGTGTATCAATCAATATAAAACCCAAATTACCAGCCAATTGAAATCAATATGGTATTGAATACATTTTTCTCAGAATACAATAGTGAGAACACTTACTTTTTAAACTAACAAAAACGTGCGTTATTCTCAAGTTTGTTGTCTAATAATACTTGTATATTTATGTGACAAATATACTATACTCGTGTACATAATAAAAAATAATTTATACGTGTGTAAATTTTAGTAACACTTATGGATACCGTTTACATCAATGACTGAAAAAAGATCACGAAAAAGACGCGCAATTGAGAGAAGATTAGATGAAATATTGTTAATAGCGGAAACAATTATTTCAAAAAAGGGACTTAAAGAACTCACGCTACAAGAAGTCATCTCAAAAAGTAGTATTTCAAGAGGGACGTTCTACAAGCTATTCCCTTCTAAAGAAACGCTCATTACGTATTTAGGCATTAAAGGCCTTAATTACTGGTCTGCTTTAATGGAAAAAGCAGCAGAATACGACGCTTTGTCTCGAGAAAGGCTACTGATCTTATATGCAACCCATGTATTGTGCAATCGATTAGAACCTATCTATTACAAATGCATTTTTATTGCCAATGCAGAAGTCAACAGAATGGCCGTGGATGTAGAGTTAAATGCTATTTTAGACGATCGCATTAACAACCTCATCTCGTTCATTGAAGAGTGTATTCATCTTGCAATTAAAGAGGGTAATTTAAAAATGCCACCCAATTTGAGCACCTTGGAAATGGCATTCTTCATCTGGGCCAATCGTTATGGAGCAACGATTGCGGCTTATAACTATCAAATGAGTTCGGCTGACTTAACGCTCAAGTATAAAATATATACAGACTACAGCTTAGATAATATGCAGTGGCGGCCACTCTCTACAGAAATTAATTATGAGCGTGTACTCAGAAATATTTTTAACACTTTCTACAAGAAAGAAAAAAATATTGTGAAGAAAATTCACCCCGAGGTACAACCGTTCTCGATTACAGAGCAATCCTTTGATGAAGATTTGCCAATAGATGTATAGAAGTTAAACACAATTTAAAAATTAAAAGCCCACTTTGTAGTGGGCTTTTAATTTTAACTACTGATTGTTAAACTTTTGCTTATTATTATGTGGTTTTTTCCACTGTTTGAGCAGAAAAGCGATAGCCAGAACCACGTACCGTCTGAATTAAATCATGATGGTTAGAAGCCATCAAAGCATTGCGCAAGCGACGAATATGCACATCGACAGTTCGATCTTCCACAAACACCCGATCGCCCCAAACCTTATCCAAAAGCTGAGTTCTACTGTGTACACGCTCTGCATTACTCATAAAGAAATGCAGTAATCTAAACTCAGTTGGACCTAGCGAAATATTGACATTATTACCACTCACGCGATGTGTAGTAGGGTCTAACGACAAACCTGCTACTTCTATTGGATCATCGGTCATTTGGGGCGCACGACGTCTTAACACTGCTTTAATGCGTGCATTCAACTCACGTGGGCTAAATGGCTTGGTTACATAATCATCTGCACCCACCTCTAAACCACGGACTTTATCATACTCATCGCCACGGGCAGTCAACATAATAATAGGAATTGACTTTGTCAGATTGTCTGACTTCAATCGTCTTGCATATTCAATGCCACTCATCCCTGGTAGCATCCAATCCAGCAAAATTAAATCAGGTAACGTTTCACGCAGTAATTGTTGTGCATGCTCTGCACTTAGAGAGCGTAATGCATTGTAGCCAGCTTGCTTAATATTCAGAGCTAGCAACTCTTGAATTGCTGGCTCATCTTCCACCACCAAAATATTTGCAGACATTGATTGACCCTTACTATTTTTAGTTACTGCATTCTATGACTGTCATATGACAGATTCATGACAAATATTAAACCCTTGAAATTGTTAAATTGCAAAGGTTAATTGCCATTTCTTTTATTTTGTAAAAGTGTGTAACTGGTTGTAAGAATGTGTTATAAATGTACTAAAAATTACTGTTTTGTGTGGAGGCAAGATGTCTGATTTTTTATCCAAAGAACGTATTACTGCTAACGCTACTTTTAATCGCTGGCTAGTACCGCCAGCAGCGTTAGCAATTCACCTGTCTATTGGCATGGCTTATGGATTTAGCGTATTCTGGAAACCGCTTGGCAACGCACTAGTCGGTGAAGATGGCAAACCGCTCGCAGCCTGTGCAGCGGGGGCCACCACGTTTGGAGATAAGCTTTCAGGAACTGCTAAAGCTTTATTTGCTACAGACTGTAACTGGACACAATTTGACTTAGGTTGGATGTACACATTATTTTTTGTGTTACTTGGCTGCTCCGCAGCATTATGGGGTGGCTGGCTAGAGCGTGAAGGCCCAAGAAAGGCTGGTTTGGTCTCTATGCTATGCTGGTGCGGTGGATTACTGCTTTCCGCTTATGGCGTCTATAGCCATCAACTATGGCTAATGTGGCTAGGAAGTGGTGTCATAGGCGGTATTGGATTAGGGTTAGGCTATATTTCCCCAGTTTCTACATTAATCAAATGGTTCCCTGATAGACGCGGCATGGCTACAGGCATGGCTATTATGGGTTTTGGTGGTGGTGCCATGATAGGCTCGCCGCTCGCTACAAAATTAATGGCACATTTTGCTACGCCAGTAAGCCCAGGAGTATGGCAAACCTTTGTAGTACTTGCCTTTATATACGCAATCTTTATGACATGCGGTGCATTAGGCTACCGTGTTCCAGCAGTAGGCTGGAAACCTGCAAACTGGGCACCTCCAGACAATGCAAAAAACAGCATGATTGCTACGCACCATGTCCATTTAAACAAGGCGCATCAAACCCCACAGTTCTGGTTGTTATGGATTGTGTTATGTATGAATGTTTCTGCTGGCATTGGTATTATTGGCGCAGCCGCACCGATGTTACAAGAAACGTTTGGTGGTGCTCTAATTGGGCAGCCAGACATTGGTTTTGCTGATATTAAAAAAGATGAGGCTCTTACTGCCGCTGCCGCTGCAGTGGGGGCTGGCTTTGTCGGGATTATTTCTTTATTTAATATTTTTGGCCGTTTTGCATGGGCTACCTCTTCAGACAAATTAGGTCGCAAACGTACTTATTTCATTTTCTTTGTCTTAGGTGCGCTCATGTACTGCACTGCAACTTATGTGGCCGGGTTAAAATCACTCGCGTTATTTGTTGGCGCATTTTGCGTTATTGCATCGATGTATGGTGGTGGTTTTGCCACTATTCCAGCTTATTTAGCGGATATGTTTGGCACGCAGTTTGTAGGTGCTATTCATGGCAGATTACTGACGGCTTGGTCGACAGCAGGTATTTTGGGGCCAGTCATTGTGAATTATATGCACGACACACGACTAGAAGCAGGTGTACCATTTAATCAAATATATGCCCCAATCTTCTTAGTGCTAGCAACATTAATGATTATTGGGTTTATCGCCAACTTCTTAGTGAAGCCTGTAGACAAACGCTATGCGATGAGTGACAAAGAGCTTGCAGATGTGCGCAAAATCAGCCACGAATCCTCCCTGCAAAGCAATCAAAGCAACAGCGGCGACCAAACAAAGGATCCTGCATCAAATGTGATTGTGATACTTGCTTGGCTAGCCGTGTTGATTCCCATTTCCTATGGCGTTTCCGTCACGCTGCAAAAAGCATGGGGATTATTCAGTTAATACCAATATTTAGCCTAGGCCAATCAGTAAAGTAACCATATTGGGTTAAAATACGCACTTTAGTATCAGTTAGGATATAAATTGAACAAAATTGCGGTTAATTTAGATGGCAAAGGCAAAAAAATTGGCATTGTACTGTCTCGCTTCAACAGCAACATTGGTGATGGTCTGCTAAGCGCATGTCACCAAGAACTATTGAAATTAGGCGTGAATGCCCAAGATATTACCACTGCGACAGTGCCAGGCGCATTAGAAATTCCTGTGGTGTTACAGCACATGGCGCTTACTGAGCAATATGATGCTTTAATTGCCTTAGGGGCGATTATCCGTGGTGAAACCTATCACTTTGAAGTTGTTTCTAATGAATCGGCACATGGCATTTCAGAAGTCCAACTTAACACAGGCATCCCCGTGGCTAACGCTGTACTCACAACCAATAGCGACGAACAAGCTGAAGCGCGCATT
>DHYP01000006.1:23565-24517 GCA_002414145.1 Methylophilaceae bacterium UBA5127 | reverse complement strand
AAATTTGGTGTCCGCGCTATGACCACACGCAATACAAATGACAGCGCACAAACCAGCTCAAAAAAAAGCAAACCAAGTCAGAACAGACGTAAAGCACGTGAGCTGGTGGTAAAAGCCATTTACAGAAGCATGTTGAATGCGGGCGAAGCGAAACAAATCGCTTTAGATGCGCAAGAAGACCCTGACTACATCAAAACCGATCAAGCCTATTTTAAACAATTGTTTGAAGGGGTATCTGCACAGGTGGAAAAACTTGATCAGGAAATCGCTCTGTTTATTGACAGATCCATTAAAGAGTTAAGTCCAGTTGAACACGCCATCTTACGCGTATCAACGTATGAGTTGTTTTTTGACGTGAGCATTCCGTATCGCGTTGCCATCAATGAAGGCGTAGAGCTGGCCAAGATTTATGGTGGCATTGATGGTCACAAATACATTAATGGTGTCTTAGATAAATTAGCTGCTGTGGCCAGACCGTTAGAATTTAGGAAATGATAATATCAGATTCACTGAGATAAACATCCGAGTCGATAAAAAGTGAAACAAGGCTTATTAAAATCTGATTGGATGATTGCGCTCGGACTATCACTTGTTTTTCTTTTTCTCAGCAATAGTAAACTCATACAGGCAATAGAACGCAAAGCTTATGACCTTGGCGTGCAAGCGTCCTATCACGAAGCTGGAGATCAAATTGCTATCATCGCTATAGATGATGAAAGCATTAAGAATATAGGCAGATGGCCTTGGTCACGCAATGTGCACGCAAAAATTATTGACATGTTGTCCTCTTCCAAAGTCGTAGGTAATACAGTCTTTTTCTTGGAGCCGCAAGTTGATCCTGGGCTTGAATACATCAATCAAATTGATGCCTACTTAAAACGCAATCCAACCAACAAAGTTGGTCAAGAAAGTGCCCTCAACCATTTAGTACAAGAGGCGCAGATAAAGCTGA
>DHYP01000006.1:22457-23517 GCA_002414145.1 Methylophilaceae bacterium UBA5127 | reverse complement strand
CGCAAATAACGTGGTATTGGCCATGCCATTTAAGTTTGGAACCCCTCAAGGCAATCCAGACAATAGCCTACCAAGCTATGTGACCAAATACAGCTTGCATCATATTGTTGATGAAGTACATGCGGTTAGGGAGCGTTTGACTCCGATTCAAGCACTTGCGGCTACGCCACCTATTGAACCCATAGCCATACATGCGCGGGCGATTGGCCATCTAAACTATAACCCTGACATTGATGGTGCCATACGCACGGAACCATTAGTCATACAATACTTTGACCAATACTACCCCTCAGTAGCGATGCAAATCGCATCGGTATACCACAACTTAAATCCACAGGATGTTCAAATCAAGCTAGGGCAAGGCATTAAACTCGGCAAACTGAATATTGCAACAGATAGCGCCTTACAAATGCGAAGCTTCTTTTACTCCAACCAAGAGGGACGCTCACAATTTCCGATGGATTCATTCTATGATGTCTATAGTGGCAAAATTTCATCAGAAAAATACAAAAATAAAATCGTACTAATCGGCATGGCGGCGACTGGAAGTGGTGATATGCAAATCACACCCATTTCAGCCAGCATGCCTCCCATCGAGGCGCTTGCGCACACAGTAGCAAGCATCCTAAATGAGGACTTTTTTATCACTCCAGACTGGGCCATGCTAGCGGAGTTAGTGTCATGGCTAATTATTGCCATCTACTTGGTATATTTTTTGCCTAAGCTAAGTGCGGGAATGGCTACGTGGATCAGTTTAATCTTCATTATGCTAATTCTAGCTACGCACTTTATTCTGATGACTCATTATGGTTTATGGATACAGCTAATGATGCCTCTCTCACTGTTAATTTTCGGGCATGTATTACTCAGCACCAAACGATACTTATTAACAGAACGCGTAAAAGATAGATCGGAAGCGGAGTCTTCTGAAAGCAACAAAAATCTAGCGCTTATGCTACAAAGTCAAGGGCAACTCGATATGGCCTTTGATCGTTTTAGAAAATGTACAATGGATGATAGTTTAATGGATGCACTCTATAATTTGGGCCTAGACTTTGAA
>DHYP01000006.1:19018-22447 GCA_002414145.1 Methylophilaceae bacterium UBA5127 | reverse complement strand
GAACGCAAACGCCAGTTTAACAAAGCTGAAGCGGTGTTTGCCTATATGGCTCAATACCAGGCGGATTATAAAGATCTAAAACAACGCATCACTTCCTCTAAACGGATGTCAGATACGCTCATCCTTGGAGGTCATCGCCCTAGCAAAACATTAAGCACTCTACTCGCTACAGATGAGTCTGTAGAAAAGCCTATGCTTGGCCGTTATCAAATCGAAAAAGAACTTGGTAAAGGTGCCATGGGCACTGTATATCTTGGCGTTGATCCCAAAATTGGCCGACAAGTTGCCATCAAAACATTAGATCTTAACCAAACGTTTGAGACTACCGAGCTGGATCTTGTACGGTCACGCTTTTTTAGAGAGGCAGAGACTGCGGGAAAACTTAGCCATCCTAATATCGTCATTATTTATGATGCTGGTGAAGAGCATGACTTAGCCTACATCGCAATGGAGTTGCTCAAAGGCCATGATCTTAACGAAAACACCAAAAGAGGGCACTTGCTGCCCTTGCCTAAATTACTCGGCATTATGATTAAGGTAGCTGAAGCATTAGACTACGCCCATCAACATCATGTGATTCATCGTGATGTTAAGCCTGCCAATATTATGTATGAACCAGAAACCGAACTGGTAAAAGTGACTGATTTTGGCATTGCACGCATTACTGATGCCTCTAAGACTAAAACTGGGATGGTGTTGGGCACTCCCAACTTTATGTCCCCAGAACAACTATCTGGCAAAAAGCTGGATGGTCGCTCAGACTTATTTGCATTAGGCACTACCATGTACCAGCTGGTCACAGGGCAATTACCATTTGAGGGAGACTCTATGGCTAACTTAATGTATAACATCAGTAATCAAACACAGAAAGGCATCCTTGAGCTGAATCCAGATTTACCTCCTGATCTTTCTATAATCATCAATAAACTACTCGAAAAAGACCCCAATAAACGCTATAGCAACGGCAAATCTGTTGCTCAAGAAATTGGCCACTGCTTAATTAAACTTTTATCATGAACTATTGNNCTATTTAGAAAACGCGCTCCACATTGCAAGACTAAGTGACACTGGAAAGTTACGCTTACGTAATGAAGACTCCATCGCCAGCGATAGCTCCATAGGTTTAGCCCTCTTGGCTGATGGCATGGGTGGCTACAATGCAGGCGATGTCGCTAGCCAAATGGCCGCACTGACAATCACGGCAGAACTTAAAGCCTGCTTTAAAAACGCTTTTGACTCAGGACACTGCATTGACGCAAGCAATGCCTCCTCTCATATTATCGACGCGGTCAATGCCGCCAACAAAGCCATTCTTCAAGTCTCACAAGCACAAGCGCAATGTGCAGGTATGGGCACAACATTAGTACTCAGCTTGTTTATCGATAATCAGGTGATTGTGGGACACATCGGTGACTCAAGAGCCTACCGCTTCCGAGACCAAGCACTCGAGCAAATCACAAATGATCACTCACTGCTGCAAGAGCAGTTAGACTCTGGTTTGCTTACACCAGAGCAAGCAAAATTTGCGACATATAAAAACTTTGTCACTAAAGCACTCGGGATTGATGCTGCGGCAGATTTAGAGCTGAATACTTACGATACTTTAGTAGGTGACATTTACCTATTATGCTCTGATGGCCTATCTGACATGTTAGAACATGAAGAAATAGAGACTATTATGGCGGAGTCTAAAGGCAAACTAGAACAGGCCGCAAACGCCTTAGTACAAAAAGCCAATCTCCATGGTGGTAAAGATAATATTTCTGTGATATTAATAGAAGTGGTACAAAAGTTTTCATTAAAGAAATCAACTTGGTACAAAAATATACTAAAAAAGTGGTAGATAAAGGCTAATCATGTCTAAGTTAATATGTACATTGGATAATAGAGTCATTGGAGAATACGCGCTTAACAAAGAGCGTATTACTATTGGTAGAAGGCAAAACAACGACATTATCATCGACAACTTAGCGGTAAGTGGTCTTCATGCGCACATTACCACCATAGGCAAAGACTCTGTACTTGAAGATGCTAACAGTACCAATGGCACATTCATCAATTTAAAACCAGTCAGAAAACAGGTACTCAATCATCAGGATGTGATTGAAATTGGTCGCCATCAATTTAAATATATTCAAGAAAATGTTGCAGACGCTGCCGTAGAAGATCGGCTAGCGGGCTCTACTCCCCTAGATAAAACTCCCAATACGCAACCGCCCTCATTGAAATCACTCATTCAAATGTCAAGGCCAATGAAGCCAGAGGATGAGCAACTTTCGCAAACCACACCGCTACCCACATCCGTACAAAAGTCTGTACTTCCGATAGCAAAGCTACTCATATTAAGTGGTGACAGCAATGGTTCAGCACTTACTTTAAGCAAAACGATGACTACGCTTGGTAAAGAAGGTGAACAACGCGTCGTTATTACCAAAAGAACCAATGGCTACTTTTTAAGCCAAGTTGAAGGTCATGAGCAAGCAAGCATCAACGGGGCACCACTCAATGTACTCTCCTATGGCCTCAAAGACCACGATGTTTTAGAAGTGTCTGGCATTAGAATGGAATTTTCATATGGGTAATGCATTTCTCTTTTCTTGAAAAATTCATGTCATCCCAGCAAATCTTAAACAAATTAGAACGACTTAACTCCATCGGCGTAGCACTATCTGCTGAACAAAACACTGGTCGCTTACTTGAAATGATTCTGGTCAGTGCGCAAGAACTCACACACGCAGATGGAGGCACCCTCTATTCAGTGACAGAAAACGATACGCTTCAGTTCGAAATCATGCGTAACACCTCCTTAAACGTTGCATTAGGGGGCTCAACTGGCAAACCCATCAGCTATAAACCATTACCTGTCTATTTGAATGACGGCAAGCCTAACCTGAGTATGGTGGCCGCATACAGCGTCATCAAAAAAACCACGGTCAATATTGACGATGCCTATCTCACGCAACAGGATTTTGATTTTACTGGCACACGTACCTTTGATGAACTGACTGGCTATCGTTCAAAATCTTTTTTAACAGTGCCCATGTTAAACCATGAGCATGAAGTGATTGGAGTGCTGCAACTGATCAATGCAACCGATCCGAGCACTCATGAAATTATTCCATTCTCCTTGGACAACCAGCGTTTGGTCGAATCTCTTGCTTCTCAGGCTGCAATTGCACTCACCAACCATCAACTCATTAGTGGCCTTAAACGCTTGTTTGAATCGTTTATTAAACTCATCGCAGATGCCATTGATGAAAAATCTCCCTACACTGGCGGGCATTGCCAGCGGGTGCCAGAGCTTACTATGATGCTTACCGAAGCTGCGATTAATACTGAGCATGGCCCGCTTAAAGACTTTCATATGAATGAAAATGAGCTTTATGAGCTCAAAATAGCAGCTTGGCTACACGATTGTGGAAAAGTCAC
>DHYP01000006.1:18391-18967 GCA_002414145.1 Methylophilaceae bacterium UBA5127 | reverse complement strand
ACAAACCATTTTTGACCGCATCCATTTGATTGATGATCGCTTTGAGCTGCTCAAGTCACAACGTGAGGCATCTCACTTACACAAAATCATAGAAGCACAAGCGAATGGAAAAATTATCAATCCAAAACATTTAGCGCATGAAATCAATATCATCAAAAAACAACTGGATGACGATAAAAACTTTATTCGCAAAGCGAACCATGGCAGTGAGTCAATGAGCATCAGTGACCAAACGCGGGTGCGTGAGATTGCAAATTATCATTACCTGAATGAAGCTGGACAGTCCGTTAAATTTCTCACGGATGATGAAGTGTATAACCTCATTATCCCTAAAGGCACACTCACTGCTGAAGAGCGCAAAATCATTAACAACCACATTGTGGTGACTATTAACATGCTGGAGTCACTCCCTTACCCCAAAGGCTTAAGGCGCGTGCCAGAGTATGCAGGCGGTCATCATGAACGCATGGATGGTACTGGTTACCCCAAAGGGTTAAAACGTGAGCAAATGTCGATTCCTGCACGCATCATGGGCATTGCTGATATTTTTGAAGCACTCACTTCCAAAGACAGACC
>DHYP01000006.1:13365-18378 GCA_002414145.1 Methylophilaceae bacterium UBA5127 | reverse complement strand
AAAAAGGCTAAGGCACTCTCTGAAACTTTGAATATTCTTGGTAAGATGAAACTGAACAATCACGTTGATCCAGATATTTTTGATTTATTCATTCGTGAAAAAATTTATCTGAAATATGCTGAGAAATTTTTAGACCCTGAACAAATTGATGAAATTGATGAATCTAAAATCTTAGGTTATACAGTTGATTAAGTTTTGGAAAAAGCCTTAGCGGCTTTAAGAATTTCCTTTAAATGATGCGCATCTACCTGCTTGAAAAATTGTCCCCCAGGTATTAATCGCACATTAGGACCAACGTCGCACTCTCCTAAACATTGAATCTCTTTCACACCAACTGCAATCCCTGCCTTACTCACTTCCTCTGCAATTTTTTCCTTGAGTTGTTGCGCTCCCTTAGCACCACAAGAAGGCTGATTTGGATTCATTCTATGATTTGTGCATACTAAAATTGATTTCATAAGCTCACTCATCTCTAACCTTGAAGTCTAATCTTGAGGTCAAGTCGACGACTATACCCTGTTGATCTCAATAGTTGTATCCGCATTCATTTTCAAATAGCTACCTTGATCATACCAGTCTCCCAGTACATAACGTTGGCATACGTGTCCATCAACTTCATGGTCGTGCCTAGCGGGTCTATGTGTATGCCCATGAATCAATATCGCTGGGTAACTGTAGCGACGCAACATATCATTTACGGCAACTGAATTGACATCCATAATCTCAGCATTTTTTAAGGATTTTTCTGCACTACTCGTGACTCTTGCTTGTTGTGCATATGCTAACCGATTTTCTATAGATTGACCTAAAAAATCATTCTGCCACAATGGGTTACGCACTGTCTCCCTAAATGCCATATATCCAACATCATCTGTGCACATGGTATCGCCATGCGTCAACACAACAGATTTCCCATACAACTGAACATGAGAGGGATCTTCAATCAACAGAGTACCCGTTAGCGCTAAAAAGTGCGTGCCGATTAAGAAATCACGATTTCCGTGCATTAAATAAACTGGTATTCCAAGCTGGGTAATCTCGTGTAGTGCTACTATTATCGGACGATGAAAGTCTTTCTCAATTGCATCATCCCCAAGCCAATACTCAAAAAAATCCCCTAAGATATAGAGCGCATCTGCTTTTACCACAGCACTCTTTAACCATGATAAAAATGCTGTTGTCACATGTGGTCTAGACTGGCATAGATGTAAATCGGAGATAAATAAAGTGAATCCCATCTATGCCATCTGCATCACTAACAAACAATTGCTTGTTGAATAACTACTGGTTCTACAGGCACATCCTGATGGCCTGCACGCGTTGTCGTACTAACTGCTTTAATTTTATCAACAACATCCATGCCTTCTACCACCTTACCAAATACGCAGTAGCCCCAACCATTGGGGGTAGGCGCAGTATGATTCAGAAACTCATTATCTGCGACGTTGATAAAAAATTGACTACTAGCAGAGTCAGGAATGGAAGTACGTGCCATCGCAATCGTATAAGCATCATTACTTAAACCATTATCTGCTTCATTTTTAATAGGTGCATCAGTTGGCTTTTGTTTCATATTGCTATCAAACCCGCCGCCTTGAACCATAAAGCCATTGATGACTCGATGAAAAATCACCCCCTCATAAAACCCTTTCTCAACATAGCTTAAGAAATTAGCGACTGTAACTGGTGCTTTTTCTGGGTTGAGTTCGATGGTGAAGTCACCAAAATTTGTGGAAAATTTAACCAAAATATAATCCTTTAAAAAAATAAAATTACTTATCCGCGACTGGCTTGACCCTGACCTGCTTAATCATAATGGGTTTAATTGGCACATCTGAAAATCCTTTCATCGTCGATGTTGGTACAATGCCAATTTTATGTACCACATCCATGCCATGTACGACCTTACCAAACACGCAGTAACCAATTCGGTCTGGCTCAGGACTGGTGTAATTCAGAAATTGATTGTCGGTTAAATTAATAAAAAATTGTGCGGTTGCAGAATTAGGGTCGGATGTACGTGCCATTGCAATCGTTCCCGTTTGATTTAACAACCCGTTGTTTGACTCATTGACAATAGGCTCACGCGTTGACTTTTCTGTTAAGTCTCGCTCAAATCCACCCCCTTGCACCATAAAACGGCTGATCACGCGATGAAAAATGGTGTTGTCATAAAACTTATCATTGACATAATGCAAAAAGTTTTCTACTGTTTTAGGTGCTTTTTCTGGGTATAGCTCGACCGTAAAATTACCTGCAGAGGTCTCAAACTCAACCAAAGTAGTAGCGCTTACTTCCAACACAAACATACTAGACAGTGCCAGCACGCCCAAAACTATTCTACTAAGAAATTTTTTGCTAAGAAATTTCATTACACTGCACCTTCATAAATAATTCTCCATTGGTTATTTTCATTCACCCAGTACTGTCTTTTTTTCATTTTATTCTCTAAGCTAGTACTTTTAAAATACTGCTCAAAATTAACCACCACCATTGACTGTTCGGCATTAGGATAGCTAAACATACTGATATTGCTTAGGTTAACTGAGACACGCGGTTTTGACGCTTGAATATGCCGTTTATAATCTGCCCATTGGCCTAACCCACCATCACTATAAAAAAACTGTTTTGAGTAGTGAGACAAGTATTGATTGGTATCTTGGGAGACCCAATCTTTACGCCATTGCTCAATCGCATGACTTAGCGCCTGCTTTTCATCTGCTTGTAACTCATCTGGCGTGCCAGCCTCAACCCAATCAATTTTATTTACGATAAGAACTGGCGTGTTCCCTCTATCCAAAATGGGCTGCAATGCTTTGATATCTGGATTAGACAATACGATACAGCCATCACTTGCACGTGGCGGTCGACTATACGTATCGGTCGGTGTGCCATGCAACCAGATTCCTGAGCCATTTCTTTTCTCATAACTGTCGATTTCATTGGGATAGCTTAATGGATAAGCAGCCCCACCATACATGTCTGGCAAAGGCTTGTTTAGTTTGGTAGAGGCAAAATAGACCCCTATTGGCGTGCGCTTGTCTCCTTGCGTCTTTTTATCTACCCCATTTTTACCGATTGTCACATAGTAATCTGACATATACTTCAGCTGGTTATTCTGATTTTTTGCGTATAGGTATAATCTTGATTTAGAGGTATCTACGACAATCACATACTGCTGCGTTTCATCTAACTGTATCAATAAATTAGGATATAAACGATCCTTGCGTTTATCCAAATAACTTTCTAATCGAGTTTGTGCCTCATCTTTTAAATCCTGAACCTTGCTCTCATCTTTCACACCCGCATCACCAAAAGAAGTTAACATGCGCGCACGTGAGGAAAGCAAATCGCCACGAATGAGATAGGCAAGCTTAAAATTAGGCGTAGTCGCAATGAGCTGATTGACCGTCTCGAGTGCATCATTGACTTTACCTTGTTTAATTTCAAGCAACGTTTGCGCCAGCATGCTTTCGATAAGGTTTCCGCTATAGTTTTTAGAAAACAAACGGGTAGCAATTTTTTCTTGGCTAATTGCTGTCGCATTCCAAGGCAGGATTGAAGATAACACTAGCACAAACAAGGATAATAATTTCATTCTAAGCATGGGTGCCATTATACCCTTCAAACAGTAGAATCCATCCAGCTTATAACATCAGCAATCCAAAAAACACCATCAATACAGGTTTGTTATCGTGCATTTTCCTGCAAAATCAACCAAGCATTGTTGGCTTTAGTCATGACCAAAGTTTTTCTTGTATTGATTGTTTTACCATTCGCAGTATACGTTTGGCGGAAGCTCACTTTAGCGGTATCTTCGCCATCCATTTTTACATTGGTATCACTCACTTTAACGGCGATGCTCTTAGGTGCGGAGACGCGCTCGCGACGCATACTTTCCCAAGCCTTACGACTCTCACCTTTTGGTGTCTTAAAACCCTCGGCATAGCTAGCCAAGTATTGATTTACATTTTGACTAGACCATGCATTTGCCCACGCATTCACTGCCTCAATAACGGCAGCATCTTGATCTGCAATGGGCGCTTGAGTGTCGCTAGATGTTGCTGTTTTCGCAGGCTCAGGCTTTTTTACTTCTGTAGGTTTGGCACTGCCTGATTTTGCCATATCGACAGGTTTAGTCGCCTCAGCAGATTTTACTGGGTCAACAGGCTTACTGGCAACTGATGTAGCTGAGGCGACATTAGTTGACTTTCCACCAAACAAATTAGTAATCATGGATAATTTGCTTTGTGCGCGGGCATTCGATGTATCAAGCTTAAAAGCTTTGTCATACGCCTCTGAAGCCAAACGCGCATATATATCACCCAAATTTTCATGCGCTGTCGCATAGCTAGGATGCGTTTTGATTGCAGTTTCTAACGCTTTGCGTGCTTTATCATACTGGCCTTGATCTGCATACAACACTGCTAAATTATTATAAGGCTCTGGCAAATTGGGGTATTTTTCCGTTAAGTCTGTAAATGTTTTAATCGCTTCATCACGTTTACCAAGCTCCACTAAAATCACACCCTTCATAAACATAGCTTCGGCATCTTTTGGGTTTGTGCTCAAATAAGCATTGACCTTATCTAACGCCGCTGCTTGATTACCCTGATCAGATAATAATGTGATTTCTTTAAGCGCTGCATTTGAGGCAGATGATTCAGCCGCAACAAGATTGAGCGCAGTTATACCAATCGCCAAAACAACAGCCACCTTCATTACTTGTAACTTCATTTGCTTTTTACCTGAGAAGTAATCGAATTTATTCATTATGTTATACTTAAGTATTGGTTAAAGCCTAATTCTATCAATAGGCTAGGTCTCACCACAATAGCCAACAAGGCTTTATTGCCTATTTAGTTGACTTTAATTTCAGTTTAACAATGATTGCAAATAGTGACGCATGCTAAAAATTTACAACTCACTCACGCGTGAAAAACAAACCTTCACCCCCATTGAATCCAACAAAGTCCATATGTATGTCTGTGGCATGACCGTGTATGACTTTTG
>DHYP01000006.1:12924-13265 GCA_002414145.1 Methylophilaceae bacterium UBA5127 | reverse complement strand
AACATTACCGATATTGATGACAAAATCATCAAACGCGCCAATGAAAATAACGAGACCATTCATCAGCTTACGCAACGATTTATTGATGCGATGGATGATGACTCAGCCAAATTAGGCATTATCAGGCCCGATATAGAACCACGCGCCACAGCGCATATCGATGGCATGATACAAATGATTAGCACCTTGATTGAAAAAGGTCACGCCTATCAAGCAAGCAATGGCGATGTTTTTTATAAGGTACGCAGCTTTAATGATTACGGCAAACTCTCTGGAAAAAGTCTGGACGATTTGCGCGCTGGTGAGCGCGTAGAAGTAGACATCTTTAAGCAGGATCCTAT
>DHYP01000006.1:9559-12757 GCA_002414145.1 Methylophilaceae bacterium UBA5127 | reverse complement strand
TTCCCTCACCATGAAAATGAAATTGCGCAATCGGAAGCGGCCCACAATTGCACGATGGCCAACTATTGGATGCACAATGGCTTTGTGCGTGTGGATGATGAAAAGATGTCCAAATCTTTGGGTAACTTCTTTACCATACGCGAAGTGCTCCAAAAATATGACCCAGAAGTCGTGCGCTTCTTTATCTTGCGCGCACATTATCGTAGCCCACTTAATTACTCGGACAAACATTTAGATGATGCAAAGACTGCGCTGACTCGCCTTTATACTGCGCTACGGAATGTTGATATCCACAACCAAGAGATTGATTGGAATCAACCACAAGCCAAGCGGTTTAAAGAGGCCATGGAAGATGATTTCAATACACCTGAAGCCATGGCAGTGTTGTTTGATTTGGCAAATGAAATCAACAAAACTCAGTCAATAGAAACGGCTAGTTTATTGAAAAATTTGGCTGGCGTGGTTGGCTTGTTGCAACGTAACTCAAATGAATTTTTGCAAGGCAATTCAATCACAATCGATGCTCAACAAGAGGGCAACGATGCCTCTATTACTGTGGTTTCATTGACCTCTCAACAAATTGAACTACAAATTAACAATCGAGCTGTTGCTAAAAAATCCAAAAACTTCGCCGAAGCAGACCGCATTCGCAAAGAGCTTGCCGACGCTGGCATTATTTTAGAAGACACACCACAAGGGACGACATGGCGCAGGGCGTAAGTTAAATCTGATACATCATAACGCTATTGCGTCCGCTGTTTTTTGCCAAATACATCGCTTTATCCGCATGACTCAACAAATCTTCTAGCGTTTCACCCGTGTCTGACACGCCAAAACTTGCTGTAATCGACAGCAAGTTCTCTTGCGCCAGCACGATAGTTGAATTCATCATGGTTCTTTTACTTTGATTGGCAATTTCTTCTGCCTCTACCCCAACGGTGTTAGGTAGCAATACAGCAAACTCTTCTCCGCCGAATCGACACAACAAATCTGAATCTCTTAAGTTGATTTTAAGCAAGTTAGCTAAACGGCTTAAAACGACATCGCCAGAAGCATGTCCAAAACTATCATTGATATTTTTAAAATGATCCACATCCAACATGAGCGCACTCACAGGCTGCTGATTGCGCTTACAAAAATCAAATAATATGCGCGCTTTATCAAAAAATGCACGACGATTATTTAACCCTGTGAGCGCATCTGTTCTGGCCATATCCTCCGCACTCATTTTGGCAAGCTCTAAATCGTAGGCAAGCTCTAAGTTCCCGTTAAACGTTTTTTGCAGCAATGCACTGGTCAGCATACAAGAAACATACATGCAGGTAGCAGCCACACCAATCCAGAAAGTCTCTTGATAGCCCAAGGTTAACAGCACAACGATCATTGGAACAAGGGCTAAAGATATCGTTGCCATTTGTAAATAACGCAGAGGACTGTACCAAGAGATTGCCGCGCCAGCCAAACCAATCGAAAAAGTGTTCAAAATAAAAACTGCGGTCAGGTTATCTCTGGGCATGATCCAGATCAACCCAGCACTCCAAGATAAAAACACCATCAGCAAACTAATTGCAAATGGTTTTTCCCACGATAGAATTTCATCCCCTTGCGGCTTTTTGTGTTTGAATTGGCTAATAAGCACAATGCGCAAACCCGCTAGCAATGTGGTGATGCCAAACCAAATGAGCAAGTGTTGGCGATTTGCCATTCCCCATAATGCGGCCACCAAGAACAATCCTGCGACTGCGCTAAGTATGATTGGAACTAGGCTGTGAAAATATAAAAGCTTAATTTTTTCGATGCGGATGTGCTTTTGTTTTGATTTCATTTCAATCAATCCAAATTTATAAAGAATCTTGCAAAAGACTGGTTTCGCAAAGCGTTTGAGTTTAGCACAAAATAAAATCATATTGCTAAACAATGTACTAGATAACCTACTGCGCATAACAAATCATTGCATATATACACATATATACTCACTTTTCTAGTCCACAATGACTACGAAAATGCGCCACCCAGACAAGCTATTGACATATTCCAAAGATATGATGCACTGGTGTTAAAAGAGACACGAACAGCCGACCAGAATTTATAAAGCAATATTTTAAAAGCACCGACCAAAAGAGGAATTTTAAAAATGAAATTAAACAGCATTATCTTAGCACTTGCGCTAAGTGCTACTGGCAACAGCGCGATGGCTGACTCTGCCACTACACTTACCGGATTGCCTGGTTCTGTGAACTACGGCAATAGCTTTTCTGTATTAAGCGGTCAAGCGACCAGCAGTACGGTAACACCTTTATTGAATAGCACATTCAACGTAACAGACTATTTTTACGACGATTATACTTTTACTATTCCAGTAGGTACGTTATCCTCAGTGACATCGTCTATCACATTAGGTAGCTCAGCGGGTCTAACTAATTTGCAAGCTCGCCTATACACTGGTAGTGCACATCTTACTGGTAGCGCACCAGTAGTGTCAGGTGCGGGTTGGGGTACAGTTGCAACGACGCCAATTTTACCTGGTGTGATTGATGTGACTACTGTTGTTTTAAACCCAACATCTGTTTTAGCAGCGGGCACTTACACGCTTCAAATCAGAGGCAAAGTATCTGGTGCGTTGAGCGGCGCATATTCAGGCGTGCTGAATGTAACGGCTGTACCAGAGCCATCAACTTATGGCATGTTGTTATCAGGTATGGCATTAGTAGGTTTCATGGCACGTAGAAGAAAAGTTTAGGTTTAGCCTTTTCTAAAAGAGGATGCCATCAGGCATCCTCTTTTTCATCTAAAATTAATTTTTATTTCCTTGCCTTGGAGTAAACGCGGCCATCTGCAAATACGCTAAAATACGCGCATTAGTATTCAAAGAAAGATAAAAATGCCCGTCAAACTGTCCGCTCCTCAAGCAGAAAAATTATTACCGATCAAAGGTTTACAACTTGGATTTGCCGAAGCGCATGTACGCAAACCAAACCGTAAAGATGTGCTCATCATCACGTTACCGCAAAATAGTCGCGTCGCTGGCGTATTCACGCAAAACCGTTTTTGTGCTGCACCAGTGACGATTTGCAAAACACATTTATCTCAAAATGCAGGTATACGCGCATTACTCGTCAATACTGGATGTGCCAATGCAGGCACGGGTGATGATGGTATTAAACGCGCATTGGAAACCTGTCATATCTTAAGCACATT